>JBBRPL010000109.1:0-26759 GCA_038228205.1 Chthoniobacterales bacterium
CCTACCAGGCCGAGGATCGCAGCGTTTACTTCCGCCTCTCGAAATTCCCCGACTACGGCCGGCTCGCGCACCTCAATCTCGACGAGTTGCGCCCCACGGGCCGCATCGCCAACGACGAGTACGAGAAGGAGAGCATCGGTGACTTTGCCCTCTGGAAAGCGTGGGACGAAGCCGACGGCGAAGTGGCGTGGGATTCGCCCTGGGGCCGCGGCCGGCCCGGCTGGCATATCGAGTGCAGCGCCATGGCCACGGACCTACTCGGGCCGGAACTGGATATCCACTGCGGCGGCGTGGACAATATTTTCCCGCATCACGAGGCCGAGATCGCCCAGAGCGAGTGCTGCACCGGGAAGAAATTCGTGCGCTACTGGCTGCACTGCGCGCACCTCATGGTGGACGGGCAGAAGATGTCAAAGTCGCTCGGCAATTTTTACACGTTGCGCGACCTCCTCACCAAGGGCTTCACGGGCCGCGAAGTGCGCTATGCCTTGCTGACGGTAAACTACCGCCTGCCGCTGAACTTCACGATCAAGGGCCTGGAAGGCGCCCGTGCCGCTCTCGAGCGGATCGATGAATGGGTCGCCCGCCTCGAATCCCATGCGGGCGCCGCGGCCGGCGCTTCCACGAATCTCACGGCCGAGGCGGAGGCTTTCTTCGCCGCCCTGGACGACGATCTAAACATCTCGGGCGCCCTGGGCCATTTGTTCGACTTGATCCGGGAAAGCAACGCCGCCCTGGACCGGGGCACTTTGTCTGCCGGACAGGCCGCGGAGGTGCTGACCGCGTGGCGCCGCATCGACGAGGTCCTCGCCTTCCAGCGTGAGGCCGTGCCGATTCCCGCCGAGGTCCTCACCCTCGTCGAGCAGCGCCAGCGGGCTCGCGCCGCGAAGAACTGGGCAGAAAGCGACCGCGTGCGGGACGAGATCGCGCGCCTCGGCTGGAACCTGAAAGACACGAAAGACGGCCCAAAACTGACGCCGCGCTGAAACATCTTCGCCATATTTCGTCATTTCCTGAACGCGCCGAATCGCCTTTAACTCTGTCATCATGACGTTTCCCCCCGCCGATTACCTCGACTTGAACCACACCGAGCATCGGATGCTGTTCGAGAATTCGGTCAACGCCTGGGACGCCCTCAAGCAAATCACCAGCTACCTGCAATTCCGCCTCAAGCCCGCCATCCACGGGCGGCTCGTGGGCAAGCCATTCGTGAGCGGCGCGGTCTTTGTCGGCAAGGGCACCGTCATCGAGCAGGGCGCCGTGGTCAAAGGTCCGGCTTGGATCGGGGAAGGCTGCGAAATCCGCAATGGCTGCTACATCCGGGAGAACGTCATCGTCGGCTCGGGCTGCGTGCTGGGAAACTCCTGCGAATTCAAGAATTCGATCATCTTCGACGAGGCCCAGGTCCCGCACTTCAATTACGTGGGCGATTCGATCATCGGCTACCGCGGGCACCTCGGTGCCGGGGTCATCCTTTCCAATGTCAAACTCGACCGCGGCGAGATCATCATCCCCACCGCCGACGGTCTGGTGCCGACCGGCCTCAAGAAATTTGGCGCGATCATCGGTGACCGGGCGGAAATCGGTTGCAACTCAGTGATCAATCCAGGTTCCCTCATCGGGCGCGGCTCCATCCTCTATCCCGGCACCGTTTGGCGCGGAATCGTCCCAGCCGATAGCATCGTCAAGACGAAGCAGGAACATCAGATTCTTCCCCGACGAGATTGAGCCTTGCGCGCACGCGGGTCTTTTGGAACCTTGCCCGCCCCTATGCCCAGCCCTACGACGACCACCCCGCCCGCCGAGACCGGATTTGATCCGCTGGTTTTCTGGATTCAGTACAAAACCAAGATCGTGCTGCTGGCCTTGCTCCTGGTAGTGGGCCTGGGCACTTTCGCGCTCTCGGAGTACGTCCAGACCCAAAAAAACAACGGAGCGCGGGAGCTCTTCGCCAAGGCGGACTCCGCTGACGGCTTTCGCAAGGTCATCGCGGAATACCCGGGCACCATCGCCGCCGGCAACGCCTATCTGATGCTCGCGGAAAAGCTGCGCGCGGAAGGGAAGTTCGACGAGTCGTCCAAGGAACTGCACACCTTCATCGCCAAATACCCCCAGCATCAATTCATCAGCGGCGCCTGGACGAGCATCGCAGCGAATCTCGAAGCCCAGGGAAAAGTGGATGAAGCCTTGAGCACCTACCAAAAGGTCTCGACGGCCTACGCCAATAGTTTCAGCGCACCCGCCGCCTTGCTGGCCCAGGCCCGTCTTCTCGGCACCAAGGGCAAGGTCGAGGAAGGGCGGCGCATCTACGAACAGGTGATGACGCAATACCGGGACAACATCGCAGCGCAGCAAGCCGCCCAGGAAATCCGCCGGCTGAAGAAGTAGGCCGGGGCGGTTTCCATTACGCCGGACCCAAGCCCAGCGTCTCGTCCCCAAACAGCCCCGGGGCCTCCTCAGCGCCGCGGATCAAATCGGGCTGCGTCAGTTCCTGCTGGCCGATGAAAAGTTCGCCGCTGAAAATGCCTCCGCGCTCGATATTGATCGCCTTCGCATAGACGACCCCCTCGAGCACCCCTCCCTTCGCCACGGTCAGGCCGGATTCACACATGATGCGGGCGGAGATCTTGCCGCGGATTTCCGCCGAATGGACCTTCACCGGGCGCACGAACTCGACGTTGGCGCGTTTCTCCACGATCAATTGATGCGTCTCCACGCTGCCGAGCAGCTTGCCCTGCATCCGGACGGTGACGGTGCCGGTGCAGGAAAGATTGCCCCGTAGCTTCCCCTCGATATACGCCTCGCCGCAGGCGATCTTCGCGCTGGTCACCTCCCCCTTGGACGTAATGATGACCTCGCCCTGCGTCTGGATGCTGCGCCCAAATGTCCCACTGATCTTGAAGTCCTTGAGATCGATGTAGGAACCGCACTGCGGGCAGAGGCTCGATTGGGCGGACGAACTGACGCGTTGCCGATGATTGCAACTGAAGCAGCAGACGTCCCGGATCTTCTCCCCGGAGACGAGTTTCGTCAGCTTGTCGAAGATTGAGGGCTCTTTGAGGCTGGTCGCCTCCTTGGCCAGCATCTTCTCGATGCTGTAGTGCTGGCCGCATTTGCGACAGAAAGTCGACTTGGCGTACGCAGACTCAAGCTGGCTGAATCCGCAATGCGGACAGTCAGCGTTGATCTTTTCGGGCTGCTTGGGGGCGTTTGGGTTGGCCACAGAGGGCCGCGGTTACCGGACGGGTGCCGGCTGCGGAGGCGCCGGTGGACGCGGGCTTTCGGACTGTTTGATACCGCCCTTGACCGGCGTGACTTCCGATTTACCGACGAAAGTGGCGCCGTCTTCGATGACAAGGCGGGCGGCTTTGAGGTCGCCTTGCAGGACAGCGCGGCCCTTCAACTCGCAGCGTTCATCGACCGTAATATTGCCATGGACCTTGCCCAGCACGGTCACGGACTTCGTCTTGATCTCGCCGCGGATCTCGGCGTTTTCGCCCACGGTCAGAATACCCGTCGAAGTGATCTCGCCTTCGACTTTTCCGTCGATGATGAGTTCGTTTTGAAACTTGATCGATCCCTTGATTTCGACGTCTGCGGAAAGAAGGTTTTTGCCGGTGGTGATATCAGCCATTTGATTTGGTTTTGGTAGTGGTGGTGCAGGAGTTACGTCGGCTCCGGGCGGTTCAGCCGCGTCAGACACTTTCGCTTCCCCCGTGCGGAGTCGGTTAAACACGGGCGACTATTCTGTGCGCAAAGTTGGGTGTCAAGGGTTTGGTCTCGCGAGTTGCAATTCCAGGTCGCGAAAAACGGGGTCCGGCCTCCCGGTGTTTAATGGGCGGCCAGTTCCTCGGCGGGATAGGTCCAGATCTCACTCAGCGTCGGGTGATAGTGCGGAATGCGTGCCAGGGCTCCCGCCGTCGCGCCGAAGCTCATCGCCACCACCATCTCGTGGATCAATTCCGAAGCCTCCGGCCCGACACAGGCCGCGCCCAAAATGCGCCGCGTGTCCCGAGCCGCAATCAGCTTCACGAAGCCCTCGGTCTCGCCACGCACCATCGCCTTGCCGTGATCGGCAAAGGCGTATTTCGCCGTCAGGAAATCGGAATGCAACTGGGCGGCCTCGTGCTCGGACAATCCGACGGCCGCGACTTCCGGATGAGTGAAAACGGCGAATAGTTTGAGCGTGTAATCCATTTGCTCCAACTCGCCGCCAAGCCGCCCCAGGAGGCGCGCCGCGTTGCGCGCCACGACTTCGCCCTGCTGCACCGCAATGTGGACGATTTCATGAGGCCCGCACACATCGCCTGCCGCAAAAATATGGGCGGCGGGAGACTGCTGGCGCGCGTTGATTGGCACACCGGACTTCCCCGTCGTGACACCAGCCCGGTCCAGTGAAAGCGACGTCACGTTCGGCTCGCGTCCGAGAGCGCAGAGAATCTCGTCGGCTTCCACGACTCGCTCGCTGCCCTCATGCAGCAATTCGACGCGCTTTTGGCTGCCGGCCTTCGCCACGCGCAGCAGTTTCGTATTGCGCAGGATCTCGATGCCCCGGTGTTCCATCGCGACCGTCACCGCCTCGGCCACGTCGGCGTCCGTGCCTTTCAAGACCTGCGAACTCCGCTGGATCACGGTCACCTTCGATCCGACTCCACCGTAAAAGCTTGCCGCCTCAAGCGCGATCGGGCCGCCGCCGAGAATGACGATCGAGCCGGGAATCCGGTCGGCCTCGATCACATCGTCGCTCGTCAGGTACCCGGTCTCCCGCAGGCCGGGAAGATCCACACAGTGGATGATGGAGCCCGTGGCAATGAGAAACGTTTCTCCACGCAGGCGGCGCATACCGCCCTCGCACAAATTCACATCGATGTGCTGCGCATCCACGAACGCAGCCCGCCCGCGAATGAAATCGAACCGGCCATCCTCCAATTGGTGTCGCCGATAGTCAGCAAATTCGCCGATCAAACGGCGTTTGCGATCACGGATGGCGCTCCCATCGGCACCATGATATTCGGCCCGCAATCCGAACTCCCCTGCCCTGCGAATCGCTTCCGCCCGGTGGGCCGATTCGAGGAAGGTCTTGCTGGGCATGCATCCGCGCAGGATGCAGAGACCGCCAACCTCATCACCCCCTTCGATGACTGCCGTCTTCAATCCCATCCCGACGGCCGCCGACGCGCTCGCGTAGCCGGCACTGCCTCCCCCGATCACAATGAAATCGTACGTGTCGTTCATTGCGGCAGCTTAGCATCGTCGACTCGATAGAGGCGATAAAAGCGAAGGCCGCCGGCCCGGCTGGCCGCCGGCCCCGTCCATTCCACCAGAAACTCGGGCGCCTCGTCCGGGTGGTCCATCAAGGTCGCACCCAAGGCGTCGAGCGGCGCCGGCACACCCAGGAGGGAAGCGGAGTTGGCCACGACGCGAGAAGGCTCGTCGGCCAGCACCCACCGAACCCGGCGCTGCCGCAGGATCGCCGCGGCGGACTCGGGAGAGGTGCTGAGAAAGAAACGCGCCGAGTCGACGATTCCCGGCAGGCTCAGGTGCGAGCTCCCCGCCACACACGGGTTTCGCGTCCAGTATGCGACCGCCGGTGAGTTCCACCATGGCCCGAGGATCGGTCCCGCCTGGTCACCGGTCGTGATCATGACCAACGAACGCAAGGCCACCGTTTCGGCCCGCTGGATCTCCACGCGATCGAAGTCCGACGCCTCCGGGAACAGCCGCGCATCCCAATCCTGGAGCACGGGCCACAAACTCATGCAAAAGACCAGCCACGCCACCCACGAGCGCCGCAGCACTTGCATTTGCCAGGGTAGCGCCAGCACATAAGCGAGCGCGAGAAAATATCCCCATCGGACCTGCCACACCGTGAGCGCCAGCGTTACGATCACCAAGGCGAGCAGCGGCAGCGCGCGGTGATCGATCTTCCGCGCCATGACGAGCAGAACCGGCGCAGCGATGGCGGTCCACCCCAGCCAGCTAAAAAGCAGCGGGGAAAATAAATTGAGGTGCGCCAATTCACCGATGTTTTGCGCCCAATTCACAAAGTGCGCACGGGCCTCCGCACCTGGCACGGTGACCCGCCAGCCTTCCAGAAGGGTGAACGCGATCAGGATCGCGAGTCCAACGACGAGCCCAGGCCGGCGATCGGCCGACCACAGCGCCCGTCGATTACCGACCAGCCAAAGCGCGCCAACCACCACCAGCAGGATCAGCGGCTCGTACCACGAGACCCACAAACTCAGCGCCCACACCACTCCGGCGACAATCCCCCAGGCTCTCTTGTTCGCGTTCGGTTCCTCCGTCGACTCCGGCGCCGCCACGGCAAGCTCCGCCGCCCCCACAATGGTGAGGAGAAAGATGATCAGCGATTGGTGATCCGGGCGTCCCAGGAGAGTGCCATGCACCAGGATCGGGCTGATCGCATACAAGAGCAGCGCCATCCCGCCATATCGCACGCGGAATCTCCACAACCACAGCCCGAGGAACAGCGTGCCCGCCAGACCGAGCAAGGGTGAAATGAGCGCGCCGGCGAGGTCGAGTGTCTGCTCGTGGAGCAGACTGGTCCGGCGCGGATCGAGAATCCGAAACCCGAGATCGAGCACGCCTTTCACCCCCACGATGAGGTAATCCAGCGGCGCGGTGGTGTGGGGGGTCGTCCCTTCCGGCCAGTTCTCAAAATCGTGGTGGCGGAGGATCGTCCCGGGGTGCTCGGCAACGATCGCCGCGCGGGTCATCCGAGAGTAACAATCGGGGTCCACAAAATAGATCCGTCCCTCCACGAAAACGTCGCGCAAATTCCAGCACCGTCCCGCCAGAGCGAGCGTCAGGCAGAGCAAAATCCAGCCGATGCGGAGAGCAGTTTTCACCGAGGGGGATTTATGGAAGAGGCGCACCCCCGTGTCCACCAACATATTGTGGTCGGCCAAAACTCCGACCCCAAGGCGTTGCGGAAATGGGTCAATTTTCGGTGAAAAAAAGCTTTGTGACAACCTGCCGCCGAACCTAGAGTAAGCGCGCAATTATTTCTCACCCCTTTATGGCCGAATCCGCACCCGTCACATCCGAAACCGCTTCCAAAAAAGCCGACTATATGGCCGATGACTTGAGCTCCCTGAAAGGGCTCGAAGCGGTGCGGAAAAAGCCGGGCATGTACATCGGCGGAACGGACGAGCGCGCGCTCCATCATTGCGTGTCGGAAGTGCTCGATAATTCGGTCGACGAGTTCCTCGCTGGGTACTGCACGCACATCGACGTCACGATCCACAGCGATGGCTCGATCTCGATCCGGGACAACGGTCGGGGAATCCCGGTGGATATCAACAAGGAGGAGGGCATCCCTGGTGTCGAATTGGTTCTGACGCGGTTGCATTCGGGGGGGAAATACGGGCAGGGCAATTACGAGTACTCAGGCGGCACTCACGGCGTCGGCGCGAAGTGCGTGAATGCCGTCTCGGAGTGGTTCAAGGTCGAAGTCACGCGCGATGGGCAGATCCACGCCATGTCCTTCGAGCGCGGAACGACCAAGCAAAAGCTCCACGTCATCGCGGAGGTCAAATCTAAGAAGCAAACGGGCACGCTCATCACTTTCAAGCCGGACGCGGAGATTTTTCAAGAAACGACGGAATTCAGAGCGGAACGCCTCATCACCCGCTTGAACGATATCGCCTACATCAATGCGCCCCTGTCGTTCACCTTCCTGGATGAACGCACGGAAAACGCACGGCCAGTGCAAATCCAGCATCTCAAGGGTGTGGAGGATTTCGTTGCGCGTCTCGTGGAAAACAAATCCGTGGTCCATCCGAAGCCGATCATGATCAAGGGTGCCCGGGAAAAAATCCTGGTGGAGATCGGGCTGCACTACACGGACACCTACAACGAGCAGCTCCTCTGCTACACGAATGCCGTGCCGAACCCCGATGGCGGCCCGCACTCCACCGGCTTCCGCGGCTCTCTCACGCGCGCGATCAATCAATACGCCAAGAACAATTCACTGATCAAAGACAAGGAACCGGCGATCACCGGGAACGACGTCCTGGAGGGACTCGCTGCGGTCGTCAGCGTGAAACATCCGGACCCGCGTTTCGAGTCGCAGACCAAGGTCAAGCTGGTGTCACCCGAGGTCGAGAGCATTGTCGGTTCGGTTTCCTACGAAGGGCTGATGCTGCATTTTGACCAAAATCCGAATGTCGGAAAACGCATCATCGACAAGTGCCTCATGGCCGCCCGCGCCCGCGAAGCCGCGCGCAAGGCCCGCGAAACCGTCCGCAAGGGCGCGATGACTGGCGGCGGTCTGCCCGGCAAACTGGCCGATTGCTCCGAGCGCGATCCGGCCCTCACCGAGCTTTACGTGGTCGAGGGTGACTCCGCAGGCGGTTCCGCCAAGCAGGGACGGGACCGGCGTTTCCAGGCCATCCTCCCGATCAAGGGCAAGATCATCAACGTCGAGAAGGCGCGCCTCGACAAGGTCCTGCAAAACACGGAAATCCAGACCCTCATCACCGCCATCGGCACCGGCATCGGCAGTTCTTCCAGCGAAAAGGAACGGGACCAGGAAGGCACTTTCAACATCGAGAAGCTGCGTTACGGCCGCATCATCATCATGACCGACGCCGACGTGGACGGCTCCCACATCCGCACCCTGCTGCTCACTTTCTTCTACCGGCAAATGCCCGAGCTGGTGCGCCAGGGGAAGATCTACATCGCCTGCCCGCCGCTCTATCTCATCAAGCGCAAGAAGCGCGAGGAGTACGTGGATGACGACGCCCAGCTCAACAAGATCCTCATCTCGCTCGGTGCTGAAGAGGTGAAGCTGAAGAATCTCGCCGACGGCAAAATCTTCACCGCCTCGCAGCTCAAGGACATGCTCGAGCTCCTGGAACGCCTTGCAAAATTCAGCGACTCCATCCGCCGCCACGGCGGCGACTTCGAGGAATATCTCCAGGAACGCGACAAGCATACCGGCACGCTCCCGGCCTTCATGGTGAAGGTGCGCGAAGGCAACACGGAGTGGGCCACCTACTTCCCCGGCGACACCGAAGTGCGCGCCTTCCACGAAGAAAATCGCGACCTGAATCTCTTCGACGATCCCACGCCGGAGCCCACCGAGAGCGAGACCGCGCCCGTCGAGGCGAAGGCCAAAAAGGAAAAGGTCGATCCCTCCACCCGCCGGCGCGCCCGCCTCATCGAACTCCATGAATCCGCGACCGTCCAAAAACTGATCGACGAACTCGCCCGCAAGGGACTCAAAATCGAGCATTACGCCGACAGTGACACGCCGATCTTCGAAATGTCCGAAGGCGAAGGCGACAAGGCGGCCACGCACCCGCTCTTCACCATCCCGGAGATCCTCCAAAAGGTCCTCGAGATCGGCAAGAAAGGCCTCTCCATCCAGCGGTTTAAAGGACTCGGCGAGATGAATCCGAAGCAGCTCTTCGAAACCACGATGAATCCCGACAAGCGCAAGATGATGAAGGTCGATCTGAACGAGGACAACGCTGTCGAGGCCGACCGCATGTTCACGATCCTCATGGGCGACGTCGTGGAACCCCGCCGCCAATTCATCGAAGACAATGCGCTCAATGCGCGGCTGGATGTTTAGAGCCAAAGAGCAGAATGGCGCGCAACTCACCAAAAAAAGCATCTCGACCGGAAGTCGGACTACCATCCATTGCACCGGAACGTGCGATTGATCTGTTGGGTCGCCAGATTGTGGCTGGAAATTCGCTTTTTGATGACTCCAACCTCACAGCGGCTAAGTACAATGACTGGCGTGTAGGCACCGAAGACTGCGTTTCTCGAGCTTTTGGCCTAAACACCGAGCGGTACAACGAGTTTCTCTACGCGTCGCCTCCAAGTAGCGTCACATATTATGATATCGGTCCAACCGCCCAGGAGGAGATCCAGAACCGAAGGCAACTTCTTCGGCATAAGATCGATTCGTTATCAAGTCTCTCGAAGCTGCTCGTACTGGACATAGAGCTGAACGCTGAGTCGCGTTTATCATCTCCCCCAGCAGCGCAGCCTGACAACAAATCGGTATTCATTGTTCACGGCCATGATCACGCGGCGCTTCATTCAGTAGCTCGTTTCATTGGGCTTCTCGGTCTGACACCGATCATCCTTCACGAATTGCCGAACCGCGGCCAGACCATCATAGAGAAATTCGTAACGAGTTCGAAGGTTGGATTTGCCATCGTTCTTTTGACTCCTGACGATGTCGGTCGAAGTGCGGAAGTCGATGGGAGTCACGAAAAGCCGCGAGCGAGGCAAAATGTTATTTTGGAGCTTGGGTATTTTTTGGGCGCGATCGGGCGGCCGCGTGTCTGCCCGCTATGCGTACCGGGAGTGGAGATACCGTCCGACTATGACGGCGTTGTCTATACTCCGCTAGACAGCAACGGAGCGTGGAAACTGATGCTGGCTCGTGAACTGAAGGCTGCTGAATTTGCAGTCGATCTGAATAACGCAATGTGAGTGCCATTCGATGCCATCCCTCTATATTATCGCAGGCCCGAACGGCGCTGGGAAGACGACCTTCGTCAAGCGTTTCGCACCGAGACACCTTGCCTTGCTTGAGTTCCTCAACGCCGACGAGATGGCTCGCGGACTCTCGCCACTCGCGCCGGAACGCGCGCAGATCGAAGCGGGACGACTCATGCTGGATCGGATTCGGCGATTCATCACAGAGGGAAAGAGTTTCGCGATGGAAACGACCCTCAGCGGTCGGACTTATCGGTTGCTGCTCAAGCAAGCAAAGGAAGCCGGCTACGCAACGCACCTTGATTTTCTCGTATTACCCAGCGTTGAAGACTCGATCCGACGCGTCGCGAATCGCGTTATCCAAGGCGGACACAATGTTCCCGAAGCCGACCTACGCCGTCGCTTCCGCCTCGGACTGCAGAATCTCTTCAGCCTTTATCGTCCATTTTTGGACACATGGAACGTTTATCTCAACGCGGACGACGCGACGCTCGTCGCCCACGGCACACCGGACGCGTTGCATATCAACCATATCGAACTTTTTGAATCGTTCGTCAGTGAGTTTAACTTGAAACCATGAAGACCTTCCCTCTCGCCAACGGCATCCCGATGCACCTGCTATCGGAACTCGGACTTCACGAATCGTTTCTTGATTGCATCGAACAGCATCGCCGGGACGGCCTTCCGATGGCGCTGAATCGTTCCGGTCAAAGTGAGCTCGTTCCGGTCGCAACCCTCGGTCCCGAGATCACCCGCGCGCGCAACCGCATCGCGGAACTGACCGCCGAGATCGCCAAATACGAAAGGTCGCCGTTTTCTGTAAACGAGACGCCCGAATGAAAAAGAAGCCAGCCCCCCTCTATCGAAAGAAAAGCTTGCCGCGTGTGACTACACGTGACTACATTGGAGGCATGAAAGTAAGAGCAGCCTCAGCGACACGTGCGGGAAAGGAAAAAATGACGCCCTCGGTCGTGCAGGAAATCGCGCCCGTGCCCGGTATTGGGGCGGCCATCTCCGTGCGCGCCGCCAAGGCGCATCTCTCGGGCCTGCTCGATCAAGTCGCCGCGGGCCGCGAGGTGGTCATCACCAGCGATGGAGTTCCCAAGGCGCGGCTCGTTCCGATGGAAGGTGGAGCGCAACGGCGGGCTTTCACGGGCTCGAGGGCTCACCTCAAGACCATGCCAAAATGGCAGGGCGGACCGACGGCTGACGAAATCGTCCGCGAAGATCGCGACGGGCGAGAATGGTGATGTATCTCGATACCGCCATCCTCTTGAAGTTGCTGGTCCCTGAGCCGGACACCGAGTTTTTTCAAGACTCGCTGACCGGGGCACTTCTGTCCTCGTCGGAACTGGCGCTGACCGAAGTGTGGTCAGCCCTGCTCACCAAGGAGCGTAAAGCACTCATCTCCGCCCGGCAGCGTTCCGCGGCCTGGCGCGTCTTCCACGAGTGGGTGCAGGAGAAACAATTGCTCCTGCATCCGCTCAATGGCGTCGTCTTGAAAAAGGCGAGCCACATTCTCGAACGCTGCCAACCCGCCGTTCCGCTGCGCACGCTCGACGCCATCCACACCGCGGCCTGCGACCTCTCCCAGGATTTTCCCCTCTGCACCACTGATCGCCGGATGCGCGACGCCGCCGGCGTCATGGGCATCCCGGTCTTCCCCGCCAACGACCCCAGCTAATCCCCTTCCCTACCCGCCCGATGTACAACCAAAACGAAAAAGTCGAAAAAGTGAATGTCGCCGAGGAGATGTCGAAATCCTTCCTCGACTATTCAATGTCGGTCATCATTTCCCGCGCCTTGCCGGATGCGCGCGACGGCCTCAAGCCCTCACAACGCCGCATCCTCGTCACGATGAACGACCTCGGCGTGCTGCCCAATCGCAAGCACATCAAGTGCGCGAAGATCGTCGGCGACACGATGGGGAACTACCATCCACACGGCGACCAGGCGATCTATCCCACGCTCGTTCACATGGCCCAGCCGTGGGCCATGGGAGAAATGCTCATCGAGGGACAGGGCAACTTCGGGTCGGTCGAGGGCGACCCACCGGCGTCGATGCGGTACACCGAGGCGCGCTTGCGGCACCTGGGCGCGGCCCTCATGGACGACATGGACAAGGACACGGTGAATTTCGTCCCGACCTACGACGAGCGCCTGATGGAACCAACGGTCCTGCCGGCCGCCTTTCCCAATCTGCTCGTCAATGGCGGCACCGGCATCGCGGTCGGCATGGCGACGAATATCCCGCCGCACAATCTCGGCGAATGCATCGACGGCATTTGCGCCCAGATCGACGATCCCGACATCACGCTCGAAGGATTGATGGTGCACGTGAAAGGCCCCGATTTTCCGACAGGCTGCCTTCTGCAGGGCACCGCCGGCATCCGCAGCTACTTTGAAACCGGGCGCGGCGCCGTGCGTTTGCGCGGCCAGGCCGGCGTCGAGGAGCACAAGGGTGGGCGCGAGCAGATCATCATTACGGAGATTCCCTACAATGTGAACCGCGCGGAGTTGGTGAAGCGCATCGCGGAATTGGTGAATGAAAAGGTGCTCACCGGCATTAGCGACGTGCGCGACGAGTCGGATGAAAACACGCGGGTGGTTATCGAACTCAAGCGCGATGGCAACCCGAAGGTCATCCTCAACAACCTTTACAAGCACACCGCGCTCGAGTCGTCGTTCAGCGTGAACATGCTGGCGATCGACCACGGCCGGCCCAAGCTCCTTTCCCTCAAGGATGCCATCGCCTGCTACATCGAGCACCGGCGCGAGATCATCCTGCGCCGCACGCGCTTCCTGCTCAACGCGGCGGAAGTCGAAGCGGAAAAACTCGAAGGCTATCTCATCGCCCTCGCGAACCTCGACGATTTCATCAAGATCATTCGCGACTCGCGCGATCGCGATGATGCCAAGGTAAAGCTCATGGCGCTCTCCTGGGCCCGCACCGCCGTCGAGCAGATTGGCGTCCTGATCCGATCCGATGCTCGTCTCACCGCCGACAATCTCTACAAGTTCACCGAGAAACAGGTCGGCCACATTCTCGATCTGCGCCTCTATCAACTCACCGGCCTTGAGCGTAACAGCATCAAGAGCGAATACGATGCGCTCCTCGAGACCATCAAGGACCTCATGGACATCCTTTCCCGCGAAAAGCGTGTCTTGACGATCATCAAGGAGGAGTTGAGGGAGATTCAAAAGAAGTACGGCAACAAGCGACGCACCCAAATCGTTCCCGCGGAGGGCGAGATCAGCATGGAGGATCTCATCGCCGACGAAGGTTGCATCATCACGATCACGCACAACGGCTTCATCAAACGCACCGCCGTCAGCGCCTACCGCGCGCAGCGCCGCGGCGGGAAGGGTGTCATCGGCATGGTCGCGCGCGAATCGGAAGTCGAAGAGGACAGCGACTTCGTCGAGCACCTCTTCACCGCCACCACGCACGATTATCTCATGTTCTTCACGCAGGATGGCCGCTGCTACGTCGAGCGCGTCTTTGAGATCCCCGAAGGCACCCGCGCCTCCAAGGGCCGGAGCATCGCCAACCTCCTCGAATTGCGCAGCGAGGAAAAGATCGCCACGACCATCCGCGTCCAGGGGCAGAAGAACGAGGAGGACACCTGGAGTGACAAACTCCACATCATCTTCTCCACCAAGAGCGGCATCGTGAAGAAATCGAATCTCAACGACTTCAAGAACATCCGCAAAGGCGGTCTCATCGCCATCAAGATCGAGACCGGCGACCGCCTCATCGATTGCAAGCTCACCGTCGGTCACCAGGAGATCGTTCTGATCACGCACGAAGGCATGAGCATTCGCTTCAGCGAAGAAGAAATGCGCGACCAGGGCCGCGATACCGTGGGCGTCTGGGGCATCCGCCCGGATCCGGGCGATTTTGTGGTCGGTGCGGCGTTGGTGAACAACGACGCCATGCTGCTCGTCGCCGGTGAAAACGGCCTCGGCAAACGCACCAAATTCGAGGAATACCGGCTGCAATCCCGCGGCGGCAAAGGCATCATTACGATGAAAACCACCGACCGCACGGGCGGCGTGGCTGGCGCCCTCACGGTCCGCGACGGCGATGAACTCATGCTCATCACAAACAAGGGCAAGATGGTCCGCACCCGGGTCGCCGAAATCCGCGAAACTGGACGGAACGCCCAGGGAGTAAAGCTCATCGACATGCGCGACAACGAGATGCTCCAGGCCATCGCCCCGGTGGTCAGCAACGAAGACGAAGAAGAGGTCGAAGCCGCTCCCGAAACCCCTTAGTTGTTAGGTTGCTAGCGGCCTGTTGAAGAACCCGACGAAGCGTCTCAGCCACTTTGCGGCGCTCCCGACGGTGCATGCCAGGGGCATTTGATAATCCAGCTCAGCGAGGTGGCGGAGGGGAATCGGAGTGTTCGGCGGGTGGGCGAGAAGGTTGCGAGGCACGAGCTACCTTGGGTGGGCCAGCAAAGCGCGCCCAACTCTGATGAAAGCCGAGCCACCGGAAGCGTACCTTCTGACGCGGCTCGGGAAGCGCCGCGCTGATTCCAGCGATTCCGATGAAGTCGTCTTGCATGGCGGGAGCCTGCCCCGCAAATGCCTCCCAGCGTTAATCGATAAACTTTCGACGAGTATCGACTCCCTCAATACCCTGCGGATCGCGATTCCCATGAACATCCATCACCTCGAGCTTTTCTACTACGTGGCCCGCCATGGCGGGGTCAGTGCCGCCGCGCGGCGCATTCCCTACGGCATCCAGCAACCCGCGATTAGCGCGCAGGTCATCCAGCTCGAGGACGACCTCGGCACCCCGCTCTTTCACCGGCGCCCCTTCCAGCTCACCTCTGCGGGCGAGGAGTTGTTTCGCTTTATCGAGCCCTTCTTCGGCGGTATCGACGCGATGGGGCGCCGCCTCCGTGGAGCCACCGAGGTTCGTCTCCGCATTGGCGCGCCGGAGACGATTCACCGCGAATACCTTCCACTTCTCCTCCAGACAATGCGGACCCGCCAGCCGGGCTTGACCTTCACCCTGTTCTCCGGCCGCCTCAGCCAGATCGAGGAAAAACTCCTCACGCAAGAGATCGATCTCGGGATCGCGCCGCTGGAGGGAAAGCGGCCGGAGGGCATCCGTCATCGCGAACTCCTGCGGCTGACCATGGCTCTCCTCGTGCCGAAAGCCAGCAAACTGCGCTCCGCCGATTCCCTGTGGAAGCGCGATCGCTTGCAGGAGTCGCTCATCACGCTTCCGCCCGATGAGCCCACCTGCCGCCGCTTCCAGCAAGAGCTACAAAAACGAGGCGTCGAATGGTTCCCCAGCCTCGAATTGAACTCCCAGGAACTCGTCGGTCGCTATGTCATGGAAGGCTTCGGCATCGGACTCGTGCTGCTCCCCCCGGGTGTGGCCGCGCCTGCGGGAACCCGCGCCTTGCCGCTCACGGATTTTCCGCAAGTCTCCTACGGAGCACTCTGGCTCGGCACACTCTCCGCATTCCAGCAGACCATCCTCCAGGAGATTCAGAACATGGCCGACGCCATGCATGCGCCGTAGAGGCGAAACAAGCGGCATCGTGTCGATGCCGACTCACCAAGTCATTGCGAATCCGACTTCCGGGCTTTTCCCTTTTTCTTTTTCGCACTCGTCGTCGCGGATTTCGTTGGCGCTTTTGCGCCTTCGCGGGGTGGGGGCGCCGCCGAGGCACTGTCCGCCGCCGGCATCATCGCCGTGCGCAACCCGGGAACGCGCGCAAAACCGACAAAATCGGCCGTCGCTTTCTCCGGGGTGGATTGGTCCGCTTTCGGCATGTTGAAATCGAATATGCTGACTCCCCGGCGCGGGATGCCGTTGTAACTGCGCCCGTCGCTCGCGCCGAACATGATGCGTTTGCCGGTTTCCTTTTCGCGGCCCAGATACAGCATTACATGAGAGATCGGAACGTCATGACCCGGCTCATCGGGCCCCGTCCAAAACATGAGGTCCCCCGGCAGCAATTCATTGAACTCCACACTCTCCGCACTCTTGCTCACCACCGGAAAGAAGGTCCCGCTCTTCCGCGCCCATAGGTACTGGCCGCTGGCATCGCGAGCCACGTCGTTCAATCCGCGCGCGTGTAACAAATAGTAAATGCTGCCGGGACTATCCATGCCGCCGTCGTCCGGGTCGGCACTCCCAGACTTATAAGTGAGTTTCAAGCGCGTTAAGTCGATCGCATCCCGGATGAGTTGCTGAATGCGCGGTGGCTGGGCAGCAAATTCAACAATGGAGTCGGGCTCGATGGTCGCGTTCGGTGCGTGCTCGCGTTTCACCGGGGCATCGGCACCCGATTTTTCCGGCGACTTGACGCTGGATGCGCCGCTCTCCAAACCTGTCTTCCCGGTCTGGGCGCTCGTTTCACCTGGCGCCGGCACCTTCGCCGGCAGCGGCAGATCCAACGGAGCCCCGGAGCCCTTTTTCCCGTCGGCCGCCGGCGGATTGGAATCCGCGACTTCAGCCGATGGCGTCTTCTTTTTCGGAATCGCGGCCGCCGATTTATTCTTCGCGAACGCGGCAGGCTGGAGCGAAACAATTACCAGGACCGCGGCCGCGAGCGCGGTGGTCAACGTGGGGAATCGGCTCATACGCCGCGGATTCGTGCAGGGCATCGCCTTCGGTTGCGCCAGTGAAGGTTCATCCACCGGCCAGTTCCTCCAGCAGGGCGCGATTCAGGCGAATCCCCGCGAAGAAGTTTTCGAGCGGAAAGTTTTCATTGGGCGCGTGCGCCCGACAATCCGGCAGGGCCAGCCCAAGCAGCATCGTCTCCACTCCGAGGACGCGCTTGAACGTATTTACGATCGGAATGCTGCCGCCTTCGCGGATGAGCGCCACCTCCTTGCCCGGAAAAGAGCGCTTCAAAGCCCGTTGCGCGGCCACCCCATCGGCCGACTTGGGACTCGTCACGTAGGGCTCGCCCGCGTGACCGCCGGTGATCGCCAACCGCACCCCGGGTGGACACTGCGCCTGCAAATGCGCTTTCACTTTTTCCATCACATCGTCCGGTCGCTGGTTGGGAACCAGCCGGAACGTCAGCTTGGCAAACGCTTCGCGGGGCAGGACGGTTTTTGTCCCCACTCCCTGGAACCCGCCCCCGATCCCGTTCACCTCCGCCGTGGGCCGCGCCCAGGTGCGCTCCAGGCTCGTGTAACCAACCTCGCCAAAGAGTTCGGGCGCACCGGTCACCTTCAGGATGTCCGCATCGCTAAAAGGAAGTTTCGCCCACGCCTCCCGTTCCCACGATTCCAGCGGCGCCACGTCGTCATAAAACCCCGGGACCGCGACACGCCCCTCCGCATCGTGCAAACTGGCGACCAACCGCGCGACCGCCGCCGCGGGATTGGCCACCGCCCCGCCATATATTCCTGAGTGAAGATCCGTCGCCGGACCGGTGACCTTGATCTCCAGCGCACCGATGCCGCGCAGACCGTAAGTAAAAGTGGGTACCCCGGCCGCGATCATGCCGGTATCCGAAATGGCAATCACGTCACACCGCAATTCCTCCCGATGGGCTTGCAGGAATTCCTCGAGATGCGCGCTCCCGATCTCCTCCTCCCCTTCCACCAGCAGGATCAGATTGACCGGCAATTCACCCTTTTCACGCAACGTCTCTTCCAGCCCGAGGATGTGCGCAAAGATCTGCCCCTTGTTATCGGTCGAACCGCGGGCAAACACGATGCCATCCTTGACCCTCGGCTCAAATGGCGGCGACTCCCAAAGCTCCACCGGATCGACGGGCTGCACATCGTAGTGGCCGTAAATCATGACCGTCCGGCGTCCAGGCCGATGCTCATTGCGAGCCAGGACGATCGGGTGCCCCGCCGTCGGCCGCGACTCGGCGCTCAATCCGATCCGACGCAACTTTTCCGCCAGCCAGTTCGCACAATTGGCCACATCCCCCGCCCTCTCCGGGTCGGTGGAGATACTCGGGAAGCTCAGGAACTGGAAATACTCAGCGACGCGGTCATCAGTCATGGCCACACCCTATGGTTACATCCGCCCCCTCGCAATCCTCTCCACGGTTTTGTGCATCTGCTCCGTGTCCCGTGGGACGCCGATGAGACTCAGTTCACGTAGATCAACTCGTTCGTCAGCAGAACGACCTGCGCATAGCGTTCCCACGTGCTCAGCGGCTTGGTCGCCGGCTGGACATTCTTCTTTCCTCCGACAGGGGCGGGTTCGCTGGCGTTGCCCGCATCGTCGCCGAGGAATTGCCGCGCAAGTTCCAATTCCTCGGGCTGCGGCGCACGCTGGAGGATGGTGCGGAAGAGGAATCGCACCTTGTCCTCGTCGGTGCCGGATGCCGGGAACTCTGAACTGGCCACCAGGATTCTCACCTGCTCCGCGACGAAGGGACTGTTCATCATGAATAGCGCCTGCTGTGGCACGGTCGTCATGATGCGTTCCCCGGTGCTCATATCGGGATCGGCGAAGTCAAACGTGTTCAACACCTCCGCCAATCCCGACCGGTCGACCAACGCATACACCGTGCGCCGGTTTGGCAGGTTGTCTTTGAGTCCGCTGTAATCGGGGCCCTCATATTTGGACTTCACCATTTCCGGACCCAGTTTTCCCAAGGCAAAGGGCCGCCCTCCCAGCGTGGGATCGAGCTGGCGGCTCAATGCCAGGAGCGTGTCGCGGAGTTCCTCGAAATCCAGACGCCGGAGGTTAAAGCGCCAGAGCCACTGGTTGGCCGGGTCCGCATTCAGGCCCGCTTCATTGGAGCGGCTGTCCTGCTGATAAACCGCCGAGGTCACGATCACCTTGTGAAGTTTTTTCAGCGACCAGCCATTGTCCATAAACCACGTCGCCAGCCAGTCGAGCATCTCCGGATGGGTCGGCGGCTCCGAGCGAAAGCCGAAGTCGCTCACGGTGGTGACGATGGCCTGGCCAAAGTGCCATTGCCAGACGCGGTTCACGATCACGCGCGCCGTGAGCGGGTTGTCCCGGCTCGCGACCGCCCGCGCCAGTTCGAGCCGCCCGCTGCCATCGGTGAAGGGCTTGCGGTCCTCGCCCGAGAGCACGCTGAGAAACTGGCGCGGCACCACGGGCCCGCGATTCTCCGGCTCGCCGCGGATCAAAACGGGCGAATCTTTAGGCACGGGCTTGTCCACGAGTGTCATCGCCATCACGGGCGCTCCCGGATGCGTGAGTTCGAGGCCCATGACCTTCGCATAGATGGCCGCCTTCATCCTCGGGAAGAGATATTGCGAGCGCGTCACCGTTGCGTCATCGGGGAGAATCGGCGACGCGCTGCCGAAGAGGTGCCGGCGCAGGGTCTCCATGGATTCGTCCGCGAGTACGACGTCCGTTTTCGTAATGTCGAAGGCGACTTTTTGGTCGGGCGCGAATCTTTCGACCTTCAACTGCCCGTGCAGCGCCGCCAACACCTCAGTGTAGACCGCGGCGACATCCTTCAGCGATTTCGGGTCCGTCGCCGTGATCGCCTTGGCCATGGTGGGATTCACCTCCGGAGAGGAGGCGATCTCCTTCACGAGATCCGCGGCTTGCTCGCTGAACTTGTCCTCCGGCAGGGCGGCAAATCTCAGCCATGGGCCGAATACGGGATCGTTCTTCTTCGCGTCTTCCATCGCCTTCATCTGCACGGCCCAGGGGTACGCGAGTTCGAGTCTCAACCCCTTCTTCAGCCTCGCGCGGATTCCGTAATAGGCGGTCAGGTCGACCTTCTTTCCAGCGGCGACCGGCTCCAACGGGTGCAGGAGCGCGTGCGCCTCCAGCATGTAGTCACCCGCCTTTTCGATCATGCCGGCCACGACGCGCGCGGCCTCCGCATGTCCATAGCGGACGACCTCCTGATCGATCTTTGCCACCTCGGCCAGGTAATCCTTGTAGGCCGGATTCTTCGCCGGATCGGCGATCGAGGGCTTGTCCTTGGGCTCTTCGCTGCTGCTGAAAATGCCGTGCAACGAATAATAATCCCTGGTCGGAATCGGATCGAACTTGTGGTCGTGGCACCGGGCGCAAGCGGCCGTCAGTCCCATCATGCCTCGCATCACGACGTCGATGCGGTCATCGAGGATGTCATTCACGTTGCCCATGAACCGCTTGCCGACGGTCAGGAACCCCAGCGCGGCAAGACGGGTCGCGTCGTCACGCGATTCCGGCAGCCGATCGGCGGCGATCTGCTCGATGATGAAACGGTCGTAGGGCAGGTCTTTATTGAACGCCTCGATGACGTAATCCCGGTAGGTCCACGCGAACGGATAGACCGCCTGGCGCCCCCCCCCGCCACGGTTGCCACTCGTGTCCGCGTAACGCGCGATATCCAGCCAGTGCCGTCCCCAGCGCTCACCGTAGCGCGGCGAAGCGAGGAGTCGATCGACCACTTTCTCGAATGCGCCGGGCGATGGGTCCGCCACAAAAGCATCCACCTCCGCGGCGCTCGGCGGCAGGCCGGTTAGGTCGTAGGTCACGCGCCGCATCAGCGTGCGCTTGTCCGTTTTCGGCGATGGCTGCAGTTTATTCTCGGCGAGCTTGGCGAGGATGAAGCTGTCGATCGGGTTCTGAATGAAATGCCCCGGATCCGGCGCATTCGGGATCGGTGGATTCGCGATCTTCTTGAAGGCCCAATGGTCGGCCACCTTCGCCGCATCCCATACCGCGGCCTTCGCCACCGACTTCCCCGTGCGCGGATCGAGCGCGCCCATCTGCACCCACTGCTCGAAGTCCGCGATCACCGCTTCCTCCAGCTTGTCTTTCTTGGGCGGCATGAAAAAATCTTCTTCCTTCGACTCATGCCGGATCGCCTGGATGAGCAGGCTCTTCTGCGGATTGCCCGGCACGATCGCGGGGCCGCTGTCGCCGCCCCTCAGCAGCCCCTCGCTCGTATCGAGCAGCAGGCCGCCCTTCACCTTCTTGCTGCCCGCGCTGTGGCATTCATAGCAGCTCTCCACGAGCACCGGGCGGATCTTCTTCTCGAAAAAGTCGAACTGCGCGCCATTCGCGGGCGCGGCGGCTTGGGACAAAAACGGGGCGCCGCATGCCGCTACCACGGTGGCGGCGCAGAGACGCTTCGTGCTCATGGGGAAAAAATTACGCGACGAGATCCTTCACGACTTTGCCGTAGACGTCCGTCAGGCGGAAGTCGCGGCCATTGTAGCGATAGGTCAATTTCTCGTGGTTGAACCCGAGCAGATGCAGGATCGTCGCGTGCAGGTCGTGCACATGCACTTTATTCTCCACGACATCAAAGCCGAATTCGTCCGTGACGCCATACGCCTGGCCACCCTTCACCCCGCCGCCGGCCATCCACGAGCAGAAGGCCTTGTTGTGATGGTCGCGGCCGGGTTCGCCGCGAGCGCCCTTGTCGTGCCGCGGGGTGCGGCCAAATTCGCCGCCCCACACCACGAGCGTGTCCTTGAGCATGCCGCGTTGCTTGAGATCCTTGAGCAGCGCGCCGATCGGTTGGTCCACGGACTCGGCCTGCCTGCGGAGGTTGCCCTTCACGTCCGTGTGATGGTCCCAACCACCAGCCCACACCTGCACAAAGCGCACGCCATTCTCCACGAGACGCCGCGCGACGAGCATGCGGCGGGCGACTTCGGAATCGCCATACATGTCGCGGATATTCTGCGGTTCCTTCGAGATATCGAAGACATCCGTCGCCTCTGTCTGCATCTTAAAGGCCAGTTCGAAGGACTGGATACGCGCCTCGAGCACCGACTCGCGCTTCAACTGGTCGGCGTGTAACTCATTCATTTGCTTGAGCAGATCGAGTTGCTTGCGCTGCTGGTAGAGCGAAGCGTACTCGCTCTTGATGTTGTCGATGATCTTCTCCGCGGGCGCGCTCACATTGCCCACCAGCGTCCCTTGAAAGGCGCCGGGCAGGAATCCCGACCGCCAGTTCGACGCGCCACCGAGACCGCCGCCCAGGGCGATGAACCCGGGCAGATTCTGGTTTTCCGTCCCCAAGCCATACAGCGCCCACGCACCCACCGACGGCTTCACCAGCCGGCCCGATCCCGTATTCATCATCAGCGTCGCGAATTCGTGCCCCGGGACGTCCGTCGTCATCGAACGGATCACCGCGATCTCGTCGATGCTCTCGCCGATCTTCGGGAAGATCTCGCTCACTTCCACCCCACTCTGCCCCGCCCTGTTGAAGTTGAAAACCGGCGGCAACGGCACGCCGCCAATGAGTTTCACTTCCTGACCGGCGTATTTTGCCATGCCCGGCTTCGGGTCCCACGTATCGATGTGCGACGGTCCGCCCTGCGTAAAAATGTGGATCACCCGCTTCGCCGTGCCCGGGAATTGCGGCGCGCGCGGCGTCAGCGTGGAAAGGTTGGTCGCCGCCTCGGCGGTTCCTTCGAAATTTCCGAGCAGGCTGGCGAGGCCCAAGGCGCCGAAGCCCATGCCGAAACGGTTAAGAAATTGGCGGCGGGTGACGCAGAAGTCATCCAGGGTGGGACGGTGTTCCGAGAGGTTCATGGTCTTGGTCTTTGGGGGGGGACGGTGGATCCAACGAAGCAACGCGCGGCGGTCGCCTTTCTTAGAGCGTGTTCTGTACGTCGGGCCCATAAACGAGGCTCTACGTGATGCTTGTCATTCTATGCGACGGTTCGGAACGGCACAAGAAATCTTAAAACCGGGGGCGGGGGCGGAGATATCTTCGTGGCGGCCAAAAAACAATAGTAGAAAGACACGCGCCGGCGTGACAGGCTTCGATATGCAAGAGACGAGACCCTCCGCCGAGAGTCTGCTGCTTTTCGCTTTCCAAAACTCACCCCAAAAAAGAATCAACAGATCCCTATGCAACTACTCGTAGCAACCCTTTGTGATACCGCCGTCGAAAACCAAGGCAAACTCAACGTCCTCGGCGCGTTCGATGGCATTTCGGCGCAAAGTTTTCCCGCGGGCTTCTCCTTTACATTGGCCTTGCGCTTTTGTTTCACGTCGGCCGATCACGGGTCCCACAAGTTCTCCGTGTCTTTGGTGGACGAGTCCGCTGAGCCCTCCGATCGGCCAGCCGATGAAAGCCAGATGGACGTGAACATGCCCGCCGGAACGGTGGGATTTTCGACGCAAAATATGATTCAGCCCTTGCAGGGGAGCGTGAAGAAGGCCGGCGTTTATCACTTCGATGTGAATTTTGACGGAAAGTCGCTCGCCCGCGTGCCGCTGCGGGTCATGAGTCAGAGTGAGCTGAATCCTCCCAGCGCGTGAAACGGGAGCGACGCGACAATCCCCCGAGATCGTCGCATCAGCCCAAAGAACGTTCCTTCACCGCGCAGGGTTCTGATCCGGCCAGCAAACTGAATCTGGCGGAAAAGGAAATTGACGCCGGTATCGGTCGAATCGAAAGCCATACCCTTCACCATTGCGATCGCCCCGAGGTCGAGGTGCGGGTGTTGGCGTTTCTGGCTCACGCGATCGGACCGACCACCGAAGGGATTGCCCGCGAGTTGGGAATCAGTGCGGAAGCTGCTGCTGTCCATTTGCATGCGCTGCACGAAGCGAGACGCATTTGGAGCCAGCCAAGCCAGGCAGGCGAGATGTCGTGGCACATCTCCCAAGAAGGACGAAATTTCCTCGCCGAGAGAGCACCGACCGAAAACGAACCTCCCGAATAGCGCGATGGGAAAGCGCTTTGATCCGAAAGGATGGACGGTCGGTTTCGGTGGTGCCGACAGTTCGACCCGGAACTACATCCGTTTCTCAAGTGCAGGGGCTCTCATGCGATCACCTTTTAAGCGATTCTGATCAGTTCCCGGTCCTGCCATTTGGTAGATATAGTGTGCCTTCACCGTGCGATCGACCCGCGCCTTGCCCACGAACTGCACCATCCCTGTCTTGAGCCAATCACGCAAACGACACTGCAAAACGAAGGTACTGACGTGGGGATTTTGCTTCGCCAAATCGGGGATCGTGAACCGGCCTTTGGGAACAGCGACTTGCAGGCGCTTCTTCGGCATGGGTTTGTCGAGTTGAGGTGATTTGAGTGAACGAAATTGACCTGTCGGGATGGACCTAGGCGGTGGGACGGGTCGCCTCAGAAGACCAACTCCTCCGCCGAAAGACAGGGTGAAAGGTGGGTTCGGACCAAGGTAAGGACCGCCAGAAGGGGTTTCGATGAAATGGGTATTATCACGTATTATCGCAAGTTGCACGCGTTGCAACAATTATTTTTATCTCCGAGCGCTTTGAATGACCTCGTTACCTACGTGGAGACGATTCCGGTTGCGATTCCTCAACTGCGTCCCGTGAATGTCCTTTATTCATGAATTCCGGAATCTCGATCTTAGCTGCTTGGCGTGCTGCGGAACTTTGCTAGAAAAGCCGGAGAAAGGGATTCCCGGTTTGAAACGGCTCCCACTCCCCCTGGATTGAATTCGCCCATTCCCGTGCAAACCAACTTGCCCACTACTCAGCACATTGGTCTCTCCGCGTGGTGGACGCTCGCGGTCCTATTCGCCCTCGGAAATGCCGTGGCCGTATTCGCGGCCATTCCCGAAGAAACCGTGGAGTATATCGGTATTCTTGCCCAGCAGCGCAACGTCTCCTCCACAGATGGCATTGTCATTAAAGGCAACGATAAGCTTACCACCCCGGCAAAATTCAAACCTCCCGTGGAGATATCGGTCGTGGCGAAGACCGATTCATTGAATCTCAGGTTGAGCTATGCAGCAGACTATTTGATTTTTAACTGGGAAGGCAACCAATCAGAGCTGCGGGTGGATGGCGGCCCCGCCGCCGGGAAACACAAGCCCGGGGCGGGTTCCATTCCGAAAGACAAATATGTGACGATCAAGTGGGTTGTGACACCCGAACGACAGGAAGTGTACGTGGATAACGAACTCCGTTACGAACACGCTGGAGACTATTCTCATATCGACAAGCCCGCCTCCATCTTCACTCGCGGGAACGCTTTCATCACGGTCAAATCGCTGGCGGTAAAGTCCAACGGCAGGACGCCGATCGCCGTCGCCGTATCAAAACCACCCGCGGGACCAACCCCGCCCGCGGCACCAGCTACACCCGCCTCCCAGCCATCTGATGGCTCGACTGGAGTGAACGATATTTTGAAGAATTATCGGAACAGTCTTGTGTTCGTAAATGGCGCGGACGGGGCAGGGAGCGGCTTCGTCGCCAGTCTGGCCGGCATCAATTTTCTGGTGACCAATGCGCATGTGGCCGCCGGTGTGCGCGGGGCGGCGTTCAAAGCCCTGGACGGGGCGCAAGTCCAGGCAGGCGCGGCAACTGCGGCCGTGGGTCACGATATCTTCCGGATGCAACTCGGGACTGGCGGCAAACCTTTTGAGGTAATGCAGGGCGTGGACGCCAACGCCGCGATCGGCGATGAAATCGTGGTCCTTGGCAACGCCGAAGGAGCGGGCGTGATCAATACGATCAAAGGCAAAATTGTTGGTCTCGGCCCAAATCTTGTCGAGGTCGATGCGCCGTTTGTCCCGGGGAACAGCGGCAGCCCCATCATCCATCTGAAGAGTGGCAAGGTCATTGGGGTGGCCACTTATCTGATCATCAAGAAATACAACTCCGCAACCCAACAGGCTATCCAGACGCCTATTGTGCGGCGGTTTGGCTACCGGCTCGATAGCGTGAAAGAATGGCAACCGGTGAATTGGCAAACGTTCTACGCACAGGCCGAGGAGATGGAAAAAATCGAGACATGACGAACGACCTCGATTTTTTTCTTCGCGACCTCGCCGACAACAAGAGCCTGACGGCGGGAGCGCACACCAACCCGGTCATCAAGACCCGCCTGAATGCGTGGCTCACCGAGCGCAGCCGCGGTCTCAGCCCGCGAAATCTCGCGGAAGCGAACCAGAATTTTGTCTCGTTCCTCAAGATCGCCTGCCAGACCGATGTGACTGCCGCAAAGCAGAACCTCACTTACGATTACTTCCAACGCGGCCTCGCGGATCAACAGCGGATGCGCAACGAGATCGCGGAGGTTTTCGACAAGATCATTAAAGGCATCCAGACGAACCGCTAGGGCCGGGGCTCGCCCGTCCTGCCACGTATTCCCGACCAGTGAACCCCTCTGCGATCCCTCCGGGATCGGGTCCCGGAGGGGGATGGGATCCGGGGGTATCGCTCGTGGAACTCGCTCGACCCCCGGCTAATGGCTGTGAACCCTTCGGGTTCCGGAGGTGATGCTATCCAGTAGCCTGAGGTATCACTCGTTCCCCGTCGATCGTCGACTCCGCGATCACCCGCGCGATCACCCGCGCGATCACCCGCGCGATCACCCGCGCGATCACCCGCGCGATCA
>JBBRPL010000110.1:0-26630 GCA_038228205.1 Chthoniobacterales bacterium
ATACCCCGGGTGTTCGCTCGCAAGGCAAGCTAGACCCGGGGCTAATAGCAGTGACCCCATAGGGGTCGTTCCCAAAGCGCTTCGCTAACTTTGGGAACGAGAGCAAACAGGCGAAACGGGCGAAACGGGCGAGACTGGCAAAAATGTCGTACGCTTCGGTCTGCACGAGACACTAAGACAAGGCAGGAATATGCCAGACGCACAAGACGCACAGATCATCGCCGAAGTCCGTGGCGGAAACGTCGAGGCCTTTGGGCTGTTGGTCGCGCGTTACCAGCGGCTGCTTTTCTACTCTGTGCTCGGCAAGGTGCGTGAGCACCCGGAGGCCCAGGACATCGTCCAGAAAAGTTTTGTCACGGCCTACCAGAACCTGGCCACGCTGACCGATCCCGAAGCCTTTTTCCCCTGGATCAAGGGCATCGCCTTGAACCATTGCCGCAACGAGTGGCGTCGGCATCACAGCTACGCCACGATGAAGGAACGGCTCCTCGAGGCCCGGCGCGCGGAAGTAAGCCTTCTAAGGCTGGAGGAGCAAGAATGTGCGGACACAAGCCCACGGGCCGAGGCGCTGCGACAGTGCCTGGAACGGCTCGGGGCGGAAGAGCTCACGCTGATTGAGCTGCGATTCGTGCAGGAGTTTTCGATGGAGCAGATCGGCGCGGAGTTGAGCAAGGGCGCCGAGGCCGTGCGCGTCTGGCTGTACCGCGTCCGCACGCGGCTGGCGGAATGCGTCCGGCGAAGGTTGAGCCTGGACCACGGAGGGGAGACAGCATGAGCGCGCCTGATCTGGCCCGCTTCGACGAGTTGGTCTCGCGCTATCTCGATGCCTCCCTGGGCGATGCGGACGAGCACGAACTCCTCCACGATTTGTCGGATGAAGTCCTTGCCTCTCGTTTTCACGAAGCGACGCAACTCAATACGGAGATTGCCGGCGTCCTGGCGGGTAGCGTTCCCGATGAGGTCATGATCAGCCTGGTCTTGAGCGATCTCGCCCAAGGCAACGAGGCTTCGCCGGGGGTGCAGACATCCAGCCAGGAAACGGGAATTTTGGCGCCGGTAAACGCGCGGGCGACTCGACGCCGAACTCCACTTTTGCTGGCCTTGGCGGCGATGGTCGTCCTCCTTTTGGGGGTAGCGGCCTACCTATTGCCGCACGCTCCAGTTCCAGGCCGGGTTGATGTCCCGGTGACGGCAGGCAATGCGACGAATGCGACGAATGCGACGAATGCGGTTTCGTCCGTGCACGGAGAGGTTTATCTCATCCGCTCCACCGGACGGGTCCCTCTTTCGGGCGGCCTCCCGCTGAATGAGGGTGGCACCATCCAGACGGTGGGCCGGGAGAGCCATGCGACCGTGGCCCTGCGCGACGGCAGCGAGATCGAACTGAAAGGCGACACCATCTTTACCGCGGAACTGGGAGCCCCCGAGCGGCGGCTTTTTTTGGAGCAAGGGATGTTCGTGGCCACCGTGACGAAGCAACCGGAGAACGCTCCGGTGATCTTCAGCACCGACCTGGCGAAGGCCACGGTGCGCGGCACTCGGCTGGCGATGGTCAAGGACCATTCAGGAACCTACCTGATTGTGGCCGAAGGCACCGTCGCGTTGCAACGTTCCCCGGGCGGTCCCGAAGTCCTGATCTTGGCCGGCTTTTATGGTCACGTTGAAACAGGTGGGCTGTTCCGTCCGTTTCCGATTTCCCACCTGCCGCGAGCCCTGCAGGAACGACTGCCAGAAAACTAGCCAAACAAATTGCCGATAACCAAATCGCTTATGAGCCGTTCCTCCCCGTTCCAGCCAAGCCGCCGCCGTTTCCTCACGCTCGCCGCCGGAGCGTGCGGGGCGGCGTTGTTGATCAATCTCAAACGACACCCATCGTTACGCCTGGTTTCGCGCGAATCGAAGGCGCTCGGCACGCATGTGACGATGACGGTGTTGCATAGGGATGAAAGCGTGGGGCGGGCCGCGCTCGACGCGGCCTTTGCTGAGCTGGAGCGCGTGGAGAGCGTGATGAGCATCTACCGCCCGGGAAGCCAGATTTCGCGCCTGAACCGCGACGGGGTGATCGCGGGGCCCGATCCATATTTTGTCCAGGTGCTGCAGCATGCCGCGCAGGTATCGGAGCGATCGGGTGGCGCGTTCGACATCACGGTGCAGCCGCTGTGGCCACTCTGCGCGAGCGGAGAAATTCCTGATTTCGCGGCCCTGCACGCGGCGCTTCAGTCCGTGGACTGGCGCGGGGTGAAAATCGCGGATGATTGTGTCTCCCTGAGGACGCCCGGAATGGCAATCACGCTGAACGGCATCGCCCAGGGGTTTGCCGCCGACGCGGCAATGCGCGTGGTGCGCGCGCACGGCGTGCAGCACGCGCTGATCGACACGGGGGAGATGAGCGCCGCCGGACGGAACCTCGAGGGCGCGGTGTGGCGGATCGGGATCCAGCATCCGCGCGATCGCGATGCCTTCGCCGCGCTGGCCTCGCTCGACAACCGCTGCCTCGCGACCTCCGGGGACTACGAGACGAAGTTCAGCGAGGATTTCAGCCGCAACCATATCTTCGATCCGCACACCGGCGAGTCGCCGGGTGAACTGGCGAGCGTGTCGGTGCTGGCGCCGACCGGGATGAGCGCGGACGCGCTCTCCACCACGCTATTCGTGTTGGGCGTGCAAGACGGGATGGAACTCCTGCATCAGTATCCGGGCACCGATGCGCTCATGATTCTCAAAGACGGACGCCGCTTCGCGACGAGCGGATTTCCTTTCGCCGCCTGACCGATGAAGACGATCCGCATTCTCATTTGTCTGGCCGCCGCGGCGATCTGCCGGGCGGATACGATCGAACTCGCCAACGGCACGAAGCTGGAGGGCCGCGTGCTCGAGAACAATGCGACGGCGAGGACGCTGCTCATCGAGTTCAACGTCAACGGCACGCTGACGAAACGGATTGTGCCCTACGCGACCGTGAAGGCTGTCGTTCCAGCCGGCGTGCCCGCTGTGACTGGGGCGCCCACGGTGGCCGGCGCGCCCGCCGTGCCGGCTCCGGGCACGAAGACACCGGCGGACGTGCGCGCACTCATCGCAAAGGTCGGCCCCACCGATCCGGACTGGCTTGCTGGAACGTCATTGAATTACCCGAAGACGCTCGACCTTTCGTGGCCCGAAAAGGCGCCCCCGGGCTGGAACAACCAGAAAAACGTCGGCCAGTTCGTCTGGGACGTCATCAACACCAACTCCACACGCTGGCGCGAGGGGCTGAAGTTCATGGACCACCTTTACAAGGCGAAGGCCGACGCCGAACTGAAGTTGCGGGTGACGAAGGAGATGGCCAACATGCATTTCCGGTTTTTTCAGGACTACGCGCGAGCCGCGTATTGGTGGCAGCAGGCGGGAATCACGATGGAGGACGCTTCCGGCACTCACCTGGCCGAGTGCTACTGGCGGCTCGGCAGCAAGCAGATGGCGCTCGATTTCCTGAAGCAGGCGGAGGCGCTCGATGAGGACACGATCAAACTGTTCGGGGACATGGGGGAAACCGATCGCGCCGTCGATCTGGCGAAGAGATTCGACGAGCACGAGGCGTGGCTCCTCGGGGGCGACGCGTGCCGGCTCGGAGGGCGCATCCCGGAGGCTCAGACGTTTTATGAGAAAGTCGTCAACACGCCCGCCACGGGCCCGCGCGCCGCCCGCATCAAGCGCACACAGGCCCGCGCGCAGGCGAGCCTCGACGCGCTGAAGCTCTACGAGCTGGCCGACGTGTCGAAAGTGCGCGACGGTACTTACAAGGACAGCAGCCTGGGCTACGAGGCGCAGGTTGAGGTCACAGTGACGGTGCACAACAAAAAGATCGAGTCCGTGAAAGTCACCCAGCACCATGAGAAGCAGTATTACTCGTCGCTCACGGACGTGCCGGCGCAGATCCTCGCCAAGCAGGGAGTGAAAGGCGTGGACGCGACGAGCCGGGCGACGATCACCGGCGAGGCCATCATCAACGCCACCGCCAAGGCGCTGGTGCAGGGAGCAAAATGATGCGCGTCCCGTGATGCACGCGCTCTGCCTCCACCTCGCATGAGACTCGACCACTTCCTCCCGACGCTCAAGCGGGCGAAAAAGGCGGACCGCAAGCCGCCGGGAAAAATGCGCAGGATTCTCGAGCGTATCGGGCCGACGATGGCCTCGTCACCAGTGCGTCGCGTGATCCAGTCGCTGTGCCTCGCCGTGTTCCTCGTGTCGTTCTTCTACATCTGCTGGCCCTACACCGCGAAGCCAGCCGCCGCGAGTGCCACGCCCGCCTCGGAGGCGCAACTCGACGCGCTGCTCGCGGGCGAAGCGCCGTGGCCGTCGCACTACGCGGACGATCTCAAGCGGAAAAAGGTCATCCCGGCGGACTTGTTTTTGCGCATCGACCCGCTGGTGAGCCTGAGCACGGCCATCGCGTCGCGGAGCTGGGTCTATTCGTTGGTCAGCGCGGGAATCATCCTGCTCGTGTGCGTGCTGATCCCGCGCGGCTTCTGCGGCTACCTGTGCCCGCTCGGGACCACGATTGATGTATTCGACTGGCTCATCGGGCGGCGTGTGAAGCGCTTCCGGGTGAAGGGCGACGGCTGGTGGGTGCACATCAAATACTACGTCCTTCTCGGCACCCTGGTCGCCGCGGCGTGCGGCGTGTTGATCAGCGGATTCTTTTCCGCGATTCCCGTTATCACGCGCGGCCTGCTGTTCTTCGCCGAGCCGGCGCAAACGGGCCTGCTGCGCGGCTGGCATCTCGCGGTGCCGCTGCATGCGGGCCACGTGATTTCGATGCTGCTGTTCGTCGGCGTGCTCGCGCTCGGGCTGTTGCGGCCGCGGTTCTGGTGCAAGTATGTCTGCCCGAGCGGCGCGGTCTTCTCTCTGGCGAATCTGTTCCGCGTCACCGAGCGCAAGGTCGAGGACTCGTGCATCAAGTGCCGCAAGTGCGTGGACATCTGCCCGTTCGACGCGATCAAGCCGGACTTCACCACGCGGGTGACGGACTGCACGCTCTGCCAGACGTGCGGCGGCGTGTGCCCGTCGCTCTCGATCAAGTTCGTGGACCGCTGGGACGTGTTTAGCCTCAAGAAGGAAAACGATCCGCCCACGCACGAAACTCTGCTGGGGCGGCGCGGATTTGTGTCGCTCGCCACCGGTACTGCTCTCGCCACCGCCGTCGGCGGCGCCGCGAAACTGCTCGCGGCCGATTTGGACAATCCGAATGCCTTCCGTCCGGTGCGTCCGCCCGGGAGCGTGCCGGAGCGCGAGTTCCTGGAAATGTGCATCCGCTGCGGTGAATGCTTCAAGGCCTGCCCGAACAACGTGCTGCAAGCGGAGGGCTTTGAGCAGGGCCTCGAGGGACTGTGGACGCCGATGGTGAAAGCCGACTGGGCCGGCTGCGAATCAAGCTGCAACGCTTGCGGTCAGGTCTGCCCCACAGGCGCGATCCAACCGCTGCCGCTGGAGGTGAAGAAGAAGACGCGCATTGCCCTGGCCGAGGTGAACCACGAAACCTGCCTGCCGCACGCCGGGCGCGAGGCCTGCCAGCTCTGCGTGGATGACTGCGCCGCCGCCGGGTATCACGCGATCGAGTTCGTGCAGGTGCACACGGAGACGGATGCGAAGGGTAATCCCATCGAAGGGACTGGGTTCGTCGCGCCCGTTGTCCTCGCGGACAAGTGTGTGGGCTGCGGCCTCTGCCAGACACGCTGCTACGGGATCAACGCGATCGAGAAGCATCTGCTGACGAAATCGGCTATTGTGATTTCCGCGGGCGAGGGGAAGGAAGACCGGATTTCGCCGCGGAGATAATCATCTGCTCGTTCCCAAAGCTCCTCGCTTCCGCCCCGGATGGGGCTAAGGAGTGGGCAGACGTGATCTTCCCGAACTCCACCCCTCCGCGCTTTCTACCTGACCTCTCGACTGAGGAACTGGCGGCGTGGCTGGAGGGGGAGGGGTTCAAGGGTGGGCATGCGCCGCGGGTGCTGCGGCGCATGTTTGGCGGGGATGGAACGACGCAGGCCCGCGACAGTGAGCGAATGCCCGCGCGCCTGGCGGAGCGATTGCAGGAGGTGTTTCCGCGGGAGTCTGCGCACCTCGCACAGCGGCAGGTGTCGGAAGATGGCACGACGAAGCTGCTGCTGCGGTTGCCCGACGGGCGCACGGTGGAATCGGTGTTGATGCCGGACTTTCACCCGGATCGGGCGGCGGGGTGTATCTCCAGCCAGGTCGGTTGCGCGATGGGCTGCGACTTTTGCGCGACCACTCAGACGGGTTTTGAACGGAATCTGACCGCGGGAGAGATCGTGGAGCAGTTCCTCCAACTTCGCCGCGAAGCGCGCTCAGCCGGGCGCACGCTGCGCACCATCGTTTTCATGGGCATGGGCGAGCCGATGCTGAATCTGCGCCACGTTCTCGCGGCCGTGCGGCGGATCGCCGATCCCGCGCTGGGCGCCTTTGGCTGGCGACAGATCACCATCTCCACCGTGGGGATCGTGCCGGGTATCGACGAACTCCGCGCGGCCGATCTCGGCGTGCACCTGGCCGTGTCGCTGCACGCGCCGGACGACGCCACGCGCGCGGATCTGCTGCCGATGGGCCGGCGTTTCGACGTGCGGGAGGTGCTCGCGGCTGCGGACCGGTATCAGGCGAGCAGTGGTCGTATTTGCACGATCCAGTATTGCCTGCTCGACGGCGTGAATGATTCGCTCGCACAGGCGCGCGACCTTTCCCGGCTGCTTGCCGGCCGGCACATGCGAGTAAATCTGCTGCGCTACAATCCCACGGGTCTCAGCCTGCGCGGCCGCAGCTACGCGCCGAGCAGCGGCGAAAAGACGGAGGCTTTCCTGGCCGAGCTGCGCGCCCAAGGCACGGTCGCCCATCTCCGCCGCGCGCGCGGGCCGGATATCGATGCCGCGTGCGGGCAATTGAGGAAGCGCGAGGCCCAGGGGATGGTCCACCTATAGGCGGACGATCGTAAGATTACGCTTTGAGTTCCGGCCAAACCGGCCAACACCTTCCGCCGATGTCGGAAAGCGCTATCGAACAAGTCCGGATAACCGACTACCACCTCGCCCACTCGGCCCGAGAGTGAACAACGGCGCGCCTGAGCCAATGCGAAATCAAAATGACGATCAGTGACGCTCAGCCCTTGCGGTAGATTTTCACGTCATCCACCACGGCATTGCGCGGGACCGCGAAGCGCAGCATGCGCTTGGTGGGATGAGCGATGCCGGGAGAGTGAAAACTCCCGATGGCCTGGCCGTCAATCGTCACGCTCAGTTCGTCGCCCTCGATCGTCACCTGCAGTTCATGCCACTTCCCGACTTCCGTGGCGTGCGCGACGTTCTTCGACTTCCCGACGAGTGCTTTCTTCTGTTCGTCGGTCAGCTCCTTCTTTTCCGTTCGTGCGTCGTGGATATCGACGCGCATCCCGCCGGTCTTGTGGTCGATCATTTGGACCTGCTTGGTGTCCACCTTGGCGGCGCACAGATGGCCGGCGTGGACTTCCTTGCATTGGGCGTCGGCGAAATCGAGGCCGAGACTGTCCTTTTCGTCCTCGAGCATGAAGCGCAGTGTCACGGTGCCGTCGGTAAATTCGGCCTGGTGCGTGACGGAGACCGCGTGGTCTGCACGGGCGCTGATGTAAATGCGCATCGCGCCGTCTTTCAGGTCCACCTGCTTGTCTCCCTGCGCGCGGGCCTTGCTGTTGGTGGCCCAGCCGTTGCCCGGTTCGTCGGTGGTTTCCTGCGATTCGTTGCGGTTGAAGTCGTCCTGGAAGATGAGCTTGCCGAGGTCGGCGGCGAAAACGGACGTGGTGATGGCGGGGATGAGGACGAGCAGAGCGAGGGGGTTCATGCCCTAGGAAATAGCACGCGACGGAAGCGGGAGGGAAGTGGCAAACAAACGGTTCGAGAGGCGCATGATCACCGCGGCCTGGCCCCGACGCCGTAGGTCAGCGGTGGCTCGCCGCGCTGGTGCGCGCCGATATCAGGGGCTTTGCCGGTGAAGGGACCCGTGAAGTTTGGGATCGGGAGCGCGGCTTCGATCCCGGGACTGCCGGGCGCCAGTTGGAAACGGCCGGTCTTCGTCCGATCGTCAAAACCTGCGCCCGCCACATAGGCGGGCTCGCCGTGGACGCCGTGCTTTTCGTGCGCGTCGGGCACCTGGCCATTGAAGAGGTCATAGTCGTAGTCATCATCGACATTTTCCGCGTTGGAACTGGCGCTGCGGCCCGTCGCGGAGCGCACGTGGAGGATGTTATTACGCGAGGTGGTGTGCTTGACGATCCGGTTGCCGCCCAGCCCACCCGTCGGCAGCCAGCCGTCTTCGGCGAAGATGGTGTTGTGGAAAATGTATTGATGTCCGGTCATCCATTGCACGCCGCCGGCAAAGCCCATCTTGATGAATCCATAGCCAGGGAGCTCCGGCGTCACCTGGCAACGGCCGACCACATTCCCCCAAATATACAAAGGACCGATCGATGTGGCGGCGTTGGCGATCATGTTCGCGGCTCGCGAGACGTAGTTATCCCAAACGCGCACGTTGCGCCCGCCGCCTTCCACCTCCAGGCCGTCGTCCCACGAGTGGGTGACCAGGTTGCCATAAATGTCCGAATCGGGTCCCGGCGCACCACGATAGCTCCCATTCGCGCCGCCGCCGATCGCGTCGTTGAACATGTGCTCGGGATCGGACACGCACTCATTGTAGCGGATCACATGGTTCCCGTCGGTGTCGAAGAAGCTGATCGCCTGCGGCCCGGCCGGATGGGTGGAATACTTCGGCTCATACCAGCTGTTGGTATCTTCGCTCGGGTGATGAAGACGGCAGCGTTGGATGACGATGCGTGCCGCCTCGTGATTGCGGCACAGAATCGCCGAATCACAGTTGAAACCAAAGCCCGTCTGCGGATTCCGCCGTCCCCAGGCCGAGATGTCGCAACCCTCGATGACGATGTCGTGGCCCGCCGCGAGGTCGATGGCGCCGATGGATGCCTTGCTCAGATTTTCCGCCGCGCCCGCGCCCTTGAGCACAAAGCCCCGCAGGATCACATACGAGGCATTCACGGTGATGCAGGAATTCTGAAGGTGCCGCACGTCGATCGTGGCGCCGGCGCCATCATACACGCGCCAGGCGTCCGCTTTCCCGCCTTCGGTGATGACCAGCGGTTGATCGCCGGCTGGCACGCGCACGGTCTCGCCCTCGGGAAAGCTTTCGTTCCAGGTGCGGGCTGTCAGCCGCGTGGAGGTCGAAGTGCCCGTTAGGGTCAACTCCACTTCGTAGGTCGTCGCCGGTTGGAGGTGAACGATGCTGCCCCGGTAGTCGGTGAGATCCTCGTCGGTTCCGTCGATCGGATTGTAGCGCATGGGGAGTCCCTCGTTCCACATCGCCGCATCTTTCACTCGATAGCGCACCTGCACCACCCGATCCGCCGCGCCGCCGGGTGGCGACCAGTAGAGCCCGAGGCAGTGAAAGGTCGGGACGGCGCGAGGTGTGCCGGGGGTCGGCGCCACCAGCACGGGCGTATTCTCGCTTCGCGCCACATGGACGCACAACAGCAGCGCCGTGAGCAGAACCGCACAAAGTCGGGAGGGATTTGCCATGGGCAAAAGAAATCAGATTCGCGCCCGATGTCCCGCACGTTCCCACGCCTCTCGTTCCCGAAGTGAGCGAGGACGACTCATAAGAATTTGTGCGCAGCGTCGGCCGGCCTACGGCTGCTCGTGAATTTCCGGTCGTTGCCAAAGTCCGCCAAATCGGGAAAGGCGCCAAGCGCTTTGGGAACGGCGGGCCATCTGAATGTTTGAAGATTTCGCCCGACGCCTGCGTCTGAAGCACTGCCTCATGAGATTCCCCCCTATTTTGGCAGCACTTTGTCTGCTCGCTTCGTCCGCGGGCGCGCAGGAGATCGCCTTGGGCAGCGTGGTTTGCCTGACACGCGACACCCCCCTGTTCTTCAATGGCAACACTGTGGTGCGGCAGGGTCGGCGCGGCGAAAGGTTCGTGCTGATCGCGCTAAAGCCAAACGAGAAGCGGGCCTACGTCTCGGGCCGCAATTTACTCGGGCAGGCCATCGCGCTCAATCTCGAGGACGACGCGATCATGCCCGCCAACCTGCCGACATCGAAAGTCTTCGGGGATCGCATCGCCGCCGAACTGCGGGTTCGGGCCATGACCGAGCACGGGGGCAAACCGGCGAGCGAAGAGGCCGTCGTGCGAGGGTTGCAATATCTTGCGGGAGCGCAAATGCCGGACGGCTCGTGGGGTCAGGGTTCCAAGCCGTACGTCTCGGCGATGACGGGCCTCAGTCTGCTTTCACTCCTCGGTCATGGCGAAACGCCGGACTCCCCCGAATTCGGACCGACGGTGAAAAACGCGGTCCGATGGATCATGTCGGAGGGTGCGCTTTCCGAAGGGCGGCTGAGCATGGAGCCCGCGTTCACGTCATCCGGTGTCTATGCCCACGCGATTGTGGCGTTTGCCCTGGCGGAGTATTACGCGATGACCCGCGACGCCACCGTGGTGGACATGCTGAAGAAAGCCGTAATGTACATGGTGGAAGGACAGGGGCCCGATCGAGGATGGATGTACACCTACGACAGAAGCCAGAGCGATACGTCGGTGAGCGGATGGCACATCCAGGCGCTCCTGGCGGTGCACCGCACTGAATTGAATCTGGACCAGGTCGACGCGGCCCTCGACAAGGCGATGCTTAATCTGAAACGCGTGCGTGGACCCAAAGGCGGCTTCGGCTACCGGTCACTGGAAGATCGTTACAGCCTCACCGGGGTGGGGGCCTACTGCATGCATGCCTGGAATCCACTCGATGGCAAAACGGTGACCGACGGAGTGCGCTTCGTTCTCGACGAGACCCGGAAGAACTATCCCGTAAAATATCTGGACGAAAGAGCGGACCTCTACACGTGGTATTACAATACGCTCGCCTGCGCGTCGTTGGGTGGCCCTTCCTGGGCCACCTGGAACAGACTCTTTCAGGAAGAGATCGCCAAGAATCAAAAGAGCGATGGAAGCTGGCCGGAATTGAAAGGGCACTCACCCGCAGGAGAGTTGCAGCGTGATCCGGGAGGGTGCGGCCCCGTCTACCGCACGAGTCTGTGCATCCTGATGCTCGAGGTTTACTACCGATACGGATCGAGCGGCGGGAAATGAATGCCGTTTTGGGCCAACAGGGCGCGTGGATCCGCTTTCCCGGGCCAACTCTGGGACTGAGAACAAAAACTTGCGATAGACCCGCGAGGCTCGTCCGCCTTACGGATGATCGGGGATTTCGGGCTCGACGAGCTGCGCGAGCAGGATCAGTGATTCCTGCCAGCCGAGATAGCACATTTCCGCGGGGATGACGGCGGGGACGCCTTCCTGCGTGATGTTGAGCTCGGTGCCGCACAAGACCTTCTTCAACTCGATGGTGACCTGCATTTCCCCTGGCAGATTAGGATCGTCGAATTTGTCGGTGTAGCGGATGCGTTCATGGGGCGTCAGCTCGACGTAGGTTCCGCCAAAGGTGTGGCTCTTGCCCGTGGTAAAGTTGGTGAAGGACATCTTGTAGCTGCCGCCGACCTTCGCTTCGAGATGATGCACTTTGCCGGTGAATCCGTGGGGCGGCAGCCATTTGACCTTGGCGTCCGGGTCGAGAAAGGCGCGATAGATTCGTTCCGGGGTGGCGCGGAGGACCCGGTGAAGTCGAATGGTGTTGGTAGCGTTGGTGGTCATAGGGTTTGATTTCACGTTGAACATCCTCCCGACGAATGGGGTGATCAACTCAGGACATTCTTTGGGGAAAATTATTTCACTCTCGTTCCAGTCGACAGCATCCAGAAGGTTCGGTTTATTTTAGGAACGAGAGGGAAATTTGCGCGGGCGTGTCCTCGGTGGCGTTTCCCGTTCGTCATACCATTGAAAACGATCCAAACTCCCAACATCTTATTCCTATGAGCATTGAAACCACCACCCAACCGCACGCGACCGGATATTTGCTACTCTTTCGGAATTCCGATTGGATGTCCGGGCTTTCCGATGACGAGACCCGCCAGGCCATAGATAAGGTAAAGGCCTGGTTCGATGGCTTGGCGGCCACGGGCAAGATGGTCTCGGCCCAGCCGCTCATGGATGAAAAGGTCGTCATCTCTGGAAAGGGGGGGCAATCGGTGACCGATGGGCCGTTTGCCGAAGCCAAGGAGGTGATCGGCGGCTATGTGCTGCTTTCCGTGGACAGCATGGAGGAAGCGGTGGCCATCGCCAAAACCAACCCGTTGCATGATCTCGGTTTGACGACCGAGGTGCGCGCCACCGCGAGTTCCTGCCCGCACCTCTACCGTCACTTCAGCCAGATGGCGGAGGCGGTCGGATAGCGATTTACGCCAACGTTCTACCGGTTCCAGTCCATTCGCAGCCTGCCTCGCCGTGCAGACGGAGAGGCGGCTTCGCCGGGACGGATGGAGCGTTCGCTGGGGGTGGAGACCCCGGGTGTTCGCTCGTTACACTCCGTTGATGGTCGCCGCCGCGACCACCCCGCTTCGCGGGGCTCGCTGGCGCGAGTCCTGTCACTCCGCTCCAGTGACCCGGGGCTAATAGCTTCGACCCCTTCGGGGTCGCGAGCGCGAGTGGGCCAACGGTTCGTGGCGCACAGTTGCAGATTCACAGGCGCGGACGCGTTGCGCGCTGCGAATCTCAGGGAACCCTCGAAATCTATGCCCGACGAATCTCCCTCCACCTCGGCGAACGACGCAAATCCGGAAGAGGAAATTGCGCGCCTTGCCCATCGCTATTACGAAGAAGAAGGCCGTCCCGAAGGACGCAGCGAGGAACACTGGTTTCGCGCGGAAAGAGAAATTAAGGGTCCCGTTCCGCCGTGGACGGTCGAATCCGGCGCCGGCGACGCGTAGCGCGCACAACCGACTCCACCCAACTGAGCAAGAGTTGAATCGTCAGCGGGGAGCGTCGAGGATTGCGCCCCCATGAAACGCACCGTCCATCTCATTCTCTTCCGCGGCGTGGGCGGGAAGACGAAATTGCCCGCCAAAGTGCTCCGCGAAAAACTGGCGGAAGCTGGGTTCGAGGACGTGGCGACTTACATCAACAGCGGGAACGCGATCGTGAGCTCCGGGCTGAGCCGGAAGAAGGTCGTGGGCGCAATCGCGGATCTGTGCCGCGCGGAATTCGATTTCGACAAGGCGATCTTCGCACGGACGCTGGAGGAATGGGGCGATCTGATCGCGCGCAATCCTTTCCACAAGGCCGCGACGGAAGCCCCCACCACCGTTCACGCCGCGCTGCTCGAGAGCGCGCCGAAAGCGGGGGACATCGAGCGCGTGCGCGCCTGCGCCGTACGAGGTGAGGAAATCGAGGTCATCAAGGGCGTCGCTTATCTGCACACACCGCACGGTTTCGGGACGAGCAAGATGGCCGCGAAATTTGACCAATGGATCGGTGTGACCAACACCGCGCGGAACTGGAACACCGTGCTCAAGCTGGCAGAGCTCGGTCGCGCAGCCGAGTCGTAGGCTGGCTACTTGTAGGCAATCGCCGCGCTCGATGAACCGGCCAGGTGGATGACCTCAAAGCGCGTGAAGCCGGCCTCGGTGCACCACCGGCGGAAATCGGCGCCCGAGTAATCGAAGGCTTCGCCGAACTCGATGAGCATGTTCAGCGACATGAGCAGGCCGAAGGTGTTTTTGCGGCGGGCGTCATCGATCAGGGCCTCGACGGCGACCAAGGCGCCGCCGGGCGGGAGCGCGTCGTAGGCCGCGCGGATGAGGTGCATCTTTTTCTCGAGGTTCCAGTCGTGGAGGATCATCCCCATGGTGATGACATCGGCCTTGGGGAGCGGGTCGCAAAAGAAATCGCCGGAGGCGGTGCCGACCCGGTCGCTGAGCCCGGCGGCGGCGATGTGCTTGAGGGCCACGGGTTCGACGGGTGGGAGGTCGAAAGTCGTGCAACGCAGGTGCGGGTGCTTCCTGGCGGCCTCGATGCAGAGGAGCCCGGTCGCGCCGCCGATGTCGCAGAGGGTCTGGAAGCGAGAGAAGTCGAACTTGGCGGCCAGCGCCTCGAAGTTGATGCGCGACAGGCCGGTCATGGCGCCGAGGAATTGCTCGAGCTTGGGCAGTTCTGAATACAGTTCCTCGAACATGCCTTTCTGGCCGTGCTTGGTTTCGTTTTGGGGCTTCCCGGTGCGGAGCGCTTCGGGGAGGTCGTGCCAGAATTTGAAGAGCCGCGCGTTGAGCATTACGAGGATGCCGCCGATATAGCGGGGGCTGTTGCGGTCGAGGTAGAGCGCGCCGGCGGGAGTGTTGAAATACGTCGCGCCCTCGCCGTCGCCATCGCGATCGAGGAATTTCATGGCGACCAGGGCGTCGAAAAAGTCGGCGATGCCGCGGGAATGCAATTGCAACTCGGTCCCGAGTTGCGGGCCGGTGAGGCGGCGTTCGGCGAGAGTGGAGAATAGGCCGAACTCGACGGCCGTGAGGAGGACTTTGGAGCCCCAGAAGCCGAAGGCGGTTTGCAGGATGGCGTCGGGGGTGAGGGGAGGTGGGTTCACGCGCGTGATTGAATCGGGGTGGGTGGAGTTTGGCAACCGGGCACGTGATACCCGGCAGACATATCCTGGCCTCCTCTGGCGTCGCCGAGCCGTGAAGGGCTGCAACTGATCACTCGCTCCGAACTGATTGCTGATTACTTTCCCATCCTATTCCACCTGCCGGAGTTGCAGGGTGTCGATGATCTTCCCGTGGGCCAGGGCGTTGGTGATCACGACGAGCCACTCGCCCCCGCCGCACCAATGACTCCGCTTGAGGTAGGCGATCGCGTTCTGAATGGTCTCTTCCGGATCTTCGGAGAAGGGCATGAGGAACGGCTCGACGCCCCATGGCAGGAGCAACTGCCGAAACAGGGCTTCGTCGTCGGTGAAGGCGTAGATCGGGACGCCTTGGGCGCGCAAGGCGGCGAGCGTGTAGGCCAGAAACCCGCTGCGGGTGAAGACGACGATGCCGGACTGCCCCAGATCCTGGGCCAGCAGGGCGGCGGACCGCAGCATCTTGGCCTTGGGGTCATCGAGCCGCACCGTATCGTTGAGGAGTTTCTTTTCCGAAGGCTCGATGCTCTGAATGATGTTCTTCATCACGTCCACGCATTCGAGCGGGTAGAGCCCGGTGGTGGTTTCACCGGAGAGCATGATCGCGTCGGCCTGCTCGCGCACGGCGGTCGAGATGTCGGAGACCTCGGCGCGCGTCGGCATCGGCGCGGAGATCATCGACTCGAGGAGATGGGTGGCGATGATCACCGGCTTTCCATGGGCCTGGCACATCTCCACGATCCGGGTCTGAACGAGCGGCAGAATGTGATAGTCGATTTCGATGCCCAGGTCGCCGCGGGCCACCATCACGGCATCGGTGGCCTTCACGATGTCCTCGAGGTTGCGGAGACCGGTCTGGTCCTCGATCTTGGCGACGATGCGGGCTTTGGAACCGAGGCCATCGAGATAGCTGCGCAGGGTCTGAATGTCTTCGCCGCGCCGCACAAAGGAGAGCGCCACAAAGTCGATGCCCGCCGCCACGCCATCCCGGATGTCCCGCTCGTCCTTTTCCGTGAGCGACGGGAGGCTCACGTCCACGCCGGGCAGGTTGATGTGGCGGCGCGATCCGAGCCGGCCGGGCGTCATGACGCGGCACCGGACGTGCGTCGCGTCCGTTTCCAAAATCTGGAGCCGAATGAGCCCGCTATCGACGAGCACCGTCGCGCCGACTTTCACATCGGCGGGCAGATTCGGATAGTTGACGCCGACACCGCGCACGCCGTCGGTCGGACCTTCCGTGTAGAATTCGAAATGTTCACCGACCTTGAGCTCGATCGCTTCGGGGACCGGTCCCGTGCGAATTTCCGGGCCCTTCACATCCATCATGATCGCGATGTGTCGCGAGACCTCGGTGGACATTTCGCGAATGCGCTGGACGACGGTGGTGATCCACTCGCCGGTGGCGTGGGCCATGTTCAGCCGGATGACGTCCACCCCGCTGCGGATGAGTTGTTCCAGCCGTTCTTTGCTCTCCGTGGCCGGGCCCAGAGTGGCAATGATCTTGGTGTGTCTGTAGTATCCTCGTATGCTCAATGAATTCCCTTTTTAAGTGCCCTAGGTTTGGTTGTGCGCGGGCTTGTCCCGCCTCGGTTCATCGCTGAGGAGAATCGATGAGCCGTAGACGGTGTATCGGATGCGGGCGCTTTCGTAAAGTGGGACATTTGCGGCTCGTGGCGGACCCGGAGTTTTTGCGATGAAACTCCTGTGCGCCTTCGCCGTTCAACCTCCACAATCTCCATTCTATGAACCGCATTCTCTTTCTGATCTGCCTGACCTTCCTCAACCTCGCCGGTGCCATCCATGCGGCGGATCCGGCGAAGATGCGGGTGGTCCTGGCGGGAGATTCCACCGTCACCGATACCGCGGGTTGGGGGGCGGCCTTCGCCCAGCGGCTGACGCCCGAGGCGGAGTGCGTGAATCTTTCTTCGGGCGGGCAAAGTTCCAAGAGCTTTCGGGATGCGGGCCGGTGGCAGAAGGCGCTGGACGCGAAGCCGGCGTTCATCCTCATTCAATTCGGCCACAACGACATGCCGGGCAAGGGCGCCAATCGCGAGACGGACCCGGAGACCACGTATCGCCAGAATTTGATTCGCTTTGTGCAGGAAGCGCGCGCGATCGGCGCGCAGCCGATCCTCGTGACTTCGATGGCGCGGCGGATTTTTGACAGCGGGAAAATCCGCGGAGAACTGAAGCCCTACGCGGAGGCGGCGAAGAAAGTCGCGGCAGACGAGAAGGTCCCGCTCGTCGATCTGTTTGCCCGCAGTATCGAACTTCTGGAAAAGCTCGGGCCCACGGCTTCCGATGAGTTTAATCCGGCGGGCAAGGACGGCGCCGCGGACCACACGCATCTCAACGCAAAAGGCGCGGAAGTGATGTCGGGAATTGTCGCGGAAGAGTTGCGGCGGGTGTCGCCGGAACTGGCCAAATTGTTGAAATGAAACGGACTGGACGGCAGCGGAAGCCGAGCGGGAATGTTGCGGTTGGCGCAATGAACCCGTAACCGGGAGCCGATGATTGCGTCCAGCGTTCCCTGCGATCTCTACCCGCGAATCATGGGTGACGCATGGGGTGAACTCGCCGCGCCGGTCCGGTCCGCCCATACCGTCGGCGGCGAAAAGCTCACCCGCCGAACACTCTGAATCCCCTCTCGCTGGGCTGATTTATGGAATGCCTTCGGCATATTCTGATAGCAGCGCTCCCCTGCGGCGTGAACTTTACTCAGCGACTGGGTCGCCTATACTGCGATCATGAGCGCAAGCGATCTGATCACCATCGACCCGGATATCCTCGGCGGCACGCCGGTGTTCAAGGGGACGCGCGTTCCGATCCGGACCCTTTTCGACTACCTCGCGGACAGCCTTTCTCTTGACTACTTCCTCGAAACCTTTCCGTCCGTCCCTCGTGAGCTGGCAGTGTCAGTTTTGCGATTCAGTCAGCGGGATCTCGAGCATCAGGCGGCCGCGTGAGGGTGCTGCTTGACGAGGGAGTTCCGGCGCAGGTGCGCAACGCCCTTGCCGGACACGACGTCATCACCGTGCAGCAAAAGGGCTGGGCCGGGATAAAGAACGGAGAACTCCTCGCGGCTGCGGAGGCAGATCGCTTCGATCTCTTGATCCTGGCTGACAAGAATCTGCAGTATCAGCAAAATCTCGGAGGCCGCGATCTTGCCATGCTGGAACTGTGGACCAATCACCGCCCCACTTTGGAAAAGCATTTCGCGTATATCCGCACGGCTGCGGAGTCCATCCATCCGGGCGAGTATCGTTCGCTGGAGGCTCCGTGACCAACAGGCATTTTCCACCGAATGAATGGTGGCGCTACCCGACACGGGCTGGCCTTCAGGCGCGATGCGTGCTACATCCATCCACTTTTTTTAGGGAACCCAACCAATGGCCATAGTCAGACTTTCCGGAACCGTCCTTGGGGCGGACGACCCCAATCGGGCCGCGCGCGCGCGGCTGCTCTATCTTCTCTTCGCCGAGGGATGGGACATCTACAATGCGAACGGCGATCAGCGGATCACGCTTTCAAATATCGAGAAGAAGATCATCGAGTCGGACGCGTTCGTTTTCACCCCCGGGGCGACGCTGGAGGACATGTTCAAGGCCATCTCGATCTTCGTGGGCTTTCAGACACTCGACGGCAATCTCGCGGGGAAACCGACAATCATCCTGAACGAAGACACGTCGTGGAACCCGCTCTTCGCCGTGCTGATCCACCTGAATAAGATGGGCACGGTGCGGCAAAATTATGCCGACTTCCTCCTCACGGTGAATTCGCCGGAGGCGGTGCTGGACGCCCTGGAGCGGGTGAGGGCCCAGGGAATCCCGGACGCCGGGCGGCACCCCCTCGAGGAAAGCGACGTGACGGTGCTCGAGACGCCTATTCCCAACGATTATATCGGCAACGCGTGCGTCTTTTGTTCGGCGTCGCTGGAGGATCCGCACTACCTGGCCGATGGCGAGGCGCTCGGGCGCATGCTTGCGGAGAACAAGATCGGCTGTATCTCGGGCGCCGGTCGGTCGGGAATCATGGGGGCGGTGGTGAAGGGATCCGTAAATGCCGGTGGGTGGACTGCCGGATCGAACGTGCCGCACATTATCAAACTCGAAGGGTTACCCGACGGACTCTCCACCTTGTGGCTCCGCCCGGATATCTACACTCGCATGCAGGTGATGATTGAGAATTCGAATGCGTTCGTCATTTTCCCCGGGGGCGCGGGCACCGTCCAGGAGCTCTTTGCGCTGATGATTTTCAAGCACCAGAAGAATCCGCTCATGGAGGGCAAGCCCGTGGTGATCTTCAACCGGACGCACCATTCCGGCCTGCGGTTCTGGGATCCGCTCATCGAACTCCTCAGCCGGATGTGCCGCCCGAGCGATTTCGTGGTCGTCGATACGATCGAGGACCTGCTGCCGGCGATCATACCGGGGATGAAAAAGCAGAACGGGACGCGGTGACGCTGGTTATGATTTCTTCACGGAGGCGTCCCAGCGCCTTTGCATCTCCTCGGGGCTGATTTCCTCGAATTGTGCTGAGAGCAGCCATTCATGGCCGAAGGGGTCGCGAACCCGGCCGTCGCGATGACCGTAAAATTGATTGGTCAGCGGCATGATCACTTCCGCGCCGGCCGCGACCGCGCGGGCGAACGACGCATCCACGTCGGCGCATTTTACATAGAACTTTGCGGAAACACCGCCGAGGGTTTCGGGCGATTTGTTGTACTGCGGATATTCATCGGAGAGCATGAAGAGCGCTCCATTGATGGTCAGTTCGGCATGGCCGATTCTGCCGCTTTCGGGATCGACGAGCCGATAGAGTTCTTCCGCGCCGAAGGCTTTTTTGTAAAAGTCGATGGCTTGGACGCCGTTTTTCACGGCAATGGCGAAAGCGAGGGCGGGATACTCGAGTGACATGCATGGACGATACACACGTCACGCACGCGATGCCTATACGCCTGTTTGTTAAAATCCGGTTTTAAAAAGGATGCTTAAATAACGTTCACTCGTGCTATCACTGTCTCATGTTCCCCCTCGTCTCGGTCGCATGCCTGCTCGTCGCGACGTTTATCGTCCTCACCCGGACTCTCCTTTTTTGCGTGGGAATGGTGATTGGGAGGTACCGGGTCCCGCATTCCGACGAGATCTAGCCGTTAGGTACGAGGACATGAAAGGCGCCGCGGGAATTCGCTTTGGCGGGGACGGGATGGCGTGCAAGGATTCTGTCCCAATTCGCATGCGTCCATTCCTCCGGCCTCTGTTGGTTATTGCGCTCGCCACTTTTCTCCTGCCCGGGTGCTCGCTCCTGGACAAGTTTCACCGTAAGCGGCGGGCAACCGTGACGCCGAAGCACGAGCAATTGATCGGCACGGTCGTCCTGATCAACACAGATATCGCATTCGCGCTGATCGACAACGGATCACAACCGAGTCCGTCCGTGGGGGCCACGTTGCAATGTCGTTCCGCGGATGGATCAACGGCGCAGTTGAAAGTGACAGCCGTCCGGAGGCGTCCCTTTATCGTTGCCGATATCGTGAGCGGGACACCGGGCAAGGGGGATGAGGTCTTCCAGTGACGGCAGAAGTAATCAGTGATCAGGAGGTCAGTAGTCAGTAAGTCCTGAGCCACGCTTTGTGGCCGCTGATCACTCGCCTCAGCACTGATTACTGGACCCCTACTCCCCCCTGGGCGGCTGCGGGACGGCGCCTTCGGCGTTTGTCCAGTAGGCGGTGTTCACCAGGCGCGCGCTGGTCTGGCGCAAGCGGCGGGCCATCTCGGTCATCATGGCCGAGGCGATCTTGTAGCCGGTCGCGGGATTCGCGGTCATGAATTGGTGGAAGCTCTCGTAGTCCACCTGGGCCAGACGGGTGGGCTTCATGGCATAGATGCTCGCGGTGGCCATGCCCGGGTCGAAGAGATTGATCTCGCCGAAAAAACCGCCGGGCCCGAGCCGGCCAAGGAGCATTTCGCGTTTATTGGCCAGGCGACGGATGTGGACGATGCCCTCGCAGATGATGGAGAAGAATCCCACCGGCGTGCCCTCCTCGATGATCCGCTCCCTGGCTTTGACCTCCTTGGGCGCGAGCAGTGCGCAAAAACCCTCCAGTTCGGCACTGGAAAGTTGGCGTAAAATGGAGACACTGCGCAGCAATTCGACATCCATGGGGCGAGGGTAGTCGCCCCCGGGAGGGCATGGCAAGAACGCAGCCCGAATCATTTGAAAGGGAGCATTTTGCTTGATTGACGGGTGCTTCGAGGGCTTTAAGGTAAACGCCATTAAATTTATGCCCTCCTTACGTGTAGCGGATACCAGGCGCCAGGACGCCGAGCGCCTGGCCGACATTTTCACCGTCCTCCAGCGCTGTTTCATCCTCAACTTGTCCAAGGAGTTGTCGCGGGGCAATGTCTCCTTTCCGCAATACTGCCTGCTGGGCTTTCTGCGGGAACAGAAGGAACTGACCATGTCCGAAATCGCCCAGCGGATGGGGCATTCTACGGCGGCGGCGACGGGGCTCATCGATCGGCTGGAGAATCTCGGGCACGTGCGGCGGACGCACGGTCGCGATGACCGCCGCAAGGTCCTCGTGCAAATCACTACAACGGGTTCTGCTTTGGTCTCCGAAGTCCGCGAGGACATGGTCACCAATCTTCTCAAGATGATGGAAGTGCTCGACGTCGACGAGCAAAAGACATGGTTGCAAATCTACGAGAAAATCTTCACCTACTGCCATTCCAAATGAATCGTTTCTTCTCCGCGGCGCTGGCCGCCTCAGGTGTCATTGCGGCTGCTGTTTGCTGGGCAGGGCAGGGCACCGGAACTTCCCACGTCATCACCGGTAACCTGAGCATCGATCAGGCTGTTCAAGCCGCCTTGCGGCAGAATCCGGATATCCTCAAGCAGCTCCAGGAAATCGAGCGGACTCGCGGGCAGATCATCGAAGTGCGGGCGCAGGCGCTGCCGCATCTGGCCGCGACCGGCAGCTTCACGCAGCAGGATTCCCGGTTGTTGGAGAAGAACGATCAAACCGTCAACAACAACGCGCTGATTATCGTTGTCCCACCGGTTGTTGGAACGGGAACGATCGCGCCACAATTCGATGTGGGGGCGCTGCAGAAACAATTGGCCAAGTCCAGCAGTAGCAGTGGCGGGCAGACCATCAGCGGTCCGAGTGACAAGGCCTACAAGGTGGATGTCGAAGTCACCCAGGTAATCTACGCCGGTGGCGCGGTCACTGCGGCGATCAAGATCGCCAAATTTACCGACGACAGCAGCTACTACCAGTTGCGCGATACGATCGATCGGATCGTGGCGGCGGTCCGGACGCAATTTTACAATGTGATCCTGACCCGGGCGCTGATCAAGGTGCAGGAGGAGTCCGTCCAACTGCTGACCGATCAGCTCAAGGATCAGCAAAACCGGTTCGAGGCGGGGACGGTCCCGCGCTTCAATGTCCTGCGCGCCGAAGTCGAACTGGCCAACCAGCAGCCGCAATTGATCACGGCGAAAAACAACTACCTCATCGCCCAGCTTCAACTGGCGCGCACGCTTGGCCTGGAGCCCGGACCGCGGGGCAAGCCGACCTTCAATTGCGTGGGTGAATTCGACATTTCGGAACGGCCGATCCCGCTTTTGAAGGCGCTCGAATTAGCCCGGGAACGCCGCGCTTTCCTAAAGGTCCAGCGCCAGCAGATCCTCATCGCCAAGGAGCAAATCAAAGTGGAACTGGCCGGTTACAAGCCGCGTGTCGACGCCAACGCGGGCTACGAGCTCCGGAACTCCCGGCTCTCGGACCAGCTCGATCAGACGGTGGACGGCTGGTTCTACGGCATCACCGGTTCGTGGAATATCTTCGACGGCCTGCAAACCTACGGGCGGGTGAAACAGGCCCGCGCCCAACTCGAAACGGCCAAGATCAACTACGACGATTCCGTCCTCCAGGTGGAACTCGAAGTCCAGCAGGCGTATGCCAACCTGCGTGCCGACCGGGAGGTCATTCACAGCCAGCAGAAGAACGTGGAGCAGGCCCAGGAGGCTCTGCGTCTCGCCAATGAACGCTTCAGTGCCGGCGCCGGCACGCAGTTGGACGTGCTGGATGCCCGCGTGGCGCTCACGCAAGCCCAGACGACCGAAATCCAGTCGCGCGCCTCCTACAATACGGAACTCGCGGAGTTCGATCGGGTGACCGCGACAGACACGATCTATGCGGAGATGTTCAAGGATCCGCTGGTCGCCGGCAAAGCGAAGCCCGCGGTGGTGGTGAAGAAGGCGGGGGCGGCGGAAAAACCAGCACCGGCCAAACGCTGATCCGTGGGCGCTCCCGTGGAAGCCTTCGCGGCGCTGGCGGCTCTGCCGGGTATTGCGCACGGGTTTACCGGCCGCGTGCCGGGGCTCGACGTGCATACCGATCGCGCTGCCGCGCTGGAACGGCTCGCTGGATACCATGATGAAATTCGCGGGTCCATGGGCCTCGCGGGCCGGCCCTTCGCCATAGGCGAGCAAGTGCATGGACGCGAGTTGGCGATCGTCCATGCGGCCACGACGTTCCCGGTCCCGGGAGTCGATGGCCTCATCACCGCCGATCCCGATGTATGCCTCGGGGTCTATGTGGCGGACTGCTGCGCGGTTTATCTCGTCGAGCCGGAGCGGCGTGTGGTGGCCTTGTTGCACTCGGGGCGCAAAGGCACCGAACTTGGCATCGCGGCGGCCGCCATCGCCCGTATGCGCGATGAATTCGGCTGCGACCCGGCCAGGATCGTCGTCCAACTCAGCCCCTGCATCCGGCCGCCGCACTTCGAGATCGATTTTGCGGCGCTCATCGTCGCGCAATGCCGGGCCGCGGGCGTGCGGCAGGTCTTCGACGATGGCACGTGCACCGCCACGCACCTCGATCGCTACTATTCCTATCGTGCCGAGCGCGGAAAGACCGGCCGCATGCTCGCGCTCCTGGCATTGAAGCCGTGAACGAGAGGCATCAAAGGATTCGATTCCCGCGAAGGCGGGGGTTAACCTCTCTTCCTACATGAAACGCGTCTTCGATCCCCAGGAGCCCGAATTCATGGACCGGCCCCAGCCCGTGACGCCGGAACTGGAAGCCGAGATGAAGAATCTCGCCTCCATCAATCGCCAGTTCGGGAGCTATCGTCTCCTGCGCAAATTCCTCGAAGCCTGGCTCAATCCCAGTTGCGGCTACCGCGTCCTGGATCTTTGCACCGGGGCGGGGGATCTCCCGCGCGTCATGGTCGATTGGGCAAGGGATCGCGAAATCACCCTGCGGGTCGACGCAGTGGATGCCAGCGAGGCGTCGCTGGAGATCGCGCGCCGGGCCAGCGAGGACTATCCGGAGATTCACTACGTGCGGGGCGACATCCTGAAATACGAGACGAAAGAGACCTACGATCTCGTCGTTTGCTCGCTCGCGTTGCACCACTTTACGGAAGAGCAGGCCGTGCGCGTGCTCCGCCGGTGCCGCGATCTTTCGCACCGTTTTGTGCTCGTCTCCGATCTCGAGCGCAGCCTGTTCACTCTCGCGGGGGTGAATTTGCTGACCACGTTTTGCTATCGCGAGCAGGCGACCCGGAGCGACGGCATGATGTCGGCCCGCCGCGCCTTCTCCTTCGCGGAGTTCCGCGCGCTGGCGGTCGCTGCGGGCTGGCAGGATTTTGGCCATGCGCGATTTTTGCTATGCCGCCAGGCCCTGTGGCTCGATCTCCGGGAATTGGGCGATATCCCGATTGCCGATACGGGCGTAGCGGAAGGGCTGCCGTGCCCGACGTAGGGCTGTTACACCCTAAACAGCGCGCCCATCTTCTTCCCCAGGATACGGCTGGTCGCGAAGATGGTCAGGCCGAGGAAGACCATCGCCCATACGCCGAGCGCCGATGCGACGAAGCGGCCCTCGCCCATGAGTTGGAAGAGTTCGTAGATGGCCTTGGTGATCGGGAAGTGCTGCTGCTTCTGCGCCAGGATGAGCGAGTCGGAGACTTCCAGCATGGCGAAGGCAAAGGCGAGTAAGCCGCCGGCCAGCACATTGGCGGCGATCAGCGGCATGGTGATGCGGCGCAGCGAGCGGAGCGGCGGGCAGCCGAGATTTTGCGCGGCTTCCTCGAGCGCGACGCTGGTCTGCTGCAACCCGGCGACCGCGGAGCGAACGACGTACGGCAGGCGTCGCACGGAATAGGCGATGACGAGGAGCAGCGTCGGATCTTTCGAGGGATTAAGGAACGCGAAGAAGCGCCCGTCCTGTGTCATCGAAATGTAGCCAAAGGCCAGCACCAGCCCTGGCACGGCCAGGGGCAGCATGGCGAGCGCATCGAGCACGCCCCGGCCCGGAAGCGTCGTTCGGACCACCACATACGCGATGGCGACGCCAAGGACGATGTCGAAGACCGTGGAAAAGCTGGCGTATTTGAGGCTGTTGACGATCGACGGCACGGTCAGCCCGTGACCGAGCGCCGCCTCGTAGTGCTCCATCGTCCAGCCTGTCGGCAGCACCGTGCGGTACCAATCGCCGGCGAACGATACGAAGATGACGCCGAGATGGGGAAGAAGCGCCAGGGCCGTGACTCCCGCGAATCCCAGGGCGCACACCCAGCTTCCCAGCGGCCCGACCGCGCGCGCCCCGCCGATGGTGGTCGCCTTCGAAACCATGGCGTGGCTGGTCCGGCCAAAGAAGAGTTTGCTCATCGCGTAGAGCAGCACCGTGCTGGCCAGCATCACGACGACCAGCGCGAATGGGAACGGGTTGCCCGCGATTTCCTTGATCCCGTAGAAAATCTGCACCGAAGTCACCCGCGTCAGGTCGAAGATCAGCGGCACGCCCAATTCCGTGAAAGCAAAGATGAAAACGATGGTGCCGCCGGCGAAGAGGCCCGGCATGATGAGCGGCAGCGTGATGCGGCGAAATTTCCGGAAGCCCGTGCAGCCGAGGTTTTCCGCCGCTTCCTCCATCGCCGGGTCCAGGTTCGCGAGCGCGGCGGTGATGTTCAGAAACAGAATCGGATACAGGTGGAGCGCGTTCAGCGCGATCACGCCCCACAGCCGGCTCGAACCCAGCCAGTCGATCGTCTGATTCGTGCTGAGGATACCGAGGTGGGTCAGCACGGCGTTGAAGGCGCCATACTGGCCGAGCATCTGCCGCACCCCGATGGCCCCGACAAAGGGCGGCAGAATCATCGGCACGAGGATCGCCGCGCTGAGCAGCTTCTTGCCCGGAAACTCATAGCGATCGGCGACAAACGCCAGCGGCACCGCAATGAGCAGGGACGCGGCCGTGCTGCCGACGGCGAGCAGCAACGCGTTGCCGAGCCCTTCCAGGTAAATGCGGTTGCGGAAGACTTCGGCGACGAATTCGAACGTAAATTTGCCGTCGGCATCAAAGAAGGCTCCGCCGAGCGTGGCGCCGAGCGGCCAGAGGAAAAAGCAGGCGAAGAACGCGGCGGTCAGCGCATAGACGAGCCAGGCGAAAGTCTTCGACATGGCGGGGAGCGATAGCGGAGAGGATGATGCGAGTCACGGCCAATTTGGGAGGAGGGAGGGCTGCCCCTCCCTTCCCGCGGTCATTCTTCGACTGCGCCGCGCCCGTCTTTGCCCCGCGCAGAATGACTCCGTGAATGAATGCTATTTCGTGTCGCCCACCGGAGTTGGCGCTGGTGCTGGCGCCTCCTCCACGGGCGCGGGCGTTGCCGGCGCCGGCGGAGGTGCGTTGGCGCTTTCCCGAGCCTTCCATTTTTCACGGGCCCGGGTGATGAAGTCATCGAACTTCTTCACCTGATTCGGATAGAGAATGGCTCGCGTGCGGTCTTCCGCCTCGTGGAAGGTGGCTTCCACCTCCGGCTCGATCTTCGCCCGGCTCTGCCGCAGCCGGATGTGGGCGTCATCCATGATCGCCTGTAGCTTGCGCTTCTGCTCGTCGTCCAGCTTCAACTCGTGATCGAGCTTCTTCACAATGACCTCCATCACCACCTCAGGCCCGCCGAGCAGGGTCTCGCGGAGTTTCTGGATCGCTCCCGCGCCGGTGATCGCCGCGCCGATGAAGACCCCG
>JBBRPL010000111.1:0-26551 GCA_038228205.1 Chthoniobacterales bacterium
GACCCAGGCGGTTTCGTTCGTGTCGTCGCGATCGACGAATTGCAGCAGGTTGCGCAGGACCGTGCTGGCTTCGTTGTCTTTTTTCTCGTTGTGCAGCGCCAGCGCGAGCAGCGCGCGGCCGTAGTTGTTCAGGTCCCCGCGTGTTTCGTAGAGGCCAGTCAGCCACTTTCTCGTGTCGTCGTTATATCGATGCTCGAGCGAGAGGATGTAGGCCACGTAGGCTTGGGTGGTGAGGTCTCCCAACTGTTGGTGCTCCTTGGGTTTCGCGAGTTCCTTGCGGATCGAGTTTTGGAGAAAGTCGAGTCCGCGACCGTAAACGCCGCTGTCCACGTTGACGCCGGCGGCGCGGGCAGCGTGCAGGCCCTGGAGCACATAGGCGGTCTGGTAGGGCGAAGAGTCGTCCTCCCGCCACCAGCCCCATCCGCCGTCGTTGCGCTGGAACGTATAGATGCGTTGCAACCCGGCCCGGGTCATGCGCGCCAGTTCCTCGGAATCAAAGACCGGCGAATTGCCGAAGCGGTTCTTGATGTCGCCGGCGTTCATCTCCTTGCGCTTTTTGCCGATCGCCTCGAGGTCGGTGCCCATTTTCTTGAGGGTGCCGGCGACGAGGACGGTCGGGTAGAAGCGGCTCATAGTCTGCTCGACGCAACCGTACGGATAGCCGACGAGGTAGGGCAGCGCGTCGATCATGACGCCGGCGAGACTGGGCGAGAGGGTGACCTCGAGCCGGGTCTGCTCGGGGTCGATCTCGGCGGGCAGATCGAGCTTGAGCGTGCGCGCGCCATCCTGCGCCACGCGGTAGGAGCCGCTCTGCGCGACTTGCTTGTTGATGCCGTGCACGAGGACGGGGAAGGCCATGCGCATGCCGTCGCTTTCGGCGGTGGTCAGGGCCTTGACGGTGATCTTCGCGAGGCCGGCCTTGAGAACTTTGACCGGCCAGTCGAAGCGGTGTTCGCCATTCGCGGCCACGCTGGCTTCGGCAATGAGGCGCACGTTGCCTTCGGCATCCGCGGGAGTGGCCGCGCCGTCCATCGACTGAAACTGCGCGGCGGGGATGAGCAACTCGGCTTTCACGGTCTGCGCGGCTGTGAGATAGTTGTTCACGTTGGCCGAGAGGACGACTTCGTCGCGCTCGATGAAAAAGCGCGGGGCCTGGAGGCGGACGATGAGGCTCTTGCTCGTCGTCGCCTTGCCGATCGCATCACCAACCTGCGTGAGACGCGTAATGCCGTACCCGTGAAAACGCCAGGTCGTGAGCGATTGCGGGAAGGTGATCTCGGTCTCGGCCCGGCCGTTCTTGTCGAGGGCGAGGCGGGGCAACCAGAGCGCGGTGTCGGCGAAATTGGCGCGGATCTCCGGCTCGACGAGGGCGGGAGCGGCGCCGTTTTTGGACTGGTCCTTCGCTCTGCCGTCGGCATCATCGCCGAATGCCCCGAAAGGGCGGCTGGAGTCTGCTCGACCCGCGGACATGGGCATCGCGGCGGCCATCGGGGTGGTGGCGGCCGAAGCGCTCTTGGCCATGCTGAGTTTGTCCGAAGAGCCAAAGCCCAGCGAACCGATTGCGGTCGACCCGGTGTAGGTGGTAGTGCCACTCAAGACGAGCGTCCCAGAACCAGTGCTCACCAGCAGGTTGAGCTTCTCCAATCCCCAGAATCCCTGCCAGCCTTCGGGCTGCCCCCCGGCGTAGGTCTCGGTCTGCGGAGTTCGCAGGGAGCCGGCGGCGTCGAAACGTTGCTCCAGTGAGGAATCCAGGTTCACGTGATGGTAGTGCTTCTGGCCGTAAAAGAAGACGCGCGGACTCGGGCCGAACTCGTCCTGGATGTAGGTGACCGCCTCATCGTAGGCGGTGAGCGTGACCTCCCCGACGGCCGGCTTGCCGGCGGAATCCTTGACCTCGATGCGGACCTTGCCCTTGTCGCCGGGGCGATACACGTCCTTGTCGGTCTTGACGGTCATGTCGAGCAAGCCGCGCTCGGGCGGGACGAAGAGTTCGCGCGATTCGCTATGCACACGGCCATTGCGGACGAGCGTGGCCTCCACGAAAAAATTGGGCACGTGACGCGCCTCAATGGGCACGTCGATGACCAGCGAGCGCGAGGGGATGTCGAGGAAACGCCAGCCCAGGAGAATGCCATTGCTGACGTTGTCGCTGAACAGGACGCGCGAATTATTTTCCGCCACATTGACGAGCAGATGCGCAGTGTCGCCGATCTTGTAGGTGCGCCGATCGGCAATGATCTCGAGATCGTTGAAGCGATAGACGCGTCCGTCGAACTTCGGACCCGAAACCCAGAAGACCGCATTGCCCTGCACTTCCTCCTTCCACGAATCGCTGGTCTTGAAGGTGATCCGGTACTGGCCTTCGCCAGGGATCGGATACTTGAAGGAAAGACGGCCATCGGCATCGGTCTCTGCGTTCCAGCGTTTGACGATTTCCTCGCTCGCCTCACGGTTGTCCGGGCCACCGTAGCGGATGCGCGCGATGGTGACCTCGCCCTTGGCGGCGACGGGCACATTGTCGGGCGACATGGTGCGGACCTCGACAAAGGTCTCGTTACCGGGGCGGTACCAGCCGCCATCGGTCTCGACGAAGGCATAGAATTCCTGGCGCGTGGCGAGGACACTCCCCTTCCCCTCGATGGTGCGCCGGCTGGCGTCCCGGACCTCGGCTTCGATCGTGTAGCGGTGATCGTGATTGGCCTGCTCCAGTTTGGCGCGGGCGGTGTCGATCTCGACTTCGTACGTGCCGTCGGCCTTGAGCGTGGCCTCGCCCTGGGCGACGAGCTCGCGCAGCGCCTTGCGCGTGCCGCTTTCCATGCGCCGAGACCAGGCGTCCTCGCCATCGCCGTAGTAGCCCCACGGAAACTGATAGGAGATCTTCGCGCCGTAGGCCCAGGGCCACGGCCCATCCCAGGCGATGCATCCGCCCCAACGGCCCCACCACGGGAACCACGGATAACGATACACGGAACGTCCGTAACCCTTGCCATAGAGCCAGTCGTATTCGCCGGAGCCGAGATAGACGTGGCTGTAATTCTCGCGGAAAACCTTGTAGCTGACTTTCCCCTGCGCGACAGGCGCACCGAAATAGTATCGGGCCGAGATCGTCGCCTTGATCTTGTCTCCGAGCCGGGCCTGCGTCGCCGCCGGTTTCACGGTGACTTCAAATTCCGGCTTCTTGTATTCCTCAACGCGGAAAAGGGCTCCCGCGCTTCGGCGGGCATCGGGCTGGTAGTTATTGATGGTGAGATGCCACACGCCGAGCGGAGGCTCGTCGCCGAGTTGAAACTCGCCGGAGGCGGCGCCCATGTCGTCGCTTTTCAAGTTCAGAGTCTGGATGACGTTGTTCTTCGCGTCGTGGATCTGGACCGCGATATTTGAGCCGGCGGACGGCTCGGCGTATTTGCGCTCGTGCAGTTCGCGGATCCAGACGCGGAATTTGACGACCGAACCTGGGCGATACACGGGGCGATCGGTGATCGCGTAGAAGCGCGGGCCTGTCTCCTCATAGCCGCGAAAGTCGTTCTCGGACCAGCCTTGGAAGAATGAGAAGGCCATCCGGCCATGGTCGCCGACGACGACCGCATCCACCATCGAGCCCAGATTCGCGTGCTTGCGCGCGTATTCAATGACGCCGTCCTTGTTCGTCACGAGCGACACTGAGTCGACGTGCAGTTCCTGCTTTTGTTTGGTCTGAATGTATTCCGACCAGTGTTCATAAACGCGGACGGCCTTGTCAGGGAGCGGCTGGCCGGTCCGGGCATCGGCGACGACGATGAGGCCCTTCTTGAGCGCATCCTTTTGAACGATCGCGATGTCTGTCACGAGGACGAGGACGCGAGTCGCCGGCCGGTCGGCGCCTTCGAAGGTGGCTTCGACGATGAAGGCGCCGGGCTCGTTGAGCGGCGCCACGGTGTTGCCTTCCGCGGCCCGATTATCCGGCTCACGCGGGACGGCTTGCGACCAGTTCGCGACCGTGTCGCCGAGGTATTGTTTCCAATCGTCCTTGTTGAAGAGCGAGTTGTGGAGGTTGCGATAGTTCCAGTAGCTTTCGGTCTTCTGCTCCAGCTTGTCCTGGACATAGCGGACCAGGTCGAAGCGCATCGCCTTGAACGCGACCTTGTCGAGATTGCGATAGCTGAACGAGAGCCTGGTCTCCGCGCCCGGCAGGTGGACGCCGCTGGCGCCGAGGGCCAGCCCGGGCTGGCCAATGCCTTCGATCTGGAGTTCCGCGGATCTGGCCCGCGGGTGCTTCGGATCGGTGGCGATGAGCTTGCGGTATTCGGCGACGGCTTGGGGGAATTGCTGGCGGGTCTGAAGGTAGAGAGCGCGGGCGTAGCAGGCTTCCACACGCTGTTCGCTCCCGGGGAACTTTTCCTCGACCTGGCGCAGGATGGCGATGGGGCTCTCGCTTGGGGGCAGCGTGATTTTTCGCACTTTGCCGCCCGCCATGGTCAGCGCTTCGTCGTCTGACAACTCCCAAATATGCTCCTTCGGTTCGTCGGGGTCCTTGGCCTGTGGGCGCGGGCGCCCGAAGCGGTCGTAGGAGATGTTGCGATTGACATTCCACAGGGCGGTCTCGGGGCCATAGAGCGAGCGGGCGATCATGGCCCAGCGAAAGAGCGCCTTGGCGGCGTCCTCTTTTTTCGCGGAGGTATCGAGCTTTTGGATCTCATCGAGCAGGAAGCGGATCTTCGGCCCGGCGCCGAGCGCGGCGGAATATTCGGTGGGCGTGGCGATGAACTGCGGCTTGCCATCCGCGCCGAGCGGGATGCCCGTGGGCGGTTCCTGGTCCTGGCCGCCCCAGCCGCGGCCATAGCGCGGCTCCTCGTAATCCGCTTCTTCGACGGCCTCGGAGTCTTCCTCCGGTTCGCCCCAACTGGGCCACCACCAGCCGCACAGTCCCCACGGTCCGTAACCCCAACGATCCGAGTTCTGCTGGGCGAGGGCCGCGGCGAGATCGAAGTTCACGCCGATGAGTTCGGCGTTCAGCGACCTGGCATGATCCGGCGCGGCGCGGGCGGGATCGTCGGCGGGATGCGCGGCGAGCCAGATGAGGAGGTCGCGCGCGCGCTCATAGTGGAGGATGGCGTCCTTGCGATCCTTTTTCCACGAATGGACAAAAACGCCCTGGCCGGTCTGACCACGAAGAAACTTCCCCCCTTGCTTGAGACCCTGATGGGGAAACGAGAGATACAGCCCCGCGAGGAACCGCTGGCCGAGCGCTTCCTCGAAGGTTCCCCGGGTCTTTTCCGCGAACTCCGCGGCGCGGGCCAGGCCATCGTCCCAGAGTTACAATTTCACCGAGCAGGCGACCGCGCCCTCGACCGCAACGCGCACATTGGGGGAGTGCCAGCCGGGTTCCGCGGCGCGGGCGGCATCGTAGGCGGTGCGCGCTTCCAGCCAGTGCTGCGCGGCGAAAAGCTTTTCGGCTTTCTGGAAGGCCGCGGGTGGCGCTGGCGGGGCGTTTTGGGCAAGGAGACCGGCGGCGAGACCGAGGGCGAGGAGGGAGGGAAGGAAGGCGCGCGTTTTCACGAGGATACCGGTTAGACGGATGAGGGGGGCAGTTTATGAGAGGCCGGGTGAAAATCGCCAAAGGAATGGGAACTTGGTCCTCCGATGGAGCGGATTCCCGCTGAGGAGCGACAGCGAACACACGGTGGGGTAAACCATGGGGGAGGGGGTGTCCCGGAGGGACAAGAGAAATTAGCCCCGGGTCGAGCGAGTCTGCGAGCGAACACCCGGGGTTTCCTTCCAAAACAACGTAGTTCCATCCGTCCCGGCCTGCTGGCCGCATCGTTCCCCTCTCCGTCGGAGGAGATGCGGCTTCGCCGGGACGGATGGAGCGTTCGCTGGGGGGTGGGTGACCCCGGGTATTCGCTCGTTACACTCGCTCGACCCGGGGCTAATGGCTGGGACACCTCCGGTGTCCAAAGCTCCGAACACGCTGCTAAGCGCGCCCGGTCGTGGCCAGGGGCTTCGCGGAGGTCAACCGGGGCGATGGGTGGGCGATGTTTTTGGCCAGTCCGAGGGCGCCCAGGCAGCGGATGGTGAGATAGGCGACGTCCAGTCCCCACCATTGATGGCCGTGCCGGGCAGATGTCGGGTCGGCGTGGTGGTTGTTGTGCCAGCCTTCTCCGTTGCTGAGGATGCCGAACACGATGTTGTTGCGGCTTTTGTCGGGGGTCTCGTAGTTGCGATAGCCCCAGAGGTGGGACACGGAATTGATCGACCACGTCAGGTGCCACACGATGACGGTGCGGACAAAGACACCCCAGAGCAGCAGGCTTGATCCAAGACGTACCGCTTCCCGCGTGGTCTCTCCGGCGATGAGCGCCGCGCAATATCCGCCGGCGAAGAAGACGATCCACGAAAGGAGATTCGCGAGATACCAACCGTGCCGCTGGAGCGACGCGTAGAGCGGGTCCGCGAGCAAGTCGGCGGCGTGGCGTTGGGCGAGGACGTCGCGATCTTCACCGACTTTCTCCGCGCACACCCAGCCCACATGGGACCAGAAAAAGCTGATCAAGGGGCTGTGCGGATCGGGGTCTTCGTCGGCGAATTGATGGTGGCGGCGATGGACGGCCACCCAGTAGGCAGGAGCTTCCTGGAGATTGCATACGCCGAGCAAGACGAGCGCACGCTCCAGCCATTTGGGGCACCGAAAGCCGCGATGCGTGAGCAGGCGGTGGTAGCCGATATTGATGCCGAGCGTGCCGAAAAAGTAGCAGCCGAAGAAGCACACCCACGCGCCCGTCCAGGTGAAGAACCACGGGACGAAGGCGAGCAGAACGATCGCATGGTAGAAGACGATGCCGACCGTGGTGAACCAATTGATTCGGTATGGGAAGGATGAAGGCAGAAGGATGAAGAGGATGGAGGGAGAGCGTAGGATGCGCGGGCGTGATCAATTCCACACGGGTAAGCGTCGTGGGCGGTCCGGCATCGGGCGAGGGCTTGGCGAGGATGTCGGACAAGGGACGCTGGGACTTCGCGGCAGGTGAGTCAAGGAGGGCTATTCGGCGGGCCGGCCATTGAACTTGCGGGAAGTTGCGCTACTCTGGGCGCCGTGTTTTCCCTCAGATCTTCATGACGCCCCGACGGCTCCTTTTTCTTTTTTCGCTCCTGGGCGCCGGGCCGGGCTTTGCAGCGGGGACCGCGCCGGCCTTGCCACCGCATGTCGCGCAGTTTCTGGAGCAGAATTGCTTCAAATGCCATGGGCCGAAGGCGCAGAAGGGCGGGCTGCGGCTCGATGAGGTCGGGGCCAATTTCCTGGAAGGCAAGAACGCGGATCTCTGGCACGAGGTGACGGATCGGATGAATCTCGGCGAGATGCCGCCGGAGGAAGAAACCAAGCCGGACCCGAAGGCGGCGGCGGCGGTGAGCGAGTGGATCGGCAATGAGCTGAAGCGCGCGGAACACGAGGCGCGAGTGGCGGGTGGCCGGAGCCATATGCGGCGGCTGAATCGCGACGAATACGCGAATACTGTGGGCGAGCTGTTGCACCTCGATCCGCAGTTTGTGAATACGGTGCGGGAGCAACTGCCTGCCGATGGCAAGGCGGAGGGTTTTGATCGGATGGCTTCGGCGCTCTTCTTCGACGAGACCCAGCTCGAGCAATATCTGGCTACAGCGGAGACGATCGCGCTCCGGGCGATCCAGGACGCGACGCCGCCCGAGGTGAAGAAGGAGGAGTTCCTGAAAGCGGACAAGCTGAAGTATCCGAAGGAGACCTTCATGGTGCCGAATATCAAGACGAAGACGGAGGTGGAGCGGGGCTACCTGCCGTATGCCATCCGCGACGGCGGAGTGGAGGTCTGGTCGCAGGGGAACTACGACCACAACAAGACGGGCTTCGGATTTCTCCACAGCCCGATCATCAATTCCGCCCTCTTCGGAGTGGACAAGCTGGTCGTCATGGATGGGTATTACCGCATTCGGGTGAAAGCGGGCGGATTCCCCGGGGAGCGGGGCGAGCCCATCCGCCTGCGCCTGACCTGGGCGGCCAACGCGCCGAACGAATCGAAGCACTACATCGAAATCAAGGGCACGCTCGAGCAGCCGGAAACGGTCGAGACGACCGTCTTCCTGCGAGCCGGCTCGGGCGAACAGAAGCCGCAGATATCAATCGCATGGAACGGCCTGACGACGCAGATCAATAATGAGAAGGAGGGCAAGTTCTCCCGGGCGCAGCAGGAGAACAGCCGGGCGATCGAGAAAGCCATCGCGGATCGGGCGCCCCAGGAAGAAATGGCGGCGCTTAAGGCCAGGGGGGCCGAGATCGTGGAGACGATGTACAACAACTACCACGGCCCCAGCCAGCTCCTGGACCCGAAGGTCGACGTGACCAAAATCCCGCGGCTTTTCCTGCAAACGATCGAGATCGAAGGGCCGATCGTGGAATGGCCGCCCGCGAGCCACAAGCTGCTGGGGCTCACGAACGAACTGTCGCAGGACGAGGCGGGCGCGCGGGCGATCTTCGAGAAAATCCTGCCCCGGGCCTGCCGGCGGCCGGTGCAGCCCGAGGAGACGGCGCGGATCGTGGGCGTGGTGATGAAAGCGATACAGAAGCATGGCCTGGGCTTCCGCGAGGCGCTGCGCATGGGATTGCAAACGGTGCTGTGCTCGCCGGAGTTCACGTTTCTCCAGGAGCCGAATCCGGCGGGCCAGAAGGTCCCCGCCCGGCCGGTGACGAGCCATGAACTGGCGAGTCGGCTTTCGTATTTTTTGTGGAGTTCGATGCCGGATGACGAGTTGTTCGGGCTCGCGGCGAGCGGGCGGATCAGGGAACCGGCCGTGCTGCGCGCGCAGGTGACGCGGATGCTGGCGGATCGCAAGGCGCGCCAGCTTGTGGAGAACTTCGGGGGGCAGTGGTTGAGCGTGCGCGAGTTTGGCACCGTGAAGCCGGACCCGAAGGAATACAATAGCTACGACCACGATCTCGAGTTGGCCGAAGCGGAGGAACCGCTGGCGTTTTTCCAGGAGGTCCTGGCGAAGAATCTGCCGGTCACGTGTTTTCTCGATTCGGATTTCCTGATGGTGAATGAGCGGCTGGCGAAGCACTATGGGATCAAGGAAGTCACGGGCAGCGAGTTTCGCCCGGTGGCCGTGGGGCCGGATCTGCATCGGGGCGGCGTGCTGGGCATGGCCGGGCTGCTGACGCTGCTGGCCGATGGGACGCGCACGCTGCCGGTGCGCCGCGCGGCGTGGGTGCGCGGGCAATTGCTGGATGATCCACCGCTGCCGCCACCGCCGAACGCGGGCGCGATCCAACCCAACGCGGCGGGGAAGAATCTGACGGTGCGCGAGCGGCTGGAGCGGCATCGCAACGAGCCGAATTGCGCGAGTTGCCATGACAAGCTGGATCCCTACGGACTTGCGCTGGAGAATTACGACGCGATCGGGGCGTGGCGCACGAAGCAGAACGGGGAAAATCTGCGCGGGAATACGCCCGCCATCGCGCCGGCAGGGAAGCTGAAATCGGGGCGGGAGTTTAGCGATGTGGCCACTTACAAGAGCGCGCTGCTGGCGGAGAAGGATAAGTTTGCCCGGGCTTTTGCGACAAAGATGCTGACTTATGCGCTGTGCCGTCCGGTCGGGTATGTGGACCATGCGACGGTGGATCAACTGACCAATGCGCTGGCCAAGAATGAATATCGGATGCAATCGCTGGTGCAGGCCATCGTGGAGTCGGCGCCGTTTCAGACTCGGTGAAATGGGTCATATAGGTCACATAGGTCCTATAGGCCCCATCGCCAGCCCGCTCCATAACGCTCCACAAACAGCCCCCCAAGCTTCCAACCTATGAATCCACTCAATCATCGACAGATCAACCGCCGCGCTTTTCTCCGCGGGACGGGGGTGGCGCTGGCATTGCCCTGGCTCGAATCCATGTCTTCGCTCGCACGGGCTGCGAGCACGGCGGGAGGAATTGCGGAGAGCGAGCGGCCGCGGCGGGCTGTTTTTTGTTTTTGGGGACTGGGGATCAATGGGCGCGACTTCACGCCTCTCGACACGGGGCTCAGATATACCCCCACGACGATTCTCGAGCCGCTCGCGCGGCTGCGCGATGAGTTTACGATCATCAGCGGGATGCAGCTCAGCCATGGGGGCGGGCATGAGGGCGACCGATCATTTCTCACGGGCTGCTCGACGCACACGGCCGACGCGAAGCTGCGCATCTCGTGCGATCAGGAACTCGCGGAAGCGATCGGCAGGAAGACACGCTTTGCTTCCCTGGTGCTGGGCATCCGGCGCGGCACGGGTTTTGGCAATCCGCAGGACAACAGCACATCGTGGACGCGCAGCGGCACGCCGATCCCGGCGGAGAATCGCCCGCACATTCTTTTCGACCGGCTCTTCCGCGCGGAAAGCCCGGCGGAAATCGCGGCGCGCGAGGCCGGGGCGGGCCGCACGGGGAGCGTGCTGGATGCGGTGCGCGAGGAGGCGAAGCGGCTCAATGACAAGCTGGGCAAGGACGATCAGCTCAAGCTCGACGAATATTTTACCTCGGTGCGGGACGTGGAGGCCCGGATGGCGACGGATCTGGAGTGGCTGCACAAACCCAAGCCCGAGGTGGAACCGATCGACTTCGGAAAAGATCCGCAGGCGCTCGATCCCACGACGCGCGGGGGCCGGCAGTTCGACTACCGGCGTTATCAGCGGCTGATGTACGACATCATCGCCCTGGCGCTCCAGACGGACAGCACCCGCGTGATCGGTTACAAGCCGCGCATGGATCTGAGCGACGGCACGTATACCTACGGTTTCATGGGCTGCCCGTACGACTACCACACGATGACCCACCACGGGGAAGATCCCGACAAGCTGAAATGGCTGACGCAGGTGGACACGTGGTACGCGGAGGATTGGGCGTATTTCATCGACCGGCTGAAGGGGGTGAAGGAAGGCGACGGAACACTGCTCGACCACACGATGCTGGTGTGGGGCAGCTCCGGCGGAACCGTAAACGCGCACAACCGGACCGACTTGCCAACCATGCTCGTGGGCGGACAGAAGCTCGGGATCAAGCACCAGGGGCATCTCATGAAGAAAGGGATGCTGTTAGGCAACCTGTGGCAGACGATGTTCGGCGCGATGGGGGTGAAAGTGCCGGATAACTTTCAAGGCGGCGAGGCGAATGGGATCGTGAAGGAGCTGGTGTGATGGGTTTCCGATGGCGCCTGGCGAAACCGGGAATATCGCTCCTCATTCTCATTGTAGCGTATCTCGCTCCCGTCGCCGCGAAAGCCGACGCGAAGATCCTCAACTTAAAGGACGCGCCATTCTCCGCGACCGGCGATGGGACCACGGACGATCTCCCGGCGCTGGGCCGCGCTTTCGCCCAGGCGCTACCAGGGGACACGGTGCTGATTCCACCGGGAAGCTACCGGATGATCCTGAAGGGGGGACCGCTGGCGATCCCGGATGGCATCACACTCTGGGGGCAGGCCGGGAAGTCGAAGCTTGTCCTCGGTTCGAATGGGAAGAGTGCCGATTATCGGGAATTTCTCCGTCCCAAAAGCGACGTGACGGTGGAAGGGCTGACGATCGAGCGCGACGCCGACTTCTCCGGCATCCTGCTGCCCATCTCCGGCGACGCCAGCAACATCACCTTCCGCAATTGCCGCATCATCGGCAGCCAGGAGCGCTTTCCCAAGACGAACTGCCATGCGTTCCGGGTCGGTTTCGGGGTCGTGAGACACTTCACGCTCGATGGGGTTGCGGTGGAGGATTGCTGCTACGGGCTCTTCCAACCCAACGAGGCCACCGGCACGCTCGAGGGCGTGCGCGTAGAGCATTGCCAGTTTGAACGGAATACCGCGTCGGATCTGGAGTTCAATTCGCCCAAAGGGGTGATGCGCGACATTGTCGTGCGGGAATGTTTCTTCCGCGACAACTTGTGCCAGAGCGCGGGCGGGGGCTTCGCCGTAGGCTTCGCGAACGTGGCCGGAGGACGCGTGGAGAAATGTGTGATCGAAAACTATGGGTCCGAGGCGCTGCACGTGGAGGATCGCTCGGCGGACATCCGATTGACGGGCAACACCATTACCGGGGGCTCCCTGCGGCAATCGAATGGTGTGATCATGATCGTGAATCACTCGCAAGAGGTGACGATCGAAAACAATGTGATTGACGCGCGCGCGAACACGAACAACCCGCACCTGATCCTGGTCACCGCCGGGGGCAAGAAGTTTGCGAACCCAACGGGGGTTTCCGTGAATGGCAATGTGCTGGTGAACGGGCCGATGACGCGCACGTGGTATTTGCAGGATGGGAGCGGTCCCGCGCCGTCGAAGAATCTGGTGATCCCGCAGGCGACGGCCGCGGCGAAATAATCCCGATGGCACTGGGGCTGCGACCTCCTCGGGGGTCGGGCCGCGGAGGGACGCGATCCGGGGGTATCGCTCGTTCCTCGCTCAACCCCCGGCTAATGGCTGTGAACCCTTCGGGTTCGAGAGACGCCGCACCTTTTGCGTCAATGCCTCTGTAGCCGTGCGATCCGTGCGACCGTGCGACCGTGCGATCCGTGCGATCCGTGTGATCGGGTCCGACATTTGGATTCCAGTTCTGAGATCGTTGGACGAATTGGGTCGACCCCTCGGTGAACGGACCCTTACGCTAAATCCCTGTTCCCCGGCCCGTCCCGCATTCCTCCTCCCTCACCTTTGCCATGATGAAACGTCGAGATTTTCTCCAGACCGCGTTGACCGCCGCCGCAGCCACGGCCGCCACCACGACGCAGGCGGCTTCCACGCCGGCTTTGGGCCGGGATTACTATGAGTTGCGCACCTACTCGCTGAAGGCAGCCAAGCACGCGATGCTCGATGACTACCTCGGCAAAGCTTTTGTGCCCGCGATGGGGAGGCTGGGCGCGGGGCCCGTCGGGGTCTTCAGCGAACCGAGCGGCGCCGAGAATCTCCTGGTCCACGTGCTCACGGCCTTCACGGCCCCGGAGCAGATCGTGTCGATGCCCGCGCGGCTCGCCGTGGATGCGGAGTACCAGAAGGCCGCGGCTGAGTATCTGGCGGCGCCGGCCTCGGACCCCATTTACGATCGTATCGAGTCTTCCATCCTGCTGGCCTTCGAAGGGATGCCACGGCTGGTGAAGCCCGACACGAGCAAGGCGCGAATCATGAATCTGCGCATCTACGAGAGCCACAATGAACGCGCGGCGCTCAAGAAGATGGAGATGTTCAACAAGGGTGAGTTCGCGGTCTTCCAACGCGCGAACATGCCGATGGTCTTCTGCGCGCAAACGCTCGCCGGCCCCCGCATGCCCAATCTGACTTACATGTTGGTCTTCCCCGATGAGGCGGGACGCAAGGAAGGCTGGGGCCGCTTCGGAAAGGATGATCCGGAGTGGAAGCGGCTTCGCTCGATGCACGAATACGATGACAAGGAGATCGTCTCGCGGATCACGAACAAGATCATAACGCCCGCGAGCTATTCGGGGATTTAGCAGGTCTGGAGACTTCACCGGCCAAACTCACTCCATGCATCCTCTCCTGCGCGCCGGCCTCTGCGCGGCGTTGGCCGTGTTGCTCGCCGGCTGTGGCGCGCCTGGCAGCGCGGTGGCTCGGCATGCGATTCGCGGGAAGTTGCTGGATGCGCGCGGGCGGCCGCTCGCCGGACAGCGGGTCGAGGTCCTGCGGCCCGCTGCCTATGGTTTCGAAGGACTGGACCGCTCGTTCGGACAACCGGAGAGCCACGGGCACCACGCCAAAACCTTGACGCTCACGACCGATTCGGACGGGGGCTTTTACCATCTTTTCGATCCCACGCCTTACAACATCACCTTGCTCTTTATTCCGCCGATCGGCGCCATCCCGCGACAGCCGCCGGAGCCTTTGATGGGACTCCGCGACGGATCGCGAACCTATTTGCTCGGTTCTGACCATCATCACTTCGACTATCGGATCATCGTTCCATCCGGACCGCCGCGACGCGATCCCGAGCAACATCTCTCCGGCACGTACACGCTGCATGAATTTCCCGGAGAGTCCGCGGGCTCGCAGAGCAAGATCAAGGGGTGGGAGCTGGCGCTGACGATTCGGCGGTGAAGGCAGGGTAGTGATCAGTCTCAGAATGACCGCGGGAAGGGGGGCAAACACACCCCAGACCATTTTCAGAAAATGCGCGCCCTCATTTGGCTTCCCACCTGGCGCCATCTCTTCATTGCGAATCCGCGGAAAGATTGACCAGGGGCCCGGCGTATATCCTCCATGACTGTATCGCGCCCTTTCCTCTTTCTGCTTCTTTTCATCCCCGGCGCCTGGGCGCAACTGCTGCCGGTGAAGCAGGAACCACTCGGGGCGTGGAACTATCTCTATCCCCTGGAATCCAGGAGCGGCCGGAGTGTCAGCACGCCGACCGTTCTCGGCTTTGGAACCGCCGGCGAGCGGGTGGCCATGCTCCTTCCCGGCTCGGTGAAGTTGGCCGAGTTCAAGGATGGGATCTTCCACGATCTGCAACTGCCCGAGGAGTGGGCTCCCCTCTCCCTGGCCGTGAACCGGGATGGCAAACTCTTCTGCCTCGTCCAACACGCGGAGAAGTTCCTTCATCTGCCCGACGAATGGAAAAAGCGATGGATCATCGGTCTGGAATCGGAGGGGTGGGAGGCGCCGGCGGCCATCCCGTACGAAAAGTGCGATCGTCTTGAGTTCGACTCGCAAGGCCGGCTATGGGCGCTGGGCGCCAATCCCCACGTCGGTTTTCTTGAAAAAGGGAAGTGGACCACCTTCACCTATAGTAATGATCGGAAACTTCAGTTTCTGCCCCTGCGCCTCACCGAGGACACGTCGGGCCGGGTGCTTCTTTTTGCTTACGAGGAGCGCCCCGGCGAGACGCGCGAAATCTCGCGTCTTGTCGGCACGCTGATTTTTGCCGGCAGCCAGTTCATACGCGACAGCGGCGCGAGTACGGCGGCGGCCAGAGACGCGGAGAGTCGCAGATACGCCGAACCCATCGGCCAACCCGGATTCGACCGGGCGCACGGTTACGTCTGCCGCGCCGCGGCCCGCAATAGCGACTATCGGGGCCCCAAGACGGCATTGCGCGCCGGGAAATATTTCTTCGTGAGTCTCGGAAATCAGGGGTTGCTCTGGGCGGACACCGCTGAACTGGCTGCGACGCCGCCCCTCGCGGCCGATGAATGGGAAACCTTCGATGATATCACCGTCCCACCCGCATCGGACCCCGCCGGCAATCTCTGGGTGGGCCGTGGATCGCATTTGCTGAAGATCGGCGTGGCAGGAACGGAGACAGCGGCCGGCGAACTGTCGCCCAATCGCGACAGCAACATCGATTTCGATGCACTCGGGCGACCGTGGGTGATGGCCTGGCACGGATCGAGCGAAGGAACGGTGACGATCTGCGAGCGTGGGGTGCTCCGCAGCTTTCCGGACCTCCCCGCGGCGCTCCGGCGCGAAGCCGCCGCCTTCGAGCCAGGGCGGATCCTTCCTTTCGCCCTGAAGACTTCATCCGGGCTCGTAGCTGTTGGCGGCGCCTATTTCGATTCATTCACGATCATCGACGCCAGGGGCCCGCATCCGTTTACGCCTCTCCAGATCTCGCGCGGGAAGACGCCGCCTGACATGGGGCATGGCTACAATCCCTTTCGCAACGGAGAACCCTGGATCGATGCCGCGGGACATGTCTATACGCGAGTCGATGGCTCGATCTATGTCTACGACCCCGCGCACCGATCATGGTCGTCGCTGAAGGATGGCACCGAAGCGATCTCGACGTTGCCGCCGCCTCCCGCGGAACCTGGCAATTTCCGCGACTTGGAATCCGCCGACCACCACCATATCGTCTTCCAAGGGTTCCACTTTTTCGCGGTTGCGGCAACCGGCGAAGAACGGCAATTGGATACAGGAGAGAACCCGCTGGCGTTCTATCCATTTTGGAGCGGTTGGTATTCGAGCCCCGGCCAGACCAGGCCATGTGTAGATCCGACGGGACGTGTGTGGGTCTGCCCTCTTGGCCCGTATGCGCAATACCGGCAATGGAGCGTATTACGTAAACCGGCTTGGTAAAGAGCCTTAGGCCAAGCCTCTCTATACCTTCATTGACAGACTCGTATTGACCGCTACTATCCCGCCCTCTTATGGCCACTACCTCTTCACTTGAACGCATCCAGCAACTTAAAACCGAAATCGCCGCTCTCGAACAAGCCGCGATCCAGGAGTTGATGGATCGGCGTAACGCACTCACTCACGAACTTGCGACCGTGGACGCCGAAATCGCCAAACTCACCGGCAAGCCCGCCCAGGAAAAGAAGGTCCGGGCGACTCAGCCCAAGGTGGCCGGCAAATCTCTTCCCCTTCAGGAGTTAAAGGAATTGCTGGCGGCGGCCCCCGGGAAGACGCTGAACATTCGCAAGGAAGGACTGGAACTTCGAAATATCAAGGTGCTCGCCAACGCCAACCCGCATTTGCTCAGGCTCGCGGGCAAAGGGGCATGGCCGACGGTGACCTTGCTCAAGTAACGGGCTAGTGGGCAGTTAGGATTGACGATTTACGCCTTGGAGCATTCGTCGTCTCGAATCGCAAAACGCTGCCGAGGAGGAATCTAACACCTTCCATAAACGAACACGCCGGGGAAGGCAGATCGCTTTCCCCGGCGTGAACTTTAGTGAGTCGTTGATTGCCAGCCTTTAGTCACTCAACGATGCCAGTGGCGATGGCGATGGCCGCCGACGGCGATGGTGATACTGGAACCCGGATCGGTGTAGTAGGCTTCGTTATAAACAACGGGGCGCCGGCCGTAGCCGTAGTAATACGGGCGGTCAAAATCGCCATGGTGGTGGTGCTGGAATTCGTGCCGGTCGCGATGGTCGTCGCGGTCGTGATCACGGGCTTGAGCGGCAGGAGCGAGCAGCGCGCCTGTGAGGGCAACGCATCCGACAAGCATCAGTCTTGGTATATTCATAGTGTTGCCTTTCACAAGGTAACCTGAACCATGCCATCGCCATTTCTCTCTGTAGGGGCCTGCGGCATTCGCTCTGCCGCGTTGCGGTTCACGACAGAAACGTCACGGAACGGAACATGAAGCGCGACTGGCCGATGCCTGAGGCCACTGGAATCGAAATGGGCCCGACAGGGGCGGGTCAACGCACCAGATGCGGAACCGACGCGACTAGAATTTCATTCAATTCTCCGGAGTCCCGAAGCTTTTTCACCAGCTTGTGTCCGCCTTTGGGATGTGGGTGAAGAAATACATTCGCGCAACCCCGGAGGTGTTCCGCATGCACAACGTCAGCGCCGCCATCGGCGCTAAAGTGGACATGGAATTTCGTGGTGGTTGCCCGGCTCTCCAGGACGCGTCGCAAATCAAAGTACTCCCGCTGGGTGTCCTTGGACCAAAGAAGGGTCCACAGGCGCGCCCAGGGTTTTACGTCCAAGCAAAGCAATCGTTTCCATGGATGCAAGAATGTCTTCGGCACGAACGCGACGACGGTATTCACGTTCAACAAGCACCCGAAAAGAATTGCGGCGTATCCTCCGGTGGAACTGCCAATAAACGTGAGGTGTTTGAACTTCTGCTGCTGAATCACCCGATCCAGATACGCGGCGACCTCGTCGATGTTTTCACCGATTCCGGGCAGGCCGCGATGATACCAGGTCCGGCGAAGGTCGCGGACGAATATCTTATGAATGTCGAGTTGGGAGGCACTCGCGAAGAATTCGAAGATAGGCATTTCCCGCGCCTCGGCCATGCCTCCGAAGGTGACGACGAGACTGTCGCTTTGGCTGTTGAAATCGATGGCAATCGGGGCGGTCCCCGCCCGGACGTCGTGATAGGATGCCGTTGGGCCGTTCATGGCCCGGAGAAGCGAGGGCGTCGCCATCCACGAATTTTCTTCGGCCAGAATCCGAGGTGCCTTTCCGCGTATGGTCCAGGGTCAATGCCGCGACCATAGGAACTCCATGGGACTCGGCAATCGGATATTCATGAAAACGGAGATGGGAATGACCACGGAATCCGTTGTTCAAGGGCTTCGTGACTGGCCGCCTCGGCCACGGAAGCTGATTAGTGTGAGCGTGTCGCGCCGCTACGTACGGCGCCATCCGCCCTCAGCCGTGCTGCCCCGCGCCCCATCCTTGACTCCCCCAATGCCGGGCCTATCCGGCAATGAAAAGGCGGCTGGTCACGATTTCTTTCCGTCGTCGCCGCCCGCGTTCTTCACGGTGAAGGTGCCATGCGTGTAAAACATCAGGCCGATCACGAGTTCCGCCAGCATCCACGCCAACGTGTAGCACGCGAGGCCGGCCCAAAGTCCAGGCGCGCCGAACTTTCGCCAGGCCGTGAAGACCGCGATCGCCAGGACGACGAAGGCAAGCATGAGGAGAATCAGAAATCCCGACAACCCTCGCATCGCAACCCGCAACCTGGCCTTGCAATGAGGGCAACGGAAATGAAAAGGGGTGGGAGCCTTCATTCCGGTCCACAAGGAGAGCTTTCCCTGGCAGGCTGGACAGGTGCCGTTTGTTTTCATGGTGCGTGGAGGCTACTGGGAATCTGGATGAAGATTAAGAGGACGAGGGAGAGGGAGAGTCTGCTGCGGGAGAGGGAGAATTTGCCGGGGGAGACTTGGCGCGGCGGACGACAGCGAGATACACGCCGGCGGCCAGGAACGGGATCGACGCGTCGAACCAATCGAAGGAATCAGCGATCTTGGGGCCCATCTCTCCCAAAGCATCAATGCGAGCTTCGCGATAGCCAGCGACGATGCCCATGATCGAAACCGTCCACAAAAACCAAAGCCGCGGGAGTTGCACCCCATCGATGGCGCGGGCACACAGCCACATGCCAAAAAAGCCCACGATCCATTCTACCGCTTTGTAGACGTGGAGAATGCCGTTTCCCCTGGGAGGCATGAGGCCCGGGAAGGCGAGGCCACAGACCAGCGCAGCCAGAACCGAAACAGAACCGCAGATGAAGAAGTAGAACAAGATCGGTGGCAACCCCAGGAAGTAAACCGGGGCAAAGCGATGGAACGCGAGCTTCCACCATTGACGAAGGGGCCGGTTCGTCGCAAAGACCGCGGCACCGATGGCCAGGTAAATAAGGAACGGCACCGCTACGATCCACAAACTGTAGCCGTTGACCGAAACGTGGATGTTCATTCGCCCCTCCGCCGGATCATTTGATAGATATGCACGCCGCTGGCGACGACGGAAACGGCCGCAATCGCCCACACGCCACGCGCCATCTGATCGTAAAACCGGAATTCTCCATCACCCGTCGTGTAGGCACCGAGTTGCAGGGCGAGTAAACCCATGACCTGGAAGAGGCCTACCAGGACGCTGGGAAGGAGGCCCCAGATCAGGATCGCCGCGTAGTCAAAGACGCGCTTCATCAGGGCAAAAGCGAAGCGCACAACAGCTCTTCGTCATTCCGCGCGAAGACGTGGCCATTGGCGTAGGCGGGAGCGGCCCAGATGACTTTTCGTCCATAGATGAAATAGGTCGGATCGATCAAGTGCACGCGAGTCAACTCTTCGTATCCCTCGGGTGCAAGTCGAGCGCGAATCAAATTACCCTGGTCCGTGAAGATCAGGACCGAATTGCCGTTGGGTGTGAGATGCATGCAGGCGGCATTCCCTTGATCGGTCACCTTGTCCGTCCTCCACAGTTCGGCGCCGGTGCGGGCGTCCAGGCAGACGAGATGCCCATTGACTCGATTGGAATAAACGCAGTCCCCCTGCAGGAGCGGGAGCGACGTCTCGGTGAGCACAATGCGAGAGCGGGTGAGCTTTTCTGGCCAGAGCACGGAGGCAGCCGGCCTGTCGTGATCGAGTTGAAACATCACGCCATTGACGAGCAGGCGGTTGCGATCAAACACCGGGGTGACAACCGCATACTCGGTGGCCACCATTTCCCGCCACCACGTCTTGCCGGTGGCCGGATCCAGCGAGGTTACGGCTTCGCGTGTCCACACGATCAGTTGCCGATGTCCGCCGGCGTTGATGACGATCGGAGAGCTGTAGGTCCACTGATCACCCAGCGCGCGCCAGACTTCTTCGCCCGTGTTCTTGTTGACCGCGACGACACAGGCGTCGGGCTGCCCCCCGATGACCAGGATCAAGAGAGAGCCTTCGATGAGGAGGGAAGGTGTCGTATAGAAGTCGCCCAAACCGTAGTCCCGGACAAAGTTTCTCTTCCAGACGAGTGTGCCGGTAAGAGCGTCGAGACAAACAACGTCACCGACGATGCCAAGAGAATAAATCCGGCCGGCTTCGATGATCGGCGTGGATTGAGGCCCCGACTTGCTTTTCGGTTGAAAGACATATTTGGGGTTATAGTTAGCTTCATAGGAATGGCTCCACAGCAGCTCGCCAGACTTTTCCGCGAAACAGTGGACGCGCTCCCAGGCCTTGGGCTTTTCCTCCAATGAATCGGTGACATAGACGCGGCCTTGCGCGACAACGGGACTGGAGACGCCGCCACCGATCGGCACGCGCCAGCGAGTCTTCAATCCGCCGGCGGGAAATGATTCGAGGGTGCCCTTCTCGTGCCAGACTCCATCACGGGCGGATCCCCGCCATTGCGACCAATCGTCGGCGTGCGCCATAGCCATTAGCCAAAACAGATTTACCGCGAGGATCAGGAGCGTGCTTCTCGTCGAAAGACTTGTTTGGGGCTTCATGGATGCGCGGGGGAAGTTGAGCGGAGGGTCCCGTTTCTCGTTGTGTCTTACCTTTGATGAAGCCGGGATGCGGCGCGGACCTTAGCAGCGATTGGGTGCGTGCAGTTACGGAATGACGTAACGGCGACCCGCGGAGTCTTCGGGGATCTGTTTCGCTTCGACGCGACCGCTCTCCCGGCCACGATCGAAGGCGGCGGCGCAATTCATGTCGGGAGACCACCGGGAATGGTCACGATCGACTCGCGGGATCTCAATGAATTACAATGCCTTCTTCGCCGCGAGTGTTTCCTTCGTCACGGCCGAGGCTTTGTCGTTGCCGAGAGCTTTCTTCACCGCCGCGTGCCATTGGCGAAGGTTCCGATCGTTGGTAAAGGCATAAAGACCTTCGTCGGGGCCCGCCCAATCGCGGTGGGCGAGGAGCAGTTGCTCGCGCTGCTCGCCGAGGTCGTAGGTGCGATTGAGCAGGGCGTCGCGTTCGGGAGCGGGCGCCTCCCGGCGTTCCTTCACGACCGAGGAAAAGGTGTCGAGCTTGATGCCCAGTTCGGCGAGCTGGCGGTAGGAATCGAGCAACTCGAGCATGACCCGCGTGTAGTCCTGGCCGAGGCGGTGAAAGCGCACGCGACCGGCAAACTCGCCGGCCGGCGCCCTGGCTTCCGCGGCTTGCAGGTGCCGCTCCGCCTCGTCCACCGCCTCGCGCGGAATCAGCCGGCCCCACGCGGCGATGACATTGGCATAGGCAATGCCCGTGGCGTCCACCACGCGGTCGCGTTTCGACCAATTGGCATCGAGAGCGCGATCGTAGGTGTCGAAGAAGGCGGCCATCTCCTGCGCCACCGGGCCGTAGGCGCTTTGATAGAATTCGGGCATGACCTGCGCCGTATCCCGGGACGGATTCCACATCATGCGCGTGAGCGCCCAGTAGTTGGGAGCCATGGTGGCGAAGCTCTTGCTGCCTTCCCCATAGGCGGCGATGAACCCGAGCCGCCGGGCCTCGGCGAGATTGGCCATGATCTGCCGGGGATGCAGGAACGGCAGGTCGAAATAGTAGTGGTTCCCCCATCCTTCGCGGACGACCATCTTCGCGTCGAGCGCCTGCCAGCCGGCGACCGACTCGCGCCACTCACGCAAATTCTCCGGGTCGCGATGCGCGGCGGATTGATACACAAACGAGAGGTAGAGATTGGGCTCCAGCTTGGGAATCTTCAACGGCGGACGATTCGAGTAAGTATAGGCAAACATGCCGCAACCTTTCGCCGGATTCTTCTCACGAACGCGGCGGGCCACCTCGTTGGCATAGGTGAAGATGCGGTCGCTGAGCTGGATGTGGACCTTGTCGTAGCTCATGACTCCCGGCACATCGAGCGCGCGGCAGCGATCGCACTCGCAAAAGCCGCCGCCATCGCTCGGCGAGATGTTCATGATGTCTTCCTTGCCGTGGAGGACATATTCGACCATGCGCGCGATCACTTCGGGATGGGTGGTGCACATTTGGGGCGGAGTGCGCTTGCCGTGCACGAGGGCGAACCAGTCGGGATGCGCGTTGAAGGTATCGTTGTTGCGGAGATTGAAGGCATCGAGCCAGCTATGTCCAAAGACCGCCGACTTGACCCCGCCGAGCCGCGCGCGGCGCGCCCACTTGCGGGCGGCATCGTTGAAAACCGCGGTGTGATAAGTGCCGCCGGGGTAGCCGGTCTGAATCGAGCGGATCTCAAACGCGGGCGCCTGCCGCATCTCCATGGCCGGCAGCACGGCGTCGGGGTGGGACGGCACGTGTTCACCGAATTCACCGGGCCAGAACCAATGCACGCCCAGTTGATCGTCGAGCAGGGTGTAAACCGCGAGCATGGAGCCCGCCCGGGTCGCCGCCGCCCATGGGTCGCCCTTGCCATCGTCGCCGGCGAGGACGAGACCCGTCGGCACGGAACTGAGGAAGTATTCCTCCATTTTCCACGGAGCAAGGGTCTTCCCGCCGAGCGCGCGCGCCGCCGCGCCATCACCGATATAGAACGTCAAGCCCGCAGCGTCCGAGGCAAGCTGAGCCACCGGGATCACCTCGAGTTTCATCCCACCAATGCGGCTCGCGTATTGCGCCAATTCCTCCGCCGCCGCGCGCTGGACGGGCAGCGCGTCGTCCGCGATGACGACGCGCCGGAAGTCCTTCAAATGATGCGCGAGGGACGGAACATCCGCCCGCACGCCCTCGCCCCGCACACCCGAGGGAACCACCATGAGTAAAAGAACCGTGGCGGCGAGAGCAGCAAAGCGTAGGGCGGGAATGGGAGAGCGCATCGCATGGATGATCTCTTCCAGGCACCGATGATTAGGGGTGATGCCGGCTGCCCAAAGGCCGGCGAGAATTTCTCGATTGTCCGGGGCCCTCATCCTCGACACACTGCCGGTATGAACGCACGTTCCCTCCTCACGTTGTGCATCAGTATCGCGGCGCTTTCTCCTGCGATCGGCGGCCTGGTTTCCCGGGACAATCCAAAACCCGAATCCGTCGCCGAGCGGCCGCGGACGACGGAGGAAGCGGTCCCCGCGCCACGCACGGCAGCGGCCGACAAGCCGTCGCGCGGAGACCTGGGGCAGGAGAAGGTGCTGCTCAACCGGCTTCTCAGCGAGTTGCAACGGAGTTCACGATCTTTTATCTATCTGCGGTCGGTCGGCTTTACGCAAACCGACAAGGAATTCGAGCAACTCATCGCCACGAACGACGCGATCTTTCGCAGGACGCGCATCGTGCGGCGCGACGAGCAGGGCAATCGGCAAATCCCCGGCTGGCCCGGCGTCTCGCTGACCCCGGAGTACAAGAGCCAGCGGCGCTAGCCTCGGCGTATGAAGCGTCTCCTCGCCTTACTCTCGTTGTTGGGTTGCTGGTGGGCATGGCCGGTGTGCGCGGCGGATGATGCGGTGCATCGCTACCTCTACCTTGCCTCGCCGGACGGCGCGCAAATGGACAACGCCTCGGGCAAGGGCATTCTCGTCTTCGATATCGATGCCGGGTTCAAGTTCGTCAAGCGGATCGCCAACGAGAACTTCGTGCACGGGGTCCGCGGCATGACGGGATGCCTCACAACCCATTCCCTCTACTACTCGATCGGGGCACAACGTCTCGGACGCTTCGACCTGGAGACGGAGAAAGTCGTGTGGGACAAGGTTGTCTCCGGGGGCTGTGACCGCTCCTCGGTGACGCTGGACGGGAGCAAGGTCTTCGCGCCCACGGGGTGGTGGGAACAGGGCGACAGCGGAGGCTTTATCGTCGTCGATGGCGCCACCGGCGATGAATTGCACCGCATCAAGGTGGGCAAGGGAGCGCACAATAGCATCATGAGCCTCGACGGGCAGCGGCTCTATCTCGGCACCACGACCACGCTCACGGTGTTTGCGGCCGGGGACGAGCATGTCATCCAGCAGATCCCCGACGTCGGCGAATCAGGCGTCTTCCCTTACACGATCGACAGCAAACAGCGCTACGCCTTCGTGTGCCTCGGCAAGCACGTCGGCTTCGATGTCGTGGATCTGGCGCAAGGGAAGCCGATCCATCGCGTGCTGGCGGGCGAATCCCCAATCGCGCACCGCACGCACGGAGCTGCCCTGACCCCGGACGAGACCGAGCTGTGGATCAGCGACCAGGCGGGGAAGCAACTCTTCGTCTTCGATGCCACGGTGATGCCGCCGAAGGAGAAAGGGCACGTCGATCTGAGCATCGGCGGGCACGGGTGGGTGAACTTCAGCCTCGACGGCCACTTTGCGTGGTGCCACACACCCGATGTCTTCGATGCGAAGACCAGGCAGCAGGTGGCCACCCTGCGCGATGAAAACGGGAAGCCCTTCTGCAGTTCGAAGCTCATCGAAGTCCACTTCCAGCACGGCAAAGTCATCCGCATGAGCAGCGAGTTCGGGCTGGGACGGAGGGAGTGAGGAGGACGACTGACCTCGCGCACCCAAAGGGTATCGGAGCCTGAAATTATCTTGTGCGATCCGCCCGGCGTAAGTCAGGGTCGGCGAATGAAGAGATACTTCCTCCCCGCCGTCGTCGCCGTGGTCATTCTGGCGTTCGCCCCGCAGAACTTCGCCGCCGATGCCAAGGCCCAGCTCCAGGAAATCGTGGAGAAGGTAAAAGCGAAGCTAAAGACCGGGAAACGCACGGAAGCGGATCTCGCGGATGATCTCAAGAGTTTCGACGCGCTCCTGGCCGAGCACAAAAGCGAGAAGACGGACGATGTCGCCCAGATCGTTCTCATGAAGGCGCTGCTCTATAGCGAGGTGCTCCAGGACGACGAGAAAGCGATCGAGCTGCTCAAGCAACTCCAGGCCGACTTCGCTAGTACTGACGTGGCCAAGCGGGCCTCGGGCGCGATCGCCTCGCTCGAAGCCCAGGCCGAATCGAAGAAGATCCAGCGCAGTCTGAAACCGGGGATCGCATTTCCGGGCTTCGACGAGAAGGACCTGGACGGCAAACCGCTCTCCCCGGCGAACCTCAAAGGCAAGGTGGTGCTCATCGATTTCTGGGCGACCTGGTGCGGACCGTGTGTCGCGGAGTTGCCCAACGTCCTCAAATCCTACGAGGCCCATCACGCCGGAGGCTTTGAGATCATCGGGATCAGCCTGGATTCCGACAAAGACAAGCTCACCGCGTTTATCAAGGACAAGAAAATGACGTGGCCCCAGTACTTCGATGGCCAGGGCTGGAAGAACAAGCTGGCCGCCAAGTATGGCGTGAACAGCATTCCCGCGACCATCCTCCTCGACAAGGAAGGCAAGATCATCGGGAGAGATCTGCGCGGAGAGGCGCTCGAACCTGCAGTGGCCGCGGCCCTGAAGTAGCCTGCCGCAGGCGGGCGCGCATCCCTCATGATCCACGTCGTTGCCATCATCACCACCAAGCCCGGCCAGCGTGATTCCGTGCTCGAGGCGTTTCGTGCCAACGTGCCCGCCGTAAAAGCCGAGCAGGGCTGCATTGAATATCAGGCCACGGTCGACTCCACACCCGCTCGCAAATTCCAAGCCGAGACAGGACCCGACACCTTCGTGGTGGTGGAAAAATGGGAAAGCGTGGCGGCGCTGGAGGCACATTCCACGGCGCCACACATGACGGTTTACGGCGCCAGGGTCCGGGACTCGATCTCCAGCCGGGTGATCCACGTCCTGTCGCCGACTTGAGGGGATATGCGGATATCCGCACAGATGGCTGGCACGATGGCGACTCTGACCAGGAAGAATACTCCATTCGATACAAGCGCAACCGCCACCTGGGCCGATTGCTTTTGACACGGTGAACCAACCTCATCGTCTCAACAGCAAATCATGAAGAAATCATTTCTATTCACCACGATCGCACTGCTCGCCGCATTCAGCGTCAGCACGGGCTACGCCGACGACAAGAAGAAGGACAAGGATAAGGATAAAGACAGGGATGTCGTCATCCTCGTGGACCGGGACGGGAGACACTATTTCGTGGATCGGGATGGGAAACGTCATTGGGTCGATGATAAGGATCACAATCAGGATCGTTCCCGCGATGACCGCGACGGACGCCGGGACAATGGCGGCGCTCCGCAGGACCGACCCCGCACCATCTTCGTCATCGAACGCGATCGTCCCGTCGAGCGGACCGTCTATGTGGATCGTGACGGCCGCTACTACCGCTGGGAAGATGGCCGCCGCATCTACGTTGTCGAACGCCACTACGACTCCTACCCGTCGAAATACTACTACCCGGATGGTCGTCGCCGCGTGACGATCACCCTCCCCTTCTAGTGCTTTGTCACTCGTTAGCCGATGGTAATTATTGAAAGATTAGACTGGTACTATCTTTATCAGTGTATAAATGGATGCGATGCCCAAGAAAAAGCATCACATCGGACTCAGTTCGAAAGAACGCGAGCAACTCGAA
>JBBRPL010000112.1:0-26259 GCA_038228205.1 Chthoniobacterales bacterium
CTGCTGGTTACGCGAAGCCCGGCTCGCACCTCATTCTCCTCTGCGGCCACTATGAAGGAATCGACCAGCGTGTGATCGACCACCTGGTCGACGATGAGATTTCCATCGGTGACTACGTTCTCACCAATGGCGCGCTGGCCGCGGCGGTCTTCACCGATGCCGTTGTGCGCCTGCTCCCTGGCGTCCTCGGCGATGCCAACAGCGCCCCGGATGACAGCTTTGCCAGCGGCCTGATCGAAGGCCCGCAATACACGCGTCCCGTGGAGTTTCGTGGCTGGCGTGTCCCCGACGTCCTGCTCAGCGGTAACCATGGCGCCATCGCCCAGTGGCGGCACGCACAGGCTTTGGAAAAGACCAGTCGACTGCGGCCCGACTTGTTGCCGTAAATCGAACCATCGGCCCGGCTCGGGAGTGTTTGAAGGAACTTTCTCGCGGTCATTCTGCGCGGAGCTCCGTGCGGGCCGAGGCAAAAGATGGGCGGCGGAGCCGCGATTCTTTTTCCCATCGTCCCGCATGCGGAAGAGAACGCGATCCACCTGCGCGCTTTCTGAAGTCGGGAGTTCAATCTTGCACCACGCTGTTTAACGTCATCCCCGCACTAGTCATCACGTGCTCGGTTGTCGCAGACACTCCACGGATGAATTTTCAAACACTCCGTGGTCGCGCCCTGCTGGATTCGGAGCCGTGCGCCTATTCCACGTTCAACATCGGGCCGAGATCATTCCACTCGGTGTCCCCGCGATCGATGTTGCGATACAGATGATGCATCGTCGCGCTGCCTTTGTCCGGGATGAATGCCTGGAGCCCACCGTCGTTGACCGTTCGCGTATTCTGCGGACTGCCCGCCACCTTCACCACGAGCGTGCCCTCGACGTCGTTGATCGTCGTGTGGCCGAGGACTTTGAACGTGCTTTCGAGTCCATCCGGATAGCGTTCGATCCAGGTCGAATCGTCGACACGCAACCAATAGCGCTTTCCTGGTTGAGGTTTCGCACGGTACTCGAATGAGTAAAACTGCGGAACCTTGGAAATGAGTTGCTCCTTCGTCAGGGGCAGGATGCGCTCTGGCGCCGAACGACCCTCTTCCGTCGATGGACGCCCGTGGACTACGGCGGGATACGTCAGGAACCCGAAAAGAGACGCGGCTGCGACAACGGCGATCAGTGTTTTCATGGGAGGAACGAGGTTGGCCGATTACTAACCTCTTTTTCCGTCCGGCGCCACTAAATCGTCTGGCTCAGATAGCCACCGTCCACGCGGATATCGGTGCCAGTGACGAAACTACTCGCCGCCGAGGCCGCGAGGAACACCGCCGCGCCGACCAATTCGTGGGACTCGCCGAAACGATTCATCGGCGTGTGCCCCCAGATCGCTTTGGTCCGGGCCGTCGGCGTTCCGTCGTCGTTGAAGAGCAGCTTGCGATTCTGTTCCGCTGGGAAAAAACCGGGGGTGATCGAATTGACCCGCACCCCTTTGGTCGCCCACTCGCGGGCCAGGAATTGCGAGAGACTCAGCACGGCCGCCTTGCTCGCGGAATACGCCACCACGCGGGACAGCGGCAGGTGCGCGGAGACGCTGGCGATATTGATGATGCTCCCGCGCCCGGCCCCCGCCATCGTCGCGCCAAACTCCTGGCACGGCAGCAGGACACCGCCCACGAGATTCATGTCGAAATTCGTCCGCCAGTCTTCGAGTTCGATGTTTTCAAAGAGCCTTTCAGCCGTGACCGTCACTTTCGGGTCGTTGCCGCCGGCGGCATTGACCAGAACGGTGGGAGAACTGCCAAATTCACGGATGACGGCCTCGTGGGCCTTGGCCAGCGACGCGCGATCCATGGCGTCCACGGGAATATATTCGGCGAATGCGCCGGTCTTTTGGATGGCCAGCGCGCGCGCCTTTCCCCGCTCGGCATTCCGGCCGAGCACGGCGACTTTGGCGCCCGCCGCCGCCAGGCCTTCGGCCAGCGCGCCGCCCAGCACACCGGTGCCACCGATGACCACGGCTACTTCCTTGGAGAGATCAAAAAGATTCGTCATAGATGAGAGTCCGGGGAGCACAGCCGAGAGCCGCGCCCTTGGCAAGCTCAGTGCCACAAAGCGACGACGAGAAACCATCCGATCATCGTGGTGCCGATGATCAACTTGGCCACCATTCCCGCGGTGGTGCCGAGAAATGTGCCCCACGTCGATTTGCCCGCGGGCAGCAGCCCCTTGCCACCGATCAACTCCCCCGCGAGCACACCGACCAGCGGACCGACGAAAACCCCGACGATCCCAAAAAACAGGCCGACAATCGCCCCGAGAATCCCCCCGATTGCCCCCCATCGAGTGGCCCCAAACTTCTTCGCGCCCAGCGAACCGCTGATGAGGTCGACGACAAAGGATAGCACGGTGAGGGCGAGCAACCCGCCGAGCGTCCACCAGCCCACGCTGTGTGCTTCGCCGAGCATGAAATGATGCACGACAGCGGCTGCCAAAATGATGGTCGTTCCAGGCATCAACGGCACCACCGTTCCGACGAGGCCGGCGAGCATGAGCACGAGCGTGAGAGACCACCAGAGAGCAGGCATGCGAAATTTATGATTTAGGATTTGCGATTTATGATTTGAAGCCGGTCGCGCCGGTGCCTATGACGCGCGTAGTCAGCGCCCATCGTAAACCATAAATCCTAAATCATAAATCCCCATGCCTCTCCCCGTCGGCTCCAAAGCTCCTGATTTCACCCTCAAGTCCAAAACCGCGGACGGGCTCCGCGATGTCTCGCTGAGCGCGAACCTTGGCAAAAAGAACACCGTCCTCCTGTTCTTCCCGCTGGCCTTCACCAGCGTGTGCACCAAGGAACTGTGCGATGTGACCGCCGGGTTGAGCGCCTATTCGGACGTCAACGCTGAAGTGATCGCGGTGAGCGTGGACAGCCCTTTCGCCCAGGAGGCTTGGGCGCAGAAGGAAAAGATCGGCATCACGCTGGCCAGCGACATGAACAAAACGACGGCCAAGAACTACGAAACCTTGCTCGACGATCTCATCGGACTCGGGAGCGTCTCGGCCCGCGCCGCCTTCGTCATCGATAAGAATGGCGTCATCCAATACAGCGAACAGACGCCGACCCCCAAGGAATTGCCGAACTTCGATGCCATCAATGCGAAGCTCGCCAGCCTAGGGTGATCAACTAACCGGCGCGTCTCAGCGCGCTCAAGCGATCGGTCCCCGGCGCCCGCTGAAAAACGAGATCAGGAACAGGACGAGGAAGACGACGACGAAGATTTTGGCGATCCAGGCGGCGGTCCCGGCGACGAAACCAAAGCCGAGAACGCCTGCGATGAGCGCGACAACGAGGAAGACGAGTGCGTAGTGAAGCATGGGATAAACCTTTCTTTCCCCATGCTTCGCGGCCCTCGATGGCCCCGCGTGTGTCTATTTTGCCGGATCCCCGGCCGGGGCGGCCGTTTTCGGCTTATCCGTCAGCGCGGCCAGGATAAAGAGTCCGGTGGCCGTGCAGATGCAGCTATCGGCGACGTTGAAGGCCGGCCACGGGTTGGCAAAGCGGACGTGCAGGTCGAATAACAGAAAGTCAACTACGTGCCCATGGAGGAATCGGTCGGTGAGATTTCCCAGGATTCCTGCCAGCAGGAGGGCCACCGCCCAGCGAGAGAGGCGATCCGCAAAGGCGCCTTTCGCGTAAAAGAAGATGAGCCCGATGAACGCGACAATCGAGAGAACGATGAAGAAGGTGTTCTTGCCGGTGAATGCGCTAAAGGCCGCACCCGTATTGGCCCAGTAGACCAGATCGAAGAATCCCGGAATCACCGTCCGGCGATCGTCGTAGAGGACGAAATGATTCACGATCCACAGCTTCGTCGCCTGATCGAGCGCGTAGAGCGGCAGCGCGATGGAGAGGAGGAACTTCACGACGCGGTCACCACGGCCGCGCAACGGTCGCAAAGCTCCGGTTGAGCGGGATCGCTGCCGACCGTCTCGCGATGGCGCCAGCACCGGGCGCACTTGGCGCGACCCGTGCGAACGACTCGCGCGGTCGTTTCGCTCCCAGCCACGAGAGTCAGATCGCTGAGGATGAAAAGCTCCTCCAACTCTTCCGCCCGGCCCTGGAGCGAAGCGAGCAGCGTTTCATCGGCGAGTTGCAGCGTCACGGCGCCCTCCAGCGCATTGCCGATTTCCTTGGCCTGGCGGGCGGGTTCGATGGCCTGCGCGATCACGCCGCGCAACTTGAGGAGTTCGTCCACTTGTGCCTCGAGGACCGCATCGCGCAAAGCGGTGTCGACCTCGGGGAAAAGTTCCAAATGGATCGAGGTGCGCCTCCCGGAGAATTCCCACGCCTCATCCGCCGTGAAGGCCAGGATGGGGGCCAGCAAGCGAGCAAGTGCATCGAGCACCCGCGCCATGACCGCCTGGGTCGCGCGGCGGCGCGGCGCATTCAGCGCATCGCAGTAGAGGCGATCCTTGGTGATGTCCACATAGAGCGCGCTGATGTCGACCGTCACAAACTGATTGAGCGTCTGGAAGACCTTGCGGAAATCGAACTCCGCGTAGGCTGCCCGGCAATTCGCCACGACCTCCTGCAACCGCGACAGCACCCACCGGTCGATGAGGGTCGCCCCGTCGAGGGAAGCTTTCGTCGCGTCGAAATCCGAGAGATTGGCCAGCAGGATGCGCAGGATATTGCGGAAGCTGCGATACGACTCCGCCAGTCCCTTGAAGCTCTCTTCGGAGAACGGCACTTCATTCTGGTAGTCCACGCTCGCCGCCCAGAGGCGCACGATATCCGCTCCGTACTTGCCGACAAAATGTTCGGCATTCATCGGTTTCGCGTAGGTCCCCTGCTCCGATTTCGACACCTTCTTACGCGTGTCCTTGTCCACGACAAAGCCATGCGTGATGACGGTCTTGTAGGGCGCCTTGCCGTAAAGTGCGATGCTCGTCATGAGCGAAGACTGGAACCAACCGCGATGCTGATCGGTCGCTTCGATATATACGTCGGCGACAGTGCTCCCGGCCAGATCCGGACGCTTCGCCGTGACCGCCGTGTGGGAAACCCCCGAGTCGATCCAGACATCCAAGGTGTCGTTGCGCCGCGTCGTGCCCGCGGGCAAGCCGAGCATTTGCGCCCACTCCGCGTCATTTTTCTCGAACCACAGATTGGTCCCGTGCTGCTCGACGAGGTCGGCCACCTTCCGGGCGTTTTCCGGACTGAGAATCGCCTTCCCCTCGGCATCGTAGAAAACCGGCAGCGGCACACCCCAGGTCCGTTGCCGCGAAATGCACCAATCGGGCCGCGATTCCACCGTCCCATAGATGCGATTGCGGCCCCAGTGCGGCAGCCACGTCACGCCGTCGATCGCCGCGAGGGCAGCGGCTCGAAACGCGTCGATCTTGATGAAGAACTGCTCCACCGAACGGAAGATCACCGGCGTCTTCGAACGCCAGCAATGCGGGTAACTGTGCGGATAGGCGTGCTCCGCGATCAAGGTCTTGTTCTCCCGCAGGTGCGCAACCACGTCCTTGTTGGCATCGAAAACGTATTTGCCCGTCCATGCCGGGACGCCGGCTTCGTCGGTCAGCTTGCCTTCGTCATCGACGGGCGAAAGGATCGGAAGCCCATGCTGCATGCCAGCCTTGTAATCGTCCGCCCCGTGGCCGGGCGCGACGTGCACCTGGCCCGTGCCGGTGTCCATCGTGACGAAATCTCCGGTGATGACCCGGGAGGTGCGCCCGAGGAAGGGGTGCTGAGCTTCCAGGCCAGCCAGTTGCTCGCCTTTCACGGAAGCCACTTCCCCAAAGACCGTGAGTTCTGTCTCGCGCACGAAGGCTTCGAGTAGTGGGCGTGCGACAAAGAAATCCTCCGCCCATCCATCGCGGCCCAACGTGACGAGCACGTACTCCTGCCGCGCGGCTACCGCGATGGCGACGTTCGCCGGAAGCGTCCATGGGGTGGTCGTCCAGATGACCATGTTGGCCTTGCCCGCGAGTTCTCCGGTGACGATCGGAAACTTGACGTAGATCGCCGGGTCGGTGCGGTCCGCGTATTCCACCTCGGCTTCAGCGAGCGCCGTCTGGGCGCCCGTGCTCCAAAACACCGGCTTCTTCGACTGATAAACGAGCCCCTTCTCCACGAACGAGGCGAAGGCACGAATGATCTCCGCTTCGTAACCTGGATCGAGCGTGAGATACGGATTCTCCCACGTGCCGAAAACGCCCAGGCGCTTGAACTGGGTCCGCTGGATATCGATGAACTTCCGCGCGTAGGCCTCGCTCTTCTGCCGCACCTCGACCGGAGAAAGCCCCCGCGATTCTTTCACCACCTTGAATTCGATCGGCAATCCGTGGCAGTCCCACCCCGGCACATAGGGCGCGCGGAAACCGGCCATGGTCTTCGACTTCACGATGAGATCCTTCAGCACCTTGTTGAGCGCGGTGCCCATGTGGACATCCCCGTTCGCAAACGGAGGCCCATCGTGCAACACGAAAAATGGCCCATCCTTCCGCGCCTCCTGCACCTGCGCATAGAGTCCCTGCTCCTCCCAAATCTTCAGCCGCTCCGGCTCGCGCTTCACGAGGTCCGCCTTCATCGGAAAATCCGTCTTGGGCAGGTGGAGGGTATCTTTGTAATTCTGGCTCATTTGCTTCTTTGGAAAAGGGGCGGCGAGCCTACGTGCGACGATGGGCCTGGTCAATGGCGCTGCGGAATTCGAACAAACTCCGAAAGATCGGCACGGTTTTTGACGTAACGAGAGGTATGTCGCTTTTACACGTGCCGGGCCCTGGAAGTTTACGCTGGAGTCTGGGGGCAGTTTGCTTTGTGATTTTAGCCTGTTTCACGAGTGCGCCTTTGAGCCTCGCCGCGTCCAAGCCGGAAACGCTGTATCAACAGGAGGTGCGCAACGCCTCGGCGGCGTGGCGAAAAGCTGGATATCCCGACATCGAATCCGACCTCGGACAGAAATTGTTCCACAGCGCGCTGATGACAGGCCGGTCCGACCTCATCGAACAACTGCTCGCCGGCGGACCGGTCATGAGGAAGATGCTGCCGCTGCCGAAAGGCGGTCGCAAACAGCCACTCCGCGTCCTGCGCACGTTTCGGCAGTTTCACGCCAGGTTCGACGAGGAACTGTTCTCCTCCTTCCAGGGAGAAGATGGGTGGCTGGCCAGGCGAATCACGGCGGATCGTGTCGAAGTGTGGACCTCAAAACACGGGTGGCTCTTCGATGGGGCGGGACGTTTGCTCAATGAGGCCAGACCGCCGCGGCGGAGCGGCACAGGACGTCAATGGTACGGGGCGTTCCTGCCTGACGGCCGATGGGTCACGACCGACTTGGATGAGTTGGACGGAACACTCACGTTCTTTTCCGCCAAGGGAGCATTCCAGCGAGCTCTGTTTTGCGAGCAGTTGGCGTTCAGCAATGGCGAGCCACACTCGGCAAACCTGCTCGGGTGGGCACGCGGCGACAAGGATGGCACGGGATGGATCGTCAATGTGGGCTCGGAGGATGGATGGGCGACGGTATGGGTAGGTCCAACTGGGCCGGCGCGTATCCTGGATGGGGCGGAACGCTGGCGGTTGTGCTATCCGCGGGCCTTGGGGCCACGAGGATGGTTTATCAACATGTCCGTGCCGGACGACGGAGCGCATGGATGGCTCTCGCGATCAGAGGCAGGCCATGGGCCGCGGGTGGGATTTCCGACTTATCAGGTCACAGGGACCTCTCCGGAACTCAAGTTTGGGGCCAGAAAGAGCGATCCAAATGGGGACCTCGACCCGCCGTATATCGTGCCCAATGGCAGTTACGTTTTTGGGTTTTGGCCGGGATCGCAAAACTTCTTCATCGTCTCCGACGGGAATAACATCACGGACCTCACCTTCCTCGGCGATTCCCACGCAAAGCTAAAAGATTACGAGCCCAGCGGCGTGCAGACACGAAAGTATTTTCGGTCTTTCGGCGACGGCGCTCCGGAACCCATCATCGACAAGACGTGGCTATTCGATGCGCACGGAACTTTGATGGCCTGGATCCGGGCCCGGCGGATCGGTGACGCCGCGGATGGCACCGGCATGCTTTTTCGAATCACGGCGGATAGCCGGATCGTGACCCTCCAGCCCAATTTGAAAGTGCAAGCGGTACGCCGCATGGTGTGGAAGGATGGATCGACTGCCGATGCCGTCGCCCTCTGGGACGATCTCCACATGGGGCTGTTCATCCGAAACGAGCATCTTGTGATGGCGCGGTGGGGAGGACTTAGGCGATCACCGCTTTGACCACCTGCCCCGCCACATCCGTCAGCCGGAAATTCCGGCCATTGAATCGATACGTCAGCTTTTCGTGATCAAGGCCGAGCAAGGCCAGGATCGTCGCGTGGAGATCATTGACGCTCACCTTGTCCACCGCGGCCTTGTGGCCCACTTCATCGGTTTCGCCGAAATGCACCCCGCCTTTCGTGCCGCCTCCGGCCAGCCACGCGGTGAAGGCATGCGGATTGTGGTCGCGCCCCGGCGTCGCGCCCTTCTGCGCCAGCGGCAGGCGGCCAAACTCGCCGCAGCAAATGATCAGCGTCGAGTCGAGAAGCCCACGCTGCTTGAGATCCGTGAGGAGCGCGGCGATGGGCTGGTCGGTTTCGCCGGCAAACTGCCGGTGATTGCCCGCGATATCCTTGTGCCCGTCCCACGAGCGCTCGTTTTCCATTCCCCCGCTGTAAATCTGCACCATGCGCACACCCCGCTCCACGAGGCGGCGGGCCATGAGGCACTGCTTGGCGAAATGGGAGCAGCGCTTTTCCTCGACGCCGTAGAGCGCCCGAATGTGCTCCGGTTCACTCGCGACATCGAGCGCTTCGGGGGCCGCCATCTGCATGCGATAAGCCAGTTCGTAGCTCTCGATGCGTGCGGCCAGTTCGGAATCCTTCTGCGCCTTTTCCAGATTCAAGGTGTTGAGCTGGCTCATCAGGTCGAGTTGCGCGCGTTGCTGCTCCTCCGTCATATTAGGATCACGCGCGAGGTTGTTGATCGGCTGGCCCTGGGCATTGAGCGCCGTCCCTTGATAAACGCCCGGCAAAAAGCCCGCGCCCCAATTGCTGGCATGACCTTTGGGGAGACCACGTCCGAGGGTGTCGTACATGACCATGAAGGCCGGCAAGTTCTGGTTCTCCGTGCCGAGCCCATAGGTCACCCAGGCCCCGGCGCATGGGAATCCCATGCGGCTCATGCCCGTGTTGATCTGGAAGAGCGCGGGCGAATGATTGTTCGTCTCGGTGTGGCAGGAATGGATGAAGGCCATGTCGTCCACGTGCTCCGACATCCGGGGAAAAATTTCCGAGACCCACGTCCCGCTGGCGCCGTGCTGCTGGAAGGCAAATGGCGACTTCATCAGACCGCCCACGTCATTCACAAAGAAACCAGTGTTCTTGTCGAAGCCGGGCAAATCCTTGCCGTCGTATTTCTCCAGCGCCGGTTTGTAATCCCACGTGTCCACCTGGCTTTGCCCGCCATTCATGAAGAGCCAGATGACGGACTTTGCCTTGACCGGGAAGTGCGGCTGCTTCGGCGCCAGCGGATTGATGGCCGCCGCGCGGGTCGCTGCTTGCGCGCCGGATTCCAGCAGCCCGGAATCGGTGAGCAGCGCCGCCAGGCCGATCATCCCGGCCCCGGAACCGGTGCGACGCAGAAAATCGCGGCGCGAACAAAAGCGAGGATCCGGATCGACTGAAAAATGCGGCAGTTTCATAGAGGTCAGGCCGATCAGTCGGCGTAGAGGAATTCGTTCAGACCGAATATCATTTGGCAAACATCGGTCCAGACCATGGGGGCAGTTCCACTGGCGGCTCGCGACACGCCCTGCTTTTCAATGAACCCGAGAATGGCTTTCTCTTCGTTCGGGCTGGGGTCTCTGCCCAAACCCTCCCGGTAAATCCGGGTGAGTTTCGCCTGAGGAGCGAGGTTGCCGGCTTCCAGCCGCTGCGCCCAGGCCTGGGCAGCCGCCCGGACCTGGATGTTATTCAAAAGCAACAACGATTGCGGCGCCACGGTAGTGCTGGACCGTTGCCCCATGCTTTGCAGCGTATCGGGCGCATCGAAGGTCACCATCATCGGCGGAAGCTGGCTGCGCTTGATTTGAAAATAGATCGAGCGGCGCTTCATCGCCGAATCCAGCGTCCCGGGGCCAAACATCTGGCGGTCCAGAACACCGCTCACCGCGAGGATGGAATCGCGGATCGCCTCGCCTTCGAGTCGCCGCGGCTGGCGGCGGGAAAACAAGACGTTGTTCGGGTCCTCAGTCTTCTGGAGCGGACTCGCGAACGAGCCCTGCTGATAAACGTGGCTGAGCATGATCTGCTTGTGCAGCGGCTTCAGCCTCCAGCCATTGCGGATCAATTCGCCAGCCAGCCATTCGAGCAACTCGGGATGCGACGGTCTTTCGCCCTGGGCGCCGAAATCGTTCGGCGTGGCCACGATCCCGCGCCCGAAATGATGCTGCCAGAGGCGATTGACGATGACACGCGCCGCCAGCGGACCCGCGCCCGAGTCAACATCGGTCAGCCATGTGGCCAGGGCCGCGCGCTTCATCGGCGTCCGCGCTTCAGCGGGTGGTGGCTTGACCCAGTGCGATTCGTCGGCCCGGGTCACGACCTGCAGAAAGCCGGGCACTGCTTCGTCCTGCTTTTGCGCCAGGTCGCCGCGCTTGAGTTGGAAAGTCTTTTCGTAGAAGTCCGGCCCTTGCGTGTGCAAGCGAACCGCTTTTAAGCCTTCGCTGCAAACCAGGGCGGTCACGGTTTCCGGCTTGGGCTCGATCCGGGCATGGGCAGCAACCGCCGCGTCGAGCACCTGCCACTCGTGATCCTGCGGGCGATACCAGGCCAGCAGTTTCTCGGCATCCGCGGGTTTGCGCTGGTCCGGCGCGATTTTCAAGATGCGCTGCACTTCCGCAATCGCCTGGTTTGTCTGCCCATCGCCGATCGAGGGCTCAGGCGAGTCCGTCACCGAAAGCCGCACGCGGCCCATGGAGTGGTGCGCATTGTTTTCAAAGCGCAGGGTGAACGTCAGCGTCACGCCTTCGGGAAGGGAGACAGGATCGGCGAACGTGAATACCGCCGCATGGTTCTTGCCAAACTGCGGGTCGATGGCCCAGGCCGACTTCTTGTCCGCATCGATGGCTGCTTTCACCGGAAGCCCCTTCTGCTCGAACGTCGCACTGGCCTTGGCCAGTTTCACGGGAAAGGCGCTCCCGCCCGGCGTTGTGGCCTCCACCGAAAAATCGCTCAACGCGAAATTGCCATTGGGCGCGCGTCCCGGGCCGGATCGGACCAATCCCACGTCACTGAGCGCTTCCAGCTTCACTGCCGTCAGCCGCCCAGCGGGCGCCGGCGCGGTGATCTTGAAAACATCGAACTCCGGATTTTTACCCGTCGCCAGAAACGCCCCGTCATCCTGGCGTTGCAAGGTGGCGCCGCCTTCGGACACCGCCTCGCCGTTCTTGAGGATCTCCCAATTCGGAGCGGACACCTTTCCCCCAGCCTGCTCCCACGCCGCGAAGCGCACCGGGAGCTGCTCTTTCTCGAATTTCTCGCGCGCCGCAAGCAGCGGCGCGTGCCCGCGATCCCAGCTTTCTTTCGCGGGATGGAATTGCGCGGGGTTGAGCACGATGTCGAAATCACTGCGCACCACCGTGGTGAAGGTCGAGATGAGCCGGTAGTAATCCGTGGTCGGGATGGGATCAAACTTGTGATCGTGACAACGCGCGCAGCCCACGCTCAGGCCGAGGAACGCGTTTCCCGTGGTCGCCGCCATGTCATCGAGTTCGTCGTAGCGTTCCTTCTCGGCCTGGTTGGCGGTGATCTGCGTCGCGTGGGTGCCGGCGGCGAGAAACCCGGTCGCCTTCCACGCCTCCGGATTCTGCGGCGCGAGTTCGTCCCCGGCGATTTGCCAGCGGACGAATTCGTCGTAGGGCTGGTCGGAGTTGAACGCTCGAATCACGTAGTCGCGATAATGGTAGGCGTTTGGGCGGTCGTAATCCTGTTCGTAGCCATGGCTCTCGGCATAACGCGCGAGATCCAGCCAATGCCGCCCCCAGCGCTCTCCATAGTGCGGACTGGCCAGCAGTTCATCCACGACTTTCTCGAAAGCGTTGGGGGCCGCATCCGTGGCGAATTTGTCCACCTGCTCCAGCGTGGGAGGCAGTCCGATGAGGTCGAGATAGGCACGCCGGATCAGTGTCGCCTTTTCCGCGAGCCCCGATGAAATCAGCCCCTTCTCCTCGATCTTCGCCAGGATGAAGCGATCGATCGGGGTGACGCACCATGCTTCGTTTTTCACCGCGGGCGGCTCCGGTTTGGCGAGCGGCTGGAAAGACCAAAACTTCCGGTCCTTCTCCGACACTTTCGATTTGTCGCGGGCCGCGTAGCCTGCGACGAGCGGTTTGGAAAATGGCGCGCCGAGATCGACCCATTGCGTGATCTTGGCGATGGCATTATCCGGAAGCTTATCGGCCTTCTTCGGCATCTTCAGGTCTGGGTCCGTGTGGCGGATGGAGACCACGAGCAGGCTATCCGCCGACTTCCCCGGGACGATGCCCTTGCCGGATTCCCCTTCCTTCAGCGCCGACTCGCGGGTGCTCAGGTCGAAGCCCCCTTTGACGCCCTTTTCGCCTCCGTGGCATTTCACGCAGTGTTCGGTCAGCAGTGCAGCCACGTCGCTGTCAAAGAGCGCCAGACCCTTCGTCATGTCCGCGGCATGATTCGCCGCGACCTCGTCGGGCGCGGCCATACCGGTGGCGCCAAAGAAAACCCAGGCGAGCGTGGAGAGGCGGATGTTCATGGGGACTGTGCGGGATACGATGCGCGGAAGGCGCCAAACCTTAGCCGAAAGACCGGCGACAACCAACTACGTCATTCCGTAGGCGGTCTACGCGCCGCGCTGGAGGACAAATTGCGCGATCTGCAGGGCGGCGTCCGGGCGGCTGAGGCGGGCGATGTTGGCCTCCCAGAGACGCCATTCGGCTGCGTCGCCGGCAAAGAGTTGCTCGATGCGGCTGGCCATGGCGTCGGGTGTCGGGCAGAGGGCGCCGCACTGGTTTTGGAAAAGGAGTTGGGCGTTTCCTTCCTCCTGCCCCGGCACGACGCTGGTCATGAGCATGGGGGTGCACGCCGCGATCGTTTCCTGGACGGCGGCCCCGCCGGCCTTGCCGATCAGAACGTGGTGCGTCATGAGCAGTTCCGGCATCAGGTGCGTCCAGCCGTGGATCTCCACGGGCTGCCGGGCCCGGGCGGCGGCCGCTTCGATTTTGGCCCGCAATTTTTCGTCACGACCGACCGTGACTGTCAGGTGAACACCGGGGACCCGCAGGAGCCGCTCGACGAGGCGTGGAGCCTGCCCCTTGCCGGCATTGATCATATAGAGAATTCGCGGCGGGATCGGATCCGCCCGCTCGGGCCGGTCGCGCGCAAACCGCGGAGGAACCGGGAAGCCGAGCGCGTGGATGCGATTGGCATTGATCCCTGCCGCCACCATGACCCGGGCGGTATCGTCGTTCGGAACGAGGAAGGTGTCGCTCGCGCACCGGTGCCAGATGCTGTTGATCGTGATCGAGTCCGTGACCACGGTGTGAAACGAAAAGGGGCGGAGGGCTGGGTCCGGGAAGAGCTTCTCGACGAGGTACCCGTAGGCGGGATAGACGGACATCACGACATCCGGCTTGGTCGCGGCGAGATGCTCGGCGAGGTAGCGACGCATCTTGCCCAGGAATGGGACGGAGAGCGCCCCAGTCGGCAGTTTGTCGATCAGCGCGTAGCAGGCCGCCCAGAGCTTGGGGGTATGATTGATGACACCCAGGTACCCGCGACGGCTGCGTTCGTAGGAGGCGCCGCCCGTGAGAGCGAAGAGGTCCACCACCTCGGCCACCGCGCCGCATTCGGTGAAGGCCGCATGCAGACCGCGGGCCGCGGCATTGTGGCCTTCGCCATACCCGGCGGTGAGGATCAGGACTTTCGTCATCTGCGGATGGATGCAGGGTGGCGCACCTGAGGGCAAGCGACAAACGCGTGGAATTCGCGCGGGATAATTTTTTCTATTTCACGTCTCGACACTGGCGGCTCCCGGCGCTAAAGTGGCGTGCGTCATCGCTTTCACCCCATGAAAAAATCCGCCTTCACTCTTATCGAATTGCTGGTCGTCATTACTATCATCGCGATTCTGGCCGGCATTGCGCTGCCAGTTTTCGGTAAAGTCACCGAGAAGGCGCACGCCGCCCAGTGCATGAACAATCTACGCCAGATCGGTATCGGCACCGCAGCGTATCTGACCGATCATGACGACCAAATCTTTAAGAGCGGAGACAAATGGCCGGAGCTTTTAAACGCGGATCCTGCGTCTGGGTCACCTGGAAAGTACGTGCCGAACTGGAAGACGTTTCGCTCGGACTTTGATCGTCGCCCCGATAGCGTTGCCCCGCCGAATGTGAGTTATGGCATCAACGTCAATATCTTGACGCAAAGCGCGGCGGATGGCGCCTTCGACGGAAATATCTCGAAAATGGATGCTCCCTCCCAGTTGGTTTATATGGCGCCCGCGTTGAGCGCGGCGATCAAGACAGCGGGCAAAGCGGCGTTCACCGGAACCTCCAGCAGCCCCACTGTGCTCGATCCAACGAAGCTGTATGGCGGAACCCATCAAAATTACAACCTGATCAACGCTCTCTACATGGACATGCACGTCGCCACGTTGAAGTATGGGCCGTCCACGAATACCGACGCGTTTTCCAACAACTCCGGAGACAGTGGCAACAGACGTTGGCTGCCAAAGCTGCCCGCCGCGCCCTAAAGGCGTGTGAGGCCTTCCAGGCGCTGCGGCGTCGAACGTAGAGCGCGTTCTGAGCTTTGGACACCGGAGGATTCGAGCGGAGCGAGAAGTCTCCCGAAGGGAGCCCGCAAGGGGGATCGCGGAGGCGATCCACAATCCCAGCGATTAGCCCCGGGTCGAACGAGTGGAACGAGCGAATACCCGGGGTATCCACCCCCACCGAACGCTCCATCCGTCCCGGCGAAGCCGCATCTTCGAGGGAGAGGGGGAAAGATGCGGCCAGGAGGCCGGGACGGATGGAACTACGTTGTTTTGGAAGGAAACCCCGGGTGTTCGCTCGTTACATTCGCTCGACCCGGGGCTAACTTCTCTAGTCCCTCCGGGACACCCCGTCGGCCAAAGTTCAGAACCCTCCTTATGCGTCCCTAGCCGCTAGCCATGAGCGACGAAGAAATCCATCTCGACGATAGCCCTCCCACTGTTAACGGGCTAGTTTCCAAGTGGCTCAGCGGTGAAGATATCTCAATGGCCGAGGCCATTATTTTCCCAAAGGCAGACCCGGAGACTGCATGGCAGGCAGTGATTCGTATCCTGCAGCATGACTTGTCTCCGGAGCAGGTGGCGGTGCTTGCAGCCGGACCTATCGAAAGTTTACTTTCTTGGCACGGTACGCAGTTCATTGATCGGATCGAGGCAGAGGCGCAGCGCAGTCCTGCTTTCGCCCATATTCTTGGCGGCGTTTGGAGACAAGATATGCCTGATGCAATTTGGCTGCGTGTTGAGTCAGCACGCGACGGAAAGGTCTGGTGAGGCTTGCCACCTATCCATGCGCCGCAGCGCCTATCCATGCGTCACGTATTGCGATCCGCAATTTGCGATCCACGCGTTATCTCCGCAACGCTCGCGTCGCTTCTGATTCCCATCGATGAAGCTTCGCGATGACGATTCGCCCGGACAACCGTCCCTCCCAAGCCCTCACCGCCCAATTGGGTTTCGTGCGCATCGGGTCTCATATCGATGACGTGGACGGTCTTGAAGATATTTTAGAATACAGAGTTTCCAATGATGACGCCGCCGACCCTGAAGTCGCGGAGACGCCACCAGTCGCTGCAGCTCCGCCCGTGGCTGAGCCTGGGGTAGTCGGCGCCGCTCGCGTCTCGTGAAAACTGCGTTTTTGGCAATCTGTCTTGCGACACTCTCGCTCTCAGTGAGCCGTGCCGATGAACCAACGCTTTCGCAACCCGACACGAAGCTATCAAAGCCGCTCGGTCGATGGCCAACGGTCGATGACCTCAACCGCCTCAAGCGTCCATGGTCTTCCCGCGGCGAACGTGCTCGAGCGACTCGGGCACCCCAACCACGTAGAACGCCAATCGGACGGTCGTGCGCGCTGGGATTATTCGTGGCCCTCAGCCGCTGCGGTGTATTTTCGCGGTGGTCTGGTCACCGGCACGTTTTATACTGCCGGCTACTGATGTGCAGGGCCTTCACCCATCAGCCGCAATGCCATCCGAGCACCGCGACGCCTCAGGGAGTGTTTGAAAAGTCCGGCTCCTGTTGATCGCGCGGGAACGCGCGAGTTTCCCACAACTTACGTCACAGAGTGCGCGGGTGGATCGGCTTCTCCGAAGGCGATGGCAACAGATGGGCGGCGGAGCCGCGATTTCATTTCCCATCGCGTTGCGGAGAACGCGATCCACCTGCTCTGCATTCGCCCGTCTATCCAATTCCAGGCGCTCGCTGCATCGCAACCGAATATTCGAACGCTCCCTACAGACCCTGGATCGAGAACAGACTGCTGCGAAAGCTTTTGAACAGCGCCGCGTAGTCCGAAGCGCGCGCCGCGAATTGGAAACGAAGCTGCTCCTTGTCACGCGGCATGAAGAGGACGTTCATCCGAAACGGCTGGCCGAAAAAAGTGTAGGTCAAGGTGACTTCGACCATGGATTTTCCCGAGATGCGCATCGGGCATACGATGGCCTCCACGACCTCGACCTTGGAGGCGTCCCGCGGCACGAGCCGCACGGCCTGGTCGCTATAGGTCTTGAGGTTCTCCGCTGTCGCGGGTGGCCATGATTCGTGGGCCGACTGCGTCTCGATCGTCCCCCCTGCCTGGACGGCATCCAGGGGCGCAAGGGTCAGCTTGCTGACCCCGCCGGAGAGCGTCCAATTGCCGGGCGGCGTGTAGGTCACCTTCTTCGGACCATTATGGAACGTAACATTGGGGGCACGGATTCCTTCCACCGTGTAGAAGGAGTCCTTGGGCGTGAGATCGATCTGCGCCCGGGCGCACGCGGCCCCGAGGAGCGTGAACGCCGCGATGACTATTATTGGACGAACCATCTTTCTTTATTGTAGCTGACCAGAGTGAGGGTGCCGGGAGGCGGGCTGGTATAGAAAAGCGTGTCGAAGGCCCACTGGCGGCGCGGTGGGTCATAGACATTGGAGCTGCCCCATTTTCCGACGTTCTGCTTGCTCAGGAAGAGTTCGACCATGGAACCGTTGTAAGTAAACGTATTGCCGGAGCCCCAGGATTCCATAAACCGTGCGAAGTTTTCCGCGCCACCGCTGTAGCTGTTGGCGCCGGAGGCGACCAGACCCGACGGAACGACGCCGGAGACGATGGCCGTATTTACGGTCGTAGGCTTGGCATCGCGGTTGCTAACATCGCTCGTCGAGTTCCCGTCCGTCCAGGCGTTGGAGAGGATCATCACGGCATCGCCGAGGACCGCGCAAGGTTGCTTGGTGTATCCGGCGACGACCGGGTTGCCAGTGCCGTTGTTCGAAGTATTGGCGGGTGTTTCCGCCGTCACGGTCCCCGAGCCATTGACCGTCCGTCCGGTATTGTAGTCACCCTGAATATAGACCGGATTATCGCTCGCCACGGTCAATCCACCGGCCGGCATCTTCGCGCCATTCTTCAATCGGATCCCGCGTTTGACCGCCGCCGTGCCACTGGTATCGGAGATATAGATAATCCCGTTGAAATTCGTGCCGACCAGTTCGCCAGTCCCGCCGGATGCAGTCGGCGTGAGGGACTTGTAGATTTTCGACATGTCGAGGGACGCGATGCGCATGGTGGCGCCCTCGCGGTTATCCTGCAGCGATTCGTTGGTGCTCACGGCCCCGGAAAAGACCTGGTAGAGTTTGAGGTTATTGCCGGTGCTCGACGAGGTCACGGTGACGTCGCTGTCATTCTTGACCGTCACATTATTGTTCGTGTCGATCAGGACGCGAACATCGGATTGATTGTAATAGCGAGCTTCCGCAATCGGATCGGAATAACCGGAGGTAGGGCGCTCGATCAATTCGCGGTAGCTGTCGTTGTTCGGGTTGGTGTCCGTCGTGCTGAAGATGCGCGTCGAATCGAGTCCGAAGGGCTGCTTGGCCTGGTCGCGAGCCGGGGGCAGGTTGGATGGCTGATTGGGAGCGACCGGAGTCTCGCCCGTATGAGACTTGTCGCCAGAAGCGAAACCGATACTCCAATCGTCGGTGTAGGTGACTTTGCTGCCGAATGTCAGCGTGTTGTGGGCGGTATAAAGGTTGTTATTCGTGTGCACCCACCCAGTCACGGTGAAAGGCGGTGAAGGATGAATTTCCAGAAGATCCGCGTAAAAGATCGCATATTGCCATGGCGACTCGAGTTTCTTTTCAAAGACGCGACGCAGCTTCACCGAGACGGGTTTGCCCGCGAAGGCGGGCATGCTGACATCGGCGGAAGCGAGATAGTAAAAGCTCCCGGTTCCGAGATTTTGGCCCCGACTGGGTGGCGGCGCGGTCGTCGTGCTGGCGAGGGAATTCAATTGCGGGTCGACGGCCTCGATTTTGTAGTTGGCAATGGTGTAGGGAGTGCCTGAACCAGGATTCGCCCCGATGCTCGCCGTAAATCCAGTGACCCCCGGGAAGAGAGATTGCGTGGGAAGCGGGACACTCGCAAAGTCCGCCGTTGGCCGCTGGGTGTTGGTCTGCTGCCGGCAAATTTCGCGCCAGTAGGCGAAGGCATAGTCCATCGCCCCGTCTCCTATCTCGAGAGCCGAGCGATGGGCATTACTGCGCATGACATTGCGGCTGACGACAGACGTAAAATTCAGCGAGGCGATAACACACGCCGAGAGCGTCCCCAGGACCGTGAGGACGATTAACATCGTGGAACCGTGGTTCTTTTTCATTGGTATGAACTCTTACTGGGTGATACAGAGCCGCGCCCGGTAGGGCACCATCGCGTTGAGAAACATATTCGCCGCCTTGAACCCGCGATTGCTCGAACGATCGTCCGCGGTGGAGAGATTGATCGCGGCCACGAAGCGGTTGTATTGAGCCCCGGCCGGTGTCACCGGGATACTAAAGGGGGTCGCCGTGGTGATATCGTTGGCCATCAACCGCCCAGCGACCGGTTGCGTCGGCGCAAAGTAGCGCAGCTCACTCCCGCTCACGACGTAGTACATCCGGTCCGTAATAAAGCAGACCACGTTGACATCCACGTTCTGGTTGACGGCGGGATCGTAAAGCTGGGTCTTCACGTCCACAGGCAAATTGCTGGCGAGGGTCAGGATCCTGTCCACTGAACCAGCACCGACGCCGGTGATATCCAGTTCGATTTGGTGCGTGGGAATGCATAACCGCTGGCCCACTGTCGGCGTGTAACCATTGACATGAACGTTGATCTGATTCTGTCCCGCGTTTGCCGAGCTCGTCACTTGCAACGGCCCTTTCGCATAGAGCTGAAATGAAATCCCAGCCGCCGGACCATTGCCGGCCACGGCAGTCTTGCTGGCGTCGACCAACTGCGGAATCGAAACGGCCGAATGAAGGTCCTGCTCCATTTGCAAAACCGCGACACGCGCTTGCTGGTGGGCCATGTTGATCGCCGTATTCTTGGCAAAGAGGATCATGCCCGTATTGAGGATGGTGAAAATGATCGACCCAGTGATGAGCACGATCGTGGTGCTGACCATCAATTCGATAAGAATGGCCGCCCGCTGCCGGGCTCCATGGAGGCGGGAGTACATCATATATCGGAAGCTCGAACGGTGCTCATTTTCACGCTGTAGAGGCGTCCCTTGAAGCGGTAGTTCACCGTGACGGTGACCTGATAAATATTCAGATTGTTGCCATTGAGCGTGGTGCCAGTGTCCACCACGTCGGTGACCATCCATCCCAACACTTGAATGCCAGTCTTCGGGTCCGTGTAGACGGGGATCGTGGGAGTCGCAGAAGTGCCGGCACTCGTCGAACCAACCGTCAATTCCGGCGGGGTCTGGCTCTTTTGAGGATTAAACGGTGAGTCCGAAAGGCAGAGATCGATCTGATTCTGCGCGACCGTGCTGGCTCCTGTTTGGAGACGCGAGAGCGAGGCGTTGTTGTTCATTCGCAGCATCGCTGACACTGCGGCTGCGGCGGTGATGCCGAAGAGGCCCAGTGCGACCATGACCTCGGCAAGAGTGAATGCAGCGCGACGAAACCGGTGGGATAAATTCATTAGTGGCGAAAGACAGAGAAGTCGTCTCCCGCCTATAATTACCATACCCCGTGCCGAGCTGCCTTCTCCGTCACTCCCGCTCGAAACTACACTGGACCGACTCCCAGTGGATCGCTTGGAACCCCCCATTTTCTCATCTACGTGATATCACAAATGAGAAATGAGACAGCGCGCTCTCATTTTTGATCCCTCACTCCACGAACCGGCACGGTGCATCCACACAAGCAGCCAACCGACGTCGATAGTCCGCGCGCGAGATTTCGAGAGCGCCGAATGTCGTCAAGTGACCTGTCAGCCACTGCGTATCTAAAAGTGAAAACCCGCGTTCGCGCAATCGCACGACCAAAGCGTGCAAGGCCACTTTCGAAGCATCCGTCACTTCGTGAAACATCGACTCGCCAAAAAATGCGCCTCCGATGGCGATGCCATACAACCCACCCGCCAAACGGTCCTCGAACCATGCTTCGAGCGAATGCGCATGTCCGCGGCGATGCATCTCGACGTAACTCGCGTAGATCTCCTCGTTAATCCACGTCTCCTTGCGGCGGGCACAACCCTGCATCACCGCCTCGAAGGCCGTATCCACACGAATCTCGAAAAGCCCTTTTTTCAAGGTCCGCCTGAGCCCATGCGGCACGTGAAACGTCTCCAGGGGGATAATGGCGCGGGGGTCGGGCGAAAACCAGGAGATCTCCCCGTCCTCCATCGCCATCGGGAAAACCGCCTGGCGATAGGCGTGGAGGAGAAGGTCGACCGGAATCATTTCGTGCGCGCGGTATATGCCGCAGACCGCGATCCTGTGCAATCACCCCCCTTCCGCGAAGTTTGATTTTCCCTTTTCCCGGCGTACCGGGTATTTACGCGCGCATGAAAGCCATTCTTGCCACGCTTTTCCTCGCCGTCGTGTGCTGCGCGTTCGTTGGTTGCGAAAGCGATATGCCGCCAAATGCCAGTAGTGAAGCGCCTCTGCGCCGCGGTCTCCGCGGAGAGGGAAAAATCGTTCCCGTGGACCACGCGAACGACCCGATGATCAAAGAAACTTCGGGACCGGCCAACTAGCGCATGCCTGAGCCGTCCTCTTCCCGCATCGTCATCCTCGATTTCGGTTCGCAGTACACGCAGGTCATCGCCCGGCGCATCCGCGAATGTCAGGTCTTCTCGCAGATCCTCCCCCACAATACCCCGGCGAAGGAAATCGCCGCGTTGCGGCCCCACGGAATCATCCTGAGTGGCAGCCCGGCCAGCGTGTATGGCAAGGACGCGCCGCATCCGGATCGCGCCATCTTCGATCTCGGCCTGCCGATCCTCGGCATCTGCTACGGCGTCCAACTCATGGCGCATCAACTCGGCGGCAAGGTGGAGCACAGCACCCATCGGGAATATGGCAGCGGCTTGCTCCATCTCTCGGGCGATTGCCCGCTCTTCCACGGCCTGCCCAAGACGCTCGATATTTGGAATAGCCACGGCGACCGCATTACGAAACCGCCGCGGGGCTTTCGGGCCGTCGGCAAGACCGACAATTCACCCTACGCCGTCCTCGAACAGCCCAGGAAGAAATTCTACGGCCTCCAGTTCCACCCGGAAGTGGTGCACACGCCGCGCGGAAAGGAAATCCTGGCCAATTTCGTTTTCCAGATCTGCGGTGCGAAAATGGATTGGACGATGGGTTCCTTCATCGACCAGACCTGCGAGGAGATTCGCCGGCAGGTCGGCGATGCCCACGTCATTCTGGGTCTTAGTGGCGGGGTCGATTCCAGTGTCGCCGCCGCGCTGCTGCACAGGGCGATCGGCGACCAACTCACCTGCGTCTTCGTCAACAACGGCCTGCTGCGCTCCAACGAAGCCGAGACCGTGCAACGCGTCTTCGGCGACAACTTCCACGTGAAACTCAAATACGTGGACGCCTCGACTCGTTTCCTCAAGAAGCTCGCGGGCGTCACGGACCCCGAACGCAAGCGCAAGATCATCGGCAACGAGTTCATCCGGGTTTTCGACGATGCCGTGGTCAGCCTGTCGCGCGGGGGAAAATCCAAATTCAAATTCCTCGCCCAAGGCACGCTCTATCCCGACGTTATCGAAAGTGTCGCCATCGCCGGCAATCCGGCGGCTCTGATCAAGTCGCACCACAACGTCGGCGGGCTGCCGAAGAAGATGAAGCTCAAGCTGGTCGAACCGCTGCGCCAGCTTTTCAAGGATGAGGTCCGCGAAGTCGGCTCGCAGCTCGGGTTGCCCAAGGAAATCGTCCTGCGGCAACCCTTCCCGGGCCCGGGGCTCGCCGTCCGCATGCTCGGTCCGATTACGCGGGAAAATCTTCGCATTCTGCGCGAGGCCGATGCCATCGTCGTCGCCGAGATGAAGGCCAGCGACTGGTATTACCGGGTGTGGCAAAGCTTCGCCGTGCTGCTCCCTGTGCGCAGCGTCGGCGTGATGGGTGATGAACGCACCTACGCCCAGACGATCGCCTTGCGCGTGGTCGAGAGCCAGGATGGCATGACGGCCGACTGGGTGCGCCTGCCCTACGATCTGCTCGCCAAAATCTCCACGCGGATCATCAACGAGGTGAAAGGCGTGAATCGCGTCTGCTACGATATCAGCAGCAAGCCGCCGGCCACGATCGAGTGGGAGTGAAGGCGCTGCTTTGGCGCGCGGTGATGAGTTCCGGTCGCCTCTTTTCGTGGAGGAGGCACCGACGACCGCGCGGGATGCTCCCCTTGTGCTGCGTGTGCCTGATCAGGGCAATGGTCACCGCGCTCGCCGATCCGAAGTTCGAAATCGCGCGTGCGAAGGAGTGCAATATATTCGCCGCCGGTTCGCCGGTGCAATTCGCGGCATCGCTCCGTGGATTCCCGGCGGGAGCGGGTGAGGCCACGGCTCTCGTGACGAATTATTTCGGCGACAAGAGGTCACTCACTTTTCCGCTCCAGATCATGGCGGGCAAGACCTCGAGCCTTTCCGTCGATCTGGGAGCGCTGGAGCCGGGATACTACGATCTAAATTTGACGGCGAAACTCAAGACCGCCGCGGGACAGGACGTCGCCGGTCAGGCAGCGCCGATGAGCTTTGGCGTGGCCCAATTGGTGAATCGTTCGGCCCAGGAAGTGCGCGACGGCGGTTATCGTTTCGGTCTGAAGATGTTTGTCATCGGCAAGGAGGGAGTGTGGTGGAACCGGGCCGTCACATGGAACGTCGCGGAAGTGGTGGGTGCGTCCACGAAGCTGGGCTTCCAATGGACACGCCATCAGTTCAACCAACCGAACAGTGACGTTCCCGGCGAAATAGGCACCTCCGATCTGATCACGAAGCACCCGATGAACGTCGTCCTCAAGATCGAAGGATTTCCCGAGCAGTGCTATGACGCGGCGCGTTACGGCCCGCTCGAAGAGTGGAAGGCGAAGCACAAAGGAAAGAGCTTTGGCCGGAACACGGTCCCCATGAAAGAGCCGTATCAGGCGTGGCTCAAGGACGAGGTGGCGAAGATTCCGGCGGAGCAAAACATCTTCGAAATGGGGAACGAGGTCTGGAATTACATGCCGGCGGAGGAATTTGCGGAGTGGTGCCGGATAACGTCACCAGCGCTCCGGGCGGCGCGTCCGCAAGCACGCCTCGGAGCGGACCCCGGCAGCAACGAGTATTCGAAGAAATTCGTGGCGGCGGGCGGAATGGACGGAATGGAAATCTGGTACACGCATCCCTATTGCTTCACTCCCCTGCCCGAGCATCGGGTCCAGGGTTTCCTGCGCAACAAGCGCGACCTGCTGCGTCTCCGCACGGGAAAGGACTACGATCTGTATGTCACCGAATACGGCTGGTCCACGGCGCCCCAGGACCGGCGTGGCCAGAGTGTTTCAGAGCGGTTGCAGGCGCAGCGCACCACGCGGGAATCGCTGATGTTGTACGCGGAAGACGCCAGGGCAATCATCCCCCACTGGATGGGAGATCGCGAACAAGACCCCACCGAGCGCGAGCACTTTTTTGGTTTCTTCCATATCAACCAGCAGCCCAAGCCCGTCGTCCTCGCCCACGCGGTATGCGCCCGCATGATCGATGGGAGCCGGTATGTCGGTGATCTATGGTATGGTCCCGGTATTGGGGCGATGCTCTTCGACCGAAGCGGCGCGTATACGCTCGCGCTGTGGACGGCCGAGGAGGACAAGCCGGCGGACGTGAATGTGGGTGTCCCGGAAGTGAAGCTCGTCGATATCATGGGGCGCGAGAAATTTGTAAAAGCGACCAATGGCAAGGTGTCCCTCGCCCTGACTGGCGATGTCACCTATCTTACGGGAGTCGCACCGTCGCTGGCCGCGAGTGCGGTGCCGCCAGGCCAGGACCTAAATCCCGACCGTTGGTCCATCCGCAGCGGATCCATCGCCATGCCCCGCTCCGCCGGATCTCCAAAAATCGATGGGGCTCTCGGCGAGTGGACGGGACAAGCGCCGGTTGCGCTCACGAATCCAAAGGCCGGATCTGCGGATGGCCAGGCGGCGGTGATGCTGAGGTACGATGCGGAGTTCGTCTATGCGGCGGCAAGGATTTCGGACGACGCCATCACGAGCCGGGACAAGATGGAGATCAACCTGGGCACCCGGCCGGCGCGGCAGCCCGACATGGGCGGCGTCATGATCTATGACTACAACTTCGCCATGACACCGCCCGCGGGGGATGCGAAGGCTGTGTTGGTCGTCAAGAATGATGCGCTCGATCAACCTCTGGAAGTGAAGGCAGATCAGGATCCATCCGGAATCCGCTGGGCGATCCAGGCTGCGCCCGGGGGCTGGACGGCCGAGCTGGCGATTCCCATCAAATTTCTGAAGGGATTTCCCGAGCCAAAGACGGGGGCCAAAATCTCCGGAAGATTCGTCTTCACCCACAAGGACAAGGCGACGCTCTCCTTTGGTGCTGATAAGCCGCGCCTGTGGCCGTATATTAGCCTGCTCCCATGAAACTCAAGATCGCCTCCCTCCTCCTCGCGACCCTCGGCGCCCTCTGCGTGGCGCGCGCCGATGACGCTGACCCGCTGGCGCCGTGGCGCTCCGGCGTGCAAATTCATCCCGTCACCCCGCACCAGGATCGGCACGTCATCCACGCCTATTTCAACACCTGCCCGGAGAGCCCCGACGGGAAATACGTCCTCTACTACACATCTTCCACGCCGGAGGGCGAATCCGGCGATCTGCGCATCCTGGAGCGGAGCACAGGGCAGGAGACCATCCTCGTCTCCGGGATCGACACCGAGGACGCGCATCGGGCCGCCTGCCAGCAATGGAGCAACGGCGGCAAGACGGTCGTCTATCACGATGGCCACGATGGAAAATGGCGGGTGATGGCGGTGGACATCGACACCAGGAAATTGCGGGTGCTGGCGGTCGATCATCAAGTCGGCTTTGGCTCGGCGACAGGAGTATGGGCGCCCACCTACGGATGCCACTGGAATCCGGGCGAATATCGGAATCTGGATCTGGTGAACGTAGTCACGGGTGAAGTGCGCACGCCGGTGAAAGTGGAGGACGTCGTGAAGGAATACGGTGAATGGATCCAAAAGAAGTTCGGCACGACGAACATGTCGGTTTTCTTTCCGGTGATGAGCGCCGACGAGAAGCGGGTCTTCTTTAAACTCAACGTGCCCAGCGGCGGCCATGACTTCCGCTCGATGTCGTCCAGCGCGCGCGATGGGAAGGCCGTCTATGATCTCGAGCAGGGCCGCTTCCTCCGGCTCATCGAGAAGTGGGGACATCCGTCATGGTCGGCGGATGGAAAATACATTTTCGAACACGGCCTCTACACGACCGACGTGGTGACGGGACAAATCAAGGACTTCTCCAAAACCTGCATCTCCGATCATCCGTCCCTCGCGCCGGATGGACGCCTGTATGTCACCGATTCAGAAGTCACGAAACGGTACTGGCGCAATCCCGGCGACTGGGCGATCGCCGTCGGTTCGACCGCCAAAGACGACTGGGAGGTGCTCACCATCTTTGACAACAGCA
>JBBRPL010000113.1:0-26202 GCA_038228205.1 Chthoniobacterales bacterium
ATCGCCGCGACCGTGATCGGCGCGTTGATGATGGAGTTGCGGCCATTCGCGTCGGTCCCCGAACCGTCGCCGAAGCGGAAGTTGGAATTGGCGGTGGTCGCCGTGGTGCCGCTCTTGGAGAGTTGCACGCCGATGGCGACATTCGTGATGCTCGAGCCCGTGAGGAAGGTGATGGTCCGGCCGTTCTGGGTGCTCGACAGGTCGATGCCGGTGCCGTTGCCGCCATTCTGAATGGTGGTCTTACCGAAGGTCGCGGTGACGTCGGATCCGGTGAAGTTCACGCCAGCCTTGGTCGTGCCGAAACCATTGATGATCGTCGTGCCGAAGGTGACATTGGCATTGCCTGCCGCGGAGAGATCGATGCCGTCGCCGCCCACGTTCGTGACCGTCGTCGTGCCGAATTTCAAAGTCGAACCCGCGGAGCCTTTTACGACGATGCCGGCAACTGCGGCGCCGCTCACCGTGGTGGTCCCGATGGTCAGCGAACTGCCAGCCGTGAGCGAATCGACGATCACGCCCGAGGTCCCGCTGTTCGCGGATTTGACGCTGGTGAAGGTGAGGTTGGTCGTGAGCGGGTCGAGGTTCATCGCCGCGCCCGCCGTGGTGTCGATCGCGCCGCCGGTGTTACCGAGGGCAAACGCGGTGCCCAGGGTCTTGGTATCCACGAAGAGACCGGTGCCGGCGTTGTTGAAGATATTGAGCGTGGTGAAGCCGACGCTGCCAGTCGGGGCGTCGAAGTGCAGGCCGTCGTTGAAGACGCGAGCGGCGACGCCCTGGCCGATGTTCCAAACGCCGGCGGAGACCGCCTGATTGCCCGCCGTGACACCGTCGCCGTCGAAGGTCACGCGATTGAAGAGCAGGCCGCCGCCGGTGCCGTTGCCGATGACGGTGCCGCCGGCCATCGAGCGAATGGTGGTCGAATTGAGGGCCGACCCGGTGATATTCATCGCCTTGCTGCCGGCGGCGAGCGTCTCGAGGGTATTGCCATTGAGGATCAAGGTCAGTTCCCCGGCGATGCCGCTGTCGGTGGTGAGGATGCCGCTGCCCGTGGAGCGGATGTTGTCACTGCTGAGGGTGACGAGACGGGCGGTGCCGTCGTTGTTTACCACGTGGACGCCGATGCCGCCGATGGTGAGCGCGTGATTATTACCGACGGAGAAGCCGGTGAGCGTGAGCGCGGTGTTCTGGGAGAGGACGCCGTCGCCGGCGGTGCCATTGATGCTGCCGGCAAGGACAAAGACGGTACCGGCGTTGACCAAATTCAGGCCCGGGCCGTTGGTGGTGGTGGTCGTGAGATTGCTGAAGGTGAATTTGCCCGTGGGGGAGTTGGTGACTTCGAGGCCCGCGCCGGTGGAATTGGTGACGGTCGCCTTGGCGATGCTGTAGATCCCGGAGTCGTTGGTGTATTGGATGCCCAGGCCGGCGGTGGAAGCCACGGTGCCGGTGTTAAAGGCCACGGTGCCGACGCTGTGGCCGACGACCTGCAAGGCGAAACCGGTGTTGTCGGTGATATTGCCGGAGTAGGTGACATTGGCCTGGCCACCGCTGAGGAAGAAGCCGGTGCCGGTGGGGTTGGTAATGCTGGTCGCGGCGCCGAACGTGAACGTGCCATTCGAGGAGAGGATATCGATGCCCGCGTCGCCGCCATTGAGCGTGGCGGTGCCGAGGAAATTATAGGTCCCGTTGTCATTGGTGAACTGCAAGCCCGTGCCGCCGGTCGCCGTGATGGTGCTGCCCGCGATGAAGCTGATCGTGCCGGTCGTGTGGTTCAACACTTCGACCGCGGCAGCGGCATTGGCCGCGATGCTGCCCGCGTAGCTGACATTCGCGGTGCCACCGTTGACGAAGAGACCCTGGCCGGTGGGATTGGTGATGGCGGTCCCGGCGGCGAAGGTAAACGTGCCATCGGAGCCGTTGACGATATCGATCCCGGCGTCGCCGCCGTGGAGCTTGGTCGGGCCGAGGAATTTGTAAGTGCCATCGGCGTTGTCGAAGAGGAGACCCTGGCCGTTGGTGGCATTGAGCGTGCCGGTCTGGAAGGTGGCCGTGCCGGTATGCCCGGCGAGCACGGCGATGAGCGGGATGCTGTTGCTCTCCGTCATCGTGCCGTTGTAGGTCACATTCGCCGTGCCGCCCTGGAGGGTGAAGGCGGCGCCGCCGGTGTTGTTGATGGAGGTGTTCGTGTCGAAATTGAAGGTGCCGCCGCCGCCCACGATCAGGAGGCCCGCGCCGGTGCCGTTATTGATATCGAGGTTCTTGATATTGTGCGTGCCGCTGGGATTCGTGAAGCGGACCCCAAACATACCGGCGTTATTGACGGTGACGTTGGTGATGGTCGTGGTGCCGGTGGTGTTCTGAATATCAAAAGCCCCATTGACCGCGCCATTACTGGTCACGTTGGTGATCGTGGTATTGAAGGCGTTGAGGATGACGTCCTGGAAGTTGTTGTTGAACGTGACATTGCTGATCGTCGTGCCGCTCGAGGGTTTGATCTCGATGCCGGCGGTCGTCATGTTGCTGATCGTGGAATTCGTGACGGTGACGCCGGTCGCGCCGCCGGCGGCGAAGATGCCGCGCGCGCCACCGGTGAGATTCACGCCGGAGACGACGGAATTGTTGACGACATTGATGACGGTGCCGCCGACGTTGCTGAAGGTGGGCGAGTTCAAGCCCGCGGTCGCGTGCGGGAGGGTGACGAGGCCGATGTCGCTATTGATGACGTGGACGGCGGACGCGGAGTCGCCGAGAAATTGCTGACCGGGAGCGAGGGTGATGCTTTGCAACGCGAAGACGCTGTTCGCAAACACGAAGACGATGTCGCGCTTGACCGGGTCGGCATTGGCGAGGGTGAGCGAACTATAGGGCGTTTCGAAAGTGCCATTCCCCGCGCCGGCCGCGCTATTGATGTGGGTGACGGTGATGGGCACCCCACCCAGCGTCAGGATGGTATCGGTGCTAAAAGGCGTGCTCGTGATGTAGGTGGTCTTGCCGTTGTAGACCTCCTTCTTCTGCGCGACCTTGATAAACTTCGACTCCGAGGTGCTGACGTGCGACGAGCGCATGACGTTCTCGGTGAGACGGCTGGCAAAGGCGGCCTTGTCATCCGTCTGGCTCTTCGGCTTGAAGGATTCCGCAAAGCCGGCGAAGGGGTTCTTGCCAGTGGAGAGGTTGGCGAGATCGAACGGCGCGCTGACCCGCACGCCATAGTACCAATTCGAACCGATGACCTCCTTGTCCTGATAGTACATCGCGTCGAGCGTCACGGCCGGCAAGGCGCGCACTTCCACGCGGCCCTTGAAGCCATTGATGTCCCGGCCGAAATCGTTGTTGTAAAAGTAGTAGCCGCCGAAGAGGCGCACCTCGGCATACCGGTCGAGCCCCGGAATGAGCACGCCCACCTCGGCATCGGCACCGCGCATCCCCGATTCGTAACGTTCCCAGAACCGGGTCGTCTCGGTCTCGCGCAGTTTGATGGTGTGCAGCGTCTCGTTCACGCCGCTGATCGTGTCGATGATGTTATTGCCCTGGAAGGCGAGGGTGTCCGAAGTGGTCCGCGGACCGAGTTCCTGCGACGAGGAACTCGCGCTCCGCGCGAGACTCGTTGTCTGGGTCTTGCCGATGACGTGCCGGTTCTGTTCCGGCAGATAATAGTTGGCGCGGAAATCCACCCACCGCGTCAACACTTCGGCGCCGATCCCGAGCTGATTGATCCGGTGATCGTTGATGGTGTCGAAGCAATCGTAGAAAATATTTCCGCCGACTATCACGTTGGAGCTTTCGAACAAATGGCGGTAGCCAAGGCCGATGCTGACCCGGGGATCGAGTTCGTCACCGCCGGAGAGCTTGGGATTGAGGAACAGCAGTCCATTTTTGGGCACGGCCAGCGGAAAGAGCGCGTCGAGCGTCGCGGATACTTCCTGGTCAGAGACACCGATGCCGAAAGTGACCTCACCGGGGCGCACCGGCGCCGGCGCTTCGATGGCCGGAATCTCTCGCGCCGCCTGAAGCGCAGACCTCGGGACAACGAAGGCCCCGGTAAAGGCTAAAAAAGTCGTCAGGGACAGCACCCGCCTGATCATCGCACCGCGAAGAGAAGGGAGGAGAATCGACCGTTGACGATAGTGAGAATCCATGGCACGCCGCATAAGAGGACGGAAAAGAGCGGAATTGGGCAATAAAAGCCAGTCTCAATATCACGAAAAATGTGAAAATCTGGGTATAAACGTTCGTTTCCAAGGAGGTTCCAACGATTCGAAGGGCCCGACCGAGAGCCGTATCTACATAACAATACTGAAATCTGTGAGACTCAGTATCAGCGATTTTGGTATCGACGGTGGGCACGCAGCAGGCCCGCGCCGAACGAATCCTCAGGCATGGCCATGCGATGTCCCCTTTGCCAGACAGAACTCCCCGACGATGCGACGGAATGCACGGGTTGCGACTGGTCAATACCCGTCGAATCGCCCTCTCACAGCACCGATTGGATCGCGGCGGCTCTCAGCGTCGTTCCCGGACTGGGCCATCTTTATAAAGGGCACCTCATCCCGGGCGTCCTGTTGCTTCTCTTGCTGGGGCCGATGTATCTGTGAATCGTCTTTTGGCTGGTCCCGAAGACTTATGGGGTGAGCCTGGTGCTGCCGGCATTTTTCGTGATGTTTGCCGCTTATCAGGCCTATCACCTTCCCGAAATGCGCGGATCAAGGATCGAAGAGCAAGCTACGAACACTCTCCGTCGGTGGCAGCAGTGGATGCATCGGTAGGCGTTCTTGGGGGACCTTGGGAACGAGGTCAAACGGATCGCGGTCCGCTTAACGTGCAGCGGGCGCGAGAGGATCCGCGTGGGTTTCACTCTGTTCCAAACGGAAGAATCGGATCGCGCGGCTGATGTCGTGGGGATCGAGAATGGGAGCGGTGCCGTTTTCCTCGCCGGAGACAATCAATGCGGGACCGTAGAACCGGTCTCCAAATAGGTCGAAGCCATCGCACCGAAACGCCTTTCCGGCAGTGGTGGCGTTAAGGAAAGCACTCACGAAGATCGCGTCACCGGTTCGCTCCACCTGGCGCTCGACGATCTCGTCATTGCCGATCTGCAATCTCTGGTGCATTTCGTGGTCGGTCCACAGAAAGGAATGGACGTCGTGAACCGTGTTCGTGTCGGGGCGAATCAAGATGCCGAAGTGTTTGTGCATGGTCGTAGGGGGGAAGATGCCGATAAGCGTGGTCTCAGGGACTCCAGTGCAGAGCGGCTCCCGGGACCTCGCGCTTGTCGACTGACATTCTTTTCGAACGCGAAGTGATGATTGTCCTTCGGGCGGAAGCCTGAGGGTCCCATCAGGCGCGGAAAGTGGCGAGGCGGCCCCGACAGTCCATTGACGAGAAGCGCAAGCTGGATGGATTCTCGAAGCATGAATTCGCTCTTCGCCATGTATTTTCCCGACGCGCCGGAGGAGATCTACGTGCCAGTCTCTCCACGGACGAGACCTTGACGCGGGAGCCAGGGCAATCCCGTCATTGCTCTACTCGGGTGGACCGGCAAGGATGGCCCGCCCTGTGAAAGAGTCCGCCAAATACGTCATTACCCTACTCGCGTTTGTTGTCATCGCCTACGTGCCGAGCTGGTGCGCGGTCTACAGCTACTGGATTGGGGGACATGTTTTCCACTCCGTCCGGGCGGTCCGGATCGGCGATGCACTCGGCCCTGTCGTCCTCTTCCCGATACGAACGCTGCTGGAGTTTTCCGGCGATGGCGTCGATCAAACCACACGGTTCACGGACCCAAAACTCTATGCGTGGATGAATGCGGCTCTGGTGGGCATCCTCGCGTACGTGGTCTGCCGCCGATGGATCATCGGGGGAACGCAGAAGTGATCAGCGGCCAGTAATCAGTTCTGTGGAGGCGCACGGATACGAGTTCCTCGCTCCGATTTCCGGCGTTATTCGGAGTGGAGGACGGAGGTTCTCCGTTGTGCGGCGGCGGTCTTGGCGGCGACCATTTCCGCCAAGCGGGCCCGGAGCGCGACTTTGAACGCGGCGTAGGACTTGCCGGTCTTTTTTACGAGACCTTGCGAGACAAGCGTTTGCAGCTTTTCGTAGACGCGCAGGCGGAGCATCTCTTCGCCCCCGCTGGTGGCGTTGCGGGCGCGCAGCTTCTCGTAAATGGCCTGAAAAAGGTCACTGAACTCATAGGAATTCTTTCCCAAGAGGGCTGCGACCAATTCCTCGGAGACAAGATCCGGCCGGTACCGGAAGTAAGTTTTGCGTTTCATCATTGGCACGGCGTCCCCGCAGCGGGTTGCACCGCGAGTTTTTGTTAATGCCGTTGATTGTTATGACATCGAATAGTCACCGATGTTCACAATTTCAGCCGCTCATCCCCCTCTTCCCGTTGTTAAAACAATCGACATGCGGGGTGGATTTCATGCGTGGCTCCGGTGAAAGTTTGCCCCGCACGACGAATCAGTTCTTTTCGGGAATCGAGCTTGCGAGGCGGCGCGCCCGTCGATACGCCGGAATGATGTTCAACAGACTTCCCCTCGTCCCGCTCCTCAGCCTCTTGATGATGGCCCCTTTCACCACCCGCGCCGCCGCTTCCACCACCCAGGAGCAGGAGTACGAGCAAATGCGCAAAGTCGCCCTGCGTGATCCGAAAGTGCGCGCGGCCTACGAGGAAGCAGACCGTAAACTCGAAGCGAAAATCCTCCAGATCGATCCGGCACTGGCTTCTTATCATCACCACCCGTCGCAGAGTTCCGCGGCGACCGCGAATACCGCCGCGGCCGCCGCGCAGGCCAGGCCGACGCCAAAACCGGTCTCCGTCGCGACGCAGCCGTTTCAGCGATCCTACGTCGTCGTCAAGGGCGACACGCTGACTTCGATCTCGGCAAAATACGCAGTCACAGTCGCCGCGCTCAAGACCACCAACCACATCACCGACGAGAGGAAGCTCGGGGTCGGCCAGGTCCTGGCAGTTCCGAACGGCAAGGAGACGCACTAAACGAAAGAATCTGGCCGGCGCGGGAAAACCAGCGATGCTTGCCTGAACCTGGCATGAACCCACCATCCCTCGACGAATTGCACGCCGATCCCCAGCACTGGAAACTCGGCATCTTCTACTTTTGCCGCGAAGACCAACGGATTGTCGTGCCCAAGAGGATCCGCGGATTGGGATGGACGATCAACTTCGCCCGTCCGTCCGCCTACGTGTGGGCGGCGGTTTTATACCTGTTCATCTGGGGCACGGTGGCGCTGGCGCGTTACGCCGGGGCAAACAATGAAGCCCTGCTGACCCTGAAGGTGTTGCTGGCTTTTGGGATCATCGGGTTTTGCTTTCGGGCCGCCAATGCGTCGGGGGGATCGAAACCGTAAAAGACCAATCCATGAAAAACCTGAATCATTCTTTTCGCGCCACCGCATGCGCGTTTGCACTGCTCCTATCGGTCGGACCGCTCCACGCGGAGGCGCCCAAGCTGGACACGATTCCGCTCAAGGACATCGACGGAAAGGAGACCAGCCTGACACCCTATGCCGGCAAAGTGCTGCTGATCGTCAACGTGGCTTCCGAATGTGGCTTTACACCCCAGTACGCCGGGCTCGAAGCACTTTGGCGCAAATACCGCGAACGCGGGCTCGTGGTCCTGGGCTTTCCCGCCAACGATTTTGGGGCGCAGGAACCCGGCACCAATGCGGAGATCAAGAAATTCTGCACGTCACGGTATGAAGTGACGTTTCCGATGTTTGAAAAGCTCCACGTCAAAGGACCGGAGCAGCATCCGCTGTATGGGGCGTTGACCGGGGCGGCAGCGGGGCTTCCGGGAGACGTCCAGTGGAATTTCGGGAAGTTCCTGGTGGGTCGCAACGGGCGGCTCGTGGCGCGGTACGATTCCGATACGGAGCCGGATTCCGGGACGCTGGCGGAGGCGATTGAGAAAGCGCTGGGGACGAAATAAGCGCGAAGCCGCGGTGGTGCCAATGGCGCCCGCGAGACTGCGCAAGAATGGAAGCGGCTGAACGCCGCCTGGGGGAGGAAAAGCGGCGGGATGCGCGCTTCTACTCTACTCCCCCAAGTGCTCGGTGATGCACTTGTTGATGGCGTCGAGGCTCACGGGCTTGGCGATGAACGGGTAGCCACCGATTTCGTTTTTCGATTCGGTCTGGGAAACGATGGCGGTGAGAAATATGATCGGGATGTGCGCGAGCATGGGGTCGGATCGGATCTGCTGCGCGACATCACCGCCGTCGATCTTGGGCATGACGATGTCGAGAAAGATGAGGTCCGGCTTGAAGTCGCGCGCGGCGAGCCAGGCCTTGGTGCCATCATTTTGTTCGAGCACGACATACCGGCCGGTACGTTCGAGGGTCAGCTTGAGAAGCCGGGTGAAGCCGGATTCATCGTCCACAACGAAGATGCGTTTCTTTTTCATGGCAGGGTCGGGCACGGGAAGGTTTTAGGCTTGGAACATGAGAGTCACCCGCACACCGGCATCGTGCAGATTGCGAATGTCGATGGTTCCGCCATGCAAGTCGATGATCGTCTTGACGACCGACAAACCAAGGCCGGTTCCCCGGCCGGTGGGCTTGGTGGTGAAGAAGGGCTCGAAGATCTTGGCGAGCTTTTCCTCCGGAATCCCACAACCCGTGTCGTCGATTTCCGCCACGACGATATTCTGGCCCACGCGGAATGACTCGGAGCGGCTGTCGGAAATATTCGCGCCGACGCCGGTGAGTTGCTTGGCGTAGGTGCGGACGGAGAGGATGCCGCCGTCAGCCATGGCGTGCAGAGCGTTGGTAAAAAGGTTGATGAAAACCTGGCTGATCTTGCCGCCATCGAGTTTAACGAGCGGTAGATTTGGCTGCAAATCGCGCTCGATTTCGAACGCGCCTTTCATCTCGCCGCGCACCAGCTTGAGCGCGCTGTTGATGATGGCGTTGAGGTCCTCGCGTTTCACCTCGAGTTGTTTCGGCGCGGAAAAATCGAGCAACCCGCGGATGACCCCATCGGCCCGGTCGAGCGCATCCCCCATTTCCTTGAGGATGGTGGGCGTGTGTTCGTCTTCGTTCTTCTGCGTGGAAAGGAACTCGATGCCCATCTTGAGAATCGCCAGCGGATTCTTCACCTCATGCGCGACGCCGGCCGCGAGACGACCGATCGATTTCATCTTTTCGGCCTCGATGAGTTGGAGCTGGACATCGCGCAGTTCATGGTGCGCCGCCTGAAGATTCTGCACGGCATTGAGCAACTCTTCCCGGCTGGCCGCCAGTTCCGCGTTGGCCGCCTTGAGTTGCTCTTCGGCGATTTTCTGATCCGTGATATCCCGGCTGATGCAGACGAGGCCGACAGCCTTTCCGCCGTCATCGAGCCACGGAATTTTCGAAGTCAACCGCCACCGCAATTTACCCAGGGGATCGACCACATGCTCTTGCTGGTTGAGCTTGGGAAGCCCGGACTCGGCGACGGCGAGGTCATCCTGATGGAGGGCCGCCGCGACGTCATCGGGAACGAAATCGAAAAGGGTGCGGCCGCGCACCTCGGAAGGATCACTGGCCCCGAGCCAGCGCAGGTGGGCCACATTGTCGAGCAAGTAGCGGCCTTCGATGTCCTTCAAGAAAACCAGATCGGGAAGGTTGTCGATGACTGCGCGGAGCAAATTGCGCTCGGTGGCAAGTTGCTCCTCCATGACTTTCAACTCGGAAATCTCCCGCGAGATGCCGCAGGTGCCAATGATCCGTCCCTTGCGGTCGCGCAATGGCAGCTTGGTCGTGAGAGACCAGGAGCGGCGTCCGTCGGCGAGGTTTTCAGATTCGACTTTTCCGAGGATCGGCTCCCCAGTCTGCATCACGCGGATTTCGTCCTGGAGCGCTTCCCCGGCGTGTTCGGCCCCGTAGAAATCGGCGTCGGTCTTGCCGTACGCTTCCTCGGGGCGCTGGAGGCCGAAGAGCTTGGTCAGGGAGCGATTGATGCGGATGAAGCGGCTCTGTCGATCCTTGAAATAGATACGATCGGGAATGTTTTCGAGCAGCGTGTGCAGGACGTCCCGCTCGCGGGCCAGTTGCGTCTCGGCGCGCGCGCGCTCGATGGCGTAGCGCAGGGCGCGATGCAGCAGATGGGCATCGACGCGACCTTTGACGAGGTATTCGTGGGCGCCGAGTTGAACCGTCTCGAGGGCCAGTTCCTCATCGTCGCTTTCGCTCAGGACGATGATCGGCACGTCCGGTGCGGCGCGGTGGGCGGCGACAAATGTGTCGACCCCACGGCTGTCGGGGAGTTGGAGATCGAGGAGCACGACGTCGATCTGATCTCCGGCGAGGGCCTCGATCGCCGTCTCCAGCCGTCCCGCTTCCGCAGTCACCTGGAAGCGCGTGTTCGGGGCCTCATCGACCATTTCGCGCAGCAGGAAAACGTCGCCAGGATTGTCCTCAACGACGAGGACGCGGTGCTTGGCCGGGCGGAGGGGGGACATCGTAACCTTGGGATTCGGCCGGAACGTAGAGTCCGTCCGCGCAAAGCGCGAGCTTTTACCGCGCGGTCACCTTCGCAATCGCGGTGCGGAGGGTGGTGAGCGTGAAAGGCTTGCTCACGACGAGATCGACGCCCTGGGGTTGCTCGCCGGCGCCCGTCATGAGATCGCCAAATCCCGTGAGCAAAAGTATCGGCAAGTCGGGGCGCAATTTCTTGATCTCCATCGCGAGTTCATCGCCATTCATCTCGGGCATGGCACGATCGGTCATGACGAGATCGAACGTGCCGGCCTTGAATTTTTCGAGACCCTCACGGCCGTTTTCCGCCAACTCGACCTCATGCCGATCCTCGGCCAGATAGACGCTCAGGACTTCACGCACGAGGGGCTCGTCTTCCACCACGAGGATGCGAAGGGTGTTCGGCGCCGCGGGCGCCGGGCGCGCGGCTTCGGGAGCCGCGGCCCGCCGGTCGAGCGGCAGCGAGACGGCCACGGTCGTGCCACGCCCGGCCTCGCTCTTGATATCGATCTCCCCTTCATGCCGGCGGACGATGCCATGAACGCTCCCGAGCCCGAGCCCGGTGCCCTGATCGTCCTTGGTGGTGAAAAACGGCTCCATGCAACGTGCTTTGACCTCTTCGCTCATCCCGATCCCGTCGTCGCTGACGGTCACGACCAGCCAGCGGCCCTGGACTTCGGTGCGAATGGTGATGGTCCCCCGCTTGGGGATGGCATCGACAGCGTTGAAAACCAGGTTGACAAGCATCTCGCGCAGTTCGGGTTCGTTGCCCGGGACCGTCGGGACGTTGCCCATCTCGGTGCGAAAATCGATATTGATGCCGGCGGCGAGCGCCTGGTCCTTCCATCGGGGCTGGGTAAGCGAAATGACCTGGAGGACGAGGTCATTAATGACGACCGGGGTGAAGACCTCGGCCTCGTCGCGATAGCGGTAAAACTCCCGCAGGCGGCTCACGACCTTGGCGCTTTCCTTGGCCGAGGTGTGGATCATCTCGACGTAATTGCGGACCTTTTTTGTGTCCTGGACGGTCTCCGGCTTCATGAGCAGCAATTCGCTAAACCCGAGAATGGGCGCGAGGGCGTTGTTAAAATCGTGGGCGATGCCATTGGCCATGCGCCCGAGGGCGTGCATGCGCTCGCGCTGGATGATTTCGTGCTGGGTGGCCTGAAGCTGGCCGAGCGCGGCGGTCAATTGGATGTTGCTCTCGATGGTGGCCTCTTCGGCCCGCCGGCGTTCGGCGATTTCCAGCTGCAACTTGAGATTGGCCTGGACGAGCGCGTCGGTGCGTTCGCGCACGCGCACTTCGAGACTGTCGTTGACGCGCTTGAGCTGTAGCTGGACGCGCTTGCGCTCGATGGCGTACTGCATGGCGCGGATGAGGAGATGGTTGTCGACGTGGCCTTTGACGAGGTAATCCTGGGCGCCCAACTGCACGGTTTCGATCGCCAGGGCGACGTCGTTGATCCCGCTCATGACGATGAGCGGCAGATCGGGAGCCGCCTCGAGGACGCGAATGAATGTCTCCAGCCCATCACTGTCCGGCAGAGTCAGGTCGAGAAGGATCAGTTGGATGCCGCCATCGCGGAGGCGCTCGACCCCCTGCCCCACATCGCCGGCCACGTGCAGTTCGAAGTTCGTCATCTCCGAACTCGCCAGCAATTGCCGGAGAAACTGCACGTGATCCTCGTTGTCCTCGATGAGAAGGACGTGAACGGTGTCGGTCGGCATGATTTCTAGGGCGGCGGACTCTTGGTCGCGACGATCACCTGGAAATGGGGAATGGAACAAACGGCAATCATGAGTTTGGCGACATCGATCGGCTTGGTGATATAGCAGGCCACGCCCAGGTTGTATGCCTTTAAAATTTCTCCCGCCTGGTCGTTCCCCGTGACGATGGCGACGGGGATGCTGGCGAGCGCCGGGTCGGCCTTGATCTCGGCGAGGACCTCGCGCCCGTCTTTCCGCGGCATATGAAGGTCGAGCAGGATGAGATCGGGACGCGGGACGTTCGCATACACGCCCTCCCGCCGGAGGAAGGCCATCGCTCTTTCTCCGTCCTCCGCGACGTAGAGATGATTGCCGAGCCGACCGTCATCGAAAGCCTCGATGGTCAATTGCACGTCTCCCGGCTCATCGTCTACCAGCAGGATTTCCACCATCCGAACGGGAATGGAATGCCCCCCAGAAATCGTGGTGTCGAGCATGGTTAGTTGATCAAACTGTTCTCCGGACTATCGAGAACCTCGCGAACTTTCTTCGCGAGGTCGGCGGGAGTGAAGGGCTTCTGCAGAAAGGCCGTGCCAGCCTCCAGGCCGTGGCCGCGCAGGATGTTTTCGTCCACGTAGCCGGAGGTGAAAAGCAGCTTCGTCCGTCCCTGGCGGGTCTTGCAGATCCAGTTGGCAAGTTCCTTTCCCCCAGCGTCGGGGAGCACCACGTCGGAGAAAAGCAGATCGATCTCGCGGCCGTTATTACCCTCGACGGCGTCGCGCGCCTGCTTGCCGCTGCCGGCCTCGAGAACGGTATAGCCGAGCCGCCGCAGGACATGCGCGGTGAGGCTGCGCACGGTGATCTCATCCTCGACATACAGGACCGTCTCATGCCCGCCGGGCAGCTGGCCGACTTCCTTGCGGATGCTGGATTTTTCACCGGTTTCATCCACCCTCGGCATGTAGATGGCGAATGTCGTGCCGACGCCGACCTGGCTGTCGACGGTAATGTAACCTCCGGTCTGCTTGACAATACCGTAGCACGTGGCGAGGCCAAGGCCGGTCCCCTGCCCTTTTTCCTTGGTCGTAAAGAAGGGCTCGAAAATGTGCTTTCTGACCTCGGGAGTCATGCCGGTGCCACTGTCGGTAACCGTGAGTTTTACGTACTCGCCCGCGGGCATTTCATTGACCGAATAGAAATCGTCGAGGAAGTAGGTGACATCCGCCGTCTGGATGGTGATGGAGCCGCCCTTGGGCATGGCGTCGCGGGCATTGACGCACAGGTTGAGCAGCACTTGCTCGAGTTGGCTCGGGTCGGCCTTGAGTCGCCCGATCTCCGCCTTGAGCTGCGTGTGAATCTGGATGTGTTCACCGATCACGCGCTGCAGCATTTTCTGCATATTTTTCACGCTGTCATTGATGCTGAAGACGCGCAGGAACAGGGGCTGGCGGCGACTGAACGCGAGGAGCTGATGGGTGAGCGACGCCGCGAAGTCCGCCGCTTTGCGGATCTCCGTGAGATGCTTGAACATCCACTGCCGCTCATCGATCTGGCCGATGAGCAGGTCGCTGTAACCGAGGATGGCGGTGAGGATGTTATTGAAATCGTGGGCGATGCCCCCGGCGAGGCGGCCAACCGCATCCATCTTTTGCGATTGCAGCAGCTCCTCCTCGAGGCGCTTGCGCTCGGTGATGTCGCGGGCGATCGAGGAGAGACCACTGACGCGGCCGTTCTCACCGCGGATCGGGGATTCCGTGAGCGATACGCTGATGCGCTTGCCATCCTTGCGCAGGCGGATGGTCTCGTAATTGGCGAGGCTGTCGCCGCGGCCCACGGCGGTGAGAGCCTGGGGAAATTCGTCCAGCCGATCCGGCGGGATGAGGAGATCCAGCGGCTTGCCGATCATGTCCTCCGACGCGTAGCCATAGACGCGCTCGGCGCCGATGTTCCAGCTCACGATCCGGCCTTCCAGGGTGCAGGCGACGATGGCGTCGTTCGAATGAGCCACGACCGCCGCCAGTTCCGAGGTGATGCGCGCGGCCTCCTTGCGCTCGGTGATGTCGCGCATGTAGGCGGTGAACATGGGCTTGCCGTCGATGATGATGCGGCTGATGGCGACTTCGACCGGGAACTCGTGGCCATCCATGCGCATCGCCGTCAATTCCATGCGACGCCCTTGCGAGGGTCCGGCGTTGGTGGCGTTGTAGAGGGCCAGCCCGCGCCGGTGGCTCTCGCGCAGGCTTTCCGGAATGATGAGCGCGGCCATCTCCCGCCCCAGGGCCTCCTGCTGGGTGTAGCCAAAGGCGCGCTCGGCGGCGGGATTGAATTCGGTGATCCTGCCATCGAGATCGAAGGTGATGATACAATCGAGCGCCGAGCGCAGGATCGCCGCCTTGCGCATCTCGCTCTTGCGCAGGGCCTCCTCGGCGCGCTTGCGCTCGACGAGATGGCCCAACTGACTCGAAATCGAACCGAGCGTCTGGATCAACTCGGGATCGGGAAGGGTGATCTTGGCGCTGAGGAATTCGAGGACGGTGCGCACCTGCCCATCCACCGCAACCGGAATGGCAAAAGCGGAGGACATGCCACAGGCGAGAGCGACCTCGCCATTGGCGTAGGTCTGATCCGCGGAAAGGTCGGCCACCCAGCGGGATTCGCCGGTGTTCCAGACTTCGCCCACCAGCCGCTGCCCGCGGCGGTAGGTCATGTGCGGAAGCGCCAGTTCGATCTCCTCCGTGGATACCTCGGGGTGATGCCACATCTCGACCGCTTGAAGTTCCCCTCCGACTTCCTCCCAAGCGATGCCGATATCCCATTCGAGCGCCTTGCAAATCGTCTCCAGGATCAAGGGGCGCGCTTCCTCGACGGTGGCGGCATCCCCGAGCACCCGCGAATTGGCGTACTGGAGGCGCCGGCGCTGCTCACCCCACCACACGTCCGAAACGTCCTCGACCGTCCCTTCGAGGTAGAACAATTGCCCGTGCTCGTCGCGGATGGCGTGCACGTTCTCGCGCACCCAAATGGTGCGCCCGTCGGCCCGGACGACCTCAAACTCAAAGTTGGAGACCACATCTTCATGGCGCAGTGCTTCGAGCAAGGCGCGGCGCTGGGAAGGATCGACATAGAGCTGCGTAGCGACGTCGGTCAGCGACTCCATGAGATGCTCGGGCGAATCGTAACCGTACATCCGCGCGAGGGCGCGATTGGCGGTAATGAAACGTCCATCAGGCGTGGTTTGAAAGATGCCTTCGATGGCGTTGTCGAAAATCGATCGGTACTTTACTTCCGCTTCGCGCAACTGCCCGACCAACTGCTCCCGATCGAGGGCGCTCGCGTGCCAGCGCCGGCGCCGCTGTCGCGCGTGCCAGACGGCCAGCCCAAAGAGCAGCAACACGGCGACACCGAATCCGGAGGCGATCTGGAAAAACTCGGTGGCGAATCGATCCTGCTCGCGGGAGTGGTGGCGCACGATGGCCGAAAGCGTCGCGCTTGTCTCAGGGGTATCTCCCACGAGCGGCGCCCAATTCTGCAGGTGCTCGGCCGCCTGACGCCGCTGCCGGTCGACGCCCACGAGCAACCCCGCGGCGATCCCCAGAATAACGAGAAAGGCGACCCCTAATCCGAACGCAAATCGGTCGCTATTCGAGCGACTCGGCGAGGATGGTAAATGGGGAGATGGGGAACTCACAAGCAACGGCGGACCGATGATCGGAGGACTCCGGTCCGGGGCAAACCGGACGGGGGTTTCATTGAAACCGACAGCGGGGCGGGATTTTATGCACGAATCGCCCGCCCTTCAAGAGGGGAAACGGGCGGTAGACTCAGGAACCAATAGCCGGATTGGTGCCAGAAGTGCCACTTCCGGTGCGGCGGTCGTCCATTTGGCGGTGATACGGTCATCAGTAATCGGTCCTGAACTGGTAATCAGTGACCGCGGTCCCGCGGTGCGCGCTGATTACTGACCACTGATAGCTTCCCCCGCCCCACAGCAATCACTTTCCACCTTGGCGCGTCGCCGGGGATCTCTAAGGTTGCAGCCGATGAAACCTGTCTCTGCCGACTTGCGCCGTCTGGAAATCCCCGGCGTCGCCGTCTTTGAAAACGGTTCGGGCGACCTGCCGCGCCTGGCTGTGCGCTCTTCGCTGGCCGAGGCTCACATCTATCTGCACGGCGCGCATGTCTCGCACTTTCAGCCACACGGCGCCGCACCCGTGCTCTTTATGAGTCGGGAGAGCAATTTCGCGGAGGACAGACCCATCCGCGGAGGGGTTCCCGTCATTTTCCCGTGGTTCGGGCCGCGCGCCGGGCGCCCGGAAGCTCCGGCCCACGGTTTCGCCCGCACCGCGGAGTGGCAGGTAGAGTCTCTGGCCATCGACGGCGATGATGTCGTGACCGCCGTATTGCAGCTCGAGGCAACCGGCGCGACCCGGGAGCTCTGGCCGCACGACTTCACGCTGCGGTATCGCGTGGCCATCGGTCGCACGCTGACGATGACCCTGGAGGTGGATAACACGGGCGCGGAGCCATTTGCGTTTGAGAACGCGCTCCACACCTACTTTGTCGTGGGCGATGTTCGCGAAACGGCCACGACCGGACTCGAAGGCGCCGATTACCTCGACAAGACCGATGGCATGCAGCGCAAGAAGCAGGGACAGGAGCCGATTCGAATCACGCAGGAAACGGATCGGATCTTCGAGAATAACCGGAAGACTTGCGCGATCGATGACACGAAGGGAAAGCGCCGTGTAACGGTCGAAAAGAGCGGTTCGCAAACCACCGTGGTCTGGAATCCGTGGGTGGCAAAAGCCGCGGCGCTCGCAGATTTTGGGGATGACGAATGGCCGCAGATGCTTTGCATCGAAACGGCCAACGCCGGGGCCAACGGGATCACGCTCGACCCGGGCCAATCACACGTCATGCGGGCGGTCGTATCGGTCGGGTAATTACGCCACCATTCCGCCCAGGCCGGAATCGGTGGATCCCAGGCCAAGTCGTGCGATCAAACCATTCACGGCGCCATCGACAGGTTGGCCTTCGACGAGCAAGCGCTTCACTTGCCGCTTGCCGTCCTTCATCGTGAACGTGATCTCAAACGCGGCGACGCTGCCCTCCATGGCGGTCGTCCAGGTCGAACCCGCGATCTTCTCGCGCTGTTGGGTGAGCCACTTCTCCAGGTCTTCCGGACTCGCGGCCGTCTGCCGCCAAAATTCCAGCACGTCGAACGGCAGTTCGCGGAAGCGAGGGATGACAAAACCCGGTTCGAGAAAAGCGAGCAGATTTCCGGCTTTCGGACCGGCCTCCCGATCCAGCAGGACCCGGTAGATGGCCTTGAAAGCGACGGGCTGTTCGATCGGCGTCGAGCGCGCCACTTCGAAAATCTTCGCCTGCAAACTGTCGTCGTCCCACGGCGTCTGTGGCAGAGCCTCGGCCAGGCGATGCAAGAACGCGCGTTGCGCCGCAGTCAGTTCCTGGGCCCGCGCCGGCAGGACTTCCTGCAAGCGCGTCTTTTCCTCCTCGCTCGCGTAGTACTCCACCCACACCTTCGCCGAGGCGATGCGCTGATCGAGATGCCGGCGTTCGACGTCCGTGAGCGGCGCGCCCTTGCGCCGTGTGATCTGCTCGACCACATCCAGGTGGGGCATCTGCACGAGCGCGGACACGACTTGGAAATTCGCGTTGTAATAGGCGCCTTCGGGGTTCAGCTCGGAGAGGCGGTAGACACAGGCTTCGTCCGGAGTCGCGTTCTCCTCGATGACCGTGCGGGAATGAAAGCGGTCGAATTCGTTGAAGAGCTTGACGATCGCCTCTTCATCGATGCGACCGACTTCCTTGCCGTCTTCCACTTTGATGGAACCAAAATTGACCGGCGAGTTCGGCTTCGTCCGGATCATGAGAAAGCGCAGGACCTCCGGCGGCAGCAGATTGGCGATATCCCGCGCCGCGGCGCCGACCCCGCGGGAACTGCTCATCTTGGCGCCACCCACGAGGAAAAACTCGTAGGGCACATTGAGCGGCGGCTCCTTTTGAAAAATCGCCCGCAAGCATGCCGCGGCCACATCGCGCGAACCGCCCTTGGTCGAGTGGTCCTTGCCCGCGCCCTCGATGGTGACGGGAAACGTCACCCACTTCGCCACCCATTCGAGCTTCCACGGGAGCTTGCCCCGCCCATCGAAAGGCGAGACGCGTCCCTCATGGCCGCAACCGCGCGCCCATTTCACCAGATCGTGGCGGCAGCGATAGCTCACTTCCTTGCCGTCATAGGCAAAGACCTCGGTCGTGCCGATCCGCCCGCAGTTTTCGCAAATCGTCTGAAACGGGAACCAGGTCTCCGGGCGATCCGAGTTGCTCACTTCCTTGTAAACGCGTCGCACCGTTGCCGCATTTTGCAGGATGGTATCGATGGCGCTGTTGAACCGGCCGCTTTGGTACACATCCCGCATCCGGTATTTTTCCACCTTCACCCCCAGTTCGTCGAAGATTTCGAAGAATTCCTTAATGTAGTGCTCCGCCATATCGCTCGCCGGCGAATCGTCCGGCGGCGGCACGTTGCAGAGCGGTTGTCCGAGGAACTTTTCGAAGTGCGCGTCCTTTCCCTTGGGGATCTCATCGAGGGGGTCATAATCGTCCACGCCGAAGAGGTAGCGCGCCTCAATCCCCTTCTCGCGCAGGGTGCGGAAGATGGCGTCGTGAATGAGCACACCGCGCATGGCGCCGACGTGCACCCGCCCGGAGGGCGTCTTTGAGTCGTTGATAATTTGCAGGCCGCTGCACTTCGCAGCGACGTCTTCGGTCCAAAACATAGGGGCGCTCTAGATAGCCGCGCTCGGAGCGAAGTCGAGCAGTTTGGCTTCCAACAATCGTGAGTAATTGAACGCGGCGGGCAGCGGCACGGAAGCGGCCCTGTCGAAATCGCGCATAAAACCGTCGCCCCCGGCACCCACTGGACAGCGCATCTAAACCTAAATCCGGAATAGAACCGCGGATTTCGCGGATGGCGCGGATAAGAAGGTACTAACGGAGATTCTCACATTCTCCCATGGGGTGAGTGGCTTCGCACGTCCTGGCACGCGCATCCCTTTGAATCCTCGCCATCTGCGGTTATTCCCATCTCCGTCTTTAGGCTAAAAATGGCGACCGCCCTCATTCACGGCATCCTTGAACGACATCGAAGGATTCCATCCTTCTGGCATCGAAAGCAACGTGGTGAAAGAACTTGCTTCCCGCGGCCGCCACTCGTCAAATCCTGAACCCCGTGGCTGCCCTTTCTCCATCGTTTCACACCATCTACCGGCAGGGACGCTTCCGTGCACATTCGGTGCCAGAAAGTGGCGAGGCCATTGAGCAAAAAGAACGCTTCGCCGTCGCTTGTCTCGCATTCGTTCTGCACCACGACAGAAAATTTCTCAGTGATTTTTTGCGTCGCGTTTGCGATTGGGCGGAACCTGAGACGCAACAGGATTTCGACGTATGGGTGGAAAAGGGCAATTACGGCGATTTGGTTTTGGAAAACAACAAAAGGCACGTGGTTTTTGTCCTCGAATGCAAAATCGACGCGCCCCTCAAGCCGCATCAATTGCCAGATTCCCAATCGTTTTTCACCGAAGGATACGGTTGCGATATTGTCCAAGGCTATCCGTATACGCCCGAAGAGCCCTGGAAACGCGTCTATATCACCCTTGAGCAAACTGACGAAGATCGAAAATACCCCGATAGCGCTTTAATATCGTGCAAATCTCGTCATTGGGACGCGCTCACCGTGAGTCGAGATTCAAGAGAATTACTCTCTGCACTCGTAAACGATCTATTTCACGCCTTTGCTGAATTACGCATTCATTGCTTCGCTGCGTGGAACATGAAAACTCACCATATGAAATTGGCCGACCAATATTTTCACGCATGCGCCGTCAAGGAACTACTGCAAAATACGGCCGCCCTTATCAGGAACCAATTCGTCTTGAACGCCGAGAGCTTCGACGACAGCGAATTGAAAACGACTCACGACAGCTATATCGGCCGTGCTTTGGTGCGTAAAAATGCGCCGAATGAATGGTTGGATTTCACGGGCTCCAAGCATGAACGGCCGGGTCACCATCTCGGGTGGTATGGCTACGCTTGGGGAAGAGCCCATGTAGGCTTCTACGTGAAAGGTTCAACCAAACACTCCGCCCTAAAATTGCTGAAAGCGGTCGCAAAAACTGGTGAGGAGGAAACTGGCGAGGATGGTGATTACGTTTGGATCTCCTCAGTCGGAAACCATCCAGACGACCAAGGATGGTTTCTCAGCGTCTTCGCGCGGATTACGGCCGGGCTTGGACGTTGATCATCGGTTCCGAGTTCAACGGAGATCCACGGTAGACACCCGTACTTACGTCCGCGGGATCGTCCAGGTCTTGTGATTGTCGAGTTGCAGCAGAACCGCCTGGTCCTGACTCAAATCGATGACTTTGTAACGGGCGGATTCATCGGCCGGCCATGAGAAGGTCTCACCCTTGCGAACTTTGAGCGTCGTCTTGCCATCGATCGAAACCAGGACGGCATAGGTCGCCGCCGTCCGCGCCGGCAAGTCCTTCATCAGGGTGATTTTTTCCTTGGTCGAGGAATCCTCCAACGCGACGTGCGAGAGATTCACGCGCTCTCCCCCCTTGTCGAAGTCCTCCTTTTCCTCCACCAGCGTGACCTTGAGCGGCAGCCCATGGATGCTGTCACCCGCCTTGACGGTCACCGCCTTGGCATCGGGCTGATCCGTCCGCCGAATTCGCGCCTTGTCTCCCTCGATGGATTCGAGGACCAGCGGCAATCGCACTTCGTTGTATTCCTTCAGGCGAATGCTCTTGTGAATGCCAGGATGCGAATTCTTGTCGTGCGGATCGGTGTCCGCCAGGAACTCTTCGCGATTGCTGAATCCGTCCCCATCCGGGTCAGCGTCGAGCATCTTCGGATCACTAAGATCGAGACCGTGCTTTTTGAACCACGCCTCGTAAGCCGCCTGGTCCACGCCGGAGGATGCCGCACTCGCGGTAATCGGAGCCCCTCCCGCGGTCGGAGTTCCAGGCGCCGGCGTCTGTGCGAGTTGCTCCTGGGGCGGAAGATTCTGCTCCGCATCCCGCGCGACCTCAGCCGCGCTGGGTTCCTTTTTCTTGCAGCCCGCCACGAGCAAAGTGGAGCAAGCCGCGACGGTAAACCAGCGAAGGGAACTTTTCATAACCCCGCCAGTGTAGGCAGCGCCCTCGATTCCGCAAACCTCTTGTCGTGCTTCGACCAGGAAGCCGCTACGGTCCGGGATGCCAATTCAGCCCGAAGTCCTCACCATCCGCTGCGGCGCCAATCTGGCGTACGATGCGCTCGACCCGACACACATCGTCCTGCTCATCCAACCCCGCATGGATGACGGCATGCGGATGGAAGGCGAGCAGCTTCAGTTTTCGCCTGGCGTCGAGGTGGTTACCTATCAGGACGTGCACGGGAATACCGTGCGCCGGTTTGATCTGCCCGTCGGTCGGACGACGATCCGCCACGACTCATTCGTCACGCTCTCGTCCCGACCGGAGGGCGCGGAGGCACAGGACGTGGTCCTGGCGGTCCGGGAGATGTCGCCAGAACTGCTCCGCTACACGCTGCCCACGCGCTACTGCGATTCCGACCGGTTAATGGATTTCGCGTTCCGCGAATTTGGCCAGGTTCCCCACGGCCTCCAGCGCGTGCAGGCGATCTGCGACTGGGTCCACGAGCATATCGAATATCGGTGGGGGTCCGGCAGCCCGCACACGACCGCCACGGAAGTGGTCGCGCAGCGCTTCGGCATTTGCCGGGATTTCGCCCACGTCGCCGTCGCCCTCTGTCGCTGTTTTAACCTCCCGGCGCGTTACGTGACCGGGCACCTGCCGGATGTCGCGTGTCACGATCCAGGAGCGCCGATGGATTTTCATGCCTACTTCCAGGTCTACGTCGGCCGCCGTTGGAATACCTACGACGCCCGTTTCAACGTCGCCCGGATCGGCCGCGTCAATATCGCGTGCGGATTCGATGCCGTGGACTGCGCCTTCTCGACCCTCTACGGCGCCGCCACTCTCAGTTGGTTTGAAGTCTGGAACTACCAGGTCGATCCGGCGGTCGTGAAATTGGGAGATCCCATCGACCTCACCAAGCGGCTCGACGGTGAAACGACGCTGCGCTTCTCGTGAAATTCGGGAACGACTCCGCAACCTGTTGATTTCGCCAGAACGCGCGAGCTTCCTACGGTTTGCGGAAGCAGAGTGAGCGGTCTACTTCGCCACAGATCACTCAAACACTTCCTAGTTCTTTACGTCGATGAGCGACTTTCCTACGTAACGGTGGTCATTATCGACCCGTTGGCCTTCCGCATCGACCAATGAGATCAACTTTAAACCCTCAGGTTCCAGGACAAAGCGAGCAATGAGGAAGCTCGCGACGTTGACTTTCAAGATCATGTGAACTTCCGATGTCTCCCCGGAACGCGCTCCATATTCGTTGTTCACCACGGTATCCACGAGCGCGCACCGATGTCCGGTATTCATCAGTCCCGCTCCGGCCAAAATTCCGTTCTCCTTGAACCAATAGTAGCTCACGCTCCCGTGACCGGGATACATGAAGATCCGGTGTGAAATGAGGATGAACACATACTTTTCGCCCACGGTGTCCACTATGGGCACCCGCAGGACCGGATTGACGGAACACCCCGCTGGATTTCCCATGTGGTTCGCCACGCTTTCGTAATTGGCCCTCTGTCGCACGAGGCTGGCCTTCTCCAGGTTTCCCGGCTTGCACAGCAGTGCGTTGAACGCCTTTTGCCACCGCTCATCTTTCTCAAAATCGGTCCCATATCCTGGCTTCCACACGAATTGCAGGAGTTCTGGTTCCGGGCGCGGGTCCGACGTTCTCCACAGGTAATCAATCGCCACGCGGTTGCTCTCGGGTTGGAATTTCCACGCCAATCCCAATTCCCAACAAGCGCCATCGAGGAATGCCTTCACCGAGACCTTCGCATCGTCGGGGAGGTTGTCATGCACCGTCGGAAAACCTCTCCTGGCCCAGATTGTCTCCATGGTTGCGGACACTTCTTTTGGACAGGCGATCTCCAGTCCCGTTCTCGCCTCGATCTCCTTAAGCGCACCGTTAAAAGAATCGTGGGTAAAAGCTGGCGAAACCTGCTTTTCCAACGGGCTGATTGTTTGCGCCCTCCCGAGGCTCATGGAGCAAATGAGGAGGAGCGCGCAAAGCGCGTTGGCAACTCTCATGGGCCACGCCGGTATCGCTGCATGGAAAGTGACCCGAAAAGCCCGGTATCCGCCAGGGCTACGGCTTTGGCTTTGCCGCCGGCTTTGCGGGTTGTTCCCCCTTCTGGCTCACACCGAGATGCAGGGAATGAAGCACGTTGCTGCCATCGGCAGCCTTGGAATACGAACCACCGATCCACTGACCCGCTTTCACGTCGGAAGTCGTGGCAGGCTCCTTATGCGCTTTATCCTTGCTGATCTTGGTATCCGCGTTGATGACGAACTTGAGATCCGGCCCGGTCCCCTTCACCGTGAGCAGGGTGTCGGTGATCGAATCCACCTCCGCGTAAAGCGGTGTGAGTTTTTCCTTCGTTTTGGCCGGTTCGGTCGCGGCAGCGGGTTTATCGGCGGCGAAGATCAGGGACGGTGCGGCGACGGCGAGAAGGGCGAAGCAACTGATGATTCTGATGAAGGATTTCATGAGGGATTGGGTTGAGGAGCGCTCACCGAAGGATGGTGTCACCCGCAAACGCGGCGAGCAACGAGATTCTGGGTTCAGAGCCTGCGACAGGGCCAATCGACCTAAAAAACGGTGATGAGAATAACCACGGATTTCACGGATGCAGAGGGATACGGGCGCCAGAACGTTCGAAACCACTCACCCCGTGGGAGAATCGGAAACATCCTCGTTAGTGTCTCCCCATCCGTGCCATCCGTGAAATCCGTGGTCTCCACTTCTGGATTTAGGATCATTTTTCGACGGAACCTGGTGAGCACCGTGGAAACCCTCGGGAACTTCCGTGGATTTTCGATCGGCGCGACCACCAGTCGACCTGTCCCGCAAAAGTGTTCCCTCCGAGAGTCGAACTCGGATAACCGGTTTAGGAAACCGGCGTTTTTCTCTGTATCCAGTGTCCCGTTGCCCGTTGGTTGCCGTTATTTCTTCATTTTCCTCCGTGATGGGAGCGCGATTTATCTCGCAAGGCCGGGGGAGGTGAATTCACCCTTTGCCCGCAATGCTCAACCAAATACTAAAGGAGGTCAGAGAAAAAGGGGTGGCCGTAGAAGACACCCAAGTGTTGGTGAATATGGCTTTTCGCGGGGAGAGTCCGCAAGCGCAGATGCAAAAATGGGCGGACGAAAACGGGCTCAAGTGGAAATCGGCTCACCATACCTACCCGAATGGCAGGACGGGGCAGAGGATTGTCTTTACGCTGAAAAAGAAAAAAAAGCCGTAAGCCAGGGGAGTCCCAATCGTTCCTCTACAAATCGCTGTAGGGCAGCATTTTCTCCCCCCTCCAGGGTGGCTAACGCGCTGTCGTATTCCCGGATGAGCGGCGCGTGCTCGGGTCTATTTTCGCGATAGATCGTTTCCCATTCCAACAAGGTCATACTGTCCTTGCGTGACAACCGATTGCCCTTGCCCCCCGCCATCCGCTCGGCTCTACAAGCGCCCCGCCACCCTTCCGAGTGGCGGGGTTTGTCTACAATTGTAGACAATCAGGCGGCTTTGCGCCTGGCGACGAACGGCGGTAGCGTGGGGTGATCTTTGAGATACATGGCCATCGCGCCGCTTCCTGTGCCGTTGTCGCCCGGCAGGCGGCCGCATTCGATGATCCGCGCCCACCATTCCCGATGTGCCGCGCCGTCATATTGGGACACGGGCGTCTTGCGAATCAGCGCCGCGCACTTTTTGCGCACCCTCTCGAGCTTTTCCGGTTGGCCGTCGTAGAAGTCGCCGCCGTCGATGACGTTTTCTAGGTCCCCGGGGTGCTCAAATATATCCGGCAGGCACAGGCTGTGTTCGAGGAGGTATTCCGCCGAGACTTCAAGGAAATCCGCGATCGCGCGGATGCGTTTTACGGTCGTCGCATCGATTGGGATGTACGCCCGAAGCGTGGCGATGCCGGCCCGGAGTGCTGCCTTCGCTTCGGTGAAATCGCTACCAGGGCACATGCCTTGCATGGTCTGTTGCAATGCGGCGATTTGTTGATTGATGGTGGGGGCTTTCGCCTTGGGGGAGCGGGAGCGAGTGGCAACCGCGGCTTTGGTATTTCTCATTTGGATAGAAGAAGTCCGCCGCCCCAAAGGTTGTAGCCTTGTCCCGCCAAGAATCACCAAGGCGGTATTGAGACGACGGACTTGTTTCTCTGTTTTTCATGGTCGCGCCGCCGGTTGATTACTCCGAAGGTTTGAGAATTGCGTTGCGCCCCTACAAGGGCACGGGAACGAGCGTAGAGCCCCGCCACGCCGGGTCAACGCTCAATTCCGTTCTGCCTTACGCGATGCGCCCGCCTTTGCGGCAGTGCTCGGCCTGGGCACGCGGGGAGAGGGCGTCGAACGCGGCACGGCCGATGGCATTCGCCGGCAGCGCGGGCTCCGCCTTGGCCTTCGCGGGGTCATCCACAACCTTGCCGCCACCGCGCACGAAGACGGCCTGGGCGCGAAGGTTGAGAGCATTGAAGGCGGAACGGACGAGGGTCAGGGAGTCGGTTTTCATAGTTGGGGTGGTTGCGGCTTCGCGTGAGGCGATGTGTGCGCGCGCGTCGAGGATAGCCTTCGCGGCGCCGGGGTTGCGCTTGGCCAGGGCCGCGGTCTCGGCCTCGAGACCCGCGGTGTGCGGCTCAAAGGACCGGGCCTCGATGCGATCACATTCGGCGAGGACGAGAGCGTTGCGGTCGGCTGCGGCCTGCCAAAATCTATCGGAAGCAGCTTTCTGTTGAGTGGAATTGAGGCTCATAGGGTGTTGTGGGTGTTGGGTGTCAAGGAAGGCTATTACGGGTGCCCG
>JBBRPL010000114.1:0-26191 GCA_038228205.1 Chthoniobacterales bacterium
ACCCGCCCGCCCCACGGCGTTGACTGCTTCCATGAGTCGTTCCTCCTGAGCGAGCATACTCAGTTCGGCGGAAGCCACGGGCAGCGTAATGCTGATGGTGAGCGTTCCGTCGTCATTGGCTTGGACTTGGGGTTCCATGCGGTAGTCTTGAAGCACCGGTACACAAAAGTACAGTTATAGTTTTTACATATATTCCTAGTTCTTACATCCGATGGGCGTCACACCCCAACCTTATCAGCGAGGCGACTCTCCAAACAGCCTCGGCGCAAACTCCGCCAGGTAGCCGCGCCAGACCGGCCACGAATGAGCGCCATCGGTCAGATGCCATTCGTAATTCACGCCGGCGGTTTTCAAGCGGTCGATGAATTGCTCATTTCTCTCCCGCAGAAAATCGTCCTTCCCAACCCCGATCCAGAGCAGCTTGAGCCGCTGATTCGTCCCGGCTGGATCCGCGAGAGCGGGCGCGATGAAGCTCTCTTCCGGCGGCGCGCCGCTGAACGAGCCAATCGCGCTGAAACGGTCGAGGCTGGAGAACCCGATGCTGAGCGACTGCCAGCCGCCCATGCTCAGGCCCGCAATGGCCCGATGCGCGGCATCCTTTTCCACGCGATAGCGGGTTTCCGTGAGCGGCAGCGCGTCCTGGAAAAGCTCGTCCCGGAAGGCTCCCATGGCCGACGTGCGATCGGCGCCCTCGCGCGCATAGGCGCCGAGCGGATGCCCGTCGATCATCAGCATGATCATGGGGCGGGCTTTGCCCTGCGCGATGAGATTGTCGAGTATCCAGTGCGCCTTGCCGTGCGTGATCCAAGTCTGCTGATTGTCGCCCGAGCCATGCTGGAGGACGAGCAGGGGATAGCGTTTCGTCGTGTCGGTTTCGTACCCCGGCGGCGTGTAGATCGCACACTCGCGCGGGCGGCCCAGCGCCTTCGAAAGGTAGGTGTGCTGATGAACCGCGCCGTGCGCCACGTCCTGGAAATCCCACACATTCGGGGGATTGCCGGGAAGGTGCAGGATGCTGGCCGTGGGCGAGCGCTGCGGCTTGTTCGAGGAATTCGATGGGTCGATCATCGTCAGGCCATCGACGATGAAACTGTATTCCCACACTCCTGAGGTGACGGGACCGGTGGTCAGCGACCACACGCCATCCTCGCCTTTGGCCAGGGGGAGTTTCTCCTTGGACCATTGCCCACGCAGCTCCACGGATTGGGCCTGCGGAGCCTTGAGCCGGAACGTCACGTGGTGATCTTCGGCGATCTCCGGGGAGATGATCGGCTTCGGGCGCGGTGGCGCGGGCGCCTGCGCGAGGAGGTGCGGCGTGAGGAATGCGAGAGCGAGAACTGCGAGGAGGGGGGAACGCATGGCGGTGATTTCTAGGCTTCGAGCAACTGGCGCAACACGAACGGCAGGATACCGCCGTGGCGGACGTATTCGACTTCGATCGCGGTATCGATGCGGCTTTTGACGGTGATCTTCTCCTCCGTGCCATCGGCGCGGTGAATGACCAGCGTCACGTCGCTCATCGGCGCGATGTCATCGCTCAGGCCCAGGATGTCGAAGGTCTCAGTGCCATCGAGCTTGAGGGAAGCGGCGTTGACGCCCTCGGGAAATTGCAGCGGCACGAGGCCCATGCCGCAGAGATTGCTCCGGTGAATACGCTCGAAGCTCTGCGCGACGACGGCCTTCACGCCCAGCAGGCGCGTGCCTTTCGCGGCCCAGTCACGCGACGATCCGGTGCCGTATTCCTGCCCGGCGAAGATGACCAACGGCACGCCGCTGGATTGGTATTTGATGGCCGCATCGTAGATCGGCATGACGGTCCCTTCCGGCTGATGCTTGGTCACGCCGCCTTCGACGCCCGGGACCATCAGGTTCTTGATGCGCACATTGGCGAAAGTACCGCGCGTCATGATGCGGTCGTTGCCGCGGCGTGAGCCGTAGCTGTTGAAGTCCTCGTAGTCCACCCCGTGCTGCGTGAGGTAGGCTCCGGCGGGCGAGCTTTTCTTGATCGCACCGGCGGGTGAGATGTGGTCGGTCGTGACGGAATCGCCGAAGATGCCCAGCGGGCGCGCGGCGTGAATCTCCGTGATGTGGCCGGGTTCCATGCCGACATTCGTGAAGAACGGCGGCTCCTGGATGTAGGTGCTGGCTTCGTCCCAGGCGTACACGTCGCCGGCAGTGCTCGGGATCTCGTTCCACTTCGGGTTCTGGGTCGCGAAGTCGGTGTAGAGCCGGCGGAAGACATCGGGGCTGAGCGCGCTCTGCATGGCGCTCTGGATCTCACTGAGGCTCGGCCAAAGCTCGCGCAGAAAGACGGGCTTCCCGTCCGGCGAATGGGTGAGGGGCTCCGTCGTGAGATCGATGTCCACATGCCCCGCGAGCGCGAAGGCGACGACGAGCGGCGGTGACATCAGGAAGTTGGCCTTGATGTTCTGATGGACGCGCGCCTCGAAGTTCCGGTTGCCGCTGAGCACGCTGGCCGTGATGAGATCGTTCTTGGCGATGGCTTCCTCGAGCGCGGGATGCAGCGGACCGGAATTGCCGATGCAAGTCGTGCAGCCATAGCCCACGGTCTGGAAGCCGAGCTGATCGAGATACGTCTGGAGCCCGGTCTTGTTGAGATAGTCGGTGACGACCCGGGAGCCTGGCCCGAGGGAGGTCTTCACCGCGGGATTGACCGTCAGTCCGCGCTCCACGGCCTTCTTCGCGAGCAGACCGGCGGCGAGCATCACGCTCGGATTGGAAGTGTTCGTGCAACTCGTGATCGCGGCGATCAACACCGAGCCGTGTCCGACTTCGGTATCCGCCGGGCGATACGAGGTGCGCGTAATATCCTCGGCGGGCGTCGGGCCCGGCCGGTTGGTGATCATCTCGGCGACGTTCTGCGGCGCGCCTTCGCGCATATGCGCGGAGCCGCTCTTCGCCTCCGTGGAGAATGGCTCAGGCGCCACGTTGGCCGTGGAACCGTTGATGTGCACGGCGACTTTCCTTGCCAGGTCCTCCGCGGTCTTGCCGTAGCCACCATCGGGCAGCGACTTGGTGAAGAGCCCGGTGAAGGTCTTTTTCAAGTCCGGCAGGTTGATGTGGTCCTGGGGGCGTTTCGGACCGGCGACCCCGGGGACGACGGTCGAGAGATCGAGTTCCAGGTCGACGCTATAATCGCACTGGCCTTTGACCGGGATACCCCACAGTCCCTGCGCCTTGTAGTAGCTCTCGAACGCCTTGACCGAATCCGCGCTGCGGCCTGTCCCGGTGAGGTAGGTGGTGGTTTCTTCGTCCACGCCGAAGAAGCCCATCGTGGCCCCATATTCCGGCGCCATGTTCGCGATCGTCGCGCGATCCACCACGGGCAATGACTTCGCGCCCGGTCCGTAGAATTCCACGAATTTCCCCACGACCTTCGCCTTGCGGAGCATCTGCGTGATGTGCAGGACCACGTCGGTGGCCGTGACCCCTTCGCTCACGGCGCCCGTGAGATGTACGCCCACGACTTCCGGCGTGAGGAAATAGACGGGCTGTCCGAGCATGCCCGCTTCCGCCTCAATGCCGCCCACGCCCCAACCGACGACCCCGAGACCGTTGATCATCGTGGTGTGCGAGTCCGTGCCGACGAGGGTATCCGGATAGTAAACGCCATCCTTTTCCAGCACGCCCTTGGCGAGGTACTCGAGGTTGACCTGATGCACGATGCCGATGCCGGGTGGCACGACGCCGAAAGTCTTGAACGCTTGCTGCCCCCACTTGAGCAGCATGTAACGCTCGCGGTTGCGCTTGAACTCAAGATCGAGGTTCAATTGCAACGCCTGGGCGGAACCGAAGAAATCCACCTGCACGGAATGGTCCACCACGAGGTCCACCGGAACGAGCGGTTCGATCATTTTCGGATCACGGCCGAGGCGCGAGACCGTCGAGCGCATCGCCGCCAGATCGACGAGGAGCGGGACGCCGGTAAAATCCTGCAGGACCACGCGCGCCACCACGAAAGGAATTTCGACCTGCTTCGGGGCTTTGGCGTTCCAGTTCGCCAGGGTTTTCACGTCCTCGGGATTGACCTTTTTCCCGTCGCAGTTCCGGAGCACAGACTCCAGAACGATTCGAATGCTGATCGGGAGGCGGGAGATCGGCCCCACGCCTTGCTTCTCCAGAGCGGGCAGCGAGTAGAGGCTGCCCTGTTTCCCTGAACCCAGATCAAATTGCTGCTTGGTATTGAATGCGTCGCTCATGGGCATTCAGAAAAGCGAATGCGCGCCATGGTCGCAAGCGAATCATCGCTTCGCCCTTCTTTCCCCTCCTTGGTTTTCGGTTGATCGGCCAACCGTTTTCCTTCCGAAACGGACCGCTAAAGACTTGCGGTCCGAGCGTTTGAGATCGGACCGCGAAAACACAAAACTCACGAGAAATCCGCTTGAATCTTTTCGTGAGTTGCATCTCTTCCCGCGCCCCGATACACCAAATCCAAAGCCAACCGTGGAAACACTTAATCCTGCGAACGAATATTATGTCCTGCGACAAGGGGAGACGTTCGGTCCGATGGACCTGAATGCACTCGAGGCGGGAGTCAACGAGGGGCGGTTCGCACTGACGGATCTTGTGCAGGCCGGAAATGTGCCCCTCTGGCAGCCGCTGGCGAAGATTCTGGATCATGGTGAGGGTGACATGCGCGGCGTGATCGCTCCCGGCTGGAAATGCATCCTGAAATTGGCCGGGATTCGGGCGCGCCATAACATCGTGGAACAATCCCTGGGGACCGGGACCGTCTGCCTCGCCTTCGCCATTCTGTTCGCGGTACTTTCGAAATACCCGTTCGTTTTCTGGGCGCCGTGGCTTGCGGCCACCGGAGCGGCCGGCGTCGTTCTGATCCGCCGCCGGCGCGAAATCCAGGGCACGCTTCTCCTGATGGCCGTGGTCGGACTGCCGTTTGCCTATGCGATTCTGGGCTCAAAGTACGGCTCTCACGGCGCGGCCATGGCTGCCGAGCCGCAAGGCCAATTGCCGGTCGCGGCACAATCGTCCGTCCCTTTGCCATCGTCGGATGCCGCCATCCCAGCCGAGTTGGCGCCGCCCGGTGCGGTCGCCGTGGAGACTCTGGCGCCAGCTTCGGGGCCGGCCATTGGCCAAACAGCCGAAGCCACGCTGGCGATGGCCAAGGACCCAGACCCTTCCTGGCGGCTGCCGGAGTTTCCGCCGCTGCCGCCCGTGTCCACGGCTGCATCTGCGTCCGCTGCGAATGGCGAAAGCGGGGATCTGGTGCAGCAGCACATCGACGCTTTCGTCATCGTCAAGGGACAGGAGGGATCGGGCAGCGGATTCGTTTGCCGGGCCGGTGACCGGACCTTTCTCTTTACCAATATTCACGTCGCCGCCGATCTTAAGCAGCCGGTCTTCACCCGCCTCGACAATGTCCCGATCATCCCCGGGACGGCGGAAGCGGCGGCTGGACCGGATATCGTCCGTTACGCCCTCGCCCAGCCGCCCGCGCATCCGCTCGAGATGATGACCGACGTGGATGGCAATGTCCGCATCGGCGACGAAGTGGTGGTCCTGGGAAACAGCGGCGGTGGAGGGGTGGTCACGAACCTGAAAGGAGACGTGCGTGGTCTCGGCCCGGATCGCATCGAGGTCTCGGCGGAATTCATTCCGGGGAACAGCGGCAGCCCGATTATTCATGTGAAGAGCGGCAAGGTCATCGGCATCGCCACCTACCTGACCCGGCGCTACGAAGAGTTTGCGGCGAAACCTCAAGATAAGAATCCACCTTCGAGTTCAAGCGGCAGCAGCAGCCCCGCCCCGGTCAAACCAGCCATGGTCGTCCGTCGCTTCGGCTATCGCATCGATAATGTGGCCAGGTGGGAACCCGTGAATTGGGCGGCCTTCCGCGCGGAAGGCACGCAGGTTCAGGACGTGTCGCGGTTGACGGGGGACATCGTCAATTTCCTCAATGCCCTCCGCAATGGCAAAGCCCCGCAGTACGCGACTGATACCTTGCGCCGCCCGGCGTCGGATTGGATCTTGAGAATCGGAGACAAGCACCTGAGCGAAAGCGACCGCATGAGCGCCACGCAGCGTTTTCTGGGTTCGCTCCGGGCCATGGCGCGGGGCGATACCTACGGGATGGAAGGGCGTCTCCATTACACGTATTTCCGCAATGAAATGAAGGACGAGCAGCAGGCGCGCGATCAACGCTACGAGATTTTCGACAAGGAATCGGCCTCGCTCGCGATGCAATCCGGTGTGCACTCCGCGCGCGGTGCCAAGCGCACTTTTTCGCCCCCGGTGGTGAACTAGGGGTGTGTTTGAAAAACTCCTTCTCGGCAGTCATTCTGAAGACCCAAAGACGAAAAGGCGTGCTTTTCAGTTCAGAGATCACGTTTGGCTGCGGCGGCGATCTTGAGACCGGCGCCTTGAACCCGAAGGGTTCGCAGCCATTAGCCGGAGGTTGAGCGAGGAACGAGCGATACCTCCGGTTTGGCGCCCCCGGGCTTACGACCCCGAAGGGTGTCGCAGCCGTGTCCGCATGTTCATACTTCGTTCCGCTCGGAGACGCACTCGCACCCTCGCCTGCCATACTCGTCTGGCCTGTTCTTTTGCCAAGATCTGGCGGCTCCGCCGCGGTTGGACAGTCGGGCTCGCCCCAAAGGCACCGGCCACCACCAGCACCTCAACCGCCTCCTCGCGCTCGCCCGTCCACCAACCACCTCTAGTCCCCCCCGCCTCCTCGGACTCGCCCGAAAGGCACCGGCCTGCCGCCAGCACCTCGGCCGCCACCTCGGCGGTAGGGAAACCGCCGCTCCCTGGACTGCGCGTCGCGCAGGATCGCCGCCGAAGCCAAACGTCACCTGGTACTGATTATGACGACTCTTCGCTTTCGCTCCGCTCTGAACGACTTTGCGGATGAATTGGCAAACACTCCCTAAAGACTGCGCAGCATCGTGAGCATCTCACGCAACCGTCCACCGGAATCGGCGGCCACGAGGCGCGGGAACTTGCCATCGATCTGCACATAGTCGCCGCCACGGGTCAGGATCAGTTTTCCCTCGCGCGCCTCGACCTGGGTGATCTTGCGGGCGGCGGCGGCGAGCTTGATCTCGGTCATGATGAGCAGGTTTTCCGCGGCGTCGGGAAGGGGGCCGAAGCGATCGCGCCAGATCTTGCGCAGGGCTTCGAGTTGCTCCTGCGTGCTCACTTCGGCGAGGCGGCGATACGCCTGGATGCGCGGCTGGGCTTCGGCGATGTAACTGCCGGGAAGGAAGGCCGGCGCCTTGTCGGAGCCACGCGTGCCGGGAGCGGCAGGTCCGGGTGACGGCGGCAGTTTGGCGGGAATCCAGCCCCGGCGATTGCGCGAGGTGGAGCTGGTCGCGGGAGTCGCCGTGACCGTCGGAGACACCGCCGAGCCGGCAGCCGGGGAAAACTCGACCTCGCGGGTGACCACAAAATCGGTGCGGAGCACCACTTCCAATCGCGGGCGGGCCTTTTCTCCCTTGAGGTTCGAGATGGCTTGCTTGAGCAGCGAGCAGTAGAGATCGAAACCGATGCTCACGATGTGCCCGCTCTGCGCGGTGCCCAGGATGTTGCCGGCGCCGCGGATTTCCAGGTCGCGCATGGCGATTTTGAAGCCGGCGCCGAGCGAGCTGTACTGCTTGATGGCGTTGATGCGCTTGCGGGCCTCGCCGGCGGTCATCATCTCGCGCGGGAGCAGGAGATAGGCGTAGGCCTTGTGCTGGGCGCGGCCGACCCGGCCGCGGAGTTGATAGAGATCCGCCAGGCCGAAGCGGTCGGCGCGATCGATGATGATGGTATTGGCGTTGGGAATATCGAGGCCGCTCTCGATGATCGTGGTGGAGATGAGCACATCGGCCTCGCCGCTGACGAACTGCTGCATCACGTCTTCCAGTTGGTGCTCATCCATCTGCCCGTGCCCGATGAGCGTCCGCGCCTTGGGGCAGAGTTCCTTGATCCGCATCTGCACCTTTTCGATCGACTGGACCCGATTGTGCAGGAAATAGACCTGGCCCTGGCGGGCCATCTCGCGATTGATGGCGTCGCGGATGATCCGCTCGTCGTAGGGGCAGATGAGCGTCTCCGTCGGGATGCGATTGAGCGGGGGCGTTTCAATCGTGCTCATATCCTTCGCTCCCATGAGGGAGAGGTAGAGCGTCCGCGGGATCGGCGTGGCCGAAAGCGTGAGCATGTCCACGAGCTGAAACATCTCCTTGAACCGCTCCTTATGCAGCACGCCGAAGCGCTGCTCTTCATCGATGACCACCAGGCCGAGATCCTTGAACGAGACGTCTTTCGAGATGAGCCGGTGCGTGCCGACCACGATATCCACCCGGCCATCGCGCAAGCCTTCCAGGGTCTCGCGCTGCTGCGCGCCGGTGCGGAACCGGGATAGCACCTCGACGGTGACCGGATAGTCCGACATGCGTTCCCGGAAATTCTGGTAATGCTGCTGAGCGAGCACCGTGGTGGGCACCAGGATGGCGACCTGCTTGCCGCCCATCACGGCCTTGAACGCGGCCCGGATGGCCACCTCGGTCTTGCCGAAGCCCACGTCGCCGCAGATCAGGCGATCCATCGGGCGTTCGTTTTCCATGTCAGCCTTGGCGGCGGCGATGGCGGTGAGCTGGTCGGGCGTTTCCTTGAACAGAAATGACGTCTCGAATTCGTGCTGCCACTTGTTATCCGGCGGGAAAGCATGGCCCCGGGCCGTTTCCCGCTCGGCGTGCACCTGGAGCAGCTTGGCCGCATAGTCGAAGACGGCTTTCTCCGCGCTCTTCTTCGCCTTGGCCCATTTGCCGTCACCCAGCGCGGAGAGGGGCGGGTTTTTCTTGCCTACGCCGACGTAACGGGAAATGAGGAAGCTCTGCTCCAGCGGCACGTAGAGGCGGGCGTCGCCGGCAAATTCCACGACGAGCACCTCCTCGCTGGCGCCATCGGCGCGCGGAATCGATTTCATGCCTTCGTAGCGGCCGATGCCGTGCTCGAGATGGACCACATAATCGTCCTCGTTGAGCTCGCTGAAATCGATTTGCGTGCGGCTGGCCTGGTCGCGCGCCCGGCGCAGGGCGAGCCGGCGGGCGCGGTTATTCCGATACCTCCCGAAAAGCTCGGCATCGGAGAGAACGACGACCCTGGCCGCGGGAAACGCGAAGCCGCGATGCAGCGTCCCGATCGTGAAGTGGAGCACGTCACTTTCGACCGGCGGCACGAGATCGCGCAATCGCTCGATTTCCCCCTCGTTGTTGCAGAAGACATGGACGCGCCAGCTCTGTTCGCGCCATTGCCGAAGCTGGTCGAAAAACCGCTCGCGCTTGATTTCATCGATCACGAAGTCACCGGCCTCAAATTCGCCGAGCCCGTGATCGTAGAAGGCCGTCGAGAAATCTTCACCGGGGAGTTCCGCCGGAGGTGGCGGCGAATCGGAGGAGACGGCGGCAACGGGGTCCGAATCCTCCACGCCCTCCACCGGCATCCCTTCGCCGCCCTCCAGGATGCGGACTTGCGCCGCAAACCAGCTTGCCTCGGCGTCGATGGTCAGGTCCCGGTCGGCGATGAGCTCGTGGAGACGGCAGTCGGTGCGTTCCGCGGCGGATTCCCCGAGCAGCAGGGTGGCGGCATCGATGTGCCGCACGCTGCTTTGGGTATCGAGATCGAATTCCCGCAGGGACTCGATCTCGTCATCGAAAAGTTCGATGCGCACCGGCAGGGCGTGGTGAAAGGAAAAGACATCGAGGATGCCGCCGCGCACGGCATAGTGACCCCGCGCCGAGACCTGGGCGACGTGCTCGTAGCCTGCGTCGGCGAGTTGCTGGAGCAGCGCCTCACGGTCGAGTTTGGCCGAACGGCGGAGCTTGAATTCCAATTGCCGCAGGGCCGCGGGCGAGGGGACCTGGTTCTCCATGCCCGCGCGGGTGAGCACGACGATTTGCCGCCCTTTGGTGCTGATGAGCCGTTGGACAATGCCCAACCGCTCGGCCACCGACTCCGGATCGGGCAGCGCGCCTTCGACCGGGGCGGCTTCCAGCTCCGGGAAAAACAGGGCGTCTGGAAACCACTGGAGCAACTCGTTGTGCATGGTCTCCTGCGCGCGGATATCCGGGCAGACCACCCACACCCGGGCTTTCGCCTGGCGGGCGAGCAGGGCGGCGAGAAAGGGCTGCGCCGCCGGGATGACGTGCTCGAATGACACCGCGTCGCCGGCCAGCGCGCGGGCTAGCTTCGCCGCAAGCGGCGGCGCGGCGGCGATCTGGTCCAGTGGGTTGGGCGGGGTTTTCACGAGCGGGCGTTTCCTCTCGCGTATTTGCCGAAGCGGTGCAAGCCGGGAGGATATACGACCCTCTTCCGTTTCAACACAGAGACACTACCGCACCTTCGGAAGCCCTGATGTTCACAGCTCCCGTGAAGATGTGAAGATCGCCGTGAACATCTCAACTCTCGCCATCCGCCGGGAGGCTCGTGGCGGGTGATGTCCATTCCTCGCGCCGTCTTTCCAACTCCGCCGCGAGCTTGGGGCCGATGGCACGGGGCCCGAGCGGACGGCCCTCGACGGTCGCCACGGGCATGACGCCGATCCAGCTATTGGTCAGGAAGATCTCGTCGGCATTGACCACATCCTCGCGGCGCAGGCGGCGTTCCACGACTTTGCGGCGCTTTATCACCCATTCGCGGATGACCCCGGTGCGCGCACCGGTGGACCGGGGTGGAGTGTAGAGGCGATCGTCGCGCACGATGAAGACATTGGCCATGCTGGCGGAAACGACTTCGGCGCGATCGTTGAACAGCAGCGTTTCGTCGAACCCACGGCGCCGGGCCTGGGCGAGGGCGTCGCAGTTGAACCAATAGTTGGCCGTTTTCAGCCCGCCGAAGGGCGGGTGGTAGCTTTCGTCGTGCAGGGTGATCTCCCACACGTCGTCCGGGGCAGGGGGTGTCCGGTCCTCGAGCAGGACAATCATGCGCGGTTCGTCGGCGGCTTGGGAGGGCGCGCCATCGCCCGCCGTGACATAGATCCGGGCAAAACCGCTCCGGGCTTCGCCTTGAAACAGGTCAGCCGTGGCCGCCAGGCAGGCGTCCGGCACCGCGATCTCCCGCTCGGCACAGGCCTGCTGCAACCGGGCGAGATGCTCCTCGAGAAACTCCGCCACGCCATGGGTGACGCGCAGACTTTCGAAGACGGCCATGCCGTAGCGGAAGCCGCGATCGGAAAGGGGCAGACTGTCACCCGGCTCATAAGCCGCGCCCGCCCACCGCCACGCCTTCACGAAATGGTCAGCTCGCGCGTGATCCCAAAGCGCTCGATGCGTTTGCGCAGGGTGGCGCGGGTGATGCCGAGGAGCTTGGCGGCGCGTACCTGGTTGCCTTTGGTGGCCTTCATCGCGTAGAGGGTGAATTCTCGCTCCAGCCACGGCAGAAGCTGGACGTCAGGATCGATCTGGGCGGCCTTGAGCAAGACTTCGATGGCCGTTTCCGTCGTCAATTCCACCGCGGGCCCCGCACCTGGGGTGACGGGGAGACTCTCGCCCGGGGTTTCGTTTCCGAAGGGGATATCCTTGGGCGTCAGGAGGTCGGAAGTCCCGAGGACACAGGCCCGCTGGATGGTGTTCTCCAGTTCCCGGACATTGCCCGGCCAGGAATAGCCCTCGAGGACGCGAACGGCCTCCTCGGAGATCTTGAGTCGAGGCAGAAGTTTCTTGGTAGCAACCTTTTGCAGAAAATATTCCGCAAGAAGGCGAATATCTTCGATGCGCTGCCGAAGCGGCGGAAGCTGCACGCGGACCACGTTCAGGCGATAGAAAAGGTCTTCCCGGAAGGTCTTCTTCGACACCTCCTGTTCGAGATTCTTATTCGTGGCCGCCACGATGCGGACGTCGGTTTTCAGGATCTCGTTGCCGCCCACGCGGGAGAATTCGCCCTCCTGAAGCACGCGCAGAATCTTGCCCTGGAGGGCCATCGGCATATCGCCGATCTCATCAAGGAACAGGGTGCCGCCATTACTCTGCTCGAAGCGTCCCACCCGGGTGCCGGTCGCGCCGGTGAAGGAACCCTTCTCGTGACCGAAGAGCTCGCTTTCGAGCAGTTGTTCGGGGATCGCCGCGCAATTGATGGCCACGAAAGTCTTCGCGCTCCGGTTGCTGTAGTGGTGAATGGCGCGCGCGACCAGTTCCTTGCCCGTCCCGCTCTCGCCGGTGATCATCACGGGCGCGTCGCTATGGGAAACGCGGCCGACCATCTTGAAGACCTGCTGCATGGCCACCGACTTCCCGACAATGCTGTCCTGGTGCTCCTCGACGGTGAGCTGCGGCTTGAAAGTCGTGGCCGCCTTCATTTCCGCCTGCGCTTTGAGCGCCGCATCGACCACCACCTTGAGGTTGAAGGGCAGGGTCTCCTTGCGGATGAAATCAAACGCCCCGAGTTTCATCGACTCGATGACCGATTGTGTGGTACCGAAGCCGCTGGTCAGGACGACGATGGCATTCGGGTCCCGCTGGCGAGCTTTGACCAGCAGTTCCAGCCCACTGAACGGCGCCAGGCGCGTCTCAGTGATCAGCAGGTCCGGGGCTTCACGGCAGAAGATCTTAAAAGCGTCGTCCGCCTTGGTCGCGGTGATGACCCGGGTCGTGGGCGTGGCCAACTGGTTCTGAACCCAGTCGAGAAAGTCGGTTTCCGGGTCAACAACGAGAATAGTTTGGGGTTTTTCCATCAAAAGGGGCTAGAGGCCGCCGAAGCGGCGCTGGCGTTTATTGAACTCCCCGATGGCATCGCGCAAGTCCTCCTTGCCAAAATCTGGCCACATTTTCTGGGTTACGTAGATTTCGGTATAGCTTAATTGCCACAGCAGGAAGTTCGAGAGGCGCAATTCCCCGGAAGTCCGGATCAGCAGGTCGGGATCGGGATAATCGCGCGTATAGAGATGATTGCTGAAGATTTCCTCGGTAATCGCCTCACCCGATATCCGTCCGGCGGATGCCTCGCGGCACAACTCGCGGACCGTGTCGATGATTTCGGTGCGACCGCTGTAATTCAGCGCGAGGACCAGGGTGGTCGCCGGATTGCGGGCCGTCAGTGCGATGGCGTCCTGCAATGCGGCCTGGCAACTCTCGGGCAGTTCATGGAGGCGGCCGATGGCATTCAACCGGACTCCGTTCTTCATCAGCGTGGGAGTTTCCTGCGCGATAAAATGCTCGAGCAAGGTCCAGAGCGCGCTGACCTCGGCGGCGGGGCGCTTCCAGTTCTCGGTGGAGAAGGCATAGACCGTGAGGAATTCGACGCCCAACTCGACACACGCCTCCGTGACGGCGCGCACGGATTCGGCGCCCTGCTCGTGGCCGGCGATGCGCGGCAGACCGCGTTCCTTGGCCCAGCGCCCATTGCCATCCATGATGATCGCAATGTGCTTGGGGACGTTCACAAGACGATGGTCTGGTCCCGGTTGGGACCCACGCTGGCGATCGTCAGCCGGGCACCGGTGAGCGCGGCGATCTTTTCGAGATAGCTGCGGGCGTTTTTCGGCAAGTGGGAATACTTCTTGGCCTCGTGGGTGGGAGTCTGCCAGCCGGGCAGTTCGATATAGACGGGTTTAGCGTCGCGGAGCTGGCGGAAATCCGACGGCGGTACCTCCAGGGTCTTGCGCCCGAGCTTGTAGTGGGTGCAGACCTTGATCGTCGCCAGGCTGTCGAGCCCGTCCAGATTCGTCACGGCGATATCATCGATGCCATTGATCATCCCCGCGTAGCGCACGGCCACGGCGTCAAACCATCCGCACCGCCGCGCCCGGCCCGTGGTCGCGCCGAACTCGCGGCCCATGCCGTGGAGCATGTCGGAAAATTCCGCGTTTTCCGTGGGGAAGGGACCTTCGCCGACGCGGGTCGTATAGGCTTTCATCACCCCCAGCACGCGATCCATGCGGTGCGGCGGCACGCCCGAGCCGGTGCAGGCGCCGCCGGCGGTCGTATTGGAAGAGGTGACGTACGGGTAGGTCCCGTGGTCGATGTCGAGGAATGTCCCCTGGGCTCCTTCGAAAAGGATTTCCTTTCCGCTCTTGAGCGCCTCATGGAGGAACACCACGGTGTTGCCGACAAAGGGCGCCAGCTTCCGGCCGGCTTCCAGATAGGCGGCATTGACCTCGGCAAATTTCAGCGGCTTCGCGCCAAAGGCCTTCAGCACAGCGTTGTTCTCCTTGATCCGCAGCGCGAGTTTTTCGGAGAAAACCGCGGGTTGCATCAGGTCGGCCATGCGCAGCCCGACCCGGGCTGCCTTGTCGCCGTAAGCCGGACCGATTCCGCGCTTGGTCGTGCCGATCTTGTTCTTTCCCTTCCTGGTCTCGCGCTGCTCATCGATCGCCCGGTGATACGGGAGGACGAGGTGCGCGCAATCCGAGATCAGCAGGTTGTCCTTCGACACCTTGATCTTCTGCGTGGCGAGCCCGGCGATTTCCTTCGCCACCGCGATGGGGTCAATGACGACCCCGTTGCCGATCACGCACTTCTTCTTCGGGCGCAGGATGCCGGAAGGGATGAGGTGGAGCACATACTTCGTGCCGCCCACGATCACCGTATGGCCGGCGTTGTTGCCACCTTGCGAACGCACCACGATATCCGCGGTTTCGGTGAGAAAATCGATGATTTTGCCTTTGCCTTCGTCGCCCCACTGGGCGCCGACCAGAATCGTATTGGCCATGAACTAAACGGGAATAAGGGATGGGTGTAGAGACGTGAAAACGCCCCGAGCACCGGGGTGGTGCCGACGGGACGTTGGGTGAGCTTAGCCGCGTGGGGGCGGGTGGCGAGGGGAAAGTATGTGGTGGCGGTGGGTCGTGTGTGTCGTCTAGTGGAACCATCCGCGGATCGTTCGCCATAAGACAACCGTGAGCGTTCCACCGAGCACAACCAGGACGCCGTAGCCCCACACCGGAATGGCCGCAAAGATCCCGCCGGCCGTTTTCCGCGATTTGATCGGCGAGCCGACGATGGCGCGATAGGGCTTGAACTGTAGGTACTCCGGTTTGCGTTTCACTCACAAACACAGTGCGCCAGTGCGGCGGAGACGCAATCAAAAGGCGGCCTTGATGTTCGAAAGTCTTCGAAATTGTGAGTTCGCCGGCGAACCGTCGGACCCCTCGACGTGCTCCGTCCAACGGCGAAAGAAGGGTATTCCAAATGGTCTTCGTGCCCGAACCCATTTGAACGCGAGGAACATTCCGTGCGATATTGGTCCGCAAACATGTTTCAAACCGACCTGGACCAATCTGGACGATGGCTTTCGATCCACTATTCCGGGCATGTGGACGCGGCGCAGGTCGACGCGTGCCTCGAACGCGTGCGGCAACTGCTCGACGGGGTGCAACCTGGCTTACGCGTGCTGACCGATTTGACGGGGCTGGAGTTGATGGACGCTTCCTGCGCGGCTGGCGTGGGGATGATCATGGATTTGCTGGTGGAGAAGCAGGTCGCCAGCGTTTTCCGAGTCATTCCACATCCGCAGAAGGACATTGGACTTAGCCTCATGTCCCACTTCCACTATGGCCGCGAGGTTCGCATCGTGACGTATGAGAATCTGGCCGAGGCGCTCCAGAATTTGACGACCTGAAACGGAACGATGCCGTAGAACGGTGCGGCGGAAGGAGATTACGGCGTCGCGGGTTTGCGGTGGAAGGTTCCGGCGAAGCGGATGAATGCGGCGAGAACCACGGCGGTCGCGATGAGAATGAGGAGGCGTTTGAACCAACCGGCGGCGGTCGCGGCTTTGGCCTTGAGGCCGATCTGGAGATCGGCCCAGTTATCCACGGCCACGGTGCGGCTGAAGGTGAGCAGGCGGCCTTGCTCGGGGATGGTGGCCTGGATGGCCGCGGGATTGGTGATCGCGGCGTCCTGCTGCTGGATGAGGCGCTCCGCCAGTTTCACGAATGCCGCATTATCGTCGGCGGTGTTGCGGCCCATCTGGTCCTTGGCGTCCTGCTGGGTGTAGTTGGCGTCCTTGCTGGCATTGCCGCCGCCGGCGGTGCCGCGGAGCTTTCCCGCGAGCGGATCGGGCGCTCCGGCGATGGTATTGTTGCGGACATTCAGGCCCACGAGGGCCTGCTGGAGCTTGAGGTTGTGGAGCTGCACCCGGGCGTCTTCGTTGAACGCGTTGTCGTGCTGGCTGAGGCCGAACGCGGATTCGAAGGCGCGCCGGGCTTGCTGGGGATTGCCTTGGGCGAGAGCCGTGTTGCCGATGGCCAGCATCTGCTCGGCGGCCCTGGTCTTTTCCCGTTGCTGCGTGGCTTCGCCTTGCAGGTATCCCTGCACGTCGATGGCGGTGGCGCGCGAGACAATTTGTTCGCGCTGCATTTGCAGCGATCCTGTCCATTTCTTCACCTGCCATTTTTCGTTGAGATAGACGTTCCAGGTGATGTTCTCGAGCGGCAGGTCGAACTTCGGCGCCTGCAAGCGCAGATCGAGTTCGTCGGTATCGGCGGCGCCGATCTGGCTGCTGTAGAAGAGGCTCACCGGGATGGCGGTGTCATTGCGCGTCTGTTGCTCGAGCGGGATGAGGATCTGGTCCCCTTCGCGCCAGGGCCAGACGCCGTTTTGATTGACAAAGGCGAACCAGAATTTCGCGCCTTTGGGCAGCGTGAGATGCAGCAGGCGCTTGTCGCCGGGGATCATGTCGAGGCGCACCTGGGTCAGCATCGCGCCGTTGTCGGAGATGACCGAGGTGAAGGTGATGCTGTTGACCCGCGCCGGCAGAAGCTTGGTGGCTTCATGACGCTCGAGTTTCATCGGCAGCGTGAAGGCCGCTTCGACGAGCCGATAGGCGAAGCTCGCGGATGAAGCGGTCAGGTCCTTTTGCAAAACGCGCGGGATACTCTGCCATTCGGTGGGCTGCAGGGCGGCGGGTGGCGCATCCACGCGGATCTGGAGGCGGCCGCCGGATTGCACAGTGACGAAGCCGCGCTGGAGATTGACATCGCCGGCCTGCACCCCGCGCAGCCTGATCTCCGCGGCATTGGCGGGGACCGGGGTCTGATAGGTGGCCTGGAGCAGATACTGGCCGATGACGCGCCGGTGCAGCTTTACCTCCCACGTTTGCAGGCCGTCTTTCTCGGAGTTGGGAACGAGGAGGAAATCGGCGACCTGGTCGCCTTGGAAGCGCACATTGTCCGCATCGGTCGGGAGGGCCACGTGGAAGGTCTTCAGGCCGGTATTCTCGATCTGGTATTGGAGGTTGGCGACGACCTTGATCTGGGCCTCGCCGATGGTGGCGTGCTGGAGGCTGTTCACCTGCACCCACGGGTCCACCTGCTCGATGTCCAGCGCGAGGTTCCATGGCGTTTGCAGGATGCGGAAGGCGAGGACGCCCTTTTGCTTGATGCCGGATTTCTGCGGATCGAGCTGGGTGAGGCCGTCGCGCGTGGTGACCTGGAGGCGCATGCCTTGCTCCGGCGCCACGAGGAAGGTGCCGCGTTGCTTGCTGGCTTCGTGAAAGAGGACCTGCGGCGCCACCCACGCCTTGGCCGCCTTCAGCCCGGGCCCGGTGAGGGTGATGGCAAACTGCTGCTGGCCCTCGGTGCGTCCGCGCAGGTGCATGGTGATGATGCGTCCGACGTCGGTTTTCGATTCCGTCCAATGGCTGAGGGCCGGCCCCTCGATGGATTCGATATCCATCCCGGCGGGCAGGGTGAAGCTCAGTTTGAAGATGCCGGCGCGGGTGATTTGGACCGTCGCATTGACGGCGAGCAACGCGCGATCTTCGCCGAGTGAAAGGGTGTCCTGCGATTCCACGCGCACGTCGGGCTCCACGGCGGAAGCGGTCAGTTCGGCGGTCGCTTTGACATCGGAGTAGCGGAAGGCGCGGCGCACCGTGAGCCCGGGAATCTGGCCGGCGAGCATCGGTGCGATGTTCCCCGGAAAATCCTCGAGATTGATCGGGGAGAGCGTCGCGGCATTGACGGTATCGAGCTGCACTTCATTGCCCGTGGCCACGCCCAGCACGCCGATCTGGCCGGCGGCATTCTCGACCGAGATGAGGCCGACAGTCTGCGTGACCGGCAGCGGACCGGTGGCGACCTGCGAGCGGATGAAGAGGGTGAAGGGCCGCGACTGCGGAGGAGCGAGATTGACGCGCAGCTTGCCGGTGTCGGGATCGAAGCGCCACTGCTGCACGATGGATGCGGGCGCCTTGGCATTCTCGGCGGGCGGCACGAGGGTCGCGGGGTCGATCACATCGGTGATGGTGGCGCCTTTCGGCACGTCGAAGGAAAGCTCGCCCAGCTCGCCTTGGGCCGGGCGGATGAATGCCTGGTGCAGGCCATCGATCACACCCGCGGTCGGCGTGTAGAGCTGGGTCAGTTCCGCGTAGAAGACCGCTTTTTCCCGGGCGACATCGCGGCTGCGCGGTTTCCAGGCGATCCAGACGCCGTTCTCCGGAGCGAGCACCAGCCTGGCCACGGTGTCCTTGCCGGCCGATTTGCGGTCGATGGAGACGGCCTGCGGCGCGACGATGTCCACGTCGAGATTGACCAGCGTGAGGGTGAGGTCGTTGACCAGGCCAAACTGCGCCGGCAGCTCGAACCCGCTCTCGGCGTCTTTCTTCGTCACGGGCACCTGGTATTGCACCTCGATGTCGTAGGGCCCGGTTTCGAGAGCGAGCAAGGCCTGCGCACGTTTGTTGCCGACGCGGGCGGTCACGAGCTTCAGGGCGGTGGCCGGGTAGGTGACCTTGGTCAGGACCGCCGGGTCGAAGAGCAGGGGAAGCTGCTGTCCCTTGATGGCCTGCCAATGGATCTTGGCCGTGGCGAGCGCGAACTTTTCCTCGACGCGGATCTGCTGCGTGACGGTCTCAGCGACGGGGGCGGCCTTGGGCAGCGAAGATGTCGAGTCTGGCACGACGGGGGCCTGGGCGCTGACGGTCGGGGCTGCGGTGAAACCTGCGAGACCGAGGAGCACGATCGCCGCGGTCGCGGCGGCGGTTCCGGGGCGGTGGGGCCGTGGAGACTCCGGCTGCAGGCGGCGCGGCATTTGCCAGACCCGGCGCAGCGCCGGAACGGCGATATTCCAGATGGCGAAAAGGGCGACGATCCAGAGGAATGCGCCCGCACCATTCGGGCAGCGGAGCGCGGCCCAGGCGAGCAGGGTCCAGCCGAGGGCCGCAAACGTGGGTTTGCCGGTGAGCCAGGCATAGGCCCAGGCCGCGAACGCGAAGAGGACCGGCCACGTATAGCCGATGCCGCGGAGCGCCGAGCTTTCGTCTTCTACGTTGCCGACCTCGACGGAGAGCGCCTGTCCCGCTTGTTGCACGGGTGCGAGAAAGGTGAGATCGCGGGGCAGCGTGGCGGAGTGGTTTTCCGCGACTTCTCCCAGGCTGAGGAAAGCGAAGCCCGAAAGGAGGAAGGCCATGCCGCCGAGGATCAGGCCGGACCAAAAACGGGGACAGAATTTGGCCACTTCCGGCGATGTCGCGCCGCGCCAGAGCGCCACGGCGAGCGCGAGCAGGCCGAGCACGGCCACCAGCGCGATGGTCGCCTGGCCGGCATCGTGGCCGCCAAACATGCGGCCGAGGCCGGCAAACCCGGAGACATCCACCACGCCCTCAGCCGGGGTCAGCGAACCGTCGCGATAGACGAGACGCTGGGCGGTATCCGGCTCCAGCTTCCATTCGACGAGCAGCACGGGCGCGCCGACGATCGGGGTGGAGACTTTCACCTTCTTCGGATTATCGGCCCGCTCGGCGAGCTTGAGATGAATGGCGAGCACCGCGTTCGGATCGGCCTGCTGCGGCAGCGGGATGAGATTGGCGGTGCCGTCCTTCACCGGGACGACGGAGGCATTGTTGACCGTCGCGGACCACAGTTCCGTGCCCGCGGGCAGCGTCACGCTGAAGTGGGCGTTGCCGCGGCTCTTCACGAAATACTGGGCGTCGGTCAGGACCTGGCCTTCTTTCGAGATGCGGGTGGCGAGCGTGGCGCGATCGGCCACCTGGCTGAGCGAATCGCCCTGCACGAGCGGACTGAGGGCGAGCTTCAAATTGAAGGGGCGCGCCGTGTAGTGATACGCGGCGAGGAGCGGTTCGTCGAAGAAGAGGCGATACTCGGCCGGTACTTCGCCGGTCTCCAGCGGGAGCAACCCCGCGGAGACATCGACGGGCTTCACCTGGAACTGGTAGGCGCTGATGATCAAGGTGTGGCCTTGCTCGGACTGGGCGTCGAGCGGGCGGGCGCCGGTGAAGGCGAGAATCTCGCCCTGCGGCTTGAACGGGCGCTCGTAGGTGGCGAGCAGCGGGTAGGCGCCGGTGACGGGCGTGTGCAATTGCACCACATAACCGCCGTCGGTCTTTTGCCAGCTCCGGATGTCCTTGCCGGTAAACTCGACATTAAAATACTCGTCCGACAATTCGACCTTGAACGCGGCGATGGGCGCGCCGGAGACGACATAGTTGATCAGGCTGCTCCCGTAAGCCACACCCTCGCCGATCGAGAAAAGATGGAACGCATCGGCCTGGATGGATTGCGGCAGGCGCTCGACGCGGAGCGTGGCCTGCCACGCGGCGTCGCTGAGGCGGAACGCGGCCTGGATGCCGGGCACTTTGCGGGGGAAGAAGGCCGTGGCGATTTCGGTGAGGCCCTGCGTGCGTTCGGCGGTCAGGCGGAATCCGGCGTCGGCCGAGACCGCGACATGGCCGCGCACCGACTTGGCCTTGGTCACCTCCACGCGGGGGATCGTCCACACCGCGGCGCCGAGCGCCTGGTTGCGCTCGAGGCGCAGTTGCACGATCTGGCGGCCGGCGACGGGTTGGGCATAGACGAGGCGCAACTCAGCCTCGGTCGGAGCGTCGGGGAGGTCGCGCAGGAAATAATCGCTCAAGCCGGGGACATTGAGGCGGGCGACCGCATAACCGCGCGGCACGCGCAGGAGCAACTCGCGCAGCGGCGCTTCGCGGATGTCGAGTTCGATCTCGGTGTCGATGGTCTGTTCGTTTTCGCCGAGGTTGTAAGCCAGGACTTCCGAGACGGTGAGTTCCGGCAGGATCTGGTCGGCCTGGATGCGCAGCGCGAAATCCGCGCCGGAAAACCGGTAGGCGAAACGCTGCGTGCCATCGGCGCGGAACGCGGCCTTGGTGGCGTCGGTCTCGGGAAATTGCTCGGGCGAAATCTGGGAGAGCCCCTTGGCCTGGGCGATCTCGAGCCGCACCGCGCCCTGGTTGACGATGCGCACATAGCCGGCGAAACGGGTCGCGCCCTCGGGCCGGAGTTGCAGCGCGTCGATGGTCTGCGGGAAGGCGCCGATCGGCGTCTGCGTGTGGACCTGGATGGAGAATTGGTTCTTCTGCGGCTGATTGAATTGCACGACCAGCCGGCGTTCGGCGGGGTCTGTGCCGGGCTCGACTTTCCACGCCAGCACCTGGTCGCCCGCCACGCGGGTGACCTCGCCGGCGCCGCGCAGAAGCAGCGTCACGTGATCGAGTTCGCCCTGCATGATCTTGCAATCGAGCAGCGCGAGCTGCCGCATGAGGCCCGGCGCGACGCTGATCTGCGAGAGCATTTCGGCGGCGTAGAAAAGCTTGCCCTCGGCTTCCGGGGCCGCCGTTTTCCACGCGAACTGCACGGCGCCATCCGGCGGCAGGAAGCTCGTGAAGTCATTGCCCGCGCGGTCCGGGCGGGAGGCGCCGGTGAATTGAAACTTCGTGTCCGCGGGGAGCCCCTGGAGGATGAGCGGCTGGAGCGCGCTCGGCGCGACATGAAAATCAACGACGTTCCAGGCCTCGTTGCGCCGGACGGTGGCGTTGAATTTGAAGGTCAGCGGGAAGTCGCCGGGCTTGTCGAAGGTGATCACGAAGCGGCCGCGATCCGCCGTGAGCCGCCAGTCCGGGTGTTGGGGGAGTTCCGTGAGTGCGAGGCCGCCGGAGAGGATGCCGATCGAGCCGCCGCGGGGATTGAGCACGCGAGCGGTGGCCGTGAGGACGAAGGCGGCGTTTTGGTCGGTGAGCGAGCCGGTGAGCTTGAAATCATGGAGCACGACCTGGCGTGTCTCGGGATCGGCGACGGTGATCTTGAGCGGCAGCGTGTAGGCCGAGCCGTGAAATTGGAAGGCGAGCGGTTCGGGTTCGTCGAGCTTGGCGCCGGCGCGCATGGCCTCGGGCAGGAACTTCGCTTCGACGGGGAGCAGGCCGGTGGTCGCGTCGGGCTGGAGGTCGAGTTCGGGGATGGATTCGATTTTCACGAAGCCGCTGAAGAGGACGGGCTGTGGAGGGGTGAGCGTGAAAGGGATGAGCGGTGTCTTCCAGGTCTTCAAGTCGCGCTCGACGACGACGGTGACGGCCAGCCGGGTGAGGGGTTCCTTGTCCGTATTCTTGGGGCGCAGGATGAGGGTGCGCCCGCCGCCGGGCTCCTGGCGAATACTCCAGTCCTGGAGTGCGTCACCGGTGACATGCTTGATTTCGCCTTCGCCGGAGATGGTCAGCGGGAATTCCTTGGGCTCGCCCTGGAGGATGTCGAGGGTGAGGGCGAGAGTGTTCGTCAGTTTGTCGCGCGTGGCCTTGATGGACTGCTGGAGGGTCGTGGTGAAGAGGAGCTTGTCCTTCGCTCCGGGTTGCCCGTTGAGCAGGCCTTCGATGGTCAGGCGGAGCTTGCCATCGGCCACGCCACCGGAGATGGCGGGGTTTTTGATTTCGGCGGCGGGGGGAGGGGGATCGGCCTGGATAAGCGGCGCGACGAGCGAGAGGAGGAAGAGGACGAGGGGGAGAGTGGGAGGGAGGGAGAGGGGGAGACGGAGAGCGTTCATGGGCGTGAGAGGGGTTTGTGAATTACGAAATGGGAACGGGTGCGGTGACCGCCCCCCGGCGCCACCGGGACGGAAGAGGTGCGGAAGAGCGCTTGCCTGGTGGAGTGCCGCGACTTGTCGCGCCTGCGGAAGAGCGCTTGCCTAGTGGAGTGCCGCGACTTGTCGCGCCTTGAACCCGAAGGGTTCACAGCCATTAGCCGGAGGTTGAGCGAGGAACGAGCGACACCTCCGGTTTGGCGCCTCCGGCGCACGACCCCGGAGGGTGTCGCAGCCTTGCCCGCAGATTCAGTCAGTTTGACGACTCCCTTCACCATGGCGCGGCGCTTCATATGTTTTTTCAACGTCCCGAGACGCTCTTCGCCGTGCGGATCATCCATTCGAGTTTCTTCGGGCGTGGGTCCGCGCCGTAGTGGGCGGGCACGCCGTTGAGCAGTCCTAGCAGGCGGTCGGTGGTGACTTCGGCGGCATATGGGCTGGCGACGAGCCACTCGGCAAAGGCGCTGGCGGAGCCCGCGAGACGCAGCGCGGGGCTGGCCTGTTCGAGCGGTTGGGCGGCGCTGTTGAAGGGCACGGTCCATTCGTGCTCCCGGTAGTCCGAGGTGCCCGGCACCTTGAACCGCACGCGCACCGTGGCGAGGTCGCCCTCGCCGGTCGGATTGACTTCCACGACATAGAGTGCGTTGCCCGATTCCGCCGCGCCGATCTCGGCGGCGTCCACGGTGTTGTCGCGGAACTGCTGCTTGGTGAGCTGATGCTTCGCATAACCCACCTGGCGATAGGCGGTGACGCGGCGCGGATTGAACTCCACCTGCACCTTCACATCGGACGCCGCCACGTGCAGGGCGCCGGCGAGCTGCCCGGCAAACTCCGTGGCGGCCTCCTCGGGTGAATTAAGGAACCCGTAGCGGCCATCGCCATTGCGCGAGAGCGCCTCGAGGACGGTATCGTCGTAGCCTTCCCAGCCGATGCCGAAGCAATCGAGCGCGACGCCCTGGCGGCGATGCGCCTCGACCTTTTTCTTGAGCGCGTCGGGATGAACGTCGCCGAGATTGGCCGCGCCATCGGTGAGCAAGACGACGCGATTGATGCTGCCGACCTGGTAATGACGAAGCGCTGTCGCGTATCCGAGATCCAGCGCGGCGGCGATATTCGTGCCGCCTTGCGGGGTGATTTCGGTGACCCGGGAAGTCACTTCAGCGGCCTTGTCGCCCGCCACGCCATCCGCCCACAGTCGGGGCGCGCGGGCGAAGGTGACAACGCTGAGCAGATCCTGCTTCCCCAATTGCGTGCAGAGCACGCGCAGCGCTTCCTGCAAGATGCGCACACGATCGGCGCGCTCCATCGAACCGGAGTTGTCGAGGAGCAGGACGATATTGAGCGGGCGGCCCGGCTGGCGCCCGGCGGCCGCCGTCTTCACGGACAGGCGGAGCAGGTCGCGATTTTGGGCAAAGGGATAGCGCGCACGTTCCGTGGCAAAAGCGAGCGGCACGCCGGCCGCGGGTTCGGGATCGCGATAGTCGAAGGCATTGATGAACTCCTCGCTGCGGACGGTTGCAAGTTCCGGCATGCGTCCTTGCTCGAGACTTGCGGCCGCGAGCTTGAACGCCACGTCGCTGACATTGAGGGAGAAAGTAGAGAACGCATTCGCGCTCGTCGCCACTTCCGGCTGCGGCACCGGGGCCGGGGCCTGGGGTTGCGGTGCGGCGGCCTCCTTTTTTTTCTCGTCAGATGCCGGGTCCAGTAGCTTCTGTGCCTGCTCGATTTCTTTGTTCAGCGAGGCAGCGGCCACCTCCTGGAGAAGATTGGGACCCGCCTTTTGTTGGACCTGACCCGCCGCGCCCGGAGATGGTCCCTGGCCGGAATCCTTGTTCGCGATCGCTTTGGCGGCATCGGTCTCGGCCAGCGAACGCAGTTCCTTCTCGAGCTCCTCGGTCTTCTTCGGAATCTCCACCAACTGGCTCACCGCCGGTTCGGCCTGTTGGCCGGCCTGGCTTTGCAATTGTCGCTGCCAGGCCAGTTCTACAGGTTTGGCGTCGGGAGCGGGAGCCGGAGTCGGTTTGCCGCCAGAGGGAATTTCCAGGAAATGCCGCGGAACGAGATCCCCGGGTTGACCTGCTTGGCCGCGAATGAAGACGGGTGAGTCCTTCGGTTGAGCTTTATCTTGCACGACCATTGCACGCTGATCCGCCCCTTTAGTGAGCCCGGCTTCTTTCTTCCATTCATCGGAATTGGCGAAGCCGTCTTTCTTCCCATCGAGTGCGGGGCTTTTTGGGTCGCGCTCTTCATTCGCAACTTCACTCTTCTTCGCTCGTTCACCACGCGCCGGAGAGGCGACTGCGGGGGCGACGGGAGTGGCTGCCGGTGCCGTGGCAGCGGGGCCTGCCGGGGGAGCATTTAAGTCAACCCATAGCTTCTCGCTTTCGTTCACCGAGCGGTTGACGCGCAGCTTCGTGGTGGCCAGATTGTCAGCCTCCTTCGCTTGAGCGACGCCTTCGCGGGGCGGCTGGGCTTCAGCGAGCGCCTCGTGTTCCGTCTTCGAAGCGGAACTGGCCCGCGAAGGATCTCTCAACCAATCGAGGCTGAGTTCCTTCAAGTTGTTTTGCGTGATCTCCACAGACTTTGAAGCTATCTGCACTGACTCGCTTGGTGGCTCGCCGGTAGTTGGTTTGTCGACCAAGCCCGCCGCCGTATTTACGTGCGTTTTTGCGCTGTCCTCCTCGCTCCAAAACGCGATCCGCCCGGGGATGGGATTGCCTTTCTTATCGCCCGGCGGCACGGACGGCGCGATGCCCAACCGGCCTTCGTCCGAGTCCATGGATTGCAGATTCGCCGCACGTTCTTCGCGGACGGGCCAGGCGCTGACCCGTGGGCGGCCGAAAAGGTTGAGCTCGGGGGCACGGCTGCTTGCAGCGAGAAAATACCTCAATGTATCCAACTGTTGTAGAGGGAACGGCGGCGGCGCCGCGGCTGCGGCGACATCATCGGGCACGGAGTAGGTTTCTTCGACATATCGCGGCACGTTGGAAGTCACTGCGGGTGCAACGCTTTCTCCAGCGCGCAGTCCCTCAGCGCCGCCGAACTGATAGGCGAGATTGAAATTGAATTTTTCGGGCGATGATTGGAGTTGGTCCTTGGCCAGCGAACCGCCGTCGTCATTGCGGACCGTGGGTCCGCCGGCGATGCGCCCATATCCGTCGGTCATCCCGGGTGCGTCCGAAACGCGCCGGCCATTCCTGGAATCCAACTCACTCGACGGTGCGCCGGTCGAATCGCGATAGACTCGAATCATCCCCGGCTGCGAAGCCCAGGCGGCGTTTTCGTGCGTGGTCGCTTCCCGGATCTGCGCCATGACCGAATTCGCCGCGGCCTCGTTGCCCCTGACGGCGCCTTTTCCCGCACTGTCGCGCTCGTTCTCATGGGTTGCCTCCGGCGGTCCGACCGTG
>JBBRPL010000115.1:0-25806 GCA_038228205.1 Chthoniobacterales bacterium
CGATCGCGGAATGGCGCGGTGATCTTTTCCACGTACGAACGGGCGCCATTCGATACCGTGAACCATGGATGCTGGGTATGCAGCCCGAGGAACCCGTGGTTGTGCCAAAACCGCAAGAGCGTCATCGCGGGAAACTGGTGCATCAACTCGGGCGGCGTACTCCACACCGCACTGCTCATCGGAACGAGATAGAGATCCAGCAGATCCTCGCCGTAGCCACGTTCCGCCACGTAATCGCCCAGGGTGTAGTGGCTCCATTTTTCCTCAGTGAGCGCCGGAACGGCTTCGGCATTGAACCGGTGAATGGCCGTCAACATCCGCCAAAAGCGAGGACGAAAAAGATTGCGCCGCTGGCCGAAGAGGAGATTCAGGCTCCCTCCATTGTACTCCAGCGAGGTCGGTGTGTGTTGCACGCTAAAGGACATCTGCGCCGGTTTGGTCTCGACGTTCAGCTCGCGAAAGAGGCGCGTGAGGTTCGGATACGTGACGTGATTGAAAACCATAAACCCCGTGTCGATCGGCACCTTGCGCCCCTTTTCCTCCACGGTGATCGTGTTGGTATGACCGCCGGCATAATCGTTCTGCTCGTAAAGCGTCAGATCGTAGCGCTGGTGCAGGAAATGCGCGCAGCCCAGTCCGGCGATGCCCGTTCCGATGATGGCCAGCGTTGGCAAGGCGGGAGGCACGGGTGGGCGCTTTTAAACCTCCCCAGCGAGTTCCCGGTGTTGTTTACCTTCCTCATAAACACTGCGCGGCACTGGTTTGAGATCCCGGACGAGACCGACCCAGGAAAGCATCTTCAAGCCGTAGTAGGTCACGTCGATTTCCCACCAATAGAACCCCTGGCGAGCCGCGCCCATGTAACGATGGTGATTGTTGTGCCAGCCCTCGCCGAGGGTGATCAGCGCGAGGAGCCAGTTGTTCCGGCTATCGTCGTCGGTCTGGAAACGGCGCATGCCGAAGACGTGCGCGAGTGAGTTGATGAGAAGCGTGCCGTGCAGGAGGACGACGGTACTGACGAAGAAACCCCAAACAAAAAGCTGGCCACCCGAAGTGCCGAGGCCCGGCGCGAAACAGCGGAGGGCCTCGCCCAGACCGTATAAAGCCAGGCCGAAGAACGCCGGCACAACGAGGTCAAAGCGGTTGAGGAAGACCAGTTCCGGAAACTGCGCCAGATCACGAATAACGCGATAATTGGTGGGAAAGTTCTTGCTGCTCGTCATCCACCCGATGTGCGCCCACCAGAACCCACTCAGGCCCGGCGAATGGACGTCGTGTTCGTGATCGGCGTGCTGATGATGATGCCGATGCACGGCGGCCCACCAGAGCGCACCACGTTGAATCGCGGTATTGCCGAGCACGGCAAAAAGGAACTGCACCGCACGCGAGGTGCGGAAGGTGCGATGGGCGAAATACCGGTGGTAGAATCCGGTGATGGCGAACATCCGCACAAAATATAGCGAGGCGGCGAGGCCCGCTGCCGTCCAACTGCATCCTACCCAAAGGACCCCGAGACATCCCAGGTGGAGGAAAAGAAAGGGCAGGCAGCGCCGGAGCTCGAAGCGATCGGGGCGGTCCCGGACCGCTTCTGCGCCTTGGGGAAAATAGTCGGAATCGAACCACTGGCGCACGGTGACGAGCACGCGGCTGATGAAACAATGGAGCTTTCCGGCCGGGAAATGAGAGACGGTTTCCACTTGGGTCAATGCGCAAGGCAGCGCCTGGCGGATGCAACGAGATCGCGCTTTTCCGGATTCGGCCGGTCGCGCCATCCAATCCGCTGCATCCATTTGCCGGAATCCGTCGTGATGTTCTTTATGAAGTTTCCCATTACACTCCTCTCCATGTCGTTCCTCACTTTCGCCGGATTGCTCCCGGCATCCGCGCTTGAAATCGGCCAGGCCGCACCCAAGGTGACTTCCACGGATGAAACCGGACAACCAGTGCGCCTGGGCGACCTTTATGAAAAGGGGCTTACCCTTGTTTATTTCTATCCCAAGTCAGGAACTCCCGGGTGCACGGCGCAGGCCTGTTCGCTGCGCGATTCGTTTGAGGGCTTGAAAGCGCGCGGTCTGCAGATCGTGGGAGTGAGCGCGGATAAGGTCGACGCGCAGAAGAAGTTCCACGATCAATACAAACTGCCCTTCCTTCTCCTCGCCGACGCGGATGGGCAGGTGGCCAAGGCTTTCGGAGTTCCGACATTCCTCGGTTTCACCAAACGGCAGTCGTTCCTGATCAAGGACGGGAAGCTCGTGTGGCGGGATCTGAGCGCGTCACCCAAGACCCACGTTGCGGACGTCAACAAGGCGCTCGATGCCCTCAAATAGCGGCCGCTTGCGCCGAAGCGGTCAATGCAGCCAGGACATCTGGCTGGGAAGCTGGGGAACTTTCTTGAACTGCGCCGGGGCGTATCCCTGCCGCGCGAGTCGCTCGAGGATGGCGGTGTACGTGGCATCAGGCAGCGTTTTTGCCCGCGCCATGATCCAGCCGTACTTGCGCAACGGATGGCCGACGACTGTCCATTGATAGTCGGGATCGAGATCGAGAACGAAGTAATCCACGGTCACGAGGCCAAAGAAGCGCACACGCCATTCCGCATTGGTCTGGCGATCGTGAACCCACGCCACGGCGTGCAATTGCTTGGGCGCGGCATCGAAGGACTTCTTTCGATAGGTAAAGAAATTGTCGATCTTCCCGTCCGCCCGGAGCGCGTAGGCCTCAATGGAATCGACACAGTTCTTCTCTGCGAAATATGGGATATTGGCGATGACACGCCAGTCGCCCATGTAACGGTGAAGATCGACGTGCTGCACGGTGCGCAGTGGTGTGGAAGACTTTGCTTTCATGGACGGAGAGGCTGCCGGCCGCGTCGTCGTACATCCCGCGGTCAGCGCCGCAAGCAGGGTGATAACCATGGACATGGAGACGATATTCATGCGGATACAAATTCATCCGCTGAATCCCGGGAGATGGATGCATGCCAGACAACGACTCTCACATCCGCCCCCGCCCCCAAGAGACGGCCCCCGGGGTATCGAGTCAGGTCCCGGCGAGCGCCGCCGCTTCGTCCTTGAACAGGCTGAAGATCTGGTCCAGGCGCGCGATCTCGAAGACGTGGCGCACGCTTTCCCGCAGGCCGAACATGGCAAACTTGCCACCGTAGCTCTGGATGCGCTGCAGCGTCTCGATCATCGTCGCGAGGCCTGAACTATCGATATAGGTCACCGCGGAAAGATCGACGAGGATGCGCGGAACTTTCTGCGCGATCAATGGCTCCAGGGTCTCTTTCACCTCCGGCGAACGGTGCATGTCGATATCGCCCTCGAGCGCGAGAATGCCGGTCTTTGTTTGAGGTTCCTTAGCCATGCGATACGCAGTGGTAACAAGTCTATTGATCCACTGCAATGCCCATCAGCGGATGCCGCGCGAAACCGGGAACGAGCCCGGCGGTTTGTCAACAATGGCAGTCTCTAAACGACGATGTTGACCAGCTTACCGGGAACAACGACCACCTTCTTGATGTCCTTGCCGGCCGTCCACTCGGCGATCTTCGCGCTGCTGCGGGCGGCGGCTTCGATCTCCTCCTTCGACGCGTCTTTCTTGACGACCATCTTGTCGCGGACCTTGCCGTTCACCTGGATGGGCATCTCGATTTCGTCCTCGATGAGCACGACCGGGTCGTAAGATGGCCACGGTTCGGTGGCCAACGGACGGGCGCCGCCATCGTCGAAGCCGAGGCGCTGCCACAGCTCCTCGGTGAGGTGCGGGGCGAAGGGGTTGAGCACCTGGATGAGCGTGCGAAGGGCCGACTTCGGGCGCGGGTTGGCGTTGGTGAAGGCGTTCACGAAGATCATCATCTGGGAGATCGCGGTGTTGAAACTCAGCGTCTCGATGTCTTCGCCGACCTTCTTAATCGTCGCGTGGATGACCTTGATCTGCGCCTTGTCCGGCGCCATTTCCTGCACGGCGGGTGAGAGAATCCATTGCCCCGCCTGATCCTCCTCCATGACCAACCGCCACACGCGGGCGAGGAAACGCGACACGCCTTCGACACCATTCATCGACCATGGTTTGGACGCCTCCAGCGGGCCCATGAACATGAGGTAGCAGCGCAAAGCATCGGCGCCGTACTCGGCGATCACCGTATCGGGATTGACCACATTGCCCCGGCTTTTGGACATCTTCTGCCCGTCTTCGCCGAGGATGAGCCCCTGGTTGACCAGTCGCTGGAAAGGCTCTGGCGTGCTGAGGTAGCCCAGGTCGAAGAGCACCTTGTGCCAGAAGCGCGCGTAGAGGAGGTGCAAGACGGCGTGCTCGGTGCCACCGACATACAGATCGACGCCACCAGCCTGGCCGCTGCTCTGCATCCAGTATTTCTCCGCGCCTTCGCCGACGAACCGTTCGGCATTCCGCGCATCGCAATACCGCAGGTAGTACCAGCACGAGCCCGCCCACTGGGGCATGGTGTTGGTCTCACGCGTGGCGATGGCCGCCGGGGCTCCGGCGCCTTCGATCAGACCGAGCGAGGGCAACGGGAAGCCGGACGTCGCGCCTTCGCTGCCCCGCTCATGGTGGATGGGACGGCACTGGACCCAGTCGGTCGCCCTGGCCAGTGGGGGCTCACCGGTGCCGGTGGGCTTGAAGTCGGCGAGTTCCGGCGGGTGGAGCGGCAGCTCGCTGTCGGAAATGGCGCGGTGCTCGCCGTCCTGCCACACGATCGGGAAGGGTTCGCCCCAATAGCGCTGACGGCTGAACAGCCAGTCGCGCAGCTTGTAGTTAATGGTCTTCCGGCCGAGACCCTGCGCCTCCAGCAAGCGGGTCATCTCTGCCTTGGCGTCCGGCGTCGGCAGACCGTCCAGCGGTCCGGAATGGATCGCGTAGCCTTCCCCTACGAAAGACTCCAGCGGCTCGGCTTCGCAAGGCGACGAGCCGCCGCCCAAGCCGAGGGTGGGTGTGGAACTGACGACTTCACGAATCGGCAGCGCGAACTTGCGGGCAAATTCCCAGTCGCGTTCATCGTGCGCGGGCACGGCCATGATCGCGCCGGTGCCATAGCCCAGCAGGACATAATCGGCGATCCAGATCGGGATGCGCTCGCCATTGACGGGATTGACGGCAAAGGCGCCGGTCCACACGCCAGATTTTTCCTTGGCCAGTTCGGTGCGCTCCAGGTCGCTTTTGCGCGCGGTCTTTTCCCGATATTCCTCGACGGCGGCCAATTGCTCTTCGGTGACGATCTCGTCCACGAGCGCGTGTTCGGGCGCCAGCACCATGTAGGTCGCGCCGTAGAGGGTGTCCGGGCGCGTAGTGAAAACAGTAATCTTCCTCTCCGAGCCATCGATGCCGAAATGGACCTCGGCGCCGTCGCTGCGGCCGATCCAGTTTTTCTGCAGGAGCTTGATGCCCTCCGGCCAGTCGAGGCCGTCGAGTTCATCGATCAGCCGCTGGGCGTAGGCGGTGATGCGCAGCATCCACTGGCGCATGGGCCGGCGGACGACCGGGAAGCCGCCGACCTCGCTCTTCCCATCCACGACTTCTTCATTGGCCAGGACGGTCCCGAGTTCCGGGCACCAATTGACCGGCGCCTCGCTCACGTAGGCAAGGCGACTGCCCCGCAGCAAACTCACCCGCGTGCGGGCCCTGCTCTCCGAGTTCATGCCCACATAGGCTTCGTGCGTGCCGAGCAAATAGGCATTGCCTCCCCACTCGGACTTGCGCTTGGGATCCACGGACAGGGCATCGTCCAGCAACGCGATCGGTTGGGCCTTTTTCAGTTCGGGATCGAAGTAGCTGTTATAGAGCTTCAGGAAAATCCACTGCGTCCAGCGGAAGTATCCGGGGTCGGTGGTGTTGACCTCGCGCTGCCAATCGTAGCCAAAGCCGATGCGCTGGAGCTGGCCCTTGAAGTGCGCGACATTCTGCGCGGTGGTGATCGACGGATGCTGGCCGGTCTTGATCGCATACTGTTCCGCGGGCAGGCCGAAGGCGTCCCAACCCATGGGATGCAAGACATTGAACCCGCGCATGATCTTGTAGCGGCCAAGGATATCCGTCGCCGTGTAGCCCTCGGGATGCCCGACGTGCAAGCCCGCGCCGCTCGGATACGGGAACATGTCGAGGATGTAATACTTCGGCTTCGACGGATCGAAACCGGGTTCACCGGGATTCGACGCATGAAACGTCTGGGCAGCCTCCCAGTGGGCTTGCCACTTGGGCTCCAATTGATCGAAAGGATAGGATTTGCGGCGCTCAGCGGACATGGCGGAAAGGATGAAGGATGAAGAATCGAGAGGGGGGTGAAATGAATCTCACCTACCGCCCTTCATGCAACCCATTAAGAGTGCGATGAAGAAGCCTTTTAGGGTGCGGAGAAATGTGAAGGAATGATTTCGCGATTCGGCCTTCGTATCCCACTGTCCCTCACTGTTCTTCATCCTTCATCCTTCCGCCTTCATCCTTTCCACCGTGCCTCGCCTGCTCATCGCCACCAAGAACGCTCACAAGACTGCCGAGATCCGCGCCATGCTCGGGGCGGACTGGAAGGTCACCGATCTCGGCGACCATCGCTCCGCGGTCTCACCCGACGAGACCGGCGCGACCTTCGCCGAAAATGCAGCGATCAAGGCCGCGGCTGCGTCGCACACCTTTCCCGGCTTGGTCCTGGCCGATGATTCCGGCCTCGAAGTGGACGCCCTGGGCGGCGCCCCAGGTGTCTATTCGGCGCGCTATGCCGGCCCGGCCGCGACCGACGCCCAGAACCGCGCCAAGCTCCTGCACGAACTCTCCGAGGAGGCAGCGCGCGGCAAGGACCGTTCGGCCCGCTTCCACTGCGCGATGTGCGTGGCGCGCGACGGTGTGACTCTCGCGACGTTCGAGGGCTCGGTAGAGGGAGTGATCATCAACCAGGAGCGCGGGGAAGGCGGTTTCGGCTATGACTCCCTTTTCGTTCCGACCGGCTACTGCGAGACGTTTGCGCAGCTTTCCGCGGACGTGAAGAACCGCGAAAGCCATCGCGCCCGCGCGTTGGCGAAGGCCCATGAATTTCTGCGGGGGTTGGTCGCGTTGACATAGCCTGGGAACGGAAATAGGAGATAAATTCGCGGCTACGTAGGGGCGAATTCATTCGCCGAATCGCGCATTGCAGCAGGGGCCGCCCTGCGACATCGAGGCGGCGTCTGCACGAATTTTCACCGGTCCGCTGTAGCCAAGGTTCCGCGAATGAATTCGCCGCTACGACGTAGAGCCGCCTGGTTGCTTACGATTTCGACGGCGGCACGGCGAGGGAGGCGGCTTTGGTCCCGCCGTTCTTCAGCGTCTCGTAATCGGCCCGGCGCTTTTCAGCCTCCGCCTTGGCGGCTTCGACTTCCTTGGCGGCGGCGACGGCGGCTTGTTCGGCCTGCGTCTTCTGCGTTTCCGCGTTCTTCACGATCGTGGGCATTTCCTTTTGCAACCGAGCCGCCGCGAGCGCGGCCGTTTCCACGTCCTTCTTGAATTGGGCAAGGGATTTCTCGGCAGTCGCCGCCTTCTGCACGGCGCCTTTCAAGGCCAGCTTCGCTGCGTCGAGCGCTTCCTGCGCCTTGGCAAATTCGGCCTGCGCGGCCTTGATGGCGGGCGCTTCGAGATTCTTGGCGCTGGCCGCGGTCAATGCCGTCTGGGTATTTGCGATGTCCAGTTTGATATCCTGGTACTTCTTATTGGCGGCGATATACTCGGGTGTGCCAGCGGTAAAGGCGTTGCGTGCTTCGCGCAGCTTCACGACCTGGGCGTTCTGGTCTTCGATCTTCTTCGTCAGCCCGGCGACATCACCGGCGGGCGGCGCGGCATCGAGGGCCGCTTTCATCGCCTTGTCCTTGTCCGGGACGGCGGCTTCGGCGGTCGCGACGGCCTTCTTGGCGACTTCGACAGCCTCCCGGCTCGTCGCAAAGGCGGCTTCCATTTCCTTGCTTTTCGCCGGGCCTTCTTTCGTCAGCTTTTCCGCCGTCGCGAGATCGTTTTTCGCGTTCTCGATGGCTTGAGGCGCGTCCTTGGCAGTCTGCACAAACTCGTCGTGTTTGGCCTGCTTGTCGGCGAGGGTGCGACGGGCATTGTGCACGCCTTGCAGAATGGTGGCCATTCTCCAGCGTTCGGCATCCACCTTGGCGGAAGCGAGCTGCGAGTCAGCCAGGTCGACGGCGGTCTTTATCTTGGTGAGTTCCTGCTCGGCAGCGGTGACAGCGGCCGCCGGTGGGGCGGGCTTCTGGGCCTCGACCAACTGCGCGCCGGCCTGCTGCAGCGCCTTCTCGGCGGCGGCGATGGCCGCGGGTTGTTCACCGCGCAATTTATTCACTTCGATTTCCGCCTGGGCGATCTGCGCTTTATGCGTTTCGAACTGCTTTTGGGCTTCGTCGCGGGCAGGCGCTTTCGCCGCAGCCTCACGTTGGAGGGGTTCGACCTCCGAGGCGGGCGCATTCGTCAATTGCTTGTCCGCGGCCGCTTTTTGTGCGGCATCGGCGGCGGCTTTTGCCACGTCGCGAGCCTGCTGGAGGGCGGGCGCTTTTTCCCGCAATTGGGCGAGGCGCTTTTCCGCCTGCGGCGTAGCGGCCTTTGAATTCTCGAGTGCCTTCTGCGCGTCGGCGTTCTTTGTTTCCGCAGCTTTCATGGCGGCCTTGTAATTGGTCTCGGCCAGGAGTTGCTCAACCTTGAGCTTGGCGGTGGCGGCGGTCAATTGCTGCTGGAGCGCAGGCAGGGAAGCTTGGGCGTCGGCGAGGACTTTGGCCGTGGTGGCGATGCGTTCCGTCAGGGCGGGCGGATTGGAGGTCAGTTCGCCGAGCAGTTTGCCCTCGAAGTTAGTCACGCGAATCTGCCCGGTCCAGTCACCCGCGATCACTCGATCGTTGCTCACGACGGTGCGCAGCGCGATGTCGTTCATCGGTTCGGTCTTGCCGAGTTGCTTGCCGTTCTGGTCCCACACTTTGGCGAGCTTGTCGCGACCGCAGGAGACGACCTTGCCGTCCGGTGTGAAATCGACCCACTCGGCGCCGCCGGCGTGCGCGGCCCAGTTGCGGATTTCCTTACCTTCCTTGGCATCCCAGAGGATGATTTTTCCGTCCTCGCTGGAGGAAGCGAGCACGCCGGGCATGAAAGCCAGCCCGGTGACCATGGCTTTATGGCCGGGCAGCGCATTGAATTCCTTGCCGGTCGCACCCTCCCAGATCTGGATGCCGCCGCTGCGATCCGCGCTGGCGAGATACTTGCCATCCGGCGAGAAGGCGATCGCGGTGACCCAATCGGTGTGTTTCTTGATCGACTGGACGAGCTTGCCGTCCTTGGTGGCGTAAATCTTGAGGAGTTTAGTCGGGCCGCCGAGAGCGACGAATTGCTGATCGGCGCTGAGATCGGCCGCGAGCACCTGGTCGAATTCGTTGCCGAGCGTGGCGATGCGTTCGCCCGTCTTGATGTCCCAGAGAACCACTTTGCCCGACTTGCCGCCGAGTCCGCCCCCGGTCAGCAGGAGCTGGCCATTGCGGCTGAAGTGAATGATCGTCGGGAAGCCTTCGGGAAAAGGCAACACGCCGAGCGGCGCCAATGTCTCGGTGTTATAAAGGAGGACCTGTTTCTGCCCGCCGACTGCGACCAGAGGAGCCCACGGGCTGACCGCAAGCGCGGTCACCGCATTGAGCGTGCGCGTGCGGACGAAGGGTTCGAGCGGGAGGTCGCCCGGCATCGGGGGCGGACCGGCCGGCCGCTCGAGCGAGACGACGGCCACCTGGACGTTGTTGTTGGAAACCGCGATGGCCTTGCCCGTGGCGTTTTCCAGCAATTGACCGGCGATCCACTTCTCGATGATCGCCAATTCCCCATCGTTCAACTTGTCGCCCTTGGGCGGCATCTTCGGATCCTCGGTGCCTTTCACGCACTTTAAAAGGAGGCTGCCGCCGGGGTTGCCGGATTGCAGCACCTTGCCGTTCTCGCTGCCTTGCAACGCTCCTTGATAAGTCGAAAGATCGAGGCCGGCTTTCTTCTTGTCGGGGTTGTGACAGTTCAAGCAGGCATTCCGAAAGATCGGTAGGACCTGGTCATCGTAGGTCACCTTGTCGGCGCCTTGGGCGCTCAAGGCGGCGGCGATCGTGGCAGTGAGAATGGCGATTTTCTTCACGACCGTGACTAATGGTTGAACATGAATTCCTTGGCGTTCAGCAACGCCCAGAAAATATCCGTGTAAGCCTTGGGTTGCTCTTCGGTGACGCCCCAGTATTTCTCGAGTTTCACCAATTCGCCTTCGTTCGGGAAGCGGCCGAAGCAGCGCAGGTAGAGTTCGCTGGCGATCTCGCGCGGCGTGCGGTTCGAGGTTATGAGCTTCTGCACCACACCACCCTGGCTGATCTTGTCTTCAATGGTCGTGCCATTGAGGAGATGCAACGCCTGGCTGAGGGTCGGGCCCACTTCTTCGCGGCTGCACACGGTCTCGCGGTCGCGGCGGCCAAACGTGGTCAGGAAATAGTTCGTCACTTTTCCGTCGGCGATTTGGACCGAGCCCGAGCCGGCGGGAAGACCGCGGAACTTTTCCTTGGCCTTGGTTTCGGTCACCTGGCTGATGCAATCGAGGAGAACCTCGGCGCGCATCCGGCGGATGGTCGCTTTGGCGAAGTTGCTGTTGTCGAGTTCGTTGGTCTCGTTCGGACGGGTCGCGGTCTGATAGCTGCGGGAATTGCAGATGTCGCGAACGATGCGGCGCAGGTCGTAGTTGTATTCCACGATCTTCTTGCCGAGGGCCTCGAGCAATTCGGGGTTCGACGGAGGATTGGAGATGCGCACGTCATCCACCGGCTCGACGATCCCACGGCCCATGTACTGCGCCCACACGAGGTTGGCGATGTGTTTGGGGAACCACGGGTTCTCCGGCGAGGCCACCCAATCCGCCAGCATCTGACGGCGATCCTTCCCCTTGGTGTCGGGCGCTTCGCCACCCAGGAACTTGGGCGGAATGACGCGATCCCCCACCGGGTGCCTGGATTCGCCGTTGCCGCTATTGAAGATGATCTTCTCCCGGGAATCCTCCCCGACCTTGCGCCCAACCTGGGTGAAGAACGCGACGAAGCCGCGGTAGTCTTCCATGGTCCAGCGGTCGAACGGATGATTGTGGCACTGCGAGCACTGGATGCGGATGCCGAAGAAGGCCTGCGCGGTATCTTCCGCCAGTTTCAACGGATCGGTTTCCAGTTGGTAGAAATTGACGGCGGGATCCTCGAAGTTCGAACCGCTGGCCGCGAGGAGCTGGCGCGCGACTTCGTTCATCGGCACGTTCTGTTCGAACTGAGTGCGCAACCAGGTGTAATACGAGAGCACCGCCTTGTAGCTGGCCCCGTTGTTCTGTTCCGTGCGGATCTGCAGCAGTTCGCTCCACTTGAGCGCCCAGATGTCCACGAATTCACTGCGGGCGAGCAGTTCGTCGATCTTCGTGGTGCGTTTTTGCCCATCCTTATCGCCGAGGAATTTGTTGATCTCGTCGCTCGTGGGCAGCGTGCCGGTGATGTCGATGTAGGCCCGGCGCAGGAAGGTCTCGTCATTGCACAGGCCGCTCGGGGTGATGCGAAGGTTGCGCAGCTTGTCGTCAACGAGCTGATCGACGAAATTCCGTTCCTCGACCTTGGGCCATTCGTACTTCAGGCCTTTCGGGATGACGATGACCTGCGCCCCGACGGTGAACGTGGCGTAACGCGCCATGACAAACGCTTCGCCCTGCGTGCCGGTCGTGATCAGGCCTTCCTTGATCTTCGCCGCGCCGTCATTGCTGGTGAGGAAGAGAGCGAGGCTGGTCACATCGCGATCGGTTCCATCGGAATAGTGCGCGCGGACAGTCACGTGGAAGTTTTGGCCGGGACTCTCGAGGACAAGTTTCTTCGGGAGAATCTCCAGGCTGGTTGGGGTGGCCACGTCGGGCGCATCGTTGGGCGCGCCCGCCGCGAGCCAGCGGACGAAGGTCTTCGCGCTTTCGCTGTTCTTTTCAAACAACTTGCCGCCGGTGTGCGGGGCCTCGCCCGTGGCCTTGGTGACCATCATCGATTCCTCGGGGATGGCGAGATTGATGCGACGGCCGGAAAGCTCCCGCGTGATGCGGTAGTGGTCGCCGTCGGGATCGAAGCCCCAGAGCGAAAGGCGGAAGCCGTCCTGCCCGCGAGCCGCGCCGTGGCAGCGGTTGCACTCCGTCTTCATGAAGACGGGCATGACATCGAGGCGGAAGCTGACCGGCTGATCGACGGTGGCCTTCTCGACTTTCACCGGCACCTCGATCGACTTGCCTTGATACTCGACCTTCAAGGTCGTCTCGCCGTCGGCGACGGGATAGACGATTCCTTTTTCGAGCTTCGCCTTGGTGGGATCTGTGATCGTGAGCTTCGCGTCACTGGTGACTTCGCGATGCACGCCATTGGGCTCGGTGATGCGGACGACCAGCGACTGCTTGTCGCGCTGGAACGTCAGATTCACGTCCGACGGGAAGACTTCGAAGTTGGCCGTGGCTTCGATGGCGGCGTGGCCCAGGCTGCCGGCGGCGAGCAGGGCGGCGGAGAAGAAATAGGGAAGTTTCATCATGCTCATATGCGGGGTGGTCGTGGTCAGGGTTACTTTTTGGGCTCTTCGTTTTTGGCAACGGATCCCTTGTCGACGCGCAGGATACCACCCTGGGCAAAAGCCGAGGTCATGGTATCGCCGTCTTTCTCGAGCGAAAACTGGACGAAGAGCTGTTTGTGCTGGCCGGCGGGCGCGGCCTTGTCGGCTTTGACATTGAACTTCACTTCGGTGCTGTCCTTGGTGATTTCCTGGTCGTCCGCCGTGGTGCTGGGCGGCTGGCCGAGCAGTTGCAGTTTGGCTTTCCCTTCGAACGGGATCTTCTGGTCGAGCTTGACCGTCACGACCGTGCTGTCGCCCTGGTCGACGAAGGTGCGAACGATCTGGCCAGCCACCAGGGGCGGGGCGATTTCGATCTCCTGTAGCTGCGTGCTGATGTAGACGGGCCCCTTGCCGAGATCGACGCTGCCCACAACGCAGACCTTCCATTTCTGGAGACCGGCATTGCCATTGGCGCTGATGCTCAGCGTGGCCTCGTTCTCGTTTTCCTTGATCGTCTGAAGTCCCGCATTGCCGGTGGCGGGCGGCGCATAAAGGAGGGAGAGGCTGATCGCCCCCTTGAAGTCGTTCTTGCGCACGGCCACGACCTTGAGATTGATCGAGCCGTTTTGCAGGAGTTGGGCTTTCGGCGCCACGAGGTTGATCTTGACGGGTACTTCCTCGGTGACGGCCGCGGCCAGGTTGTGCTCGTGAATCGTGTAGTAAGCACGGTTGTTTCCGCTCTCCACAATGTCGACGATGTGATCAACCTCGCTGGATACCTTCGCACCAGTCGCCGGCTCGACAGGCGTAGCGCTCATGACGACGGACTTGGCTGCCAGAGCCGCATCCGGGGCCGCTTCGAAGACCATGGGGACGGTATCCACCGTCTTGTCGACGGTCGGCGCCGTGGCGGTGATGCCTGCCGGAAGATTGACGGGTTCGACCTTCACCTCGCCGGCGACGTCCGCGCGCTTGATGCGAACGAGGGTGGCGTAGCGATTCCCTTTAGGCACCACGATCGCCCGGCGATCCTGGTTCTGGTTCTGGGTCATCTCGGGCAGCCATGCGGTCAGCTTCGGCTCCACGGGTGTGATCTCCACGCGATAGACGTAGTTCGGGCCGCCGCGGAAAAGCTGGTCGCGTACTTGAATCACGAATTGGCCATCTGCCGGGGCCGTCCAGCGCAGATAGCTGTCGGGCGAACCCGAGTCGTCGTTTTGTGCGAGTTGCGATCCTTTTTCGTTGAAGATCGTGAGGACGGAATCGAGCGGCGAACGCAAGGTGCGGGCGAAAACACGGACGTCATAGGCCGTGCCTTTCTTCGCCTTGATCTTGAAGTTATCTACGTCGCTTTTCTCGCCAATCACGCCGTTGAGGGCCAGAGGAAGTTCTTCGTTCACTACTTGCGCGTTCAGAGGATCGTTGTTCGGCTCGACCTCGAGCACATTAGGAAAGGGCGAGACGCGGATGATGTTGGGCTGCGGCGTCGGTTGTTCGCCCTGGGCGAAAATGTCGAAGCGCTCGACCGGCATGGCTGGGAGCTTTATTTTCCGCTCCTTGATCCCAGCGGCATCTCCGATCAGTTTCACGGTCAATTCCTCTCCCGCAGGTCCGCCAGCCGGATAGACCGCCAGCGGTCGCGCAAACGTCCCGATGTTCAGCAAGTACTGGCACGACCCGGGGCCGGCGTTCGTGCTGTCGCGAATGGTAATGTGGTATTTTCCGTCCTCCGGCGCGACGATGCTCGCCACAGGATCCTGCCGCGAAAAGGCCGAATCATCACTTTCGACCAGAATGGTTCCATCGGCCTTGGTGATGGTGAGAAAGGGGTCGTAAAGGACCTGCGTGTGCACCCGGACCCCGATCACCTCAACACCCAGACGCTGTCCCTTCTTCAACTCCACTTCGAACCGGTCCTGATCGTCGTCCGGTGTGGTGCCATAGACGGTCGATCCCAACGCCACGGGCTGCGGGGTGGGAGGCATCTTGCGGTCCTCGGTCTGCTCTTTCACCATCGGAAATGGCGTCACGTAAAAGAGACGCACGTCCGACACGCCAGAGGCCGTCACCATGCGGAAAGTATGCTCGCCCAGACGGACATCGGGGGCGATCTTGATCTTCGCGGTGACCTTGCCGGCGTCTGAAGTGAAGGTGCTTTCGAACCCAGGTTCGTCAAACAGGAGACCGGTGGCATCGGCCAGATTACTGCCGGTGAATTGCACCTCGATCTCGTTGCCGCGCTGGCCGCCGGCTGGGAAAAGATAGGAGAGGCGCGGGGTGCCGGCGAGAGCCGTGGATGCCAGGGCGCAGATCGCGAGACCGGCCACGGTGAAGTTTCGGCGAAACGAACGCCGGGAATTTGCAGGGAGGAGCATAAGCGTTTTCACAGACTGGTTGGATTTAGCTATGGACGCGAAACGCGGCGGCGGGGCTTAAAACCGCGCCGCCGCGTTCGGACGCCTTGCGGAAGGCAATGAAACTACAGCCTCGACTTAGGCCAGCAGGTCGGTAACGACCGTGCCGTCCTTGACGATTGCCTGCGGACGTCCGCCGGGGGACATCAGCTTCTTCTCGCCATTGATGCCGAGTTGGTTGAAGACGGTGGCGGCCATGTTCTCGACCGTAAGCGGATCGGTGTCGGGTTCGGCACCGGTCGGGTCAGATGAGCCATGGATGTAGCCGCGCTTGAAGCCGCCGCCCGCGAAGGCGACGGAGAAGACGCGCGGCCAGTGATCGCGGCCGGCATCCTTGTTGATCTTGGGCGAGCGGCCGAACTCGGAGGACACCATGATGAGGGTCTTGTCGAGCATGCCCCGACGATCGAGGTCGGTGATGAGCGCGGCGTAAGCCTGGTCGAAGTTCGGCAACTGCCGTTCCATGTTCCGGGCGATGTTCTGGTGCATGTCCCAGCCGCCGAAGGTGACGGAGACGAAACGCACACCGGCTTCAACGAGGCGGCGGGCCATCAGGAAACGCTGACCGGCTTCGTGCTGGCCATATTCGGCGCGGATCTTCTCGGGCTCGGCAGCCAGATTGAAGGCTTCGCGGGCGGAGGCTGACGAAACGAGCGCGTAGGCGGACTGGTAGAAGCTGTCCATCGCCGTGAGGGCGTCGCTCTTCTCCATGGTGCGGAAATGCTCGTCGACCGTCGAAAGGATATTCCGGCGCTGATCGAAACGCTCCGTGGTGATGCCTTCGTGCATGTTGAGATCGCGCACCTTGAAGGAGCGGTTCCCGGGATCGCCGCCGAGGCTGAAGGGGCCGTAGCTCGTGGAGAGATAGCCGGTGTTCGCGAATTCATTCGGAACGCTCGGGATGCAAACGTAGGGCGGCAGGCTGTTGCGCGAACCGAGCTCATGGGAAACCACGGAGCCCATCGAAGGATAGTGGATCGCCGGGGACGGACGGTAACCGGTGAACATGTTGTGCGTGCCGCGCTCGTGCGCCGCTTCACCGTGCGTCATGGAGCGGACGACGGAGATTTTGTCCGCGATCTTCGCGGTGTTCTGCATGTACTGCGAAAACTTGACGCCCGGGATCTTGGTATCGACCGTGGTCAGAGGACCGCGGTATTCGATGGGAGCAAAGGGCTTGGGATCCCACATTTCCTGGTGGGCCGCGCCACCTGGCAGGTAGATGTGGATCAAAGACTCGGCCTTGGGCACGAGGCCATTGGTGAGCGCCGCCTCTTCGGCGCGGAGCTTGAAGTATTCACCCATGGTGAGACCGAGGCCACCGACAAGACCGGCGAACAGGAATTCGCGGCGGGAAGTTTTCTGAAAGTGAGCTGGGTCATCGAGCCAGGTCACGGGTTTGGTTTCGCTCATAATGTTCTGTAGTGTTGGGTTGGCGGGGGCCGTCGCGCATCGCACCTTACGGTGCAACAGGCTTAAATCAAACCCGTTAGCAAACCGGAGATTTATCTCCAGTCCCGTAACGGGCCAGCCGGCGCGGCGCTCGGAGATGTTTACCCGATCGCGTAAGCTACCTTAGAAAAATTTGTGAAAAGTTGAGCTTTGTTCCCCGTAGACATACTGATCCGAACATTACTGGACTCCGGACACAAAAAGGGGGCCGGGGTTCATTTTTACCCATGAACGGCATTTTCTACCCGACTAAAACGCCTTTTTTGGGTATATCTCGTTAATCTCGATGGACATTTACATCATACGCGACGGTCAGGAAAGCGGCCCTTTCAGTGACCAAGCTGCGCAAGAACTGCTCGAGCAGGGAAATGCGGCGGCGACCGACTTTGCGTGCCGCACCGGAATGGACCGCTGGGTGCCACTCAGTGAATTACTCGTCACTGCGCCGCAGCCAACGCTGCCGACGCTTGCGCCGGCGCCGCTTTCCGAGGGAAAGGTCGAGCCCGCCACGGCAAAACAGAGGGCCCTCATCACCTATCTAGGCATCGCCCTGCCGGCGGACCTGACGCGGGATCAAGCAGCCCGCCACGTCAACGACGCGATGGAGGACCCCGCTCAACAGGAGCGCCTGACCATGTGGAATGGGGAGCGGCTGCGATTGCACCCCGAGCTTTTCGCCGACGAAATCCAGGCGAAGAAGGAGAACCGGGCCAATCATTTCCTGGAGTTGTGCGAGTCGACCGGAGCGGAATACTTCAGCGGCGTCACGAAGGCGCACTGCCAGGTGCTCGTCGGCTTTCTTGATGTCAAGTTTCCAAACTGGGATGCCCGCCAGGGGGAGGCGGCGGAACATTATTTCTTTCCGGCGGTCGCCGAGAAGTTTCCGCAGCTCGTGCACAAGCAGTGGCGTGGACGGCTGCGCTACGTGGAAGCGATGAAAGTCGCGCCCGAGATGGTCCAGAAGTCGCCCACGACGCAACTGCGGCGCACCGCGACCTCTCCGCTGGTCGCCGTAACGCGCGGCATCTTCCTGGGTATCGTCATCCTCGCCGTGCTCTATCTCGGATATCGGACGATGCATCACGATGTGGCCCTGGCGCCGCAGCCGGTGAGCCCCGCGGCCACGAAGCCCACAAGCGCCGAACCAACCCCTGCTGTGGCTGCAGAACCAACTGCACCGCCCACGGTGACCGCATCACCGACCGTCTCTACGGCGAAGCTTCCCGCCAAGCTGGCTTCGATCGCGCCGATCGAGCCGATCGCGCCCGTGGAGCCCGCCGCCGCGCCGGAGCCGGCACCAGCCGCGGTCGTTGCGTCCAATCCTCCTCTCGCGTCTGCTCCTGCGGCCGTTTCGCCAACAGGCATGGTTACGTTCCCTGCTGTTGGCATCATCCCCGGGTCGGCGGGCGTAGCGCCATCGCCGCCACCGCCCGCATCACTCCCGGACCCCGCCATGACGGCGACGAATCCTTCCCCCGTGGCCCCCGTTCCGACGCTTCCGGCGCTTCCGGCGTCCGAGCCACCCGTCCCCGTCCCGCCTCCACCGGCGACATTGCCCGCCGCCGGTACTATTGCGTCCGCTCCACCTCCTGCCGCCCTTCCATCGGGTCTCCCATTCGGCCTCCCATCGGCTCCGCCAGTTCCGCCTCCCGCCGCCCTCCCCTCTGGGCTCCCGCCGGGCCTTCCCATGGCGCCAGAGGCCCCGCCATCGACGATTCCAGGCACGTCAGAGCCCGGCGCCAAAACCAGTCTCGTCCTCACCAAACCGGTGGAAGTGCAGATCGGTTACGGCAAGATCAAGCTTCCACCGGGCACGCAGGTGAAGCTGGTCTCCCGGCAAGGCGCGAGTCTCAAGGTCAGCTACCGGAATGCGGTCATTACCGTGCCGGTGGCCTCGACGGATCTGGAGTAGGCTCCTTGCTGGCGGTTTGGGACGGCGGATGGAACGCCACCTCGCTGGGCTGGATGATCTAATGCCTTCGGCAGATTTGCGGGACCCTGCCGCTGTTTCGATGGCTCACCGCTGCACCTTCCAGCGGGTTTCCGGCTGGATGTTGATGTCTTCCTTGGACACTTCAAAGCCACAGGCTTTCAGCAGGTAGGCAATGCCGTCCCGGCTGCCCATGGTCTGTTTGAGACTGTGGGCAAAGAGCTCGATGTATTCCTTGTAGCTGTCGAGCGCCAGGCTGCCTTCCCCCACATAGCGGGCCAGTTCCTGGTCATGACTTTCGATCAGGTCGAAGAGCGCCTTGCGCAGCCGGACCCGCATCGCCGGGTCGACCACCAGCTTGAACGGATTCGCACTGGGGTCGGACGGGACCGGTTCCTTGGAAATATCGAAATCGAGGGGTGTCAGGGATTGAGTGGTGAGGGTTTCGTTCATGGCAATAGTGGCGGTGAAGGACAAGAATGCTTCCGCGATGGGGAATCGAAAAAAGGAGACCGCAGTTACGGCCGCTTGCCCCTCGTCGCCGGCTTCACGACTGCCTGGGGCCGGGAGATCAGCACCCCGTTGGCATCGTAATCCTGAACGCGCGCGCTCGTTCCCGAGTCAAAAATGAAAAGGCGCTTCCCCAAGTAGCGTCCATCCGGTCCCGTGAAAGACGCCTCGACCACGCGGCCCTGGCCATCCTGCTGATAGCTGGCCTTGTAGAGCACGTTTCCCTTGCCATCGGCGAAGATCGCACCCACGGCCTGGTCGCGATCGCCCAGCACGTAGGTCGTCTTGCGCAGCACTTTCCCGCTGGCGTCGGCCACGGTCTCTTCCCAGGTGTGTTTCTCGGGATCCTTGATCGTTGTCACCGCGGTGCCATCCGGGCGCATCTTGGTCGTGGCCTTGATCGTGCCAAAGGACTCTTGCGCGTGGGCGCAATCCACGGCGCAAAGCAAGGCAATGAAGAGGACGGGAAGTTTCACGAGACAACGAGTCTAAATGGTTCCGGCGAGTTCCGCCAGTGGCACATCATTCGCCGGGGGGACGATTGAATTGCAGATCGTAGAGCCGGCGATAGTAGCCACTCTGTGCGAAGAGCGACGCATGCGTGCCCACTTCCTTGATGGCGCCATTTTCCAGGACCACGATCTGGTCCGCATTGGTGATCGTCGAGAGGCGGTGCGCGATGGCCAGCACCGTGCGGCCCTTGGCCAGCGTATCGAGGGAATCCTGGATCTTCTTTTCCGTCTCGGAATCGAGCGCGCTCATGGCTTCGTCGAGGAGGATGATCGGCGCGTCCTTGAGCAGGGCGCGGGCAATGCACAGGCGCTGCTGCTGGCCGCCGGAGAGCATGCAGCCCTTGTCGCCGATCACCGTGTCGTAGCCCTGCGGCTGCGTGACGATGAACTCGTGGGCGTGGGCCAACCGGGCGGCGTGCTCGATGTCCGCGCGCGTCGCGGTGAGTTTTCCGTAGCGGATATTGGCGGCGATGGTGTCGTGAAAGAGAAACGAGTCCTGGTTGACCATCGCGATGTGCTCCCGCAGCGAAGCCTGCGTGATGTCGCGGATGTCGTGGCCATCGACGCGGATGGTGCCCGCATCTGGCTCGTAGAGCCGCTGGAGCAGCCAGAAAAGTGTGCTCTTGCCCGCCCCGGTCGCGCCGACGAGCGCGCAGGTGGTTCCCGCCGGGACGACGATGTCGACGCCGCACACAGCCGGGATTTCCTTGCCCGGATAGCTAAACGTCAGGTTCTCCAGCCGCACTTCTCCGCGCACGACGCTCAAGGCCTTCGCCTGCGGCGCGTCCTGGATGGCGGGGACGCGGTCGAGCAACTCAAACACCTTGGTGGTCGCGGCGAGACATTTCTGCATCAGGATATTGACCTTCCCGAGCGATTTCGCCGGGTCGTAGAGCAGGATCAGGCCGGCCTGGAGGGCGAAGAATTTTCCCACGCCGAGGTGGTAATACCAGGCGTAGATGAGCGCGCCGACGATGCCGAGCGAGGACACGGTCTCGACGGCGGGGGTCACGATTTCCTGGGCTTTTTTCCAGCGCATGGCAAAGCGCAGCATCTTGAGGTTGGCCTCGTTGAACCGCCCCGCCTCGTAATCTTCCCGCGCATGCGTCTTCACCACGCGCACGCCGGCGAAGGCCTCCTGCATCACCACCATCAATTGCCCCGCTTCATCTTCCTCGCGAGCCCCGGCGCTGCGCACTTTCTTGCCGATGATGAGCACCGGCAGCAGGCAGAGCGGGAAGACGGTGAAAGCCAGGAGCGTGAACCGCGCGTCGGTGCTCAACAGTGCGACCAGGGCCGAGAGCAGGGCGATGGGCTGTTTCACGATGTCACCCGCGATCTGCGTGAGGGCCGCCTGGGCCACGCGCGTCTGGTTGAAGACCGTCTGCACCAGTTCCCCGGTCTTGGCGCGGTTGAAGAATTCGAGCGATTGCCGCAGCAGATGGCGGAAGAGCGAGGTGCGGATGTCGTCGAGCACGCGCTGGCTGACCCAGAGCAGGCAATACGCATTCAGGTAGGAAAACATCCCGCGCACCGCCATGAGCGCCGGGATGCTCGCGCAGATCAGGACGACTTCCCACAGCGAGGCAGTGTGGGGATGGATTTCCGGCAACTGGAACGGAATCCACTTCGGGATCTTGATCGCCTGGGCCTTGCCATCGGGGAAAACGATGGGCACCACCCAGCGGATGAGCAGGACGAGAGCGCCATTGGCCACGCCGAACAGGGCCCCGAAAACCACCCCCAGGACAAAGCGCCCACGGTAGGGCCGCATGTAACGCAGCAACCGCCGGTACGGCTCCATGCCGACGCGCAGGAGCTGAAGCGCCGACATCTTGGCGGCGTCTTTGCGGGTGATTCTTTTGGAGGCCATGTGGGTCTAGCGTGGGGACGCGAGGGCGGAGTCGATAGCACGGATCACCGTCGCGGTCGAGATGCGGTCCATCGGGGCGCCCTTCATTCGCGGGTGAAATTGGGTCAAGGGAGCCTCGGGCTGCGTGGCGGAAATGACCACCGCGCGGGCGTGCAGGGGCCGCCAGTGGTAGGGATTGGTCGGCCCGAAGAGGGCCAACTGCGGCACGTGAAAGGCCGCGGCCAGGTGGACCACCGCCGTGTCGCAGCTCACGACGATCCGCGCCCCCGCCACGAGCGCGGCCAGGGCAAGGAGATCGGGCGGAGATTGGAAATCAGGCGCGGCCTCGGCCACGTGCTCGCGCTCGAAGGCATCCGGGCCGCAGGTGAAGACCGTCGCCAGGCCGTGCTCTTCCCGCAGGTGAGCGGCGACGGCGCTCCAGCGGTCCGCCAGCCAGTACTTTTCCGGGCGGGCGGTGCCGGGGTGAAGGAGGGCGTATGGCCCGGTGACGCCGCTGGCCCGGAGTTGCGCCGTGCTCGCGTCCCGGATGCCGGTGGAGAGGGCAAGCTCCGGCGTCAGATCCAGATCGGGCACCGCATTCCCCAGCAAGGCCTCGGCGGCGAGATCGACATAATACTGGGCGGTGTGCTCTTCCCGCACCTGCGAGGGGCTCCAGGCATTGTAGGCCAGCGCCCGCAGCCTGTTCTTTCGCACCGCGGTGAAGGCCACCCGTTTCTTCGCGCGCGACAGCGCCGACGCGAGCGCCGAGCGATCGCTCCCGGTAAAGTCGAGGCAGAGATCCCAGCCGCCGGTGAGCACCTGCTGCCAGGGCGCGAACCCGCGACCGCGACCGAAAACGATGCCGCCCTGCACCATCGGAATCGCCGGGAGCAAGGCCGCCGTGCCATCCATCACGCCGAGGGCGATGTGGGCCCCCGGCCAGGCCATGTGCAATCTCCGCAAGGCGGGCGTCGTCAGGATCAGGTCCCCGATCCGCTTGAGCTGAAGGGCGAGGATTTTCATCTCCGGGCGTAGGCCACGCGGTAGGCTTCCAGCAGCCGCGCGCGGAAATGCTCCCAGGTAAAATTGTCCACCATGCGCTGGCGGCCCGCCGCGCCGAGGCGCGCGCCCAAATCGCGGTCGCGATACAGCCGCTCGATCGCGGCGGCGAGCGCATCGGGATCATTGGGCGGGACGATCAGCCCATTCACGCCATCGAGCACGACGTCGCCGGATTCGCGGGTGGTGATCTGCGGCAGCCCGCAGGCGGCCGCTTCGTACGTGCACTTCGCGCTGCCCTCGCACTCGCTGGGGAAAATATGCACCGCCGCCGCGCGGTAGCAATCTTCCACCCGGGCGACGAAGCCCGCCACGCTCACGTCCGGCCCGGCATACTGGGCCAGCACCGGGCGGATCTCCTCGTGGACGGTGCCGACGAGGACCAATTCGGCGTCCTGCAGATTGAGCCGCCGCCACGCTTCCAGGAGATGATGCACGCCCTTGCGCTCGATCAGTGCGCCCACAAAGACCGCGCGGAATTTTTCCGGCGGTTGCGGCGCCGGCGAGAAGCGGGTGACATCCACGCCGCGCTGATGGCGGAAGAGCTTTTCCGGCGGGAGGCCGCCGGCGAGAAACGTCTCCTCCGCTTTGGCCGACAGGACAAGAATAAGGTCGGCCAGGTCGTACTCCTCGAGCATCTGCTGCCGCGTGACGAGCAGGCGATTCTTCCAGCCCTGCCAGCCATGGGCCTGCGCGCGCTCGCGTTCGCTCTTCGTCAGGCGGGACGGTTTCGCCCGGCCTTTGTTGCGATGCCAGGTGGGAATCTCGATGATACCCGGGATGCCCCGGGCGCGGGAGATGCGCAGGGTGCGCAGCGATTCACCCGACCAGCCGTGGAAAAGGTCATAACCGCCCCGTGCGAGTTCCGCGGCAGCCGCGCGGTCGAGCGCGTGCTTCTTGGCCCCGTAGTAATATTCGCTGCCCAGCGCCGAGAGCAGCCGCACGGGATGCCAGCGCAAGGTGCGGACATTTTCCGCCGGGATCTCCTGCTGGCGGTTGTCGAAAGCCAGCGCCCTTCGCAGCATCCCGGCCCGGTGCGCGGCCCGGAGAGACTCGAGCGCCACGGCATCGAGCCCGCTCCCGCCGAGACGCGCGGAGGTGGCGTAGAGCAACTTTGGGATTTCAGATTTCAGATTTTGGAATTCAGATGTGACATCGAGCGGGGAGCCCAATCTGCAATTTGAAATCTGAATTCTGAAATCTGAAATGAAAATCGGCCTGGTGCGGAGCGGCTATTCGGCCACCGGTGGCGCGGAAGCGTATCTCCTGCGCCTGGCCGCCGAGTTGGCGCGGCGCGGTCACGAGCCGATGCTGATCTCCGATGTGCGCTGGCCGGACGAAGCGCTGGCCGCGCACGACCTGCGGCTGGCGCGGACGGTTTTCGAGGGCCGTGATCCACTCGTCTTTGCGGACACCCTCAAGGAGGCGCTGGCGAAGTTTAGCCTCGGCGTGGATCTGCTGTTCAGCCTGGAGCGGGTCTGGTCGTGCGATCTGTACCGGGCCGGCGACGGCGTCCACGCGGCGTGGCTGGAGAGACGGGCGACCTATGAGCCCGGCTGGCGGCCCTTCCTGCGCGGGCTCCATCCCAAGCATCGCCAGCTCCTGAAACTGGAACGGGCGCTCTTCACCGGCGGCGCGGCGCGGATCATCGCCAATTCGGAGATGGTGAAGCGCGAGATCACCGCGCATTTCGGCACGCCGGCTGGACAGATCAAAGTGATCTACAACGGCCTGCCCGCGACAACCGCCCCCCCGGACGCGCGGCAAAAGGTGCGCCAGGAACTCGGGCTGGCGGAGACGGAGTACGTGGCGCTGTTCGTGGGTTCCGGCTGGGAGCGGAAAGGCCTCCGCCATGCCATCGAGGCCGTGCAGCACGCGCCCGGCGTGACGCTGCTGGTCGCGGGGCGCGGAAAGCAACGCCGCCTCGGCGCCGATGAGCGGGTGCATTTCCTCGGGCCGAGGAACGATGTGCCACAATTGCTGGCGGCGGCCGATGTTTTCATTCTCCCGACGCTATATGATCCGTTCTCCAATGCCTGCCTGGAAGCGCTGGCCGCCGGCTTGCCGGTCATCACGACCGAAGCCAACGGATTCGCGGAAATCATCCGGGCGGGTGTGGAGGGCGACGTGGTAGCGCGGGCGGACGACGTGGCGGCGCTCAGCACGGCGCTCCGGCATTGGGACGATCCGGAGCGGCGCGCCGCCATCCGCCCGCAGCTCCTGGCGCTCGGGGCGCGTTACACAATCGAAGAGAACGTGAGGCAGACGCTGGAGTTGATCGAACGGGGCTGATATCGCTCGCTGATCGAGCGCGGCAATGAGATCAGCCTGTGAACGGGGATGGGAGTAACCGCGGATTTCGCGGATGGCGCGGATTCAAAGGGAGACGGTTGCCAGGACGTGCGAAACCACTCACCCCATTGGAGAATGCGAGAACCCTCGTTGGTGTCTCCTTATCCGCGCCACCCGCGAAATCCGCGGTTCCCATTTCCGGATGTAGGATCAGTCACAGGCGGCCGATCGAACGCCACGCGGGATCAGGCATCACACGGGATCAGGCATCACACGGGATCAGGCATCACACGGGATCAGGCATCACACGGGATCAGGCGCCACACGGCATCGAGCGCCACACGGCATCGAGCGCCACACGGCATCGAGCGCCACACGGGATCGAGCGCCACAAATGATCGGGGCGCGACGCGAGATCGAGGCGCGCCTCCCGAACCCGAAGGGTTCACAGCCATTAGCCGGGGGTTGAGCGAGGAACGAGCGATACCCCCGGGATCACAGAAAAAGCGTGTCGACCCCGGCAGGGGTCGCAGCCCCGTCAATCCAGGTACTTCGGGTCATAGTCGATGCCAGCTTTGTCCAGCATCTCGATCAGTTCTTCACGGAAGGTCTTCGTCCGGTGGTGTTGCTCTTGCCGGGCAATGTACTGCCTGACCGCACCTCTCGAAGGCGCGCTCACGGTGAATGCCGCATATCCGTCCTGCCAGGTGAAGGCTGACAGTCCCATCTCTGCGTGCACCCAGACGGATGACGCCTTTTTCAATTCGCGCACGACGTCCGCAATGGCATGGGTGGCTTTTAATCCGACGAGGAGGTGAACGTGGTCGCTCGTTCCGCCAATACCCTCGGGAAATCCGCCCATCCCCCGAATTGCGCCGCCGAGATAATCGTGGAAACGCTCACCCCATTTCGCGGCAATGATAGGCTCGCGGTTCTTGGTGCTGAAGACGAGATGGTAATGCAAGCTGAGATACGTCGAAGGCATGGCCGCAAGGCTGCCACCCCTCCGGGGTGAGATCGATATTGAATCAGTTCCGGGGGTATCGCTCGTGCCTCGCTCAACCCCCGGCTAATGGCTGTGAACCCTTCGGGTTCGGGCGACTCACGCCGCCCACATCATTGGACCCACATCATTGGACCCACATCATTGGACCCACATCATTGGACCCACATCATTGGACCCACATCATTGGACCC
>JBBRPL010000116.1:0-25323 GCA_038228205.1 Chthoniobacterales bacterium
ACCCACCGCATCGCCAAAAAAGACCCCGGAGGGGTCAAAGCCCCGGGTCGAGCGAGCCTTGCGAGCGAATACCCGGGGTTACCTACCAAAACAGCGCCACTCCATCCGTCCCGGCCTCCTGGCCGCATCGTTCCCCTCTGCCTCGGAGGAGATGCGGCTTCCCCGGGACGGATGGAGCGTTCGCTGGGGGGTGGGGAACCCCGGGTGTTCGCTCGCAGACTCGGTTGACGGTCGCCGCCGCGACCGCCCTTGCGGGCTCGCTGGCGCGTTTCTCGCCCGTCCGCCAACCCCCTCTAGTCCCCTCCGCCTCCTCGGTCCTGTCGCTCCGCTCCAGTGACCCGGGGCTGGGATTGTGGATCGCCGCCGCGATCCCCCTGCGGGCTCCCTTCGGGAGACTTCTCGCTCCGCTCGAATCCTCCGGTGTCCAAAGTGCCGAACGCGCGCTAAACCTAAATGCGGGAATGGCAATGACGTGAAATCCGCGGTTTTCATTCCCGGATCGAGGCTAAGGCTTACTCGGCGGGAGGGAGGCGGCCGGGTGGGCGGAGGCCGGTGCCGGTGCGCTGGGTGAGGGCGTCGCCGAGATCGGCGCGGGCTTCCTCGGCGAGCGCTTCGAGGCGCCGCACGACCTCGGGGTTCGCCGCGGCGACGTTCGTCTTTTCTTCGACGTCATGGCGAAGGTCGTACAAGGCCGGCTCCACTTTCTCGTTGCGATATTTGCCCGGGATCCCGTCCTTGCCGGGCGCCTGGCCCTGCATGGTGCGGGAGTCGTGCGCGAAAACGAGCTTCCAATCGCCGCTGCGGACGGCCTGAAGTTCGCTCTGTTTGTAGTAGTGGTAATACCCGGAATGAGGATTCTTCGCGCCGGGTTCGCCGGCGAAAAGGGGCCAGATATCGAGGCCGTCGATCTTTTGTTCGGGCAGGGGCGCGCCGATGAGACGCGCGATGGTGGGCAGGATATCGATGGACATGACGGGATCTTCGCAAACGCTGTTGGCCGGAATCTTCCCGGGCCACCGCGCGATGAAAGGCTCGCGATGTCCGCCCTCGAAAGAGGTGCCTTTGCCTTCCCGCAAGGGGCCGGCCGAACCGGCATGATTCCCGTAGCTGAGCCATGGTCCATTGTCGGAGCTGAAAAGGACGAGGGTCTTTTCATCGAGGCCGTTCTTCTTGAGGGCCCCGAGGATTTCGCCGACCGCCCAGTCGATCTCCATGATGACGTCGCCGTAGAGACCCGCTTCGGATTTGCCTTTGAATTTCGAGCTGACGAAGAGCGGAACGTGGGGCTGATTGGGCGCGACGTAGAGGAAGAACGGGCGCGCCTTGTTCCTTTCGATGAAGCTCACCGCGTGTTCGGCATACTGGGTGGTGAGCTGTTCCTGGTCTGCGGGAGTGAGGCCGGCCTTGATCCGCTCCCCGCCTTCGATGAGTGGCAGCGGAGGGAATGTGCCGCGCTTCGCCTCGGGATGAAACGGCCACATGTCGCCGGAATACGGGATGCCGAAGTATTCGTCGAAGCCGTGCCGAGTGGGCAGGAACTGCGGGGCATCGCCGAGGTGCCACTTGCCGAGGGCCGCCGTGGCGTAGCCGCGTTTGCGGACGAGGTCGGCGATCGTCGTTTCGTGATCGCTGATTCCGGTTTTCGAACCGGGTCCGAGGACCCCGTTCAAGCCGATCCGATTGGGATAGCAACCGGTCAGCAACCCGGCGCGCGATGCCGAGCAGACCGGTTGGGCGACGTGGAAGTCGGTAAAGCGCCGGCCCTCGCGCGCCATGCGATCGAGATTGGGAGTGGTGAAGCCCTTGGCCCCGAAGACCCCGACATCGGCGTAGCCCTGGTCGTCGGTGAAGATGATGACGACGTTCGGCGTGTCGGCCGCACGCGCCAACGCGGAGGCGACGATGGAAATAACGAGGAGGCGGAGGAGAGTGGGCATGGGGGGTGTGGGCGCGGGCTTCATCAGTGCGCGATATGGAGGTAGAGCGTGTTCTGAACTTTGAGGCAGGGCGTGATGCGGAATATGCCGAAGGCATTATATCGTCCCTATCCCCCTCCGCCACCTCGCTGGGCTGACAGATTGAACGCCTTCGGCGTAGTCTCTCCCACTCGTTCCCAGAACCGAGAATACGCACTACTGCCCCGCACGCTCGGATTCCGGGATATGGATCACGGTGAGGGCGCAGGTGTCCCAGTTGCGTGAGGCGCGGTTGGCGTTCCAGGTGATGTAAAGTTTGTCGCCGGCGGGATCGAGCGCGACGCTGTAGGTGCCTTTGAGCGCGCAGCCATAGTGCGCCTCGTAGTACGGGTGCAGGAAGGCGATGACTTTGCGGCGGCGCGTCTGGGTATCGAATTGCACGATGGCGGTTCCGTCACGATCCGCGCCACCGTGCGCCCCTGGGACGTAGTAAAGGAAGCGGCCCGTGGGATCGGCCTCGAGGGATGTGATGTATTGCTGGGAGGCGACCGCCGCCAGGCCCAGGGGCTCGACTTTTTCGGTGCCGGTATGAAAGGCGTACAGTTCGGCGTCTTTTCCGCTCTGTCCATTCGACACGGCATAGATTACGCCGGCTTTGGTCTCCGCGCTCGCGGCGCGCATGTCGATGGCGGCATCGATGTGCTCGGGGGCGGCGGGTTTGGCCGGATCGAAGCGCACGAGGCCCTCGCCCTTGTTAGGCGTGAAGTAGACGCGGCCGGTCGATTTCGCGAGGGCGATGCAACGGGCCGGCCCGTTGCCGCCGGAGTAGAGGAGGCGCTTCGCCCGGACGTCACAGGCAAAGAATTGGATGCCTTCCTCGTCGCCACCGCTGCCGGGCGCCGTCCCGCCGTAGAAGATGAGCCGCTCGGGATCGAGGATGCTCGTCGGGATGCAGTGCTTGGGCACCGGCGCGTGCAGCACGACTTCCGAGGCGCCCGTGGCGGGGTTGCAACGGAGGATCCAGTCGCCGAGGTAGTGATATTGATCGGTGGTCACGCGGGTCGAGCCGCGATGCGTGGAGAAATAGAGCCAGCCATCCGAACCGAGATCGACGCGGCTGTGGATTTTTCCGGGCGCGTAGTGACCCTCGGGGAGGGCCAGCAAGCTGCGTGTCTCCATGAGACGGCGCAGCTTCCTGGTCGCCGTGTCGTACTCGAACACAAAGGCGTTTCCGGCGGGCGCGTGATGGTCGCCGATCGCTGAGAAATACTTGCCCTCGATGGCGGACCCATTTCCCCAGACCGACCACGGATTGCCGGGATAGTCCTGTCCGGGGTAGTAGAGGAAATCGATGCTCGGCGGGGTCTGGGCGATGGTCACGCCTGCGGAGAGGGGCCCGATCGATTGCAAAAATTCAGGTGCGCTGTCGGTGACGATCTGGCGGCCTTCAGGGAGGGCTGGCGGGTAGGTGGCTTCGGTCTTGGGGGCGGCGGATTTCTGGGCGTGGGCGATGGGCGCACACAGCAACAGGATCGAGGCGAGGAGAGGTGTTAGCTTCATGGCTTGTTAGTGAGCGAAGAGCGGCGGCTCCCACCCATTGCCTCGGAACGCGCCGCCGCAGGCTAACCCAAATCATCGTTCAATAAGATACACCGGCTCACGGTTTGGCGCTGCCGATGATCTGGAGGTAGGCCTCGTAATAGCCTTTGGCGAAAGTGCGCAGGGAGGGCGTATCGTAGTGGAGGTTGTCCGCCGAGGTCATGCCTTCGATCGGGACGAACCGGACGTTCTTCATTTTTTTGGCGACCTCCAGTTGTGCCGCGTGGACTTTCTCGGTGCTTTCGCTCCAGGGCTTCGCCGGGAAACGTCCGATCTGGCCGATGATGAAAGGAAGGTCGGGCGCGTTCAACTCGGTGCGGAAGCGCGCGATGAGCGCTTCCAGCCGTTTTTCGTATTCCGCGGCGTCCTTGGGGTTGGCATCGCTCTCGCCCTGGTGCCAGAGGATGGCTTTCAAGGTGCCGTCCTGGAGGGCGCGTTTCGTGCGGGCGATGCAGTCATCGTAGGGGCTGCTATTAGTCTGTTTGAAGAACACACCCGGCGCCCAGGCCGCGATGGGAGAGCCACCGCAGGCCGTGGGGACGAGCCCAACGCTGATGCCGGGATCGGCCGCCGCGATCATCTCGCCGAAGGGCTTTCCGATCCCGGTCCCAGCGGCGGGCTTGTCCCAGTGCAATGGATCGACGGCCGGTTGCCATTGGCTGTCTTTATTCAGGCTGTAAACGCGGGGCTTGGGGGTGCGGGCTTCCTCATCCACCTTGCCGCGTCCCGCCATGTTCGACTGGCCGGCGAGGATGAAAATCTGAAAGTCCTTTTTCGCCGGAAGTTGCACTTCCGCCGCGGGCAGCAAAGAAGCGGAGGCGATCAGGAAGAGGGGGAGGAGGGAGCGGAGGTGCATGGCAGGGAGTGGAGGGTAACCGGGACGACGGGACAAACACCCGAATTCCGGAAGTGATTCGAGAAAATTCCGCCTCTATTCAACCGTAATGGCGACGACGATCGGCGAGGCCTCGACCCCGGCGCCGATCAAATCCAGGCTGGCAATCTCGACCTCAGGCCGGGGATTGTCGTAAGTGCGATGGAACAGACGCATCGGCCTGCCGCCGGGCGGAGCTTTCCACACGATCGGAGCATTGGCGGCCGTCGCAGGATCGCTCGTCGCACTCCAGTCGCGCAGGTCTTCGCCGTAGACGATCGGAAGTTCCCGGGCTTCACCGTCGACATAATGCAGGATGTAAGATGCGATCTTCGTGCCGGCCGGCGAGATCCAGGAGCAGCATTGCAATGCGTGGATTCGTTGGGCCTTCTGCCCAACCGGGATGCCTTCCACGCGGGATGACATCGGATTGTTCGGCGGGTGCTTGGTGCCGGCGGCATACAGGACCCCACGAATGTCCCAACGCACATTGTCCATCGTCACAGAACCTTTCGGCAAAGCGACGAACTTGAACGCGGTGTCAGCGCTCACCCAGGAAGAGTCGAGGATCGCGTTGTAATGCCACGTGAGGTCCAGTTCCCGAGCCGTCGCCGCGGCATCGCGCGCGGGAAAACCGCGTGGCCCGGCTCCCGAGGTGTAGGCGGGCGTTTCCGCGGCCCGCTGCGCGGCGAGCAGGCGCTCGAGGAAAACGCGGCTGCCAATGGCAAAGAGATACTCGGCATCACGGGCGGCCGTGGGAACGTTCTTGATCTGGTTGGAAACGACCCTGGCCAACCGGCCGAGGGAGACTGGATCGTCCGGTTGATAGCGCAGGACCCGTTCGAGATTCGCGGGCGTCTCCTGGGAACGGAGCTTCTCGATCGTGGCCGGCAAAGGGCGCGCTCCCCAGGGTGAAGCAAGGCGGGTCGCACGATCATCCAAAAACCATTCGGCCCAACGGTGATAGGGATCATCGGTGCCACGCCGGGCCGCGAGTTGCTCGCGCACCCGCCAAAATTCGTCCGCCGTGATGGCGGCCAGTTCACCCTGCGGAGAAACGCGGCGGCCCGCCACGGCTTCCGCCAGCATCGGCAACCAGGCCGGTGGGACGGGCATCGCCGGCGCCATTTCCCAGATGTGCAGCCAGTCAGCCGGCAGCGCCGTGATCAGGCGGCTCCCGTCGGGAGTGAAAAGGATCGAGCGAACCTCGCTAATGTGGCGCAGCGGCTCGGATACGGGATCGCCCGAGGCGGCATCCCACAGGCGCACGGTGCCATCTCGCGCGCCCGTGGCCACGGTAGCGCCATCGGGGCTGAACTCGGCAGTGGTGAGCACGTCCCCGTGGCGCAGCGCACCGGTCAGCGGCTCGCCCGTCCGCGCGTTCCAGATCCGCGCCACCCCATCGAGCGAAGCACTGAGCAAGCGCGCGCCATCCGGGCTGAAACGCACCGCGATGACGGTGTTTTCGTGGGTCAAGGGTGCGTATGCTTCCTGGCCGGTCGCAGGGCGGATGACAATGACACCGTCGCGCTCCGTCGCGATGGCCATGAGCGAGCCATCGCGACTAAAGCGCACGTCCTTGTTGTTCTGGGCCCGCCCCCATTCGGATCGCTTTTGGCCCGTGCGAACGTCATAGAGCGTGGTGTTGTTTTCCGTGGCTGCGGCCAGCAGGGTTTGATCGGGGCTGAAGGCCAGCTTCGCTGCGGTCCCGGGAAGTTTCCAGGGCTCACCGACGGGTTGCCCGGTGGCCACATCCCAGATGTGGATCTTGCGATCCTTCGCCGTTCCCGCAGTGGCGAGCAGCCGTCCATCCGGGCTGAAGGCGAGCGCATTGGCATTGTCGTCGTGCGGCAAGGGCTGGCCCACGGGCTGGCCGGTCTGGGCGTCCCAGATCTGCGCGGTCGTATCGCTCGAGCCCGTGGCAATCCAGCGGCCGTCCGGGCTGAAGGCGACGGCGGATACCCCCTTGCCATGGGGTAAATCCGGGATGGCCTTTTCGCCGGTAGCGATAGCGAACACGCGGACGTGTGAGTTGCCGCCGTTAAATATGACCGCGCACCGCTGGCCGTCGGGGCTCACCGCCATGCCGCTGATCCCACCAACGTCGCGGACGATCAGCGGAAGCTGGCGTCCCTCGCGCACGTCGTAGAGTTGCACCATGCGATTGCGCGTGGCCACCGCGACGTGCGCGCCGTCCGGGCTGAAGCGGCATTGATTCGGATCGAACTGGCCTTCCGGAAGGTGCCACGGCTCCGCGATCAATTCGCCGGAGAGCACATTCCACAAGCGGCACACGTAATCCGTGCCAAAGGTGAGCAGGCGCAGCCCCTCGGGAGAAAACTCCGGGCGCATGACCCGGCCGGCATGGCGCAACCACGGCGTGACTGGCGCGCCGGTGCGCGCATCCCAGACTCGCGCGCGGAAATCATCGCTCCCGGTCGCGACGAACGAGCCGTCCGGACTGAAAGCGCCTTCGGTGGTGCCGGAGCTGTGGGCTTCCTTCGATTCGATCACGCGGCCGTCACTGACATCGCGGATCTGCCAGCGATTCTGTGTCACCTTGGGCAAAAGCAGGCGGGACGAAGATGGATGAAAACGCTGCCAGCCGTTCGTGTCCGGCACGGCCGGCCCGACGGGCTGACGCGTGCGCACGTCATAGGTCGACGTTTCACTGGGGCTGCTCGTGCGCACGGCAATCCACCGGTTGTCCTTGCTGAAATCGAGCGAGGTGATATCCGAAGCGAGCTTGACGGTGTCTCCCTGGGGCGTCAGCGCGTCCGCGTCCCAGATCATCACGTTATGCTTGTCGTCGGCCGTGGCGAGGAGCCGGCCGTCCGGGCTGGGAATCACCCAGGTCACGTTGCCTTCGTGCTGCGTTTGGGTCTTGCCGAGCGACTGGCCGTTCTCCGCCCTCCAGACGAGCGCGTCACGGAGGTTGTACTGCGCCGAGACAAAGCTCTTTCCATCGGGAAGCCACCACGCCTGCCGAATATCTGCCGTGCTTCGAACCGCGGCCAGGGGTTGACCTGTGAGTGGATTCCACAGGCTCAGCCCCCCGGCGCGACACCCGACCAGCAGCATCCTGCCATCGGGGCTGAACCGCAGCGCCGTGGTGCTCTCGTAGATGTTTTGATTGACCTTCGGAACCACGATCCGGGGCGCGGACGGCACTGGAAAATTTCGGTTGGTGAGCGCCGAAATGAGCCAGGCGGCGGCGACGCGGTTCTGTGAATCCTGCCGGAGCACCGCGGCGAGCCAGGCCAGGCCCTCGTCGCCATGACCCTCATCGAGCGCGGCGCGGGCTTTCTCGAATTTCAAACGCAAGAGCGCCTGGCTGGCGGTGGCCAATGTTTGCTCCGCGCGCTTCTCCCCGGCGATGGCCCGCTTCTTCTGCGCCTCGGCCTGATCGCGCGCGGCCATGACGCGCCACGTGAAGGCGGAGGAGAGAAACAGCACCAGGACGAACGCCGCCGCCGCCGTCAGCGCGGCCTTGCGATTGCGCGCGACAAGGAGCCGGAATTGTTTCCACGCTCCGGCGTGCTCGGCCGTGGTCGCAAAGCCACCCTGAAAAGCGGCGATATCCTCCTGCAAGTCGTGCACGCTGGCGTAGCGCTGTGCGGCCGCGGGCGCCATCGCCTGCCGAACCACCGCCGCCAGGGAATCGGGAATCGGGCGGTTCGCCGATTTCGCGGTGAGAGGGGTGATTTCGCCGCGAGCGACTTTCTCCACGACCTCCATCGCGGTCTTGCCGGTCACCGAAGAGCGCAGGGCCAGAATGTGGTAGAGAATGGTCCCCAGGCTATAAATGTCGCTGCGCTCGTCGAGGGTCTCCACTTCTCCCCGCGCCTGCTCGGGCGACATGTACTGCGGGGTGCCCATGATGGTTCCCGCCATGGTGGCGCCCAGCTCCTCCTCCGCGCGCGCGGAGCAGATGACGCTCTTCACGGCGGCGAGCGTGCCATCGCCCGTCGGCGCCGCGTTGATGACTTTCGCCAGCCCCCAGTCCATCACGAGCACCTCGCCATAGCCGCCGAGCATGATGTTCTCGGGCTTCAGGTCGCGATGGATGACTCCCTTGGCATGCGCGAAGGCGAGGCCATCGCAGACCTTCTGAAAAATCGTGAGCAGCGCCGGCAACGGGTATTTTTCCACCGTGGCGTCCACGCCTTGCGCGAGCAGATCGAGCACCTTTTTCAAGGTGATGCCCCGCACCATCTTCATGGTGTAGAAGAGCTGCTCGTTCTCATCCACGCCCAGCTCGTGCACGGGCACGATATTGGGGTGCTCGAGCTGGCCGGTGATCTGCGCCTCCTCGACGAACCGCAGCAGGTCGCCCTCGCCCGCCTGCCCGATCATCACTTTCATCGCGACCTCGCGCCGAATCGCCGCTTCTTCCGCGCTCAGGATGGCTCCCATGCCGCCTTTCGCCACTTCGCGCCCGATGTTGTACTTGCGGTCGCGCAGCAATTCTTCCGGCAGGAGGCGGCGCACCGCCGCGGCATTCGCGGGCGGCTCGGTCTCCCCGGAGAGCTTTTTGCGCCGAAGGCTGATCGTGGCCGATCCGACCTGGATGCGCTGGTTGGGCCACAGCCGCGCGGAATCGGTCACCTGCTGGCCGTTCACGAAGGTGCCGTTGCTCGACCCGAGGTCTTCGATCATGGCGCCGTCCTCTGCGATAATCAGGCGGGCGTGTTTGCGGGAGACCAGGTCCGCCACCACGCAGAGCTGGCAGTCATCCGTACGTCCAATGACGTACTCGCCCGGCGTGAGCACCGTGCGGAGCAGTTCGGTGCCGTCGGGGCCGACCACGAAGACTTCAGTCTCGGAAGCGACCATATCCCCCAGTGAAGCGATGTAGACTCCCAGTGGCGAGCGGAAAGCATCCGCATGAATGCGTAGGCCATGCAGGGCGGCTCATAGTTTGTTGTCGATCACGAGGCCGTGAACGGGCGGCGCGGCCCGGCTCGGCGAGGACCTCGCGGAGCTTCTCGGCGGCCACCGGCGCTCGTTCTCCTTCCACTTGCTTCCATAGGCATCGAGGCTGCTTTCCCAGCGATGCAGCGGCCGGCCATGGCGATCCGTAAAGGGATCGCGATCGCCTCTGCGCAGCGCGTCATGTTCGTTCCACCAGGCGGCCACCGCTTTTTCGGGGATGCCACGAACGAAAGCATAGTCCTCTGCCTCTTCCAGGGTCGGAGCGGGCGATGCTCGCCCACGAGCAGGCAATCTTGATTTCATTGGCACTGTCACGGTGAGAGAGCCAATGACGGATATTGGAGGTTCCTGATGGTTACTAACGGTTTGGGTGCAACCAGCCGCCGCTTCCTCCGGCGCTTCCTCCGGCGCTCCATTGCACCCCCCGCAGTCGCTGCGGGGTGCAGCGGCCGCGAGGGGTGGGGCTGGCGCTGCCACTGCGGCGGGTGCGGGCGTCGCCACAGCCGCAGGGGCGCACAGGAGATAGTAGGCATTGGTCCCATGCTCCCCACAGCCGATCTCGACACGCAGCTTGCCCGCCTTTTCCATCGAGCGGCAGGCGTCCTGCACGCCGCGCAAGGATGTCCGGGCCTTCTGCGCCAGGCGCTCGATGCCGGGCCACGCTTTGCCATCCCCCTTGCGCGCGAAGTCGGCGATGGCGAGGGCGACGAGCATCTCCGCCTTCCGGTCACCGGTGAAGTAGGGATCTGCAAATACGGCAGTGATGAGTTGAATGCTCATTGCGCACCTCCCGCGGGCTGGCCCTGGATGAAGCCGTGCAAGCTGGAGACGTCTTTCGGCCGCGGATACTCGGCGGCGGCGGTGGGTGCTTCGATGTTCGTGCTCATACACCCGTGCCGTGGGTACGTTTTTGCGTAAGGATCAAGCACATATTTCTACGTAGAGCGGCGCGGAGATGACGTTCCGCTTCGGCGGCTGCTATGGCCCACGATGCACCCGAGGAGCGGCGGTTTCCCTACCGCCGAGGAGGCGGAGGGGAATAGAGGGGGGTGGCCGACGGGCGAGCACGAGGAGGCGGAGGGGAATAGAGGGGGGTGGCCGACGGGCGAGCACGAGGAGGCGGAGGGGAATAGAGGGGGTGGCCGACGGGCGAGCCCGAGCTAAAACCGCGGCGGAGCCGCCAATCTTCGCAGATGTGATTTCCAACAACTTACAGATCAGGGCCGCATATTGGGCGGCTTCGCCGCGGATCGGGGGTTCGGGCTCGCCCAAAAGGCACCGGCCCGCCGCCAGCACCTCGGCCGCCTCCTCGGTGGTAAGGAAACCACCGCTCCTTGGGCTGCTCGCCGCGCGAGATGCTCACCCCGGCAGGGTCACTTCTCGACATCCGTCCGAAACGGGGACGCTGGCAGGCCGGCGGCGTTGTAGAGATTGACCTCAGGCACGTTGGCCCAGCCGTAACGCACGGCGGCAGGCGTGCTCACGCTTTCGGCGGAGACGATGACGGTCTCGCCTTTGATCTCCGCCTTGGCCGGCACGAAGTTCTTGTCCTCGCCGGCAACCGTGAAGCCCTTCAATTCACCATCCTTGGCGGTGAGGCCCGCGGCGTGTTGAAACTTGAGCACCGCCCGGCCGCCATCCACCGTGAGCGATTCAAAAGCCGGGCCCGAATACTCGATTTTTTCGCCATAGACGGTGGCGCGCGCGGCGAGGGCCAGCCGCGATCCGACGGGTTCCTTCTGCTTGGGATGAATATCCTTCGCATCCCCGCAATCGGTGATCACCGCCATGGCCGTCTGCGGGACCTTGTCGAGCGTGAGGAGCTGGGCCTCGCGGATCTCCGGCAACATGCCCACGTGCGGCGCGATCTGGACGAAGAAGAACGGGAACTCGCCCTGCCCCCAAGCCTGGCGCCAGCCGGTGATCATCGCGGGGAAGAGCGTGCGGTACTGCGCGGCCCGCCCGCTGTTCGATTCGCCTTGGTACCAGATGGCGCCGCGGATGCCGTAGGGCTCGAGCGGGGCGATCATCGCATTGTAGAGGGCGGACGGGCGGCTCGGATTTTTTGCGGGATCGCGCGGAGGCGCGGGCTTGCGGGGCGCAACCTGGCCGGCGGCCGTGGCCTTATCCGCGGCGATCTGCCAGTTCTTCAGATCCTTCTCTTCGTTCTCCTGATATTTTGCCAGGAGCGCGGGGTAGGCTTCGATCGCCGCAGCCTGCATTTCGGAGAGTCCTTTGTTCAATTCCTCGTTGGCTTCAATCGCGCCCCGGCTGGTCCACGCCTCGGCCGGGGTGCCGCCGACGGAGGAGTGGATAATGCCGACCGGCACCTTGAGCGCCTTGCGCAGATCGCGGGCGAAATAATAGGCCACGGCGGAATAGCCAGGCGCGCTCGTCGCATCGGAGGCCAGCCACTTGCTGGGCACTTCGGCGAGCGGCGTGTCGGAGGAATTGCCGCTAATGGTAAAGAAGCGCAGTTGCGGGTCCGCGGCGGCGGCGATCGCGGCGGCGGCATTGGCATCGGCCGCGAGCCGGTAGGCCATGTTCGATTGCCCGGAAGCCAGCCACACTTCGCCGACCGCGACGTCGTTCACGGTCAGGGTGTTATGGCCTTTGACGGTAAGGGTCAGACTTTCCGCTTCCTTGAGCGGGGTGAGCGACACTTTCCATTTTCCATCCGCGCCGGCCTTTGCGGTCTGCGTCTGCCCGGCGAGGCTGACGGTGACTTCTTCGCCCGCATCGGCGGTTCCCCAGACAGGCACGGGCTGTCCACGCTGGAGAACGGCGTGATCCGAGAAGAGCGCCGGTAGCTTGACGTCCGCCACGGCGGACGGGAGCGGGCCAAGGCCGAGAGCGAGAGCGACGAACGGGAGGAGACGGGAGGTTTTCATGAGCGAAGGAGAGCGGAGGGTGCGCGGAGGCAGACCTGCAAGGCCCGCGAATCTTTGACGCTATCGCGGTGAACTATTTCGCCGGCGGACGCGGCGCCCGCACCGTCGGCGGGTGGGCGGCGAAGTAGGCAGCCACCGAGGGTTCCCCCTGGAGCCAGCCGAGCGAGGCGAGAAACCGATCCGCGGCCTCGAGCGTTTCCACCGCGTAGCGATCTTCATTTCTTCCGAAGTTGAAGTAGCCGTGCACCTGGCCTTCCGCGCCGACGAGTTCGCAGCGGTTTCCCGCCGCGCGCATGCGGTCGCGGAAGAGCTCCGTGGTGGAATACGGCACGGTCGTGTCGGCCTTGCCGTGAAAGATGATCGTCGGCGAGGCGTAGGTCCTGATGTGATGGATCGGAGAGATCTCCTCGGGCTCGCAGCCGAAACGCTCGGCGGCGGCTGGAGCAAGGAAGCCCTTCAGATCGGCGCCCTCGAATGGCGCCAGTATCAACCCGGGATTGAAAAGGACGAGGGCATCGGGAATGCAGCTCACGGCTTTGTCGTCCGCCGGGTCGTCGAGCCCCGGCAGCAGCGCCACGGCGGCGGCGAGGTGTCCGCCCGCGCTGCCGCCACCGGCCGCGAGGCGCTGCGCATCGATGCCGAGCTTCGCCGCATTCGACCGGACCCAGCGCATCGCCGATTTGGCATCCGCCACGCAAATGGCGGGCTTCACGCCGTGACGCGTCTTGACCCGATAATCGGCGGCCATCGCCACCATCCCGCGGGACGCGAGGTAGCGGGCTTGATTCTCGAATTGCGTCGTGGAACCGCCCGACCACCCGCCGCCAAAGAAGAAGACGATGGCCGGGCGTTTATCCTCCGCCTTCCAGCCGTCAGGGAGCTGGATCGTGAGGTCGAGCTTGACGTCGCCGATGGTCTTGTAGGTCTCCGTGCGCGTCTCGGCGAAGGCGGGGAATGTGGCCAGCAGGAGGAAGAGGGCGAAGGCGCGGAAAGGGATCATGGCAAGTGGGGGGTATCGTTTTACTGCTCGGTGAGGGCGAGCCAGATGGCGTCCTGGGCGGCGTTGTTCGCGGCGCTCAGGCCGCTGTTGCGCTTGAGGGCATCGTCGAAGACGGCGCGACGCACCCAGTGGGCGGAGCCATTGGCATAGAGGACATTCACGCCGTCGCGGTGGCGGGTGTCCACGCGATCCGGGAGGCCGCAGCCATCGGCGAGCATCGGCAGGCCGGCAAGTTCGCCCAGGCGCGGCAGGCGCAGCGGCACGCTGCTCCAATCCACGAGCGGATTGCAGGCATAGCCACCCTGCGTGGTCGCGCCGGGCAGAGGCGGCCAGGGGTTCACCGTGGTGTTGTAAGCCTGCGCAGGGGCTTTCTCCGACGGGCAGTAAAAGACGCGCGGATCCTTGAGATAGCCCTCCTGCCAGAGTCGGCCGAGCATCGGGTAATCATCGGGGGCCGAATGCACCATGGTGTTCCACTGCTTGCGCCCGCCGCGGTAGCCGAGCGGGGCTTCGTTCTCGTGATCCGCCGCATACACGCCGATGGCGGCGTGAAGCTGACGCAGATTGCTGAGACAAGCCGCCCGGAGGCCGGATTCGCGAACCTTTCCGAAGACCGGAAAAGCCAGTCCGGCCAGCAGCGCCACGATCACGATGACAACCAGGAGCTCGATGAGCGTAAAGGCGCGGTGGTTCACCGGGCCATTCAATCAGCTCTTCCGCTCAGCGTCACTGTTCCGCCGCATTTGTTTTTGACACACCTTCCCGCGAACGCCACCACTTGTTGTTTCCCCCATGCAACACTCCCGCCTCCCCCAAATTCTCGCCGCTCTCGTCCTGGCTTTCGCTGCCGATATTGCGGCGCACGCCCAGGTCGCCAAGCCCGTCGTGCCGCTCACGGTCAGCGCGGATCATCCCGACGCGCTTTACCATCGCGGGGAGACGGTGACATTCAAGATCATGGCCGCGGCGGATTCACCGGTGGCGCAGGATGCGGAGGTCGAATGGACGATCAGCAAAGACGGGGTGCCGCCGGTCAAATCGGGGAAAATCAAATTGGCCGCGGGCAGCGCGAACGTCACGGCCCAGCTCGACGAGCCTGGTTTCCTCCAGTGCAAGGCCACCGCGACGGTCGCCGAAAAGCCGGTGGCGGCCATGGCGGGCGCGGGCTTCGACCCGACGCAGATCAAGCCGAGCCTGCCTGTCCCGGAGGATTTCGACGCGTTCTGGAAAGACCAGAAGGCCAAGCTCGCCGCGGTGCCGATGAAAGCAAAGATGACACTCGTGGAGCAGCCGCAGAAGAACGTGGAAGCATTCGACGTGCAGGTGGATGCGATCGGCGCTCCCGCTTCGGGTTATTTCGCCCGGCCGCTGAATGCCAAGCCGAAGAGCCTTCCCGTGATCCTGTTTGTCCAGGGCGCCGGAGTGCGCGGCGGAAACCTCAGCGGGCCCGTGTCGTGGGCGGGAAACGGGATGCTCGCCATGGATATCAACGCGCATGGCATCGCCAACGGAAAGCCAGACGCCTTCTACAAAGAATTGACCGACGGCGCGCTCCGGGATTACCGGGCGATCGGACGCGAGTCGCGCGAGACGTGCTATTTCCTCGGGATGTTCCTGCGGGAATTGCGCGCGCTGGATTTTCTGTGTTCGCAGCCCGAGTGGGATGGCAAGACCGTGATCGTCGATGGCTCGAGCCAGGGCGGGTTCCAGGCGTTTGCGGGCGGCGCGCTCGACGAGCGCGTAACGTTCTTTGCGGCGGGCGTGCCCGCGGGCAGCGACCATAGCGGCATGGTCGTGGGCCGCGTGGCGGGCTGGCCGAAGATCGTGCCGCTGGCCGGCGGAAAGCCGGACCCGAAAGTGCTCGAGGCCGCGCGCTATTTCGACAACGTGAACTTCGCCGCGAAGACGAAAGCCAAGGGGGCGATCGTCACGGTCGGATTCATCGACGTGGTCTGCCCGCCGACCACGGTTTACGCCGCCTACGACGCGCTGCCCATCGCGGACAAGAAGATCTACAACGACATCCCGAGCGGCCACACGAATTCACCCGGGGCCTCCGCCGCGATGACCGAGGCGGTGCGGGCGCATGTGAAGGCGATGCAGGGGCCGGCGCGTTAAGCGAGGCAGGTGGAATTCTGCCGGCGTGGGCTGGTCTCGGCCAGCATGCTCGACAGGGATGATGCCACGTCGAAGTAAGCGCAAGCGCCGTCCCCGATTTGTCATCCTGAGCGGAGCGGGGAAGCATGGGCGGAGTCGAAGGACCTCCATCTTTCGTGGGTTCCCGCGCGGAGCCCGTGCGACACACTTTGCAGAGGCATCGCGACTTCGAATTGACGCACTTCCGCGTGTGCGCCTCCGCGTTTAGCCAAGCCACTTTCTTCGAGCATCATCACTCTGGCTCCGCGCGAGAACCCGCAGGATATTGGAGCTCCTTCGACTCCGCCCATGCTTCCCCGCTCCGTTCAGGATGACAGAGTTTGAGGACGGCGCTCGCGCTCATTTCGATGCGGCAGATATCTCCACGCAGCATCTTAACTCCTCAATACACCCCACCCCATCCCCACCTTCACGCGCTATGCAATGATCCCGCGCGCCACCGTCCCCGACACATTTGTTAGCCGAAAATCCCGTCCCGCATAGCGGTAGGTAAGGGCCTCGTGATCGAGGCCGAGGAGGTGCAGGATCGTGGCGTGCAGGTCGTGCGTGTCCATGATGCCATCGACGGCGCGGTGGCCGGTTTCGTCGGTGGCGCCATAGCGCAGGCCGCCTTTGACGCCGCCGCCGGCCATCCACATGCTGTAGCCTTGGTTGTTGTGGCCGCGGCCGTTGCCGTCGCCTTTGTCGTCATTAGGCGTGCGGCCGAATTCGCCGCCCCAGACGAGGAGCGTGTCCTTGAGCAGGCCGCGCTGTTTCAGATCGGCGATGAGGCCGGCGATCGGTTTGTCGATGGCCGCGGCGCGATCGGCGATGCCCTGGCGCAGGTTGTTATGATGGTCCCAACCGGGCGCGGTGAGCTGGATGAAGCGCACGCCTTTTTCCACGAGGCGGCGCGCCATGAGGCACTGGGTGCCGAAGCGGTCGGTGGTGCGATCGTCGAGGCCGTAAAGGTCGCGGATGGCGGCGGGCTCGCCGGCGAGATCGAGCACGCCCGGAACGGAGGTCTGCATCTGATAGGCGAGTTCGAGAGATTCGATGGCGCCCTCGAGTTCGGGATTTCCGGGGTCGCGCTGGGTAAGGGCGCGGCGATTGAGACGCTGGATGAAATCGATCTGCTGCCGCTGGGTGCTGTCGTTCAGCGCCGGGGCGAGATTGGGCAGTCCGCGCTGGCCGCCGGTGATGCGGGTGCCCTGGTAGGTGGCGGGGAGGAACGCGGAGCCATAATTCATCGCGCCACCGAGGTCGGGGACCGGGTCGATCGTCACGAAGCCGGGCAGGTCGCGGCTTTCGGTGCCGAGGCCGTAGACGATCCAGGCGCCCATCGAGGGCCGGACGAAGTTTTCGCTGCCGGTGTGCAGGGCAACGACGGCCTGCTGATGGCCGGGGTTGTTCGTCTTCATGCCGTTGAGGAGGCAGAGGTCGTCAGCGTACCTCGCCAGCTCGGGAAAGGCGGTGGAGATCGGGAGGCCGCTTTGGCCGCTGGGCTTGAAGTCGACGACCGAACCGAGAAGGGCGCCTCGGGCGCCGCCGGGCTTGCTTTTCATCTCGGGTTTCCAGTCGAAGGTCTCGAGGTGGCTGGGACCGCCGTTCATGAACATGAAGATGACCCGCTTCGCGCGGACAGTGTGGTGCGCAGGCTTGGGCGCGAGGGGACTGACGTAGGGGACTTTATTTTCGGCGGCCTGGAGCGCGGCGAAGGCCAGCCAGCCGAAGCCGGCGCCGGTGGCGCGGAGGAAATCGCGGCGGGTGGTGGAACAATTTACCATGCGTAGCGGTATTCGGTGCTGGCGATGAGGGACTGGAGGAAGGTGGGCCAGCGGGTGGAGGCGGGAGCGGATGTTAGGAAGGTGAGCGCTTCGGCGATTTCATCGCGGGCGGGTTCGCGGCTGAGCAGCAGCGCATAGGCGCGGGCGATGCGGGCCTGGTCGGTGCGGAGCGTCGAGTCGGCGAGCAGGCGCGCGGCAGTGTCGGAAGCGGCGGTGGTGGCGAGGCGGCTATTGAGGAAGAAGAGGGCCTGTCCGGGGACGGTGGTGACTTCGCGCTGACCCAGGATCTGCGTGGGCTCGGGGAAGTCGAAGGTCTTGTAGATCTCCGGGAGGAGATCGCGCAGGACGGGGAGATAGACGGTGCGGCAGGAAGCGGTCTCGTCGAGCAAGGAACGGGTACGGGCTTTCAGGCCTTTGCCGCCGTTCCCCGCGAGCTGGATGCCAGCGGGCCTTTCCTCAGTGAGGCGGCCACCGGCGAGGAGCAGCGAATCGCGGATGGCTTCGAGTTCCAGGCGCTTCGGGTTCATGCGCCAGAAGAGTTCGTTCGCACCGTCGCGCGCGATGCGGCTGGGTTCCGAGGCGCTGCTCTCGCGATAGGTGTGGCTGAGCATGATGGCGCGGATGAGTTTCTTGACGGACCAGCCATTCTCCGTGAACCGCACCGCCAGATGATCGAGCAGTTCGGGGTGGGTCGCCTTTTCGCCGGTCAGGCCGAAATTATCGACGGTGCGAACGAGGCCGCGGCCAAACAGGTGGAGCCAGACGCGATTGGCCATGACGCGCGGGGTGAGCGGGTTCGACGGCGCCACGATCCATTGCGCGAGGGCCAGCCGGCCGCTTTCCTTTTCGCCGATCGCGGGAAGCCTCGGGAGGCCGGTGACCTGCAAGGCCCCGCGGGGCGGGGTGTCGCCGCGCTGATCGGCATCGCCCTTGAGGCGGATCGCGCAGTTGCGCATTTCGCCTTCGGCCACGCCCATGGCGAGGTTGGGATCGGTGCGATAGAATCCCTGCGGGTCCATGGCGCCGCCGGAGATGTTAGCCTTCGGCGAGGCCATCATCGTGTCGGGACCAGTGGCAGCGTTTGCGGTGGATTTGGGTTTTTGCTGGTTTGACGACAGCGCGGAGTCGACGGGCAAACGGTGGTGCAAATCGGGATCGACGTAGGCGCCGCGCTGACCGCCGGAAAGAGTCTCGGAACTATAGAAGATGCCGGCGAGGGCGTAGTAATCCCGCTGGGTGATCGGGTCGGTCTTGTGATCGTGGCAGCGCGCGCAGGCGACCGTGAGCCCGAGGAAGGCGCGCGTCGTCACATCGATCTGATCGTCCACGCGGTCGAGGGCAAACTGTTCGCTGGGGCTGTCCTGCAACGGCAGGGAACCGAGCGCGAGAAAGCCGGTGCCGACGAGGCGGGAGCGCTTTTCCGCGACGGTGCGGGCGGGCAATAGATCACCGGCGATCTGCTCGGCGGCGAAGAGGGCGAAAGGTTTGTCCTCGTTGAACGAATCGATGACCCAATCGCGGTAACGCCACGCGTAGAGAAATGGGGAATTCCAAGTGCGACCGACGGAGTCGGCATAACGGACGACGTCGAGCCAATGGCGGCCCCAACGCTCGCCGAAACGTGGGGATGAAAGGAGGCGGTCAACGACCTTGGCGAAGGCGATGTCGTCAGGGGCGGGGTCGTTGAGGAAGGCGGCGATTTCGTCCGGGCTCGGGGGAAGGCCGGTGAGATCGTAGGTCGCGCGGCGCAGGAGCGTGGCGCGGTCGGCGTCGGGATTGGGGGTGATGCCGGCGGGTTCGAGTTTGGCGAGGATGAACGTGTCGAGGGCGTCCTTGAGCCAGGGGGTGTTTTTGACGGTTGGGGCGGCGGGCTTTTTGAGCGGGGCGAAGGACCAGGGGACGTCAGCTGCAAGAGACGGGCCGGCGACGATAGCGAATGCAATCAGCAGTGGTGTCGCTCGGGTCATGGAGGGTCGCGGTTGGAGCGGGTAGCTCGCGGATCGAATAGAGCGTGTTAGGTGGCTGTTGGCGAGGAGTTCTGTGGTTGGGAGGGGATGCGGGGGATCGTGATCGGGCACGATTGATGCGTCGAGGCTCTGCGAGAGGTCCATGGTGCATGGGGACAAAAGTCTGTGGTGCCGTGGAGACAATCATGGGCGGAGCAGAAGGACCGCCGGGGCGACGGTTGAGGTGCTGGCGGTGGCCGGTGCCTTTCGGGCGAGCAAACGCCCGTGCAGGTACGTCAACTTGCGCTCGCCATGCGACTCGTTCTATCGTTGCACGGGCTCCGCGCGAGAACCCACAGGATATTGGAGGTCCTTCGACTCCGCCCATGCTTCCCCGCTCCGCTCAGGATGACAAAAGAAAGGGACGGCGCTGGCGCTCGTTGCGTGGCTCGCCGGTGTTAGGGACCGGCGCCTTGCACCACGCGCAGGTTCGGCGAATAAATTCGCCGCTACGGAGGCGTCGCAACTGCGATTGGGCGCTACTTACGGTGCTGGCCGTTAGACTTCTTCGAGAGGCGCTTTGGCGTCGCCGAATGTCTTGGGATGCACGTCCATCTTGTTCATCATCGAGAGGAAGAGGCGGCAGAGCTGGCGGTCGGGCTTGTCTTTATAGTCGAGCACGCGGCCGGTTTTCAGGCGGCCGGCGGCACCTCCGAGGATGATCACGGGAAGCTGGTCGTTGTCGTGTTTGGCACCGGCCATCATGCTGGAGCAGTGCATGAGCATCGTGTTGTCGAGCAGGGTGCGCGGGCCTTCCTCGATGGCGTCGAGCTTGCGGGCGAGGTAGGCGATTTGCTCGATAAAGAACTGATTCACCTTGAGGTAGTCCTCGCCATCCGAGTGCGAGAGGAGGTGGTGAATCATGTAGTCGATGCCGTGGCCGGCTTGTTGGATGCTGGGGAGATTGGGAAAACGCAGGGCGCTGTGATCGTTGTTCAGCTTGAGCGTGGTGATGCGGGTCGTGTCGGTCTGGAAGCCGAGGACGAGGATGTCGATCATCAGGCGCATGTGCTCGCCGATGTCCTGCGGAATGCCGTCGGCAGGTCGCTGCTGGATGTCGGGCTTGTCGAGGGTGGGGCGCCAGCCTTGCAGCTCGCCGCGCCGGCCAGCGTTTTCGATGCGCTTTTCCACGTCGCGCACGGAGTCGAGATATTCGTCGAGTTTGCGCTGGTCGCCGCTGCTGATGCCGCGGCGCAGGTCCTGCGCATCGGCCAGGACGGCGTCGAGCACGCTCTTGTCGCCGGGCCCGGTTTCGTCCTTGAAGAGACGATCGAAGGCCAGCGCGGGGTAGAGTTCCAACGGGGTCGGGGTGGTCGGCGAGCTCCACGAGATGTGCGAGCTGTAGAGCATCGAGTAATTCTTGTGGACCGCGGGATTCGAGCGCTCGCAAGCGAGGACGAGGCTGGGGACCTTCGTCGAGCGGCCATAGGTCTGGGCGAGCACCTGGTCGACGCTGGTGCCGGAGCGAATCTCGCCGCCGGAGGCGATCGGCGCGCCGGAGAGCATGTTGCCGGTCTGCGAGCTGTGGATGTTTCCCTTGCGCGCCTGCTCGTGGTAGAGGCCGCGCACGAACAAGAGTTTTTCCCGGAATTCCGTGAGAGGCGCGAGGACCCGGCCGAGTTCCATGGCCTGGCCTTCCCCTTTGGCCCACCATTCCTTGGATTGAAATCCGTTGCCGGAGAAGAGCACGGCCAGGCGCACGGGGGCCTCGCTGGCGGGCTTATTGCGCGAGGGTTCGTCGCCCCAGACGTTAAAGGACTCCAGCCACGGCAGGGCCATGGTGACACCGATGCCGCGGAGGAAGGCCCGACGTGAGAAATGATGGGTGCTCATGGGTTCAATTGCTGGTGAGGAAATCCCGGCCGCGCACTTCGCGGAACTGGGGGCTGCGGACGATGAGTTCAACGGCGTCGCCGACACGATAGCCGCCGGACTTGAGCCGCGCGATCATGGAATCGATCAAGGGCCGGTCGGAAAGCTGCACGCTGCGGCCCAGCGCGTAGCCAAGGAATTTGCGGCAGAACTGGCGCAGAAAATCATCGCGCCGGGAGCCGAGCAGATACGCGCGCAGACCGTCGAGTCCGGCAAAAGCGGTGCCGTCGGGCAGGGCGACCTGCGTGTCGATGGCCAGGCCGGCGGCATCTTTGGCCCGGGCACGGCCGATGGCGTCGAAACCTTCCAGGGCAAAGCCGTAGGGATCGAAGCGGGCATGGCAGCCGGCGCATTTTTCATCGCTGGTGTGGCGCTCGATCAATTGCCGCTCGGTGAGGCCGGCGGGGGCTTCCTCGGGCAGCACAGGCACGCCCTTGGGGGGGCGCGGGAGTTTTTCGCCGAGCACGACTTCGCTCAGCCAGTTGCCGCGCAGGATCGGGCTCGTCCGGGACGCGCCGCTTTGCTTCGCGAGGGTCGCGGCAAAGGCGAGCATCCCGCCACGGCCCCGGGCGCGCAGGCCATCGATGCGCTGCCACGCATCGCCTTTTACGTCGATGCCGTAGTGCCGCGCCAGGGGCCCGCTGGCGAAGCTGTAATCCGCGTCGAGCAACGAGAGCACCGGGCGATCTTCCTGGAACAGGTCGGTAAAGAAGCGCACGACCTCCTCCTGCATGTCCCCCCGCAAGGAGACGAAGGTCGGGAAATGGCGCTCGCTTTTTTCGTCCAGCGATTCGACATCGCGCACATGCAGCCACTGGCAGCCGAACTCGGTCGCGAGCCGGCGCACGCGCGCGTCTTTCAACATGCGGCGCGCCTGGGCCGCGAGCACTTCCGGCTCGTGGAGACGACCGGAGGCAGCGAGGGTGCGCAGCTCCTCATCCGGGGCGGACGACCACAGGAAATAACTGAGGCGCGTGGCGAGCGCCCAGTCATTCACCGGGGAGGCCTGTGGGCCCGGGGCCGCGGATTCGCCGCGATAGAGGAAGGCGGGCGAGACAAAGACCCGGGCGAGCGTCAGGCGCAGGGCGGCTTCGTGCGGCAGGTCGTGCGTGCGCAGGTCTTGATAGAGGGCGCGCAATCCGGATTGCTCAGCGTCGGTCAAAGGACGGCGCCAGACCCGCGGCGCGAGGTCGAGCACGGCTTGCAATTGTTTCGGTTGGGCTTCGAGGATCTGAGTCTTGAAGGCGGCGGCGGCTTGTTTGATCGGCTCCCGCATGGGCTCGAAAGCGCTGGGGTCGGCATCCTGCGTGGCGAATTGGTAGAGCTGGTCGAAGACGTCCACCTGCTTCAAGGGCGACTCGCTGACGAAGCGCAGGGCGTCCCACAAATGGTCGAGGGCGGCCGCCTGAGCATCGTCCAGCATCAATCGCTTGAGCTGGTGATCCTCGCGGTAAAAGAGCGTGAGGGTGACCACTTCGTCGACGGGGACGATCTTGGTGTAGGAGAGCGCGGCCGGAAAGAGCGCGCGGAAATCGTCAAAGGCGGCCTCGAAGCGGCCGCGGGATGCACTGCCATCTTTCACGAGGATGGGGGCGCTGGAAATGGCGCGCAGATTGTTATCGGACCACTTGCCATTCACCGTCGCGGCGGTCGTGGTGCCCGCGGTCAGGCCGGAGAGCTTGTCCGGCCTGGCCGTGAGCACCTGAACCTGGACGCTGGCCTCGGGATAGCTATCCACGGGCAGCCTCGCGGTCACGACGAACTCGGCATCCTTGACCAGGGCCGCGGGGATCTTCACTTCGATGACGGAAGGAGCCTTGGTGACGAGGCTGCCCGTCACGGCGTCAGGAATGTCCTGCACGAGTTTATCGGGGTGATTCTTGACGACGAGCCGCGCCTTTTCCCAAACAACAAAATCATGTTCGTCGCCGTCTCCGGCGTCGCTGGCGGCGAGGTAAAGCGTGACGTCGCCGCCATCGGCCGGGACGGGCAGCTTGAGGCGCAGCTCATGAGACTCGGCAAGTGGGTTGAACGGTTCCTGCCAGCCTTTCGGGCCGTTCCGTTTGCCAATGTGTCCGACGCTGTAGAATCGCCACAGGTACTGCTGCCATGGCTGGATCGCGTGGGTCACCCCGGCAGCGTCCGCGGGTGAAGCTTTGCGGAACGCCTCGCGGATCCCATCGAGGACCGGTGAAGAACGCTTTTCGTTCAAGGCCTGCCAAAGGAGTGCGAGGTACTTTGGGCTTACCCCTTTGGTGCGAGCGAGGTCGTCGATCTTCGAGTCCCCGCTCCGCACCGCGTCGCGGTTCTGGAGGAGGATGGCGACATAGCGCTCGACCGGTAACTGGCCGCCGGAGTTCGTGTCGAATTTGACCCCTTGCAGATTGACCGCCATCGCACCGCCGGAGTCGGTGTACGATGCGTAGAGGGCGCGGATATTGGTGAGGATTTCGTCGGTCCAGTCGCGCGGCGTCGTGGCCGTCGAGAACTGAATCCCATCGGGGAGCAGGACGGCGTGGCTGGCGATTTCCTTGGCCGCGTCGAGGTACTTGCCGAGCAGCGCGGGCGACATGACGAGGGCCGCGCCGGCGTTGTCGAAGCCTTCGCCGGCGGCGCCATCGACCGGGAACTCCTTCGCAGGATTCAGCGTCTGGACGCCGGTGAGGTCACGCACGGAGGACGAGTATTCGGCGTTCGAGAGACGGCGGAGGACCACGGGGCCCGGGTCGCCGGCGCTGGCCAGGGCGATCTCGTTCAGCGTCTCCTCGAGCCACACCTTGAGCTGCTGTTTCTGCTCCGCGGAAGGTTGCGGCTTATCCTTGGGTGGCATCTCCTTGCTCGCCAATTGATCGAGAACATCGTCCCAAATCTTGGGATGTTTTTTTACGTCCGTCACGGAGGTGAAACGCTCCAGGTCGAGGTCGCCCTTCTGCTTCTCCGTGGAGTGGCACTTATTGCAATACTCCGTAAGAATGGGGCGGATGTTGTTTTCGAAATCCGCCTCGGCGGTGACGCCGGCGCGTGGCAGGACGAACAGGGCCGCGCAGGCTGAGACGATGGCCGTCGTGGTCGTCATGCGGTGATTTTTTTCGCACGGTCGCTTTCCACCTCGGGAGCAACCGTGACGGGGCGGTTCTGTCTCGCAGTTTTTGCCTCGGGCTCAATCGGAAACTTGGCCAGCGACCATTCGAGGGAACCTTCGATGTGCGTGGCCATGGTCTCGGCGGCCAGGTCGGGCTGGCCCGAGGCCAGGGCGGCGAGCAGCCGGCGGTGGGAATCCACGGTGATGCGGCGCGGCTCGAACGCGAGCGTCTGCTGCAAGCGGTGGGTGTAGGCCAGACCCATTTCGAATTGCCAGCGGATGCTGGCCCAGGCCGAGATGAGGCGCCGGTGATTGGAAAGGTGCACGATGTATTCGTGCATCTCCACGTCGAGGTGGGACAATTCGCCAAGGGTGGCCGCGGATTCCTGGAGCAACAGGTTTTCTTCCACGACTTGCGTGTGTTGAGCAGTCCATTGCTGGGCGGCGAGGCGGGCCGCGAGGCTCTCCAAAGCGACGCGCATGGAGCAGATTTCCTTGAAATCCTCCGCAATCATGGTCCGAACACGAGTGCGGCTGCGCTCGTTGAACTCGACCAACCCATCGCGCTCCAAAGCGATGAGCGCTTCGCGGACGGGCGCGCGGCTGGCGTTATAGAGGGCGGCGAGGACGGGTTCGGCGAGTGGTGTGCCCGGCTTGAACTCGCCCTGGACGATGGCGCGACGGAGTTGACGGGTGACATCGTCGGCCAGATTTTGCCGGCGGGTTGGAGAGGGTTCGGAGGGCTGCATGGCGGAGGGATTCCAGAACGGAATTAGAAAGTGTCGACAGTTTTAACCTTTGGGTGTGCGGGGTCTTTGAGAAGAAAACCAAATAGACGCAAAAAGCGAAGGGAGATAGAGGGACGGCCAAAGGCGTTTAGCCTAAAAACGGGAATGGGAACCACGGATTTCACGGATAGCACGGATAAGGAGACACGAACGAGGATTCTCACATTCTCCCATCGGGTAAGTGGATTCGTGCGTCATGGCGCCCGGACCCCTTTGAATCCGCGCCATCCGCGCCATCCGTGAAATCCGTGGTAATTTCCATTTCCGTTTTTAGGTTTAGAGCGCGTTCTTCACTTTGGACACCGGAGGATTCGAGCGGAGCGAGAAGTCTCCCGAAGGGAGCCCGCCGAGGTGGCGGCTGAGGTGCTGGCGGCGGCCGGTGCCATTCGGGCGAGCAAGGGGGATCGCGGCGGCGATCCGCAATCCCAGCCCCGGGT
>JBBRPL010000117.1:0-25313 GCA_038228205.1 Chthoniobacterales bacterium
ATTACAACACCCACCGCAAACACTCTTCGATCGGATACAAAACCCCGAACCAATTCGAAGCCCAGATCCACTCAACAAACTAAACAACAAAATGGTCCAGAAATCGGTTGCACCTCAGGGGTCAATTCTTACTTTCGACACTGGGGGGCGGAAAATAGCGTTCCGGCAAAATATCTTGACAGATCGGAGCTACATGGTTTCCGGCGCGACTTGGCGGCCTTGGCTGCATCAGTACAGAGTGAGTCTTCAAGCAACTCATGCCTGTCGCGCAAGCGCGGCAGGCATGAAAGAAGCCTTGGAGTCAGCCTTAGAATCTCGTTCTCGGGATGGACAGCGCGCACACGTTCGGCTAGCGGAGCGGCGTGCCGCGGATTACTGAACACGGTTTCGGAGGAGATGCGGCTTCGCCGGGACGGATGGAGCGTTCGCTGGTGGATGGGTACCCCGGGTGTTCGCTCGGTACACACGCGCGACCCGGGGCGAATAGCGGGGACACCAACGGTGTCCAAAATGCAGAACGCGCTCCGGAGAAAACCCATCCAAAATACCGCTTATTGACCCTCGTGAAATTGAGTGACACTCATCCTCCTACGAACGCGTTGTCACCCTATTATGCGAGCCTCAATAACTTAATGCCATTCAGAACCCCCCACTTCGGTGTCGAATGGAAGCATGCTGGAACTGACTGCCCCTCAATTCAGGGCGCCGACCTTTTCCTGGCCGGGCTTTTCAAAAATCTCGCGGTACAAATCCGCTCCGAAGCTCGTCTGAAGCGGCTCGCCGGGAAGCAGCTTGAACGTGCGCCGGCCATCGGACTGGCGTTCCGCCCTTAAAAACAGAGCTTTGGCCATTCCTTGCTCACTAAAGGCGTTGGCGAATTCGTAGAGATGCGTGACGAAGACGATTTTGACGTTTGTCTCCAGCAAGGAGCACACGATCTGCGCGGCAATCTCGGAGCCTTCGCGCTCGTTCGTGGCGGCGAAGGATTCATTGAAGAGGATCAGCGAATCCGGTGTGAAGGAATCGATGATGGTGCTCATCCGTCGCAGTTCCTCGTCGAATTTGCCGCTCTTCATAGTTACATCTTCCTCACGTGTGAAATGAGTGAAGACATTGCGGCAGAGGGATGCGCTGAAGGCTTCCGCAGTCACGAAGATCCCGCATTGCATCATGACCTGCGACAGGCCGATCGCCCGCAGGAAGGTCGATTTGCCGCCCTGGTTCGCGCCGGTGATGATGAAGAGCGTCTTGCCGTCGGCCTGCAAGTCATTGCCGGTAACCTGCGCACCGTTGGTGAGGGCGAGGGAAATATCCCGCAAGCCGGTGCAGGTCTGTCGCTCGCTGCCGGCGGGCGCGGGAGTAGGGAAGCAGACTGGCACCCCCTGCTTGGTGAGCCTCCCGTGCAGTTCGACCGCGCCGAGGTAAAAGCCGAGCTCCGCCCGCAGCATCGCAAAGAAACTCACGATGTGCTCCGCCGATTGCGCGAGAGCATTGGAGACGGGATTGACGCCGCGATCGCGCAGCGCCGAAATCGCCTTTCCGCCGGTGCCGTCCTTGTCGGTGATCTTGAATGAATACGAGGGCGAACCTTCGCTGAAGACGCGCTGGAGGAACTTCGGTTTGCCGACCTTCGCACGCCGCAAGGTCTGCTGGCTGCTCCGGGCGTTTTCCCCCAGGGTGGCACTGACCAGGATGCCTTCGGGGAACCGCAAGTCTTTCAGATACGCCTTGATCCGCTCGAAGAACTCGTCCGGCAATTCGGTCTCGATCATCTCGAAAAAGGTCGCGAAACCTTCCGATTGAAACGCGCGCGAATGCTCGCGCCCAAGGAGCCGAAGCTTGCCGAGGAGTTCCATCAGGCCCTTCAGCAGCTCGACGGCCCCGGAGAGAATCCCGATCGGGTATTTGCCCATGACGCCAAACCACTGCTTGCGCTTGCGCTCATTCGCCTCGATGGCGACGTCGTAAAACTGGCGCACGGCAGCGGGATTGCGCAGGCAGTCCTGGAGAATCGCCTGCCGAAATTGGACCGTCTCAAGATCATCGCCCAACCCTTTGAGCATGACCCGCCGGACGACGTCGTGCAGGTATTCGTCCTCTCCGCTCATGGCTCCGAAAAGAGTCTCCAGATTGAGATCCTGCACCAGCGCCTCATGGTTCGCGGGCAATGCCTCCTCCCAGTCGAAATCGCGTCCGCGGTAAAGCAAATGTGTTTTCATCAAGTCAGCCTTTTCTTCAATTGTTCGTAAGTGAGGTGGTATTTCTCCGCCAGGGCCAGCGCGTAGGAGAGCCCATTGGCCGGCATGCGGGCGATGCGGAACGTCCGCTGCGACGGATTCTCCGGCACGATGGCGGCCACCATGCTGACGGTCTTCTCGTTCAGTGAGGAGAGTTCATCGAGGAAAGTGACGCACACGCCCAGCACATCGATTTTCGCGAAACGCGTGAGGATTTCTTTGGCCAGAAAGGTGGCATCCGTGAGGGTGGTGGAGGCGAAAATTTCGTTCATCACCACGAGACTCTTCGGCGTCGCCTGCTCCAGAATGCGATGCATCCGAACCAGGTCATCCTTTAATTTGCCCTGGAGGTTATTGATATCTTCCTCCGAGTCGAAATGAGTGAAGAAACGATCGGCGAGAAAGAGCCGCGCTTCGCTCCCCGGCACCGGATAGCCGAGGCCGGCGAGATAGTGCAACTGCCCGAATGCGCGGGCAAAAGTGGTCTTGCCTCCCTGATTCGGCCCGGTGATGACCATCATGCGCTCAGCGCCGGTCAACTGGAAATCGTTGCAGACCGGAGGAGCGTTGGTGGCGATCAATTTGCTGGCGAGAGACAGGTCGAAGCCATTGCGGCTCAAAACCTCCTTGGAGCTGTCGGAGACCGCCGGATAGCAGAAGTTTAATCCCACGCTCTTGAATCCCGCCATGTACTCTGCGTACGCGAGGTAAAACTGCAACCCGCGGTCGAATTCAACGATCCCACGGTCGGCAAAGTCCGGAAACTTGGCGTAGAAATCATCGAGAGCGGCAAAGGGGGCGGGATTCAGCTTGGCGACGTAATCCAGAATCATCGCTTCGATGTGGTTCATCTCGGCGGTTACGGGAACTTCGACGCGGTAGTCCTTCACCGCTCCCTGCTTGAAGATGGCAAAGGTTTCCTCCACCTCCGCGCTGTAATCAGTTTCTTCTTCGAAGTTGCGGACCGTCACATTCGCTTCGTCAATCAGAACACAGTAGCGGATCGCATCGAGTCCCTCTTTCACCGTCCGTGTCTTCTGCGAGAGCGTCTGGAAAAAATCGGATTCGACATGCGCGGCCAGGTAATCACGCATCGCCAGCAGGCCGCGGGAATGCGCCCCGATGGAAACCAGGTTCCGACGGAGGTTGGCCACGGCTTCACAATATGCCTCCGCTGCGCCCAGAAGCGTCCGTTGCTGTTGCCGCTGATAGCTGAAGTGCTTTTCCGCGGTGAGAAGCTCCCGCATGGCGAGCATCCGTTCCGAGAAGGCCTTGAGGCTGGCGAACAACGCTTCCTTTTCGAGGTCGCGCATGATCTCGTGGCGATACGCGATTTGATCCAGGGCGGTCAGCGGTGCGTAAAAATACGGTTTAAGATTATACAACTCACGGCCCTTGGTGATCGCCGCGACGATCTGGTCGAGGTTCAAGTCCCGGAAGAATTCCGGTTCCTCGGCTGCGGGCCCTTCGGCTTCTTCGGATCGCGGGAACAAAATGCTGGGAAAGCGAGCGGCGGATGGGCGGCTGGCGGCCGCTTCTCCCTGGCCGGCGCCGCGACCCGCCTCGCCCTCGCGGGTCGTGCGAACTGATTGATCGGTAATGGTCATTTCGGGAATAATTGCTACAGGACTCGTGTTACTTCCAGCGGCGAGATTTCATAGAGGAAAATTGCGGTCGGAGAGGAATCTACTCTGTGGGTCCCGGACGGCTTCGGCCCTGAGCCCCTTGCCGCCGCAAGATCGGTGGTCACGCTGGTCACCCCGCCGGAAGGCTCCACTGATCCGCGCCTACGCTGGCTACATCGACACGGCTCTGGGACTCGGAAGGCTCCCCGCCCGCGGAACCGTTCCGCGAATGAATTCGCGGCGACGGAGCAGCGAATTCATTCGCTGGCCGGTTCCCCCAGGTCTTCACTCGTACCGCAGGGCCTGAATCGGGTTTAGCTTGGCCGCTTTGATCGCCGGAAACAGGCCGGCAAGGATCCCCACGGCGACGCTGAAAGCGAAGGCGAGCATCATGCTCTCCGCGGTGATGACCGGCGTGTTATCCGTCGGTGACATGGCCACGAGGAGCTTGACCAGCATGTTCGACGTCATCAACCCAGCCAGGCCGCCGAGGATGGCGAGGACCACGCTCTCGACCAGGATCTGGGTGAAGATATCGAAGAACGTCGCCCCGATCGCCTTGCGGATGCCGATCTCGCGCACTCGCTCGGTGATGCTCGCGAGCATGATGTTCATGATGCCGATCCCTCCCACGAGCAGACTGATCGCGGAAATGATGCCGCCGCTCATCCGCGCGTTACTGATCGCCTGGGTGATGCCTTCGGACCAATTCTCCTGGGTGCGGAAGGAAAAATCCTCGATGCCCTTGTGGGAATGCATCAGAACGTTCTTCGCCTGCTGCAAGGCCTCATCCATCTTGTCGATATCCGCAATCTTGATCGAAAGGGTCGAGAGGCGCGGATCGGGCACGAATTCCGGATTGCCGGCAGTCCCGATCGAATTGCTGCTGGTACTTCCGCTGGTGCTGGACGACGAACTCCCGGAACTGGTCGACCTCGTGGCGGCCCGGAATCTCAGCCACATCGTGTTGAGCGGGATATAGATCGTGTTGTTCTTCATGTCGAAGATCCAGCCGCCCGTCGACCGGCTGCTTTTGCTCCCGCTCATGCTCCCGAAGCCGCGGCTGCGTTCCGGGCCGCTCTTCGTCTCGACCGGTTGCGTCTTCTCCAGTTCCCGCATCTTCTTGTCCTGCACGCTCTCATAGTGCTCGAACATCCCGATGATCTTGAACCGCTGGCCGTTGATGTTGATGAACTCTCCCACGGGAATGATCTCGCGCCCGACCTTTTCCGGCGCGCCGAAGAGGGCGTCGCGGATGGACGTGCCGATGACGCACACGTTGCGCGCGTTCTCGTCGTCCAACTCATTGAACATGCGCCCGTGCTCAATGACATGCTGGTTCAGTTCGATGGCGTTGGGCCACGTGCCGATGAAATTCCATGGGCTGACACTCTTGCTGCCATTGGTGATGGTGACATTGCGCGTGCGCATGTCGGGAACCACCATCGTGATCAACGGCGCGCTGTGCTGGAGTGAATAGACATCGCTCATCGTCGTCCCCACCGCCTGGTCCGCGAGGTGTTGTTGCCACACGGGAATGTCCTGATCCTCGACGCGCACCTTTTCCAGCCCGCCAATGGCGATGAGCGCTTCTTTCATCCCATTCTCCATCCCTTTCACGAGCGCCGACATCGCCACGAGACTGGACACCCCGAGGATGATCCCAAGCATCGTCAGCAGGGAGCGAAACTTGTTCGCCAGAATCTCCTTCATGCCGACGATGATGGCGCTGAACCAGTAATTCATGGCTCGGGAGATTCGCCTTCGGCAGGACGATCCATGCGCGCCGCACCGACATAAAATTTGCGCCCACCCTGTCTTCCGGCCAGCTTCGCGTCCACCGTTTGCGCGATCTTGCCGTCCCGGATTTCGATTTTCCGCGGGGTCACGGCCGCGATCTCCGGATCGTGCGTGACCAATGCGATGGTGCTGCCTTTCTGGCTCAGGTCGTGGAAGAGATTCAAGATCGTCTCGCCGGTGTGCGAATCGAGATTCCCGGTGGGTTCATCGGCGAAAACGATCTTCGGACGGTTCACCAGGGCGCGGGCAATCGCCGCGCGCTGTTGCTGACCGCCGGAGAGTTGCATCGGCCGGTGCCGCGCCCGGTTTTCCATTTCGACGAGCTGCAGCGCCTCCATCGCCCGATCGCGCCGCTCCCGCGCCCCACACCCGGCGTAGATCATCGGCAACTCCACGTTTTGCAGGACGCTCAGTTTGGGGAGCAGATTGAAGAACTGAAACACGAAGCCGATTTTCCGGTTCCGAATGCGGGCCAGGTCCCGCATCGAGGCGGTGGAAATCTCCGTTCCGTCCAGCCGGATGCTCCCTTTGCTCGGCGAATCGAGGCAGCCCAGGATGTGCATGAGCGTGGACTTGCCGCTCCCGGACGGGCCGATGATCGAGATGAATTCGCCGCCGTCGATGTCGAGATCCACGTTGTCGAGCGCGCGGATTTCTTCGCCACCGAGGTGGTAGATTTTACTCACGCCCCGCAGTTCGATGAGAGCCATGGGAACGCGGCCTATGTGCCGGTCGACCGGGCGCCACTGGGCGCTGGCGATCCACTCGCGCTGCCGCCACTTTTTACGGGTGCCGCCTTGCCAACAGGCCCCTTCCCTCCCCCTTTTCCACCCTTGGCCGCCGCCGCGCCAAATGCCTGCTGCACCTTGCCCGCATCTTCGGTCGGGGTCACGAGCGACACCGTTTCCCCGCCCTCGAGACCGGTCGTGACTTCCGCGAAATCATAGTCCGTTACCCCGACCCGAATCGGCACGCGCACAAATTTTCCGCCTTGCTGCACGTAGGCAAAGCGTCCGCCCTGATCCGTGAAAACGGCGGCGAGCGGGAGAGCCAGTACGTTGTCGGCCGACTCCAGGGGAATCGTGAGATTCGCGGTCATCCCGGGGCGAACGCCGGAGTTTTCGTCATTCTTGACGATCACGCGCGTGGCGAAGCCCTTGATGCCGTTGCGGATCGTGGCCTGCGGAGCGATGCGGTCCACCCGCCCGATGATCTTTAGCCCGGCCACGGCCTCGATCTCGATTTGCACCGGTTGGTTTGCGCTCAGGTGCGTCACGTCGGCCTGGTTGATGTGCGCATTGATGATGAGTTCACCGAGGTCCGCAATCGTCAGCACCTCGGTGCCGCTGTTTACCCCGCTCGCGCCCGACACGGCCTGCCCGGCGGAGACTGGTCGGGTCAGAATGGTGCAGTCAAAGGGCGCATTGATCTTGGTCTTGGACAGCTTGTCTTCCACCAGTTGGAGCGCCTTCTGCGAGCGCTCCAGGTTGTTCGCGGCGATATCGACCGCGTTCTTGGCGACATCCAGTTCAAGCCGGGCATTGTCAAATATCTCTTGCGAGACAAGCTTGGCCAGCGCCAGTTCACGAACGCGTTTGAAATTCAGTTCCGTCTTCTCGCTCGACAACCGTGAAGCGTTGACCTGGAGCCGTGAGCCTTCAATCTCGATCTGGCGCTGGGATTTTTCCGTCTGGAGATCCTGGTCGTCGAGGGCAAAAAGGAGCACGCCCTTCTTGATCTTGTCGCCGATGTCCACCGGCAAGTCTTCGATGCGCCCGCTGATTTCGGGCCGAACGGATACTTGTTACGCCGGGGTGATCTCGCCGGCGGCCGTGATGGCAAAATTGATGTCTCGGGTGGAGACGATGGCGGTGCTGGGACGGGCAGGTGTTTTTCTCGCGTCCGCCTTTTCGGTCGTTCTCCAGAAGGGGATTTTGTCCGGCCACAGATGCCAGACGTAGGCCCCCAGGCACAGCATGCCGAGGGCGAGAATCCAGATCAGGTGTTTCTTCATGGGGGGAAATGCGCAGTCTAGTTCGCGGATAGGCAACTTGCAAAGCCGGAGAATGTTAGGAAAGGCTGCATCGCTCATCTTCGAGACCGTGAAAGAAGTGCCCGCGAATCACGCGAACAGACACAAATCAAGGCATCCCATTCGCTTGATCCGAGTGATTCGCGGGCCAAAATCCCTTTCCCGGTATTTATTTCGCAGTCCCTTAAAGACCGTCCGCTACCGTTGGCGCGAAAATCGGGTTCCCGCGCCCACCGATCGAACCGCTCGACAATCCATCGGCGACAATGCTACCGAAGCTCATGCCTCCCACCCGCTTTTGCGTTTCGCCATGGACTGATGTCCTCGCATTTTCATCGATCGTGCTCCTCGCCATCTCTTCTACGGGTGGAGCCGAGTCGATTTGGCCGCAGTTTCGCGGCCCCGGGGGCTTGGGGTTGGGCACGGGCAAGCCGCCCGTGGAGTTCGGGCCCGAGAAGAATGAACTGTGGAAAATCGAAGTGCCGCACGGACATTCGTCTCCGTGCATCGTGGAAAATCGGCTTTTCCTCACCGGCTTGGACAGCGGAAAACTGGTGACACTCTGCCTGGATCGCGGCACAGGCCACGAACTATGGCGCGCGGTGGCGCCCACGGAAAAGATCGAGCCGATGCATCGCATCGCCAGTGCGGCCTCGCCGACCCCATGCACCGATGGCGAACGGGTCTACGTGTATTTTGGCTCGTTCGGACTCCTGGCCTATGATCTTCAGGGCAAGGAAGTGTGGCGCAAGCCATTGCCGGTTCCCCTCGTCGAGTTTGGGACCGGAGCCTCGCCCATCCTCGTGGACGGCAAGATCATCATCGTCTGTGACCAGGATATGGACTCCCACCTGCTGGCCGTGGATGCCGCGACGGGCAAGGACGTGTGGCGCACGGAACGCCCGGAATTCCTCCGCAGCTTTTCCTCTCCGTTCCTTTGGAGGCACGACGATACTGCGGAAATCGTCGTGACTGGCTCGATCTGGGTCAGAGGTTACGCGGTCAAGGACGGCCATGAACTGTGGTCCTGCCAGGGCACTGCCCGAGTGTCCAATGCGACACCTGTGGCCGGGGAGGGCCTGCTGATGGTCTCGAGTTGGAACCTCGGCGCAGACATGAATGATCGGCTGACTCTGGCGCCTTTCGACGAGTTCCTATCGGCGAACGACGCCAACAAGGATGGCACCCTCTCCGCGGATGAATTTCCCGCTGGCCCGCTCAAATCCCGCTTCTCACAGATCGATGTCGACAAGAACGGCCGCGTGACGCGGGAGGAGTACGATCGGGCGCGGGAGATGTTCTCGCAGGCGGAAAATCAATTGTTTGCGATTAAGCCGGGCGGGCACGGCGACATCACCAAGACGCACATCCTCTGGAAAGAAACGCGCCATCTCCCCTACGTCTCCTCGCCGCTCTGCTACAACGGCCGGGTCTACGCCATCAAGAATGGCGGTCTGGCGTCATGCTACGATGCTCGCACGGGCGCGATCATCTACCAGGCGGAGCGGATGGACGCGGCGGGCGATTATTACAGCTCCGCGACCGGGGTGAACGACCGCGTCTATGTGGCCTCGCAAAAAGGGACCGTGGTCGTCATGGACGCAGGCCGCGAAACCAAGGAACTGCACGTGCTGGCGCGCAACGAGTTGGGCGAGCAAATCTTCTCGACCCCCGCAGTGCTGGACGGACGCATTTACCTGCGCACGGAAAAGCACCTCTTTGCGTTCGGCGAGAAAGACGGGGCGCAACAATAACTACCGCAGAGCCCCCGCGCGGCGGAGCCGCAAAGGTCAGGCGGTAACGGAGCGTCTCGAATTTAAAAACTCTTCGACCTCCTCGGGCCCGAGCTGAAGCTTGGGCACGAGGGAAAAGTTTATTATCCTTCGGCCTGCGCTTCTTCCGCTGGAGCCGCTTCCGCCACGACCGCTGGAGTTCGGCGCACCCGGATTTTGCTGGTGGGGCCGCTGCCGTAGTGCTTCACGCCGTTCCAATACGCCGCATCCGGTTGCTTGTGGCCAAAAACCAGAACCGCCCCGTTCAGATTGGCGGTGAAAACTTTCCGCGCAGCGTCGTCCACGACTTTGATTTTTGCTTTGGAGCCTGGTTGCTTTAGATCACGGCTCAAGGCCACGCTAAGATTTTGTTTCGATTGTATGGCCATGCCTCATCTTCAGGCAAGAATGGGGATATGTCCATGATGTGTTTTGGAAACTCGCGGAGGAGTATCGACTGGCGCGCGCGGAGGCCCACCGTCGCTACTTCGCGGCGGGAGCGACACTGTCGCCCACGGTGTCCGTCGGCCCGCTGAAACCTGGGCCGCCGGCGGCGACGTAGCCATGGCTGGCGCCGTTCCGTTCCGATGCGATCCAGAAGGCATATAGGGAGCCCTTGCTCAACGAGAAGCGAATCCGGACGGGTTGTTTGGCGAACCGGGAGAGATCTTCCGCATCTTTCCAACGCAGCTCGACACGCGTGCTGTCGGAATGCATGGGAAGACAGTTTTCCTTGGTGAAGGGCTCGATCACATTGCCATCCCGGCCCAGCACTTCCGCGCGCAATTCACCGCCCGAGGCGTCGGCATTCACAAAGAGATGCTTCCCGGTGAAACTCAGCGGCCGGGTGGTGACCTCACCTCCCGTTGCGTCAGCATTCAAGGAAGCGAATCCATCGCGGCGCAGCATCGCGATCCCCGTGGAACCACCCCCATCGCGCGACTTGGCATCGCTGCTCCCGGCCCGCCCGCTGAAGTAGAACCAGAGCTGATCGCCGATGATCAGGCAGCCTCCCCCGGCGGATTGAACGTTGCCCCAGTTCCAGTTGCCTTGTTTCTCGGAGACCGGAATGAAGGGCCGGCGGTCGGGGCGATCGAAATGGTAACCGTCGCGGCTGAAACCGAGGAAGAGCGAGTTGGGCTTGGGGCGGCCGGGTGGGATGTTCATGTCGCCGCGCCAAATGGTGAAGAGGCCCACCATGAGGCTTTCATAGCCCACGGCGTCGAAGTTGTAGAGCTGTGGCTCGACATTCAAATCCTCCCGCAGCGGATCGAGTTTGTCCGAGGTCAGCCACAGGGGCGTATCGGGAATCTCCTGCCAGGGCGGGCTCTGCAGAAGGTCCTTCACCTCGATATACCGGCGGGCTCTCGCCCCTCCCCATCCATGGCGCAGGCTGTAGACCCAGACCTTGCGAAAGGGATTCCAAAACACCGTCGAGCGGTCGGAATGGAATCCTGTTCGGAGCACCCGTGGCCCCCAGTGAATGCCATCCTCGGAATAATACAGCGAGAGGCCGTAATGCTTGTCCTCGCTATGCGAACGCCACATCTTGAAGCGGCGCTTGGGATCGCTGTCCTCCTGATCCATCCACACGGTCGAAGAATCGCGGGCCTCGGTCTGCACGACATTCGTGCCCGGACGCACATCGAAGACCGGCCGCTCCCAGTGCAAACCATCCCGGGAAGTAGCGAGCGCCGTCTGTTTCCCGTATCCAGCCTGATACCACATTTTGAAAATGTGATCCTGAGGATCGAACCACACGCCATCGCTGAATACCATGGCCATGGGGAGTTTGCCTTCCATCTCCGTGGGCGCTTCCGGTTTCATCACGGGGTTTCCCGGATACATTTCCGCAAGATGGAACTCGCGACGCAGCGTGCTGGACTCGATGAGAAAATCGTCGACGAAAAGCTGTCGGCCCAAATCCACCGGAATGATGGCGGGCGGATGCTTCAAATATGGGACGGGCTGCGGTTCACGGCTGGCCAGATCTTCGGCGGAGCGACCCGGCGGCCAATGACCCGGGAGCACAATGCCGTTGTAGAGGACTTCGCCAGCCGAAGCGGACAGCGCCAGGGATATCGACAAGACGGCAACTTTCAGGTGGGGGGTGCGCATGGAGCAGCATACGCAGAAAGGGGACGTGCCTCGCAATGCAAACTGCAACCAGCGTCACCAAGGCACGCGAGGAGGCATGAGGGGCGACGAAGCGGGTTGACCCGGAGCCCTTCAGGACGGAGGTTGTCGGCGTTTCGTCCAGGACTACTCGCCGCCGCGTGGCGAGTGAAACGTCGCTGCCACCGTGAGGCGCTCGAAATCCTCCGATCTTCGACGCCATGGACTATTCGCCCAATACCAAAAACATCGCCTTTCTCGGCGATTACGTTCCGCGCCGGTGCGGCATCGCGACATTCACCGCGGATATTTGCGAGGCGGTGGCCGCGGCGTTCCCCCATACGCAATGCATCGTCGGATCGGTCAACGATCGTCCGGAAGGGTACGCCTACCCGGAGCGCGTCCGATTTGAAATCGACGAACGGGAACTCGACTCCTATCGGCGCGCCGCGGAATTCCTGAACATCAACACCGTGGAAGTCGTGTCCGTGCAGCACGAGTTTGGCATCTATGGTGGCGCGGCCGGGAGCCATCTGCTGGCCATTCTCCGCGAAGTACGGATGCCGGTGGTGACCACGTTGCACACCGTGCTCAGCGAGCCCAATGCCGACCAGCGCGCCGTGATGGAGCAACTCGACCTGTTCTCCAATCGCTTCGTGGTCATGGCGGAACGGGGGCAACGCATGCTGGAAACCATCTACGGCGTGGACCCGGAGAAGATCGACCTCATCCCGCATGGCGTCATTGACATGCCGTTCATCGATTCCAATTTCTTCAAGGACGTCTTCGGGGTGGAGGGCAAGACCGTGCTGCTGACCTTTGGTTTGTTATCGCCGAACAAGGGGATCGAATACGTGATCGAAGCGCTGCCTGCGATCCTCAAACAGCACCCCAACGTCGTATATCTCGTGCTCGGAGCCACGCATCCTCACCTCCTGGCCCACGAGGGCGAGGCCTACCGGAGAAGGCTGGAACAACTCGCCGAGGACCGCGGCGTCTCGAGCCGGGTCATCTTCCACAATCGCTTCGCCACATTGGAGGAGCTGAAGGAATTCATCGGCGCCGCGGATATCTACATCACGCCGTATCTCAATGAAGCGCAGGTCACTTCCGGGACGCTGGCCTATACGTTCGGCGCCGGAAAAGCGATCATCTCGACCCCGTACTGGCACGCCCAGGAATTGCTCGCGGGTGAGCGCGGCGTCCTCGTGCCGTTTCGCGACGCGCCGGCCATCGCGGAAGGTGTGAACCACTTTCTCTCCAACCCCACGCTCATGACCGCCATGCGCAAGCGCGCCTGGAAAGCCGGCCGGGAGATGATCTGGCCGGTCGTGGCACGTCGTTACATGGAGAGCTTCGAGCGCGCCCGCGCCGCCCTGAGCGTGCCCTCGGTCGAAATCGCGGCGGTGCGGAAGATCGAGAATGCCAACTATCCGATGCCCCCGCTGAAGCTCGATCACCTGTTCAAGATGAGCGATCACACCGGCATCTTTCAGCACGCCATCTACAACGTGCCCAACTACCACGAGGGCTATTGCACCGACGATAACGCGAGGGCCTACATCTTCACCGTGCTGCTCCAGGAAATGGGCGAGACAGACATGAAACTCGACCGGTTGGCGAGCAGCTACCTCGCCTTCCTGTGGTACGCCTTCGATGCGAATACCTGCCGGTTCCGCAATTTCATGAATCATCACCGCGAGTGGATCGAACGGGCCGGTTCCGAGGACAGCCACGCGCGAGCGCTTTGGGCCGTAGGCACGGCCTTGGGACGCTCTCGCGACGCGGGCCACCGCAGCCTCTGCGCCCTCCTCTTCCAGCGCGGCTTGCCGCCGGTCGCGCGCTTCAGCTCCCCAAGGGCCTGGGCCTTTGCCCTGCTCGCCATTCACGAGTATCTCCGGACCTTCTCCGGCGATCGCGTGGTCGGGCAGATGCGCGACGTGCTGGCCGGCCAGCTCGTCGGCCTCTTCCGCGCGAATTCTTCACCCGGCTGGCAATGGTTCGAGCGGACTGCCACCTACGACAATGCCAAGCTCTCCCACGCCCTCATTCTGAGCGGTCATTGGACGTCGAATGGGGACATGCTCGACATCGGCCTCTCGTCGCTGCGTTGGTTGCTCGAGGCACAGATTGCGGAAGGCGGCCACTTCGCCCCCATCGGTTGCCACGGATTCTGGACGCAAGGCGGAGAGCGGGCGCGGTTCGATCAACAACCACTGGAAGCCCACGCGACGCTTTCCGCGTGCCTCGAGGCCTTCGCCGTGACCCGCGACGATTACTGGCAACGCGGAGCGCACTTGTGTTTCGAGTGGTTTCTCGGCCGCAACGATCTTGGCCAGGCCCTCTACGATCCAACGACCGGCGGCTGCCACGATGCTCTCCTCCAGGATCACCTCAACCAAAACGAGGGCGCGGAATCGAGCCTCGCATTCTACCTCTCCCACACCGAACTGGCCCGTGCCGCCAGCAGCCAACTCGCTCTCGCCCAACCATGCGCCGCCTGACCCTTCATCCGACCGGGATCAACCTCCGGCCCAACAGCGCGCGGGTCCTCGTCCGTCCGTTCATTCCCGGCGACCCGGCGCGCATCGTGAATATCCTCGGGCGCGCCCTGGCGATGAGCGAAGCGGAAACCGAGGAACAGCTCGCGGCGGTGGCCTCCGACTTCGGCGACCGGCATCAGAATCTGCGCGCCGTCTGGCGCCGCCATTTCGCGCGTGTCGAGGGTCATGTCTTCAGCGGGCGTCCGCTCTCTGAGGCGCGTAAACTTTACATCGGCGCGCTCTTCTCCGGCGAGTATGCGCTCGAGTCGGCCGCGCTCTTCAATCCCTCCATTGTTCCGCATCCGGATCAATCGAACCTGGCCGACGGAGAACTCCGCTTCATTCTAAGCCTGCGCGCGACCGGCGAGGGGCACATCTCGTCGATCGAGTTCCGCGCCGGCGTCGTCCACGCCGATCATGCCGTGACTCTGGAGGAGCCCTCGCGTTTCGTGACCGCGCCGTTGTTGAACCCGAATCCGACCTACAAGAAATCCGTCTTCCTGCACAAGCTCATGGAGATGGGCTTCGAAAACGACTGGTCCACGGCGCTCATGCGATCGCTGGACAATGATTTTACCCTGAGCCAGCTCGAAGCGGGAATGCACCGCACGGCCGGCGATCTCAATCCCCTCACCCGCGAGGTGCAGCGAACCACGGAGTGCGTGCGCTGGCTGGCGGAATCGAACTACGAGGTTCACTTCGATCCGTCCGTGAGCGTTTCCGAGCGCATCATTTTCCCGGTCTCTTCCAATGAAAGCAACGGCATGGAGGACGCGCGCTTCGTGCGCTTCGTGGAAGACGATGGCACGGTGATCTACTACGCCACTTACACGGCATACAACGGACGCGCCATCCTCCCGCAGCTTCTGGAAACTTCCGATTTTCTCAGCTTTCGAGCACGCACGCTCAATGGCCGGGCGGTGCAAAACAAAGGGATGGCTTTCTTCCCGCGGCGGATTGACGGGCGTTACGCCATGATCTCACGGCAGGACGACGAAAACGTTTTCCTCATGTATTCCGACAATCCGCACTTCTGGAGCGAGCCACGGATCTTGCGGCGGCCGAGTTATCCGTGGCAAGGGGTGAAGATTGGGAATTGTGGATCGCCGATCGAAACGGAAGCGGGGTGGCTGGTGATCACGCACGGCGTGGGCCCGATGCGCAAGTACTGCATCGGCGTGATGCTGCTCGACCTGCACGATCCCACAAAAGTACTGGCCGAATCCGTGGAACCGCTCATCCGGCCAGACGGAAATGGGCGCGAGGGATATGTCCCAAACGTGGTTTACACCTGCGGGGCGCTCGTGCACCGGGGCCGCTTGATCCTGCCGTATGGCCTCAGCGATACCGTTTCCACCATCGTCACCATCGATCTGGGTGAACTGATCGGCGCCCTCACGCCCGTCGCCTGATCGGGTCCAGACAGCAAGACGCCCTGACTTTCATCAGGGCGTCTGCAAAATCTAGAGACTGTGGACCAGAGAGGGCTTAGTAGCGCTTCGAGTAGCCACCACCGCCGCCGCCGCCACCTGCACCGCCCCGGCCACCACCGCCGCCGGAGTCACGGCGAGGTCCACCGCCGGTGCGATCTTCCCGCGGACGGGCTTCATTGACCGTCAAGGAACGGTTCATGAAATCCTTGCCGTGAAACATGGTGATCGCTTTCTGCGCTTCGTCGTCACTCGACATGGTGACGAAGGCAAAACCACGGGACTTGCCCGTGAATTTATCCTGCATCAATGCGGCTTCGGTGACTTTGCCGGCTTGGGCGAAATGATCCTGAAGATCGATCTCGGTGGTGTCGAAGGAGAGATTCCCGACATAGAGTTTACTGGACATACTAATTGTTTTTCCTGCAACTGCGGAGCGGTCTGCGGCTGTTCCCGATATTCGGGTCTCAAAACTGCCACTGGAAGGTCCTGCGAACGAATCCGCAAAGCGAAACAACTAGCAATCTACCATGCCCTGAGGGCTCAAACACTGCACGGAGACTAGAGCATGCCTGCACGGCCCGCACAAGGCGTTTGTTCCCCGGTCGGAAAGCAGGCGGTTCCTCCGGCGGCATGAATACCATTTGAATTCAGTTTTGCGACCGCTCACCATCACCGTTGCCCATGAAATCCCCCTGCCTCTCTCTGGTGTTCCTCCTCTCGCTCTTCCTGGCGGGTCCCGCCTTTTCCGAGGATCCAAACGCCGTGCCGCCCATCGTGGCGAAGGGCTTCGAGGAGTTTCAGCGCAACGGCACTCTGGCGGCGATGAATGTCTGGATGGCCGGTTCGGCCAGGGAGACGGACGCTGAGCAGGGTCAGGCCGTCGCCAAGCTGAACGGCGTCCAGGGCGTATTCGGCCGGATGGTGGGATACGAAATCGTCCGCTCGGTGCCGTTGTCGCCTTCCACGCGACGCGTCTATGCGGCCGTGAAATTCGAAAAAGGCGTCGCCTGGATTTCGTTCGATTGCTACCACACCGGCGCCGATTGGATCATCTCACGATTCGACTTCGCGACGAACGCCAATGTGGTGCTGCCGCCGAGCATTCTCGGCGGGCAGTAAAGGCAACCGCTTAGTTATCGCTGACGGCGAGGAAGCCCTGGAGATGGCGGCAGCGCGTGGGGTGCCTCATCTTCTTGAGAGCCTTGGCCTCGATCTGACGGATGCGCTCGCGCGTCACCTTGAACTGGCGGCCGAGTTCCTCGAGGGTCCGGCCGTAGCCATCCACCAGGCCAAATCGCAGTTCAAGCACCTGGCGCTCGCGCTCGCTGACCGTGCCGAGAACGTCCCGGATCTTCTCCTTGAGAATCAAGGAACCGGCCATCTCACTCGGATTTTCGGCGCCCTGGTCTTCGATAAAATCGCCGAAGCTCTTGTCGTCCTCGTCGCCGACGGGCGCCTGCATGGAGATCGGCTGCTGCGCCATCTTGAGAACCGCGCGCACGCGTTCCACCGGAAGCTGGATTTCATCCGCGATTTCCTCGGGAGTCGGCTCGTGGCCGTAATCCTGCAGGAGTTGCTTCTGCACCCGCAGCAACTTGTTGATCGTCTCGATCATGTGCACGGGGATACGAATGGTGCGCGCCTGATCGGCGATGGCCCGCGTGATCGCCTGACGGATCCACCACGTGGCGTAGGTGGAGAATTTGTAGCCGCGGCGGTACTCAAACTTCTCCACGCCTTTCATGAGGCCCATGTTGCCTTCCTGAATGAGGTCGAGGAAAGGGACGCCACGGTTCATGTATTTCTTCGCGATCGAAATCACGAGGCGCAGGTTGGCCTCGACCATCTCGGTCTTGGCCTTCACGGCCTTGCGCAGCGCGACTTTCAGCGACTGATACTCGGCGAAAAACTCCTCCGTGTTGAGCCACGTGCGCATCTGCTGCTCCTTGAGCCGGGCTGCGTAGTCCACGGGCGTCTGGCCGCGGTGATGCGGCTTGCGCGCTTCCGTCGTCCACTGATTCAAGAGCCGGAAAGTCTCGTCGGCGAGGTGGACAAACTCCTCGGCCACCTTCTGCTTGAAGAAAAACTTCGGGTAGATGCGCTGGACGGCGTCGTGGGCCTTCTTGAAGACCTGATACGACTTGGTCTCGTGGTTCTTCCCGCCGTGCGCGAGGTAGTTCTTGTAGGCAGCGGCGCTATTTTGGGCCAGACGGTCGAGCTGCGCGCACAGTTTCGGCAGGGCCTTCATGTAACGCTCCCTGCTTTCGATTTTTTGATCGAGAATTACGCGATCAAATCGTTCGCGGCCCTCTTGCAGGCGCTGCGCCAGGTCGAGATAGGCGCGTGGGATGAAGCCGAAGCGATTGAGGTGGTGCTGGGCGTTGAGTTCCGCCTCCTCGATGCGTTTGGAAATCTCCACTTCCTGCTCGCGGGTGAGCAGCGAAACCTTGCCCATCTGGCGCAGGTACATGCGCACCGGGTCATCGAGAACGTCGAGCGAAGTGTCGGGCTTTTCTTCTTCCTCGCCATCCGACTCGGTCTTCTTGAAACGCTCGGCATCTGCGGCATCGATAATTTCGATCTCCATGCTCCGCAGGCGGGCGATCAGGGCGTCCATCCCCGCTGGCTGGTTGGCGCCATCGGGGTGAGCCTCGTTCAGATCGTCGAATGTGAGGTGCCCTTGCTCCTTCGCCAGGAGGATCAACTCGCGCAGCTTCTCCTGCATCCCGGGCTGTTCCATGACGCCGTTCAATGCCGCCTCATGGTTCTCAGTCGATCCTGAGGCGCTGCTGGAAGGTTTCTGCCGGCTCTTCTTATTGGGCTTGGGCTGAGATTTCTTGTCCGCAGGTTTCGAGGCTTTTGAAGAGGCTTTTTTAGTGGATTGAGGCATGTCCGACAGGTTGTTGAGCCCTTGCCCTGGCAACTCAAAACGCAGAGGCGTCCCGAGAAGGCATGACAAGGGCGCGCACTATCGGTGACAAATGCGCGAGGTCAAGGGGTTGTTCGCAAATTTACGCCCCCCTTCCAGAGAGTAAGACGACATCCGGCACCCCGGGCCAACCTCCGGGCGAGACATCCTCGATTCCCGCCGCCCTTCGGAAACCGAATCCGTGGGGAGGAGCCGACGTCCGGAAACAACGCCTATGATACTGGTGGCCAATTACTTATGATTCGTTATCCGACCGATTGTTACCAGTGCTCTTCCGAGGGGAAGATGAGATGCAGGGCAAAGATGGCGACCGCTAGACTGAAGAAAGGCAGGGCCAGCACAATTTTGCCGATGAACAGGCTGGTTGACGCGAAGCCCGCGGCTAGCGAGGCGAGCTTTTGGCGATCCAGGGTGAATCCTGCGGCGGCGGGGATGGTTGCGGGGATGGTTTTCATAGAGATTTAAGTATATCTTTTAAGTAGATATTTATATGTCAGCTCTTCATCCAAGCTTGGCAAGGGTCTTTTTGGGAAAACTTTCGCACCATTCCTCCCAGGAATCTCGCGGACAAGATCCCTGCCGCGTTCCATTCGCCATTCCCGCCCGCAACCTTATCAGGTCCCACGTTTCTGAAGCGCACGAGAGAAGCCGTCCAGAGGCACGGCCTCGTTTTGCCAAATGGTTGGGGGAAAGCATTGACAGGTCCCGGCTGTTTCCCTCGCAATCCGCCTCATGAAATTCGAGCCCCTCGATTTCTCCAAAATCCAGACTTATCCGGTCGCGGAGCGAGCCAACAAGGTCAACGCCGCGGCCTTCGCCACGCCGCATGCGGCTGGCGGGACGTTGCGCGGATTTCTGGACGGGCTGCCGGATTTCCTGGCGGTGCAGGACTTGCGCAAGATCGTCGCCGCGGTGGTCGAGGCGATCCGGAACAAGCGACCCGTGGTGCTCATGATGGGTGCGCACTCGATCAAGGTGGGCCTCAATCCCCTGTTCGTGGATGCGATGCGCCGGGGGATTCTCCAGGCCGTCGCCTTCCACGGCGCGGGCGCCATTCACGATTTCGAGCTGTGTTATCAAGGTGAAACGAGCGAAGACGTGCAGCGGGGACTCGACGATGGTTCCTTCGGGATGGTTGACGAAACCGGGCGCAGGATGAATGCGGCGCTGGCCGAGGGAGTGGCCCGCGGGCTGGGTGCGGGTCGGGCGCTCGGGGACGCGGCGCGCGTGGCGAATTATCCCAACCTTTCGCTGTCGATCCTGGCCACCGCCGCGGAACTCGATATTCCCGTCACCGTCCACATCGCCGTCGGCACCGACATCATTCACCAGCACCCGACGACCAGCGGCGCGGTGCTCGGCGAGGCCAGCTACCGGGATTTCCAGACGTTTGCCGCGGTCTGTGCGCAGCTCGAAGGCGGAGTCGTGCTGAACATCGGCAGCGCGGTCATCATGCCCGAGGTCTTCCTCAAGGCCCTCACCATCGCGCGCAACCTGGGGCACAAGGTCGAGCGCTTCACGACGGCGACCTTCGATATGACCCGCCACTATCGCCCCACGGAAAACGTCCAACGCCGCCCGACCCGGCTCGGCGGGCAGGGCTTCTACCTCGTCGGCCACCACGAAATCATGATTCCCCTGCTCTTTGCCGCCATCACGGAGGAACTCGCCCGATGAATCGCGACCGCGTCGCCGCATTGCTCCGCGATTTTGCGAGCAAACGCATCCTCGTCATCGGCGATCTGATGCTCGACGAATTCCTGTGGGGAAAGGTGTCGCGGATCTCGCCGGAGGCGCCGGTGCCGGTCGTCGAGGTCGTGAAGGAGGAATGGTTCCCTGGCGGCGCGGCCAACGTCGCCCGCAACCTCGCGGAGTTTTCCAAAAACGTGCGGATCATGGGAGTGACAGGACAGTGCGCCCATGCGGAGCATCTCAAGCGCTTGCTAACCAGCGAAGGGATCGACGTCGATGCCGTCCAGTCGCATGCCTGCTACCAGACCATCGTCAAAACGCGCATCATCGCGCGGCAACAGCACGTCGTGCGCATCGACCGGGAGAAGCGGCTGGACGTGCGCCCGGAGCACGCCGCCGCCGCGCTCACGCAACTCGAGGCCATGCTGCCGGAGATCGACGCCATCATCGTCGAGGACTACGGTAAAGGGATGCTCGCGCAGACGTTCGCCGAGGCGATCTGCGAGTTGGCGAATCGCGCGGGCAAGATCCTGGCGGTGGATCCCAATCCGCACAATCCCCTCGCCTGGCGGCACGTCTCGGTGATCAAGCCCAACCGCGTCGAAGCCTTTGCCAGCGCTGGCCTGCCGATCACCGAACCGGTCGACCCTCCGGAGCGCGATCGGGCGTTACTCGAAGCCGGGCGGGTGCTTTCGGAAAAATGGCAGGCCGACAATTTGCTAATCACGCTGGGAGAACAAGGTGTGCTGCTTTTCCGGCACGGTTCGGACCCATACCACGCGCCAACGCGTGCGCAGAAAGTCTTCGACGTGAGCGGCGCGGGCGACACGGTGATCGCGCTCTTTACCCTCGCGCTGAGCGCGGGGGCGACACCACCGGAGGCGGCGGAGATCGCCAATCACGCGAGCGGTGTGGTGGTGGGCAAGCTGGGGACGGCGACGGTGACGCCGACGGAGTTGATCGCGAGTTTCGAAAGCTAGGAGGTATTTGAATGTGGGCGCGCAGGCGACGTTGGCTCTGTTGGGTATATTGTAGGCGATTCAACGGTCCGCGATTTCGGGGTAGTCTTGATCTTGTGGCAAGTCACCCCCTATACACGGACCCGATGAAAACGTTGTTTCTCATTTTGTTTGCTATCGGGGGCATCGCCTGGGCCCAGACCAGCACACCGCCGCCGCTCGCGCCGGAACTCGCGCCCATCGCGGCGAAGCACAAGTCCGATTTCGCCGCGGTCGAGACGCAGAAGAAAACGGCGCTGGCGCGCGCGCAGCATGACTATGTCACCGCGCTCGATTTTGCCGACAAGGCGGCCGGCAGCGCCGGCGATCTCAAGGGGGTCGTCGCCATCGGCAAGGAACGCGACCTGGCCAAAGCCAAGCCGGACCTGGCCTTGAGTTTTCCGGCCGATCTGCCCGCCGCGCTGCGGCCCAGCCGCAAGGTCTATCTCGACGCCATCGCCAGCGCGAATGCCGACGCCCAAAAGCGAGAGGATCAGATCGACAGCGATTACCTGCGCACTCTGACGATGCTCGACTCGCACGCCGCGGCCAACCCCTCGCTCGGGCCGCAGATTGCGGCCGAAAAAGCCGAGATCATCCGCCGCGCGACCGCCGCGCCCCCCGGCACCGCGGCGGCGGCGGCGAACGTTGCTCCCGCGCCGGCCGCCAATGGCAAGCCCGCGGCCACCCCGGAGCCAGTCCTGGCCGCGAAGCTGATGAACGGCAATTTCGAAGAAGTCGATGCCAGTGGGCTGCCGACCGGTTGGAAGCTCGACGGCAGCCTGGACAAAGGTGGAGTCCTTCCGGACGGCGTGTCGATCAAAGCGATCAAGGAGAACGGCATCAGCTTCCTGCGCATGACCTTTGATGGCCGCTTCCACGATTGCGGCATCGCGCAGGAGATAGCCGTCCCCAACCGGGCGCGTACCGCCACCTTCAAGGTCTGGTATCGGGGAAAAGTGGCCGGGCAGCTGAATCCAGCTCAATGGCCGGGTTGCGGGGTGAGGTTTTACAACGAAAAGGGACAGCGCAACATCACACCCGGCGGCTATTATGTTTGGGCAGAAAAGATGATGCACCAAGCTTCGTTCAAGACGTTTGAAAAAAAAGTCGCGATCCCGGACGGAGCGATAAAGGCAGAACTCTATTTGATCAACTGGAACTGCAACGGCGTCTTCGATTTCGAGCACGCCGAGTTGACTTTCAAATAGTCACACCCGTGAACTTCCGCTGGCTTTCCAACCGGGGCTCCGTGTCATCCCCCCGAGTTCACGCAAACGGTGCAATCGCTTCGATCATTTCCATACGGTTCTTCCGGTAGATGCGAAAATCCGCGTCCAGGGTGAAAATGCGCGCGCCAAGATTCATCTCCGCCGTCCGCACCAGACAGGCATCGGCGAGCGACATCGGCAGGTTCTCGTAGCGGTTCATCAGTTCCAGCACGGTGGCCAGTTCCGGTCGCAACGCAAAATCCAGCAAAATCAATCCCTCACGTAACGCCGTACGCAAGGCCGCCGCTCCACTACGCACTTTCGCCAGCAGATGAAATGACTCCATCAAAACCGGCTCGCAAGTCACACATGGCTCCGACCACTGCGCAAACTGTGTCTTGACCCCCGGATGATGCACCTCCCGTTCTGAGAACAGTGCCACCAGCGGCCCCGTATCAAGCAGAACGCGTGACACCGAAGCCCTCCATGTGCGCGGGGTTCGTCGCCAGGTCTGCCGGACTGTCGGGATCGCTCACGACCAGTTTCGTGAGCCTTTCAAAGACTGGCGTCTCTGCGACAGCCTCCTCCTGCGGCAGCGCCTGCTCCAGCGCCTGCTCCAGCGCCTGACGCACGATCACATCCTGCGTCACGCTCCTGTGCCTCGCCTCACGGACCAGACGTTCCGCAAGTGGATCGGGCAGGCTGACAGTGACAGTGCTCATGGCTGGAAAATAAGCGGCTGGGAAAACTCAGTCGAGCGACTCTCACTTCTTCCCCACCGCCGGCGTCGCGTCGTATTCCTTCCAGAACTCCTCGGCGGTTTGGGCGGGGTGGGTGTTGGCGCTGCGGGTGGAGATGAATTTCAGCCGGGGCAGGTTGCGCAGCATGGAAAGATCGCCAGGCTTGGCGGGCAGAAAGATTTCCTCCAGCGTGGGGCAGCCAGCGAGCGGGCTGAGGTCCACGGTGATTCCGTTTTGGCCGCTCAAATCGATGACGAGCAAGGGCAGCCCGCGCAGCGGCACGAGGCTGGTGACCTTCATGCCGTAAACTTTGAGCTTGGTCAGCCTCAGTTTCGCCAAGGCGGTGAGGTCCGATACCGGCACGTTCGAGAGTTCCAGAAACTCCAGGTCCGCGCATTGGGCGAGGGGGGCCAGGTCGGTTACGGAGGTGTTGATCAGGCGCAATTCCTTCAAGGGCGCACCGGCGAGCGGAGCGAGGCTGGTGACCGGTGCTTCCGTTACTGCCAGCGTGCGCAGCGGCACGCCCCGCAACGGAGAAAGGTCGCGCACGGCCTTGCAGTATGTGCAATCAAGCGAGGTGAGCGGCATCCCGGCCAGCGGGCTGAGATCGTTCACCGCGCTTGCGTAATTCAAACTCAGCCATTGCAGCTTCATCCCGCGCAGCGGGGAGATGTCGGTGACGGGCATGTGTCCGAGATCGAGGTGCTCCAAAGGCATCCCGCGCAGGGGCGAAAGATCGGTCGCTGCGGCTCCCACTAGAATCAGTTCCTTCAACGGCAATCCAGCCAGGCTGCTCAAGTCCACGATGCCGCTTTTACCAAGGTCCAGCACCGAGACCGGCTGGCCCTTGAGCACGGAATAATCAATCGGCGCGAAACCTTGGAGGCTGACCCTGAAAGTGCCGTCGGGCAGGGCGGAGACTCTGTTGTCATTCCATCCGGGCTGCTTCCGCGCTTCGCGAAGGCGGGAAAGGATGGCAGCCTTGACGGTGGCGGTGTTGGGATCGATGAGCGCGGCGAGCGGGGCGGAATCGATGAGGCGCTTCTGCGTGCGCAGCGCGGCGAGGAGCTGGCGCTGCTGGTCAAGCTGCAAGGCCGCGCCGCCGCTTTCGCGCAGCAGCTTCTCGCAGAGAGCGAGGTTCGTCTTCGCGGATTCATCCGCCGGGCGCAACGCGAGCACGCGGCGGTAGCCCTCCGCCGCCGCGGCGAGTTGCTGGGAAGATTCGCGCAGATGCGCGCGGAAGAGATGGTAGTCCGCCTGCGAGTCGTCGAGCTGGATGGCGTAGCCGATCTTCTCGATGGCCGCCGCGAAGTTCCCTTCCTCGAAGTCCACCTTCGCCTGCGCGTAAAAGACCGGCGCGGTGCGGCGCAGGTCGGCCAGCGTGGCCTTCGACGCCGCCTCGCCGTGCAGAGCGCGCGCCTCGCCACGCGCGGCGCGCCGTCCTTCGAGGATGGCCTTCGTGCCGAGCACGCTGCCCACCAGCAGCACCGCCGCGATGCCGATGGCTGCGGCCTTGTGGCGGTTCACCAGCAGCGTGAACTGTTTCCACGCGCCCGCGCTTTCCGCACTGGTCGCAAAACCATTCTGGTAGGCGGCGATGTCGGCCTGCAACGCCTCAACGCGGCGATAGCGTGCCTCGCGGTCGAAGGCCATGGCCTTGCCGCACACGGCGGCCAGCGAATCCGGAATGGTTTTCGAGGACGGCGCCGTCAAGGGCTCGATCTCGCCGCGCGCCACCTTCTCGACGATCCTCATCGGATCGTCGCCCGTGACCGCCGGCCGGAGCGCCAGCAGGTGGTAAAGGATCGCGCCCAGGGCATAGATATCCGCCCGCTGGTCGAGCGTGTCGACTTCGCCCCGCGCCTGTTCCGGGGCCATGTATTTCGGCGTGCCGACAATGGAGCCCACCATCGTCGCGGAGGCGGAGGCTTCGGAGGGATGCGCCGTTTCGACAACCTCAAGGCCTTGACCTTGTCGAAAGGCTCCGGCGCGTCCCTGATCATCGGGGGAAGTTGGGGACGCGCCGGAGCGCGTCCCTCCGAGCCGCTTTGCCAGTCCCCAGTCCATCACCAGCACCACGCCGAAGTCATCGAGCATGATATTCTCCGGCTTGAGGTCGCGGTGCAGCACTCCCTTGCTGTGGGCGAAGGCGATGGCGTCGCAGACTTTCTGAAAAAGCGTCAGCA
>JBBRPL010000118.1:0-25268 GCA_038228205.1 Chthoniobacterales bacterium
TACCTTGGTCAACATAACAAGGAGCCCAAGCCATTCATCTGGACAGCCACCGCCAAAGACATCTTGTCCAAGGTCACACGCGCCCGCAAAAAGCTCGCGAACCGCAAAACGTTACGCTAATTGCGCCGCACTACACTAGGTGATGACCGAAATGCTGTGCTTGCTGGCCGGCCTCGGCGAAGAAACAATGGCGCCATGAGCGACCAAATATCCGACCACGACAGTGCTGGCCGGGCGCGTCCAGGCGTTGGGAAGAAGGGCCGGAAAGAAAATCCGTGGGACGCGGCGCAGCGCCCGCCGCTGGTTCGGCACGACGGCGAGACCGGCACGGACGTGCCGCTGGAACCGGGCGTCAACTTCTTCGTGCTCATGCTGGAACAGCTTGGCGCGACGACGCGGTTTTCCTGCGAAGGGCATCCGGATGGATTCTACGTCCTGTTCGACAGTCCGCCGGAATTGGTGCGGTCGATCACCCGCGCTGGATTTTTCACCGTGGAGGTGGGAGACGGCGAAGCGGACTACACGATGCGCGTCAGCGAACATCTTTTCGAGAGGTACGTCGGGACGTGGGACGAAAAAGCGCGACAGGAACTCCTGCGGCTTGCGGCCGTCCGGTGGGTGGAACGATTCGGGCCGTTGACGAATTCACCGGGGTCGAAGAACCCCGCGCGGCCTACTTCCCCGCGATAAGCGGGTGAGTTCTCCGGGCGAGGGGAAACTCGATGCGCTTTCCGTCGATTCCCGACTGAAAAACGCCGTGGGCCATCTCGATGGCTTTCATCGCGCGTTCGCCGGAGCCTAGCGGCTCCCGCTTTTCGTCGATCGCCAGCAGCCAGTCGCGCACCACGCGCCGGTGAGCGGCATCGTACCCGGTGAGCCCGTCGATTCCCGCCTCGGCGGATGCATCCACCCCGCCAGTCCAGTCCACCCAGTTTTCCGTGCGGGTTGTGGCGGCACGGTTCGGCTCCGCGAGCAGCGACAGGCCGGGCATGAATCCGGAACTCAACCGCACGATCCCGCGCGAGCCGATAATTTCCATGCCGAATGGACCGGCGGCCTTTTCCAGGCCCGCCCGGCTGCGGAAGGTCACGTTCACCCCGGAAGCCATCGCAAAGTGCGCGTCGATGTCGTCCCCGACGACCGGGCCGACCTGGTCCGTCGGCGATTCTTTCGCGTCGCCGATCGCCGCCGGCTTGCCCTGCTGCGTCACCCGCGCGTGGCACCAATGCACGTCGCCCGCGAAGAGCCGCGCCAGGTCGAACACGTGCAACCCCAGCACCATCATGTCCTGTCCGCCCGCCCGCGCGCCCATCTTGCCTACGGTGTGAATCTCCAGCATTTCGCCGATGAGCCCATCACGTAGCGCCTTCTCCAGCCGCAGGACATTGGGCGCGCAGCGCGCCACGTGCGCCACGGCCACGCGGCGTTCCTTTTCTTTGGCTGCGCGCAGAATGTCGTCCGCCTCGGCGAGCGAAATCGTGAAGGGCTTTTCCAGATAGATGTGCGCGCCGGCATCGATCGCGGCCATCGCCATGGCGTGGTGCCCGGTCGCCCAGCGCGGGCCAATGCCCACCAGTTCCGGTTTTTCCTTGTCCAGCATCTCGCGGTAGTCGGCGTAGTCCCGCGCGGCTTTACTCGCGGCTTTGGCCTTCGCCCTGCCCCCATCGTGAGGATCGGCCACCGCCGCGACCACCACATCCGGCAGCCCGGCGAAGATTCGTTCAATGCCATGGCCATAGTCCCCGGCGCCGGTGTGCCCAATGATCGCCGCCTTGCGCGGGGCGGACCCGGATGCCGCCTGGGATCGATGGCCCGCCAGCACTCCGGCAGCGGCCATACTAGCTCCGCCTTGCAGGAAATTGCGGCGTGTCCATTCGGTCATGAGCACGATCCTAATGCGCAGCCGGCGAGGTTGGCACTATTTCTTTGTCCGTCCGGATGAACGGCGCCGCGCTTTGCGTCGAGGCCTTGCGTCAGTGGCGAATGTTCGCGACGAACAAACCTACCACCGCCAGATGCCCGACGATGGAGAGTCCGCCCAGGACGATTCCAATCCATGCATGCACGGCGCCCTTGATGATCGGATTTTTCTTCCGCTTGCGCAGACCGAGGATGCCGAGAATGAAAGCCGGCACGGCGAGGAAAAACCCGAAGATCGGAATCAGACCGAAGAGACCGAGATAGTATGCGATCAGCGCCTGCGGATTCTTGTAGGGAATGATCCCACCCGTCTCATCACCTTTCATCGGAATGGGTGGCGGCATCCCTCCTGGCGGCGGTGGCACGCCTGGCTGGCCGAATACCGCGGCCATGGGTTGCCATTCTTGCGCCCCCTCCACGCAAATCTGCGTCCCCGGCGGAAGCTGGCCAGCCGTGTGCAAGCTCGTGAGTTGCGCGAGTGGGACCGGTCCCTGAATCTGTTGGCCGTCCGTGGTGTAGTAGTAGTTCATTGAGTCGTTGTGAGAGTGCGGACGGGAGCTTCGCCGCCCGCGCGAGGGCCTGCAAGAACTAGCGGCATGTCGGAAGCGGAGTGCGCGGCTGGATCCCAAGCATTACCCATCCTGCTCCGCATTCGCCCGTCATCATATCCCAGACGTCGTCTGCTCCGCAACCGACTACCCAAAGACTCCCTACTTCGAATCGACGACTTCGATTCCCTGGGGCCAGCTTTCTTGCGGTTGGTAACCGAGCAACCTGGCGGCGTCGGACATGTCGAAGCGCTCCCGATACAGGGGGCGGCTGGCGGCATACACGACCGCATGCCGGAGGGTGTCCGGCGCCTCCGCCGCGCAGGCGAAGAAGCGCCCCGCGTCACCCGGACTCAGATAGACATCCTGCGACCACTCGGCGGACGCGATTTCCTCCACCTGCGCGCGCGTGCGCGGACACCAGCCCAGCCGGGCAACGATCACGCTGATGCCGTGCATTTCCGTAAATCCACGGCCAATCGCCTCGGTGAACATCTTCGTGGCGGCATACCAATACTTGGGACTCGGCGGATCGGCTGCGTGGATGGGATACTCCCCGCGCATCTGTTGCCACCAGTTCACCTGCCCGCTGCTCGCGAGCACGATTCGCTTCACGCCGGCCTCGCGCGCCGCTTCCATCACGTGATATAGCCCGACGATATTGTTGGGCACGATCTTCCCGAGAACGTCGTCATCGTCATCCGGCGTCGCCGCGAGATGGATCAAACATTCGATGCCTTGCATGGCGCGTTCGACGGCTGCTCGATCGGTGAGGTTTCCCACCACGGAGTCGGTGATCGAGGGGGTGGACACGCAATCAAACCCGCGCACTTGATGGCCGCGGCGTTGCAATTCGGCGCAGGCGGCCCGCCCGACGCGGCCAGCGGAACCGGTGACGAGAACGTGAATGGGAGCTGGCATTGGCGCGGAGTCTTCCGGACGAAAGCGCCGGAAGCGATCATTGATTACCTGGTTCCCGCGTGCGACTCCCAGTAACTCTTAAACGTCGAGCGGAGTTTCGCGGTATCGGTTTCGCCGGGCAGATTCCACTCCACGGTCAACTTGGGGAGGTCGGATTTCAGCCGGGCCATGTCCTTCTCGTCGGCCAGGACATCTTTCAACTTGAGCGTTTTCAAGTTGGGCAACTTTTTCAGGTGCACGAATCCGCCATCGTAGGTGAGCCATGTCCCCGTGATGTTGATCTCCTCCACGGTCGGGATCCGGCTGAGGATTTCCAGTGAGCGGTTGGTAATGCGCGGGGTGAATTGCGGGCCGAGGATGACGGTTTTGAGATTCGGCAGCGCCTGCAATGCGGCCACGCCCTCATCCGTGACACGGTCGGTGTGGAAGAGATCGACCTTCTGCAACGTCTTGATTTTGGCGAGAGCCCGGGGCGCCTCGTCATCCACCCGGCATCCGCCCAGGCGCACCGCCTCGAGCAGCGGCAGGCCCTCGAGATGCGAGAGGCCCTTGCCGACGTATCCCTTCGAACCCGCCGGTCCAAACCAATGATCGAGTCCGAAGTATTTGAGATTCTTCCAGCCCGCAAAACCCTTGAGGCCGTCGTCCGTGAATTGCGCGCTGCCGCCGAAGAAATAGTCCAGATTGGGCATCGCGCCGATTGCGGCCAGCGAATCGTCGTTGAGCCGGACCCCGCCGGGGCTCATCCACAGCTTGTGCAGTTTGGGGAACTGGGCGAAGATCGGGTAGTCCTCAGCCGTCATCGCGACCTCCGAGGAAAACGAGATTTCGGTCACGCTGCCGGCAGGGTCCTTGCGGAGCCGCATGCCTTTTTGTTCGAGTTTCAAAGCGAGTTCCTTTTCGTCGGCGACGGCGAGGAACGGGATGGCGAGGAGTGTTAGCAGTGGGAGGAGGCGTTGCATGGGGGACGGGAAAGTTATCATTTATCAGTGAGGCCGATTGCTCATTACTTCCCCACGGGCAACGCACGCTTGAACCACTCGATCATCTCCTCGTGCATCTCGGGCAGGTACTCGTGGCCGGTGTTCTTGTAGAGCACGCTGCGGAATTTTTCCGGCTGGCCGTAAAGGCGATAAACGGCGCCGATCTTCCGCTCCAGAACTTCGATTCCGTCGGGCGGGCAATTGTAATCCTGATCGCCGGAGAGCATCAGCATCGGGCGCGGCGCGACGAGCGAGTAGATGGCTTCGCTGTCAAAGTGTTGGAGAATTCCGGGGACGAAATAGTAGATGCCGTGCGAGGAGCGATGCGCCAGCAACTCGGTATAGCGTGTAAAGCAGGCCACGCCGACGATCGCCCGCACGCGTTCATCGATCGCCGCGAGCCACCATGCGCGCGTGCAGCCCATGCTCATGCCCGTGGCGCCCACGCGCGTCATGTCCACCTCGGGACGCGTGGCGAGGTAATCGAGCAGGCACTGCTCGTCGCGCAGCATCATGCCCCACAGGGTCCGGCCCTGCCAGAGGTGCAGCTTGAACAGGTTCAATTCCTGCGCGTCGGCCTTGTCGCGTTCGCCGCGCGGACCTTTGCCGACGCGTTCCCCGTTGAAGTAACCGTCGATTGCCGCCACGACATAACCGTTGCGCACGAGCATCCAGCCCGGCGAATGATCACGCGTGGGGTCGGGCAGATACTCGCTCTTCGAGCCGCTATGGCCGTGCATGCCAATCACGACCGGCGCGCGGCCAGTGAGGCGTTGTTTCGGAATCGCCAGGATGCCGGGCACGACCATGTCCACGCCGTTGTGAAACTCAAAATGCTCCAGCGTAAAATCCCCGCGGTCCTCCGTCGAAAGAACCTTCACGCCGGCCGGCGACGGTCGCGGCGGCATCTCGCCGAGGCACCGCATCAGCGTGGCCCGCACCGCGAGACGATCGGTGTCCTGCCATTGCTTCAGGTCCGTCGGCACCGGCCACTCGGGGATTTTCAAATCACGGAAAGTCTCGGGGATGTCGATCCAGGGCTCTGCGTATTGGCCGTAGTTGGGACCGCCTTTGGATTCCTTCGGCGTCACGCGCACCTGCGCGTGCGATGACACGACGCCGATGAGCAAACACAGGGCGGCGACTGGGGGGAAGCGCTTCATGGTTTCTTTCTATCGACAAACCTTTCCCTTTACCATCCGGGAACAAACCCGCGAACATCGGTCATGAATCGTCCCCCCGTCGCTTGCCTGTTTTTCGCCGTCGTCATGAGTGCCGGCGATGTTCACTCGGAGCCCTCCGTCGCTCAGGCCGCAAGTGCCGGCGGCCAGCACGCGGAAGCCGACAGCGCCTCGGCGCAAGGCTTCGTGGCGATCTTCAACGGCAAAGATCTCGAAGGATGGACGACCCGCCAACCCGCTAACCAGGACTGGAGCGTCGTGGACGGGGTGATTGACTGCAATCCCCAAGGCGACGCCGCGGGAGACCGGAACCTGTGGACCAAAAAAGAGTATGGTGACTTCGATCTGTGGGTGGATTGGCGGATCAAGGAGACCCCATTCGTCAACCGGAAGGCCCGGATCATCCTGCCCGATGGCACTTACCAGAAGGACGATTCCGGCAACGTGGTCGCCGTCACCGCGCCGAATACCGACTCGGGGGTCTTCCTGCGTGGACAACACAAATCCCAGGCAAACATCTGGTGCTGGCCGGTCGGCTCCGGCGAGGTCTGGGGTTACCGGACTGACCCGGCCTTCTCCGCGGAGGTGCATGCCGGGGCGACGCCGAAGGTGAAAGCGGACCGGCCGGTCGGCGAGTGGAACACCTTCCACATCGTGATGCAGGGCGACCGCCTGACGATCACGCTCAACGACCAGCGGATCATCGACCATGCGCAATTGCCGGGCGTTCCCGCCCAGGGCCCGCTCGCCCTCCAGCTTCATCCCGAAAGGAAGGACGGCGAATGGGGCGCGTCGCTGGTGCAATTCCGGAACATTAGAATCAAGGAACTCACCGGCGCGAAATAAGGCGCTCGCGCCTAAGCGAAGTGAAAAGCGGTGAGGACCGGCGCGACGGCGCGGGATGATTCATTCGGGAAGGCGTTGGGTGCGGAGGGACGGGAGCGCTGATTTCCATCCACTTTATTTCCCTCACAGGCATACTTGCCGCATGTCCCCCCGACGCCTCCTATTCGCGCTCTGCTGGAGCTTTCTTTGCGCCACCCTTCTCCCCTGCCTTCACGCCGCCGAGAAAGTCGGCGTGCCGCGGATCGACGTGATTCTCTGGTTCGACACCGAGGATTACCTGCTGCCCGCCGATGACGACGCCTGTTTGCGACTCGCGGACATGCTTTCCCAGCGCGGCATCCGCGCCACGTTCAAAGTCGTGGGCGAGAAGGCGCGCGTGCTCGAAGCGCGTGGCCGCCGGGACGTGATTGCCGCGCTTCAGAAACACGACATCGGCTATCACGCCAATTTTCATTCCGTGCATCCCACGCCTACCGAATATCTCGCCGAGTGCGGATTGCTCGACGGCATGGCGGAGTTCGCGCGGCGTGAGGGCGGCGGCGCGGCGGACGTGCGGCGCATTTTCGCGGTCAAGACGCTCGCATGTTACGGCCAGCCCGGGTCGTCGTGGGGTCCGCAGACGCACGCGGCGCTGAAGGACATCGGCATCGCGCCTTCCGGTGTGCCGTGCTACGTCGACGAAGGATCGCATGTCGGGCTAAACAACAAGCCGTTCTGGTACGGTGGAGCGATCAACGTCTATAACATGGGCAACGGCCGCGGCTACACGCGGATGGAACTGCATAACCCCGAGGCCGTGGAACCGGCGAAACAAACGGTCTCCGCCATGGCCGAGCGTCTCGCCCGGGAGGATGGCGGGGGACTGATCAGCATCTTCTATCACCCGTGCGAGTGGGTGCATCTGAAATTCTGGGACGGCGTTAATTTCGCGCGCGGGGCGAATCCGCCGCGGGAAGAATGGAAGCTTCCCCCACAGCGCACCACGGAGGAAACTGAAGCCGCATTCCGAAGATTTGGCGAATACATCGATCACATCCGGACGGTTCCCGGGGTCCGCTTCATCACCGCCAGCGACCTGCCGCTCATCTATCCCGACGCCGTGCGCAGCGAAGGCGCGACAGACCAGGAATTGACGGAACTCGCGCAACGCATCCTGACCCGCCCCGAGCCGGGCGTGGATTTTCAGTTGATTGGGAAAAAAGCGTTTTCCCTCGCCGACCAATTCGAACTGCTGACGCTCGCCGTCGGGCAAACCCTCGACGGGAAGAAACTGACATTTCCCTTCCAGGCCCACGGACTCCTGGGCCCGGACAATACGCCGCCCGCCAGCACGAATGAACAACTGCACCTAACATGGCCGGCTATGCGCGCCGCCGTGCTGGATGTGCGAGATTTCATCCAAACCCAGAAACGGGTTCCCGCCCGTGTCTTCATCGGCCCCGATGCAATCGCGCCCGCGGATTTCCTCGTGTCGCTCGCCTCTGCCTACGACTCACTCCGCAAGAACGGAGCGAGCCCGGCGCCGGCCAACGAAATTCCGCTGGGAGCAAACATCGAGGTGCTGCCCGCCCGCCATATCGCCAAAGACCTGCCGAGCCTTTTCGGCGGCTGGGTGATTCACCGGGAAGGTTTCCGCGCTCCCAAAGTTCTCGAAGTCGCCCGCCTGCAAGCGTGGACGTTGAAACCGGCGATTCGCAAGGACTGAGCCATCCCTCCGCCACGGCGCTGATCGCCGTTCCCCCGTCCACACTTTCACGTTTGCCTGGCGATATCACCGGCTCGGACCGGATCATCGGTCGTCATTTCAATCGGGCGCAGGGCCAGATCCACCCAGAGCCCGAAATGGTCTGATGGATAGACCTCCCCACCTTTGTCTTTCAACACCCCGCCTCCGCACACGCGCCAATGCAGATCGGTCAGGATATGGTCCAGGCACCGGATTCCCTTGCCGCGCACGTGATAGGTCATGGCTCCGCTGGTTTCGGCATTGGTGAAGCCCCGCCGTTCCAACACTCGCAGGGCGGGCCAGCCGTGAGGCGCGTTGAAATCGCCCGTGATGACCGCAGGAACTTCCAACGCCCGCAATTTCTCCACCATCACCCGCGCCGCCTTTGGTTGGGCGAAGGGGTGGAGCTGCAGGTGGAGATTGTAAATGCGGAATCGCCCCCGGGCCGATCGGTCTTCCAGCTCCACCCAGGAACATAGACGGGGAACATTCTCGCCCCAGCCCGAGCTGGGTTTCTCCGGCGTTGGGCTGAGCCAGAAGGTGCCCGATTCGCGCAGGTTGTATTTGTCGGAATCAAAAAAGATCGGGCAGTGTTCCCCGGCGGACTTTCCGTCATCGCGCCCCACCGCATAGTGGGTGTGCCCCGGCAGGATGGAGCGGAAAAATGCGATCTGTTCCGGCAGCGCTTCCTGCAGGCAGATGATGTCGTAGCGATGGGCTTCGAGCAGGATACGAAAGGAATCTTTCCGCCGGGACCAGGGTCGGCCCAGCATTTTGTCCTGGCTCTGCAAGACGTTCCAACTCAGGACGCGGATCTCCAGGGAGGGAGCGGAGATGGCGGACGACCGCGCCGGGACAAAGGTCCCCTCCGGCCGCAGCCAAAAAAACAGCGAAACCCCGGCGCCGAGAGCCAGCGCCAGCAAGATGAAGCTCACACCAGTTCTTTGATCAGCCCGTCCGATTCACCGCCCTGAAAATTCTCCGGCAACGGCACACCCAGCCGATCGAACATCGTGCGCCACAGGTTTCCGAGCCGCACATCCTCCTTGATGATGTGGCCCTGATGCTTGAGCCCGAGGCGCGCGCCGCCGGCGATCATCGTGGGCAGATGATGGTTGTTGTGGGCGTTGATCGCTCCGCCGCTGCTGCCGTAGGCGACGAGCGTGTGATCGAGCAGCGTGCCGTCGCCTTCCTTCACCGCCTTGAGTTTGCCGAGGAAGTAGGCCCACTCCTCCATGTACCAGATGTCGGCCTTCGTGAACCACTTGAGCTTGTCCGGATCTTCGCCGTGATGGGTCATCTCGTGGTAGTTGTAGGGGTTGCCCAGTTCGCGCCACGCGCCCGTGCCGTCCTGTCCGTCCATGCGCGCCATGTAGGCCACGACGCGCGTGCTGTCGGTCTGGAGCGCCAGCGCGATGACATCGAACATGAGCCGCTGATAGCGGCGATACTCCAGCCCCGCCTTGTCGGGGTCGAGCCCCTGCTCCTTGCCGAAGTTCAAGGTCTCCACGTTCGGCTTGGGCCGGCGCAGCCACTCTTTTTCCGTCTGCATGCGGCGTTCGAGATCGCGGATGCCGGTGAGATACTCATCGAGCTTGGCCCGGTCGTCGACGCCGAGCGCTCCATTCAGACGGCGGGCCTCCCCGCGCAAGGAATCGAGCACGCTCGTGCGGCTGGCAAACTCTGCCTCGCGCTGGTTTAGCGTCTCCGCCGTGTCCGGCCGGAACAACTGGTCGAACAACACGTGCGGCCGATTCTCGGAGGGAATGGGCGTGCCGCTCGGCGCCCAGGAAATGGTTTGATCCTGATTGCCGCCGAACCCCGTGCCGCGCTTGATGCCGAGCGTGAGCGACGGGTAACGCGTATGCCCGCCGATGGCGTTCGCGAGTTCCTGGTCGCAGGAGACACGGAGTTTCTTGCCCGCGCTGCGCGTGTTTGTGCCGGTGAGGAAAGTGCGATCGCCCACGTGCCCGCCCGAATACGTGAGCTTCAGGCCGGAGACCACGGTGAAATCGCGTCGCAACGCTTCGAGTGGTTTGAGAATCGGCGACAAGGTGTAGTTCACGCCCGTATCCGCGGGTGTGAAATCGCGCCCATTGATCCCCAGGCCGAAGAAGCTGAACACCGCGCGCCGCGGCGTCTCCGTCGCCGCGATGGAACCGGCCGTCGTCACCGACGCCGCCCGCGTGCTCATCGCCTCGAGCCATGGCAGGGCGAGGGTGATTCCGGCGCCTTTGAGAAACGTCCGGCGGGGCAGGGGGGCGCGGTGATGGATGATGTTCATGGCTTATTTGGTGTTGAACGCTTCACTGGCAACGATCGCGTGAAGCAGCGGCTGAATCCGGTATTCGTTCGTCTTTAGAACCCCCGTCAGGGCATCGAGTTGTTCGTGATCCGTGTAGCCCACGGGCCGGCCGAGCGCGTAGGTGAGCATCTTGGTGCTGAAGGCGCGGGCGAACTTGTCCTTCTGCGCCATGAGCCCGGCCTTGTATTCGTCGAGCGTCGCGAACTTTTTGCCATCCGGAAACTTGCCGCTGATATCCAGCGCGGGCCCCTTGCTGCCGCGGAAGCCCTCCCCGTTGAAGTGTTCCCGCCATTGCCCGATCGCGTCGTAATTCTCCAGCGCCAGGCCGTAGGGATCGAGTTTGAAATGGCACGACGCGCAAATCTCATCGTGCCGATGCAGTTCGAGCCGTTCGCGGACGGTCAGGCTCTTGCCGCCGGTGTTCGGCTGGATCTCGCCGGCGTTCGGCGGCGGATTGTTGGGTGGATCGTCAAAGAGCTCGCGCAGCACCCACGATCCGCGCCGCATCGGCAGCGTCCGGGTGCCATCTGCGAGGAAGGTCATCAGCCCAGACATGCCGAGCACGCCGCCGCGATGATTCTCGGGCCGGCGCGGTGACGCCTGCGATTCCGTAGAATTTCGCGAGCCGTTCGTTCACCACGAGGAAGTCGCTATTGATGAACGATGTGATCGGCAGGTTTTTCGCCAGCACTTCCGTGAAGAAGGCAAACGGCTCCTGCCTCGCCGCCCTCTCCAGCCCCTTGTCGTATTCCGTGTAATCCGCCGCGGGCTGGATCGACCCAAAGTCGCGCACCGACAGCCATTGCCCAGCGAAATTCTGCACCAGTTGCCCCGCCTTCGGATCGGCGATCATGCGCTTCACCTGCGCGGCGAGGTTGGCCGGTTCGTGCAGTTTGCCCGCGGTCGCGAGCGTGAACAGGATATCATCCGGCATCGTGCTCCAGAAGAAGTAGGACAGGCGCGAGGCCAGTTCATAGTCGGTGAGCCGCCGCCGTTGCGGATTGGCTCCCGCCGGCTCCTGCAAGAAAAGGAATCCCGGCGCGCACAGCACGCGCTGCAAGCCGATGCGCATCGCCGCGGGGAACGTCATTTTCCCTTTCGTCTGGGCTTCGTTCACCACGGTCACGATCTCATCCACTTCCTGCGCCGAGACCGGGCGGCGATACGCGCGCGGCAGAAAGCGCGCGAAAATCTCCCGCACTCCCGCGGCGTCGCGCTTCTCGTCACCCGTCAGGTAGAGCACCTTGTGGCTCTCAGGGGGCCATTCTTTCTGGACTGGCCCTTCGATATCGATGGACTCGATTTGCAGGCGCGGCAGATCCTCCACCTTCATCGCCGGGTTGTAGATATGGGCCGGCCCGGTCCAGTCGTTCAGCGCCTTCTCCGCCACCGCGCGTTCCTTCTTCAGCGCGTCCATCTGGGCCTCCGGCACCCGCTTCACCGCCGCCTGCTCCATCGCTCCACGGATCCGCGTCCAGTTCGAGACGAGCTTCTGATACGCCGGCTCATTGATCACCGCCTTATCCGTGTGATTCCACAGCAGGTTGAACACCTGCGGTCCCTTCACTTCACCATTCACCGGGCCACGCAGGAACATCATCGCTTCCGTCGTGCCCGATGGATCGAGCGGCACCTCGACCTCCGCCTGGATCGGCGAATTCAGGCCGTATTGCAGGCGGAATTTGTTTGGCTCCTTGCGCGCGCGGTTATCCACCTTCGCCTTGATCCGGATCCGGTAGTAGCCGTCCTGCGTTACCACCTTGCTGACGGCGTAATGGTTGATCACACCCCAAGCGGCGAGTTCTTTGTTATACGTCGGGTAACCCTGCAAGTATTCGATATATTCGGGGCGGACGAAGAGATCCGCCGCGCCGCGCGGGATCTGGTGCTCGAAGGCCGGGAATACCTCCACCGTGTCCTTGGGCGGCCGGTGGCGGAGATCACCGAAGGTGTTGAGCAAATGGTTCGCCTGGGGCGGTTCCGACACGATCGCTTTCGCGGCGATATTCGCCGCCACCCCCAGGCTGCGCTCGATCTGCGTCTGATCGAAGAAGAGCGCCACGCCAAGCCGGTCAAACCCCTCCGCCTTGCCATCCGCGGGCATTTCCTCCACAAGCGGGCGGACGATGTTTTCATCCAGCTTGAGCAAATCGCGGACGGTATTCGCGTACTCATCGCGATTGAGCCGCCGCATCGGGATGCGCCCGCCGGCGTTTTTGGCCGCGAGTTCCATCTCGTGGAGTTGCCCATTGACCCAGGCCACAAACGCCCCCGCCTGCCTCGTGTCGGGCCGCGTCTTGCCTTCGGGCGGCATCTCTCCCGCGTTGATCCGGTCGATCACTTCCTTCCATTGATCCGCCACTTTCGCCCCCGCGAAATCCGCGCCCAGCAGATCGATGCGGAAACCCGCCTTGGCCTTTTTTTCGCCATGGCACTCCAGACAGTTCCTTTCGATGAACGGCTGGGCCACCTCCTGATACCCGCGTGGTGTCGTGGCCGCATTAGCCGCGGGCACGTTTGGAGCGGCCGCGGCCTCAGCCGCGACGCCGGCCAGCAGGAGCAACGAGAGGAATTGACGATCTAGGGGGGATGGAGGGACGCGCATGCGGCCAGGGAGTGATGGCCGAAGACTATCGGTCACCTGGGCTCTTCGTCAAACAGGGAGCAAGGGCGCCGTTTAAACCCGGGTTCGATTGACTGCTATTGAGCAAACGGGGAGAATCCTTTTTCGAAACCTTCCGCCCAAAAAAGCGACAGGCGAGCGTTCCCATCGTCGGTTCGCACGAAAGTGTGCTTTCCCGCATCGAGCCAGCGAACTTCGTTCACGGGTGTTCCGTCCAGACTACCAGATATTTTCCTGCTGCGCGTGTTCAGCACGACGTAACGAGCGGGAATGATGATTTCAAAGACCACCGGGTCTTGCACGCGGGCGCCGGAAGCGATCAGTTGTTTTCCCAACATCCAGAGCCCGTTGCCCGCGGTGAGATAGTTATTGCGAACAAAGTTGTGTGAAATGTTGGTCAGGGCGTCAGGGCGAACCACGGGCGTCCGCGTGGCTATGAGCCGCTCGATGATGTCATCTTTCACCAAACCGCGCTCGATGCGGACTTTGGTGAAGGCCTCGAGTGCGTAGTAGTACGGCCGCATCCGAAAGATCGTTTCCCCGGTCGCGTCCATCACAAAATCGCCCGGTCCAGTCGCCCGCAGCACGTCCGCCACCATGGCGTTGTCTCGCAGCGTGTTGTTTTTCCAAAAGGGAGTCGTCAGTGCCAGCAGGAGGACTTCAGCCACGACCACCAACGGGAAAAACCATCCAGTCAGAATCGAGTGCAGCTTTGGCCGGGAAACCAGACGATTCGACAGGAGGAAAATCGCCGCCACGAAAACCAGGAACGCGAGAGGAATCACCGGCAGATCATCCTGCCGCGAAAGAGTCGGGAAAAAAGTCTTCAGCGCCGTGAAATAAAAGCCCGCCGTGAGGACGAGACACCATCGGCGAACCGTGAGTCCATCCAACTCGCGACGTTTGACATTCCAGAAAACTCCCACGACGAACGCCGCAAAGATGGGGAACCAAAGAATGTGGGCGTCGAGATGCTCCCAGTTTTGCGCATTTGGGACAAGGTTGTGACTGATATTGCAATAGAGGAACTGCTGGCCCGCGCCTTCCGCGACGAACCCCAGAATCAAGACACCAGGAATGATGGCCAGGCCGCAGAGCCCCGCGGCCACGTTCGCACTCACGGAGCGCCAGTCCAATTTCCGCCCTCCCATCCAGTTCCACCCCGTCATCACCGCCGCGGCGAGCGCGAGCGAGCCGACCATCAGCCCAGTTTTCACCGTGACGCCAAAGGCGGCGCCCAGGAACAATCCCACGAGGAAGGCGCGTCTCGCATTAAAAGAACCTCGGGCCGCCACGACCAGCGCGAGCAACCAGAGGACCGTCCAAAGATTGTCGGTGCGAAATTCCGTAGAGGTCAGGAAAAACTCCGGATAAAAACCGGTCAGCAGCGCCGCCCAGAATCCGACCTGACGCGAGAAGAGCGCGGCGCCGATTTGGAAAATGCACCACAGGGAGATCGCAAACAGGGGAAGCATCGCCAGCCGCATCGGAATCAGGATGTCCGGCCGCTCGCCCAGGATCCGAAAGAGCGGCACGCAAAGCAGGTGAAAGATCGGCCCGTGGTTGTCGAACACGTCGCGATATTGCATGTGGCCATTCGCCCACCCCCACACGACGTGGAGGTGCTGAGGCTCATCCGTATCGAAGCGGAAATGGGACGCGTAAACGATCCGCAGCACCAGCATCACCGCGAAGAGCGCAACGCCGATCGGCCATCCCACGGACTTGAATGACGGCACGTCCGAGGAACGTGGCCGTTCGGATGAACCGACCGTGTCGGCGGTGATCGGCGCGCTCATCTGGAATTCATTCGAACGCCTGCATTCTCAATCCGAGAACGCCTCGTGAATCCGTTCTCCCTGGCATTCTGCTTTCCGGCAGGCCGGGCGCGCCCTTCCTCCAGCGCCGCGGATGGTGGGAGAATTTGAACGATTCCAAATAGGTGGCTGTAAAGTAGAGGGGATGGCAACGACGAGGGCTGTCCTTGTATGGCCGTTCCGTGGCCACGGCAACCGAAAGTCGGTTCGTGACCGCATTGGAAATCGCTGAAAAGACCACACCGAAATGTGTCATCCTGAGCACCAAAAGACGAAAGGCAGTCATCGTTAGTGCGGAGATGACGTTGAGCAGCTTCGTGCAAGATAGGAGTTCCGCGTGCAGAAAGCGCGGGTGGATCGCGTTCTCCGCAACGCGATGGGAAAAAGAATCGCGGCTCCGCCGCCCATCTTTTGCCATCGTCTTCGGACTGGAGCCGAGCGACAGAACTCGCGGAGCGAGCCCGATAGGGCGATCGCGGAGGCGATCGTTAAAAGCCGATCCACCCGCGCACTCTGATTTTCAGCGGTTTATAAATCACGTCATTAGCAGCGGAGCGGGGATTCGAGGCTCTGCGAGAGGTCCATGGCGCACTGGGGGGAAAATTCTGCGGTGCCGTGGAGACTATCGAAGGATCCCGTCGAGTCTTGAGCGGCGGTCCACCAGGGGAGACCGCCTTCATTTACTTCAATTGAACTGGCTTGGGAGTAACCAAAGTCTTGGGGATCAGATCCGCGCAAAACATCTTGGTCAGCAAAATCAGGAAACCTTTGGGCAATCTCTTTGATCCATCTGGTGAGTTCAAATGCAGCATGTCCTTGTTGGTATTATATTCCGGGCACATTTTCCGGTAGGTTTTACCATTACTTTCAAACGAGCACACGGTCCCATCGGGTCGGGTCGAGGCGATGTCACGCAGATCAAATATTGCCACCTTGCCGTAATACCTTGCGAGAACCTGGTCGCTGTATGCGCCGCCATAAATATTCCAGGCGGAATCCTCCTTTTGCTCGTTGCCTCGCAAATCCATCCCGGAGGCGTTCACATGATGCGTGCAAACCGCAAACTTGACGTTGGGGTAGTCACGGATCAAAGCATCAAGAATGGGAAAATAATCTTCCATGTTCTTGTCTCCCACGGTGTAAAGCAATTGAAGGCAGCCATCGATCTTCTCTCCGAACTTCCAGGGGTCTTTCCTGAGGAAGTCATCCATGTAGAGCCACCGGTTCTTCGAGGTATCCAGGGTATATTGAACCACCTTGGGCCCAGCAAATAGGTCCGCGGGCAAGAACATGTTAGCCGCCGATACATATCCTTTTGCGTGAAAGCTTTCCCAGTTCACTTCGTATTTCTTGTCGACCCTTCCCATCGCCGATCCAAGGCCAAGCCCCCAGGATCTGCTGCCCAGCAAGATCTTCTTCGTCCTTAACACCTTCATGCACTCGTCGGTCACGATGCTAAACTCATGATCCACCGAGTAAGCGCCCACATAGATGGGAACCGAAGGATTTGATGTTTGTGCCTCAACACGCAGGCCGAGCGATCCCAGCGCCACGAAGATGCAGTTCAATATCGTTTTCATCGCGATTCGATCTTCGGGATGTTCGCGCCATCGTCAATCAACTACGACAGGCTCCAGTTCGCTGGGACGCCCTGATGGCGGGCGGAAAAGTCGACCGCCGTAAAGCGACCACTCAAGCCAGCCAGGGTCTCCGCTTCGCCCCAAAGGGTATGCGGTTCAACGCCCGCCCGTCCTCATCGTAAATGATCACCAACCCTCCATCGCAGTTGGGCTGAGTGCGAGCGTGCCGGGCAGCTTCAAAAAGCGTCGGAAATACGCGGGGATATCCCTCCCCGACCGCTTTCACGATGAAGCCATTCCTCATCCCTGCCGAAAAAATGTGGAATTCCTTATTCACAACGTGCCTTTTAGCCGAACGGATCCAAATCTCCAGTGACGATACGGTCAAATAAAGGCGAGCGCCTCGTAGATGGATCGTCAGCCCTATGCTGGAAAGGACTCCTCGACAGGCGGGGGGCGACGCGCAGAAATCCTTCGCTGTCGGCGGACTGGCATCGGTTGGTCGGCCACCTACCCGTCGTTACCGATTGCATCCACCGGGCAGGATTCCCGGGCCTCGTCAGCCGTTTGCAATTCCTCCGTCGATTCCGGCTGACGCTGGACGAAATTGGGCTCACCTTCCGACACGTTGGGTCCAAGCGGAAATAATTTTAATATGGACAACGGACCAGTTTTCGGTATCAGTGCGCGGCGGTTTTCCATCCGCTTGCAGCCAATTTCATCTGTGTGGCATCAGGACAACCCCTCCGAGCGGTTGTTTCCGTTGCTCGCGCTGAAACATCTGCTACCTCTGCAAAGATCATTCCTATGACCGCAAGCCCCCAAGCCCGTCGTCGTGCCAAATTCTGCGGCAAGAGCCCCTTCGTCCTCGCCTCTTCCGTCGCAGCCTTGATCTGCATCTGCCTCGACACCGCCCACGGCGCCCTGATCGTGGATAGCTCGACCTTCGAGCAGAATGCCGCCAATAGCTACAGTGGCAACACCTTCGTGCGGAGCACCACTTCGACCGGCACGCTCAATCTCAACGTGGCCAACGCGCTTCCCAGCATCACGCGTTCGGCGGTCACCATGGACGATGGGACGAGCCAGGGCGGCTCGATCATCAACCTGAACGGCTTCGACCAGGTCGCAGCCTCGCTCTCCAGCCCGAATTCGGCCATCGGCCAGTCCTCCGCGATCAACCTGAATGGCTTCAACCTGACCATCGGCAATAGCCTCGTGGGGCCTGCGACCACTTTCTACGGCACCTTCGCTTCGACCGGCGGCATTATCAAGGATGGGACCAGTACCCAGATTCTGGCCGGGAATAATAGCATCCTCTACACGACGGTCTCGGGTGGCGATCTGGAGATCGGCACGGCTGCGACCGCCGGGGTACTCCTCTCCGCCACTGCGGTCAGCGTCAGGAACCTCAGCACGTTCACCCTGGTCAATTTGCAAGGCGGGACCTTCGACAGCGATGTCACCAACGGGGTGGTCGGGAACGGCACCCTGGCGATCAACTCCGCGAATACGAATACCATCGTCGGCCGCCTGTTCGATGGAGCTGCGGGGACCCTGGCCGTGAGACAGAGCGGCGCTGGCAAGACGATCCTGACGAACTCCAATTCCTACACCGGGGCGACGACGGTCACCGCTGGGGTATTGCAGATCGGCAATGCCGCCACCGCGAGTTCGATTGGCGTTGGCGGCGCGGTGGCCATCCGCACCGGCGGCACGCTCTCGCTGGTCAATGTATTCACGCAGGTGGGCGCCGTCGTCACGCTCAACCTTTTCTCCAACAACGTCTCCAATGGCGTGCTCGGTGTGGGCACGTTGGACATCAATTCGACAAAAATAGTCACGCTGTCCGGCACGTTGACGAATGGCGCGGCAGGGACATTGGCACTGACCCAGAACGGGTCCGGGACCACCATCCTAACCGGGGCCGATACCTACACAGGCCCGACGACGGTCAATCATGGAGCGCTCCAGGTCGGCGACGGAGTCGCGGCCGCCGCCAGTCTGGCCAGTGCGATCCAAGTCAACAATGTCAGCACGCTACTCATCGATAATGCGTCCCTCACTGGGACCGTGAATCTCAACAACACCAGCGCCAGTCTCAAAGGCGTCCAAACAGGATCCAATTTCGTTTTCGGTGGCATTAGCGGCACGGGCTTCGTTGTCCAGAATGGCACCGGGACGACCACCTTGGCCGGTCTGAACACCTACACGGGAACGACCACCGTCAACGCCGGAACGCTGCAGATCGGCCTCGGGGTGGGAACGCCCGGGCTCGCGCTCGCCAGCAAGATCAAGGTGAATGCTAACGGCATTCTGGCCATCGATCTCGCGACTGGCGGGACCTTCGCCAACGCCGTTTCCCTCGCTTCCACCGATGCCTCCCTCAACGCCATCGCCAGCGGGACCAATACCCTCTCGGGAGTGATCAGCGGCACTGGCAGCTTAATCCAGAGTGGCACCGGCACGACGACCCTCACGGCCAAGGAAACCTACACCGGGACGACGACGGTCAGCGACGGCATCCTGGAAATCGGCTCGGCGGGGACAGCCGCCTCGATTGTCAATCACCCGGTGAACGTCACGAATCTCGGCACACTCTCGCTGGTCAACGTGGTGGGCAACAAATTTGTCACCACCGTGACCAACGATGGCAGCGGGGTGGGCCTCTTGGATGTCAACTCCGCCAATACGAACACGCTCTCGGGGATCGTGGCGGACAGCACCGGCCAGATGGCGCTGTCGCAGAGTGGGACAGGGACGACCATCCTGACGGGTTCCAACAAGAGCTACTCAGCCGGGACCTTTATCTCCGGTGGTGTTCTGCAAATCGGCACGGCCAGTACTGCGGGCTCGATCGGCACCGGCGGGGTATTCATCGCCCTCGGAGGCGCCTTGACACTGGTCAACATTGGCGGAAACGCGCTCTACGAAGATGTCAGCAACGACCTGGCGGGCACGGGCACCCTGGTGGTCAATTCCGCAAAAACGAATATCCTCTACGGCCAACTGACCGACGGCAGCGCCGGCCAAATCGCGCTGACCCAGAGCGGCAGCGGGCCCACCATCCTGGCCAACGCCTTCAATACCTACAGCGGAGCGACGACCGTCAGTAAAGCCAACCTGCAAGTCGGCACGACCAGTTTGCCTGGTTCGATCGGCGCGAGCAGCACGACCAGCATCAGCAATGGAGCCAAGGTCACTCTGGTCAATCTGGGCGGCAACATTCTCCTCGGCAACGTCACCAACGGCGTGGGCGGCGTCGGCACGTTACTCTCCACTTCGGCAAATACCAACACCCTCACCGGCACCCTCACGAATGGGGCGCTGGGCACGCTGGCGGTCACGCAAAACGGGACCGGAACCACCGTCCTGGCCAATGCCGGGAACACTTATACCGGGGCCACGACGGTCAGCAAAGGCACGCTGCGCATCGGCACGAGCGCGCTCGCCGGCTCGATCGGCGCGACCAGCGCGGTGAGTGTGAGCAATGGCGCCATCCTCAACCTTGTGAACGTGAACGGCGGCGTCTTCGCCAATAATGTGACCAATGGCGTGGGCGGTGTCGGCAGTGTGTCCGTCAATTCGCCGAATACGAACACGCTTTCCGGGTTGCTGAGCAATGGCGCCACGGGCCAGCTGTCAGTCGCGCAGAATGGCGGCGGGACGACCATTCTAACCCACGCGAACACCTACTCCGGTGGGACATCCGTCGGCAACGGAACGCTCCTGGTCAACAACGCCACGGGCTCGGGAACGGGCACCGGAACTGTCACCGTCAACAACCACGGCACGCTCGGCGGCAGTGGCACGATGTCCGGCGCGGCCACGGTGAACAGCGGCGGCACCGTCGCACCCGGTGCCGGCTCGCCCGGGGTGGCGGGCACGGTCCTGCACGGGAGCACGATGACGTTGAATGGCGGGAGTACGCTCTCGATGCAAATCAGCTCCGGCTCGATCGAGGACGCCCTGGCGCTATCCGGCGCGCTGACCAAAGGCACGGCCGGCACCTTTACGTTGCAGATCACCGGCGCCGGCGTGGCGGGGGAAAACTACACGATCGCGACATTCGGTTCGTCGACTTTTACCGCGGCAAATTTCACCCTGGACATGCCGGCGGGCTACGCCGCGACGCTGGTGAAGACCGCGACCAGCCTGACCCTCGACCTGACCTCCACCACGTCATTTGCGCTCATCCACTCGCTGGCGGCCCCGCCCGTGACTTTCTCCAGTAGTTTCTCCAACACGACGAACGATCCGAACGCGGGTAGTGGCGGCTTGTCTTCGCTCAACCTGACACCCGCGCCCGCGCCCGAGCCCGGCAGTGCCGCGCTCCTCGCCTTCGGCGCGGTCGCTCTCGTCGGCTGGCGGCGGCGGAAGCATTAGCCGCCCGCTGACCCGCGGTGCGGGCGGGATGGGTTCACGCGCGCTGTCGCCCGTTGTCGCCAGGCGTGCCGCTAATCCTCAAAACGGAGATGGAAATAACCACGGATTTCACGGATGGCACGGATGCAAAGGGATACGGGAGTCCGGACGTACGAAGCCACTCACCCGATGGGAGAATGTGAGAATCCTCGTTCATGTCTCCTTATCCGTGTTATCCGTGAAATCCGTGGTTCCCATTTCCGGGTTTAGGATTTCACCACCAGTCATCTGCGCATAGAGCGATCCGTCCACGTCTTGGACCAGACCAGGCGCCTGACCCAGGCTTCCATCCACGATCGAAAACATGGCGATGCTGGATGATCCGGCTTAGCCTTACCGGCAAGCGATCCTCGAACATGAAATACCGATTCATCATTGCCCTCGCGCTTACTTTTGCGCCTTGCACCGTGCCGCTGCGCGCGGTGGAGAAAGCCGAGCCGCCCGCCATCGACCGCGTGCGGTTCGCGTGCACGCCCACGACCAGGGCGGACTTCGTCGGCGCGAAAGTCGAGGGGTCGGACGTCGGACGGCAGCAGGGATTCGTCACCCTCGCGCAGATCACGGATGCGCCGGCGGGCGCGGGCACGGATGAGGTGAAATTTGCCAACACGCACGTCTATCGGTGGGTGCGCTTCTTGTTGCCCGCCGCCGCGAAAGCGAAGCTCGGACAGGTCGAGTTTTATGCCGGCGAAAAACTGGTCGGAAGCAACACGAAGAGCGGGCATTTCCATGTCTTCGAGGCCGATGGCACGCAGAGCGAGCGCGCGATCGGCTCCGATCTTTTCGACTCCGCCGCAGCGCCGAAAGTGATCATCAAGCCCGACGAAACCGACCTCGAGGCTCCCACCGATGTCACGATGTATTCCGCCCCCGGCGCCGTCATTCGCTTCACGCGCGATGGCTCGCCGCCGACCGCGCAGCATGGCGAGACCTACACCACGCCGCTCCGGCTCGACACGCCGACGACCCTCTCCGCCGTTTCCCTCCTGCCCGACCGTGGGCCGGGCGAGGTCACCGTGAAAACCTACCTGCTCCGCGGCGCCATGCGGCCTGCGCTGAGCACCGCGCATCTCGGCAACAGCCTCACCGGCACGACGAAAGGCTTCCCCCGCTACGCGCGCACGGCTGGCTACGATCACCACGGCGTATACTACCTGCACGGCGGAGCGCTGACCCGCGAGCTCTGGGCTCTCGCCAGCGGCAATCTCGCGCCGGAGAACTTCAAGCGCACCCCGGAGTCCATCGCCCGCATGCAGGCCGCCGGCCCGTGGGACGCCTTCTGGCCCACCGTCGGGAAGGTCGACCTGCTCACCTTGCAACCGCGCGATTTCGATCTCGAAAAGGAGCTCGCGGCCGAGGTCAATTTCATCCGCCTCTTTCGCCAGAAATCTCCCGACCTCCAGCCGTGGCTCTACTGCGAGTGGGTCGAGCAACGCCGCGACCGGCCGAGTGACCGCGCCGAGGTGCCGAGCTTCCAGATGGCGAAAACCTTTCCCGCCCTCACCTGGGAGGAATCGATGAGCGCCATGCTCCTCTACGTCGAGGAGCTGCAGCACCGGCTCCTCCCGCGGCTCCCGGAAGGCAAACCCCCGCGCGTCCTTCCCAGCGCGCTCGCCATGGGCTGGATGAAAAACAAGATCGATCGCGGCCAATTTCCCGGGGCGAAACCGGGCGACTTCTACGGCCTGCTCTTCAACGACCAGGTCCACCCCGCCGCCGGGCTCAACCACGACGACGCCAACGGCGCCTATGTGGTCGACACCACCTGGTTCAGCGCGTTTTACCGCGAAGCACCCGAAGGCCGCATGCTGCCGATCGAAACCAGCTTCACCCCCGAGCAGGCGCGGCTCGTCGAGCGCCTCGGCTGGGATGTGATCAAGAACTACCCCGACTGCGGCCTCTATGAACAGGGCACCCAACCCTGCGCCCGACCTCAGTTCTCCAGCGACCGCAAAACCATCACCCTCCATTCCGCCACCCCCGGCGCCTGGTTTCGCTACACCCTCGATGGCACCCCGCCCACCCGCACCCGGGGCTACGTTTACTGCGGAGTCATCAGCGTGCAGCCGGGCATCGAGGTGAGGGCCATCGCTTACCGCAGCGGAATGGCGGACAGCGAAGTGGCCGAGATGCCGCCGATGTAGGCGCAGGTGCCTTTTACCTCTGGCCCGCTGGCACCAGCCCGCTGGACAAAGTGGGTCGTCCCTCCAAGCAGCGACCAGACGCTTGTTGAGACCATGCTGGAGCGAATCTATTCGACAGGCGCGGGCGCTTGAAGAGGAGGACCTGTGAAACTTCGGAGCAGCTTGATCGCGAATGATGTGTCCATCGAACATCGGCCGTGGTGGACGAGCATTTTTAGCATCTCGCTGAAGCCGGGTTGCTTTTGCACGTCGTCATCATCCAGTTGCTTGAAGCCCATCGTCCATGCGGAAAACTCACGCTCCTCGATTGGACCATTCATCAGGACGACGATGTTGCGGTGGCGGGGATCGCGAGCGATACGAAGTTGCAAGCCGCGCACCGCGTCTTTCTCGCCTTCGAATGCCTGGATGAAGCAGCCATCCTTGTAGAGCAACATACCGGTGATGCCTGCCTCCTGATTGCGTTTCCGGCTCTGGGCGAGCAAGGCCGCCAGCTCGTCCGCCGAAAACGGATGAGTTGCGGTGCTCACGTAAACGAGGGAGTGCAGGGATGGATTGGTCATCAGTGGAAGCGTTGAAGATCGTTGGAGCTTTTTCGTGAACCTCCCGCTCTATTCGGCCGGGCGCCGCGATCTTCCTTGGGTCACACAAGGTGACGATCAGCGATTTATCCCGTTGGCCAGTGATGGCGGACACGGGTGAATTAAACCGAAAGCTGCGCCCTTTTTAGGTGTCAGATTCCTCTTCGACCCGTCAGCAACTGAATGACCAACATGATCAGCGCAACGACCAGAATGAGGTGGATCAGCCCGCCCGCAACATGAAAACTGAATCCGAGGAGCCAAAGGATGACGAGAACGACGACGATTGTGTAGAGCATATGATGGAGCTGGTTTCTTTCACTTCGCACCTGAGGTTGTTGACGCGTGTAAAACTCACGCTTTATCGCACGAGCATCCAAGCTTGAATCCGGAAATGGAAACCGCGGATTTCGCGGATCAGGAGACACGAACGAGGATTCTCCCATTCTCCCATGGGGTGAGTGACTTCGCACGTTCCTGGCGCCCGGATCCCTTGGCATCCGCGCCATCCGCGAAATCCGCGGTTATTCCCATCTCCGTTTTCAGGATTAGCCCCAGGTCACTGGAGCGGAGCGACAGGACTCGCGACAGCGACCATCAACCGAGTGAAACGAGCGAATACCCGGAGTGTACACCCGACTGCGAAAGCTCCATCCGTCACGGCAAAGCCGCATCTCGGTATGAACCGGGGACATCGATATGCGCGGCTGGGGGAACAGGAAGCGCGCCGGTTGGTCACCAAAGGAATGGTGGCCGCCGGGCTGACCGAAGAGAATCCGCAGATGCCGACGGGAAGCGAAGTTTGCAAGCTGGCGATTTCCCGGAAAGTTTGGGAGCAGACCACCATGGCCGACACCTGCACATGAGCGGCAAATCCATCGTCGACCAGCAAATATACTCGTCACCGCCAGCAGCCGCCACACTCTCGAAGATTTTGTGAAAATGGCTTCGTTCTGCCAATATATGATGCCTGACCCTAAAGTGCTCGCGTTAGAATTTCGCGCTGGAGCGCAGAATCGTCGGAGTTAGGCCCCGTTTACTGACATGCGCGTCGACGTGTGTGTGCTCCGCGAAGAACCGTTGCCGAATATCCGCCGTCCAAACTGGCAGCATCACGCCGCGGATGGGGGGCATACCCCCTACTTCGTAAATACCTGATAATCAGTGCGTTTGGATTCCGCCCGACTTTATTTTTGTTACACACATTTGGAACTGAGTCAAATTAAACCTTTCCTCATTGGCAACAAAAAGCACGGCACGTATCGTTGCCAGCCTTATCTCGGATGAACGAGTGACGCGTTACGAGATCGTTGCGCGACCCCTGAGAGCAAAGCCAACCTCGCGGAATTGGACTTGATGCGCACACAGCGTAATCGGCGATGGACTGCCTGCAACGCTGTGGAGCAGCAATTCAATCGCCGCTCGCGTGCGCACAGGATCAAGGCCGGGACCCGCCGTGATCGACCGCAGAGGAAACTGCGGTTTTCCATCTTCCAAATTGTTAAAAATAAAAGTCGGCCTGTAGGGAACTAGTGCTTTGTCACTCGTTAGCCGATGGTAATTATTGAAAGATTAGACTGGTACTATCTTTATCAGTGTATAAATGGATGCGATGCCCAAGAAAAAGCATCACATCGGACTCAGTTCGAAAGAACGCGAGCAACTCGA
>JBBRPL010000119.1:0-25006 GCA_038228205.1 Chthoniobacterales bacterium
CAGCCAGTGAGCACTGCGGTGCGGCGATTCTTGATCCGCGTGACCATGAGCGTGCGGTTGGCACTGGGTGGACAAACGAGAACCTTGCCCGCGACTTCCTCCGCGTCGTAGCGCACGTAGCCGGTGGGGAAGTCGGGCTTCAACTGCCGGTAGATCTCCGTCATCTTGAAAACCGCGCCGTGGAGCATGGGTGTGAGCCCGGCCTCAAGGAGCGCGCAAAGGATCTCCTGAGCCTTGCCCAGGGAATAACCAAAAAGCACCGGCACCGCGCCGTCGTGGATCGTGTCCCGGCAGAAGGCGACCATCCGTTCGACCACTTCCGCGGTCGGGGGCAGGCGGTATTTCGGCAGGCCGTAGGTGGTCTCCATGATCAGTGTGTCGGCGTGCCGCCATTGCGTGGATTCGGCGGAAAGGCCCGGGCGCAGTTTGAAATCGCCCGTGTAAAGGAGGGAGGCATCCTGGCTTTCGATGAAGGCCTGCGCGGAGCCGAAGATGTGCCCGGCGGGGAGCAGGGTGATCTGAAAATTGCGGCAAGCCATCGGCTGGCCAAACTCCAGGACGTGCTCGCGGCGAATCCCGCCGAGCCGGGCCTGCATGAGCCGGGCCGTCCCGGCGCTCACGATGACCTCGGCATGCGCCGCGATATGATCGCTATGGGCATGAGACACGAAGGCGAAGGGGCGCGCTTCCCATGGATCGAGCCATAAACCCTGGTCTGGCAACTCGAGTCCCCGGGAGTAGCGGACGTTGATCAGGGGATTCACAGCGCGGCACATTCGGCGGGAATGTGCAGGTTGCCAACTGGGGAGGGGGAGAAGGTTTCTGGTTTTCTGGCGCCGGTCGCCTCCGCCAACCTTGATTCGAAATTCTGGCGGACTGTCCCTCGTCAGCATTCCCCGGCGGTTGTGCGACGCGCTTTATCTCCCTCTCCCGCTGCATCTTCATCTTCATCTCCCCTGGAACGACGGGCCGAAGATGAAGATGAAGAGGGAGGGAGAGATTCCATCGCAGGACACAAATGCATCATGTTCCGATCCCAGCCCCTCCCCCCAAGGTTGACAGTCCTTCGCTCCGCCGCTTATTTTCTCCCCCCAATGAAACGACTTCTTTCGCTGCTGGCCCCTCTCTGCTTTTCCATGGCCGGCTTTGCTGCGGAACATCCGCGTGCGCTCGACAAGGCAGTGGTGCTCCCGCTGGCCATTGACGACGCCTTTCAGTTTCGCAAGACGAGCATATTCCTGAACGACCCCGAGCTGAACAAACCTTCGTTCGACGCGATGATCAATTTCGAGCGGACCCGGCTTAATTTCGGCGCGATCAATGGTTACGAGCGCCGGCTTCGTTATGGCTGCTACTTCAAGTTTTTTTGGCGTTCGTCGCGGAAGGCGGACTTGACGGTGCGCTTCGAATATCGGCAGCAGAAACTGGGCGCGTTCGTCCAGGCCAAGGAGTTTTTCTACAAGGATGCCAAAGGCTCCTTCGAGTCGGAGTTCAATGTCATCGGCGACGATTACAACGAGGACGGCAAGGTGAACGGCTGGCGGGTGGTTTTGATTGAAAACGGAAAGATCGTCGGCCTCAACCAGTCGTTTCTCTGGAATTAATCCGAAGATGCATTTCGCAGCCAATGGCCTTATGGTCTCCGCATCCATGAGTGCGGGCATTGTTTCCTACGTGCTGGCGCGTATAGTTTTCTAAAGCCGTGACTGTCCAGCCTTCCATCCTCGTCGGAACAGCGAATCGCACCGTCTGCGTGCGGGTCGAAGGGAAGGGTTCATTCCTCAACAGCACGGGGTTGAAGGAGTTCGCCAAGGAGATGATCAATCGCGGCTTTCGGGACTTTGCCATCGACTTGAAAAACTGCCCGGTCATGGATTCGACCTTCATGGGGACGCTGGCGGGGATCGCCCTGCGCCTGCGGGAACTGGGGCAGGGGATGCTGCGGGTGATCAATCTCAACGAGCGCAACCACGATCTGTTGGCGAACCTCGGGCTGGATCAACTGTTCTGCATCGAAGCGCGCGACGGTGCGACGCCATCGGCGCCGAGCGTGGCGCAGGTGCCGCTGGTCAGCGCCGCGCCGGACAAGGTGACGCAGGCGAAGACGATGCTGGAAGCGCATGAAGCCTGCGTGGAAGCCAACGAGGCGAACGCGGCGAAGTTTAAGGACGTGCTCGAATACCTCAAACAGGATCTGCACCTGGCCAACTAGGCGCCGATGTGGCCCGGCATATCCCTCGCGCTGCTCGCCCTGTTCACGGGCGTCTTTCTCTACGTCTATAAACGGCAGCGGGAGATGATCGTCGCCCTGCGGCGGGCCCGGGAAAAGATCCAGCTCGAGGAGACCCGCGTCTTCGATTTTCTGCACGGACTCGGCGCGGCGCTCACGGCCGCCAGCAAACCTTCGGATCTGCACGTGCTCATCGTCGAGGGCGCGCTCCGTATCCTCGATGGGCACGGTGGCGCGCTCTACCTGTCCGACCGCGCCGGCGACCTGCTCCGGCCCGCGTTTGCCACGCGCAACTGCCCCCCCTTCTTCGACGTGCCGGAGCATATCGTGAAAGAGCCCGGCTTTTCGTGGGCCAGCTACCTCCGTTTGCGCACCGTCGCGCCCGAGGATGGCGTGCTCGGCGCCGTCTGGCGCGAGGGCGAGCCGCTGCTTCTGCGCGGCGAAGACAGCCGGCTCGGCCCCCTGCGGGCTGGTCCGCTCAAGACGAATTGCGCGATGCTGTGCCCGCTCTTCTATGGCGAAGAAGCGCTCGGCGTGCTCGCCATTGCCCGCGGCCCGGATAGCGACAGCTTCATCCCGAGCGATTTCCAGATTTTCAAGGCGATCGCCGAGCAATCGGCCTTTGCCCTCTACACCGCGATCATCTTCTCCGAGGCGGCGGAGAAGAAGCGCCTCGACCAGGATTTGCAGGTCGCTCACGAGATTCAACGCATCCTGCTGCCCGCGAGTTCGCCCGACATCAGCGGCTGGCAGATCAGCGGCATCAATATCCCGGCGCGGCAGGTCAGTGGGGATTACTACGATTACATCGCGGTCGATGAAACCCACTGCGGGTTGGCGATTGCCGACGTGTCCGGCAAGGGCGTGCCCGCCTCGCTCATCATGGCGATGTGCCGGAGCGTCCTGCGGAGCCAGGCGCACGGCCAGCTTTCCGCGGCGACCGTCCTGCGCCAGGTGAATGCCGAGCTCTTTCCCGACATCAAGGAGGACATGTTCATTAGCATGGCTTACACGATCATCGAGCGCGACGGCGGCACGATCACGCTCTGCCGGGCCGGCCACGACGCCCCTCTACTCTACAAAGCCGGCGACCAGACCGTCTCAAAGATCAACCCCCCGGGCATGGCTCTGGGCATTGACAGCGGGGGTGTGTTCAATAGAGTCACGGGCGATTTTTCCCTAACGTTGGAGACCAACGATTGCCTCGTCCTATATACCGACGGGGTGACCGAAGCGCTCGATAGCAATGGGGACGAATTCGGGATGGCCAACGTGATCAAAGCAATCCAGGCAAGCGCGTCCGAAGGAGCGGCCGGGATCATCACGCGGCTCACGGACGACCTGAGGGCGTTCGTGGGACCCTATCCGCAGTACGACGATATTACCCTTATAGTGATCCGCAAAAAATGAGCAGTAACGAAACCACCGACGAAACCGCGGAGCCGAACGCCACCACCGAGCAGACGGCGGATACCCTCCTGGGCCAATTGCAGGCTGATATCGAGAGCTATCGCGACCTCGCCCTGCGCAGCAAGGCTGACTTTGATAACTTCCGCAAACGGGCCGCGCGTGAAAAGGAGGACGCGGTCAAATACGCGAATGCGACGTTCCTCGATCGGCTGATCCCGATCCTCGATAGCTTCGAGCTCGGCTTGAGCGCCGCCCGGACGAGCGCGGACAATTCGCAGATTCTCGCCGGCATGGACATGGTGGCCCGGCAACTGAACGACTTTCTCGTCTCCAGCGGAGTCGAGCCGGTGAACGGCGAGGGACAACCCTTCGACCCGAACCTGCACGAAGCCGTCGCCCAGGAAGAAAGCGCCACAGTCCCCGAGGGGATCGTCATCCGCCAACTCCGCAAAGGCTACAAACTGCGCGATCGCCTGCTGCGGCCGGCGACCGTGATGGTTTCGAAGGGGGCAGCGGGGAAGCACTAATCAGCGAGCCGTCGATGAGTGATCAGTCGCCCGATTATCCGACCGCCCGACTCCGACACACAAACTCTTAACCCCGATCTCCAATCCCCGATACTTTGGCAACGAAACGCGACTATTACGAAATCCTCGAAGTCATCAAGACTTCCACCGGCGAGGAGATCAAGAAATCCTACCGCAAACTCGCGGTCAAATTTCACCCGGATAAGAATCCTGGGGACCACACCGCCGAGGAGAAGTTCAAGGAATTGGGGGAGGCTTACGACATTCTCTCCGATGCGGAAAAACGGGCCGCCTATGATCGATACGGCCATGCGGCTTTCGCCCAAGGCGGCGGTGGTGGCGCACGTGGTGGCGGCGGATTTCACGATCCCTTCGATATTTTTCGCGAAGTCTTCGGCGCCAGCGGAGGCGCGGGCGGGGCCGGGGCCGGTGGCATCTTCGAACAGTTTTTCGGCGGCGCCGCTGGCCAGCAGCGCCCGGACCGCGATGGCAAACAGCGCGGTTCGGACCTGCGTTACGACATGCAGATCCGGCTGGAGGAAGCCGCCTTCGGCTGCGACAAGGAGATCGAAGTCTCGAAGCTCGAAGCCTGCGACGTGTGCAACGGCAGCGGTGCTGAATCCGGCTCGCGGGCTGTCTCCTGCCGCGATTGCGGCGGGCGCGGCCAGGTGATCAGCTCGCGCGGCTTCTTCCAGGTTTCGCAAACGTGCCCCCGGTGCCGGGGGACCGGTCAGGTCATCGAGCGTCCCTGCCGCAAGTGCGGCGGAGAGGGCCGCGTCGAGGCCGCGGGCCGCATCAAGCTGAAGATCCCCGCAGGCATCGAGGACGGGTCGCGCTTGCGTTCCATGCGCAATGGCGAAGCGGGCCTGCGCGGTGGTTCGCCGGGCGATCTCTATGTGGTCATCCACATCAAGGAACACGAAGTTTTCGAGCGGGAAGAAAACAACCTCTTCTGCGAGGTTCCGGTGAGCTTTGTGACCGCGGCCTTGGGAGGCGAGATTCGCGTGCCCACGCTGGAAGGACAGGCGAGCCTGAAGATCCCGACCGGGACGCAGAGCGAGGCCGCCTTCAAACTGCGGGGCAAGGGGATGCCATCGATCAACTCGACCGCCCGTGGCGACCTGGTGGTGCGGGTGGCCGTCGAAGTTCCCACCAAGCTCAACGCCGAGCAGCGCAAGAAGCTCGAAGAATTCGCCGCGCTGATGGGCGAGGAGAATACGCCGCTGCACAAGGGTTTTTTCGACAAGGCGAAAGAGTTTTTTCGCTGACGGGTTTGGTTGGCACGCCCGCTGCTTTAATAATGCTTGCTAGCTGGGAACACGCACCAATCTATTTTTGCACTTAACCTCAGCCTTCAGCAGCCCGACCAGCGATGGTCGGGCTTTTTTTTCTTTTCGCATCGAGGAAACCTGTTGAGCCACCAGGAAAGGGCCGATTTCGGGACCCACAGGTATGAGCCAATTTTTTGGAGAAGAAATTTCCTATGATCGGGCGTAATTCGGGATCGATAGGGGGAGATGCGAAGCAAATACATGCTTTATGCTGACCGCACGAGTGCGCGGTTTGCCATGAGGAAGGAAGGCGAAGCTGCCGTGGCCGTCTTCACGTCCCTGCATGACGCGATCAGCCATATTTGCAGCCAGTCGCATGCTGAAGGGGGCGAGATGGTTCTCCACAGCGCGGCGGGCAGGGCTCTGACCCGGCTTCCGCTAAAAAGGCTGCGGACGGTATAATAGCGCCGTGGGCGGCCTTGGGTGTTTCCCGCTGGATGGTCGATTTCCGAATTGCTTCCGCGCCTGAAACCCCAAATGGTTCGCGGCCATGTCCGGGATAGCCATCCAACGCATTTTTTGGCTCGGCTGTTTTCTCGCCATCGCGGTGGTCGGCGCCCCGAAGATCGGGAGATCCACTGCGGCGCTGCCGCTGGTGGACCATGGCAGCAACAGCTCGGTGAACACCCTTCTGGAACAAACGCTGGGTGAGCCGGAGATGCCGGAGGCGATCGCATCGTGGCTGGCAAGACTCCCTCCGGGTCGTCCCATCCTGCTCGTGGCTCCCCGTACTGACATGTCGGCGGCGCTGAGGGCCGATACGGTCTCCTATCTTGCGTGGCCGCGCCCCGTGGAGGTGGCGAAGAACCCACAGGAGGCGAGCGTGCTCATGCGACAGACTCCTGACCGCTTCGCCGCGGTGGGTTTCTGCTCCGCCCCGCCACCCGAAAATTTCAAGGGCAAGCGCTTCGGTCCCGCGCTTTGGTTCATCTCCAAGGAACCCGTCGCGGAGTGAGAATCCTGGGTGTTTTCCTGGCGATCCTGACCGTGTTTTTCGCGGGCGCCGGGCTCACGCTGGCGCTGTGGCGCCGGTCGGGATCGATCCTTGCGGCGGAACTCTTTGGGTTCTCGTGGCTGCTCGGCGCGGGCCTCGTCTCGGGGCTCCTCGCACTGGGGGGCATCGTCCTTCCCGGAGGCGCGCTCCTCGCTGTCGTCACCGGCGTCACGCTGGTGATTGGCTATTACGGCGCTCGCACCCTGAGGGCCGGGACGGTGCGGATCGAGACCGGTTGGGTCGGCGCTCCCGTCTGGGAAAAGTGGCTGCAACTCCTCGTCGTGATCCCCATCGGCTACATGGGGTGGGCGATCTTTCGGGACGCGGTAATGTGGGATGGGCTCTTGGTGTGGGAAGCGAAGGCGCGACACGCGTTCCTCGCCGGCGGTTCTCTGCCCGCGGCGTATTTCTCGGATGTGACCCGGATGCGTTTTCATCCGAGCTATCCATTGTACCTGCCTTTCACGGAATTGTGGGTTTACCTGTGGACCGGCGATTGCGACCAGACGGCGGTAAAGGGCATTTTTCCCGTTTTCTACGCCGCCGCCATCGCGTTGCTCTGGAGCAGCACCATTCGCCTGGGCGGAAGACCATGGGCGGCTGCCGTGACCGCGCTGCTCCCGCTTTTCGTGCCATTGATGGCCGACAATGGGCTCGGGTTGGTGCAGGGCTACGCGGATTTCGTCCTCGGGGCGGTCTACCTCGGAGGGGTGAGTGCATTACTTGCGTGGCGGGTGAGGGGAGAGGAAGGCGCGTGGCCGGTCGCGGCGGCGTGCGCAGCCGTGCTGCCGTGGATCAAGCAGGAAGGGCTGTTTCTTCTGGCGAGTCTCATCCTATTGGCGGCTGCGATGGGTTGGACGAGGCGGGAGAAAGGTTTCGGGTTTTTGGTACCTGGTTTCTGGTTTTCCGTGCTGCGATTCGCCGCTCCGGGTTTGGTCGTCGTGGTGGTATGGCGATTGGCGCTCGGTCTGCTCCACGTAAAGGAGGACAGCACTTTTCACCCGTTTACGATGGAGTACTTATGGGCTGGCCTGCCACGGCTTGGAACGATCTTTCATCTGATCGGCGCGCAATTTTCGCTGCTCAAGTATTGGAGCCTGTTGTGGTTTGCGGTTCCAGTCGCGCTGCTGACCCTGGCCCGGCGGCGCCGCATGGTGGCGCTCTGGCTGGCTGTCGCGCTGTTCGCGCCGCTGGTCTTCGACATCGTTCCGTATTTGTTCACGACCCTCGATTTGGTCTTCCACATGACCACGTCGCTCGACCGCCTTTTTCTGCAATTCTCGCTGATCGGGGTGCTGTGCCTCGGCTTGGCGTTGGAGGAAGGTCGGGGGGAGTAGGTAGTTCTCAGTGCTCAGTGTTCAGTTCTCAGTCGTCGAAGAACTGTGGCGGAGGTGCGGTTCTTACTGAGAACTGAGCACTTTCCCCCCCGCCCGTGGCATCCCTCTAGCTCTCTCAATTGGTCAAATGGCCCGTATTGACTCTTTTTTCAAGTTCATGAAGGAGCAGAGCGCTTCTGATCTTCATCTCTCGACTGGCAACCCGCCGATGCTCCGCATCAATGGCGAACTCGTGCGCGTGGACACGCCACCCCTCGCCAATGATGACCTCAAAGCACTCGTCTACGAGATTGCTCCGGAACAGAAAATCAAGGTTTTCGAGGAGACGGGTGACGTGGACTTTGGCTACGAGTATCCAGGGTTCGCGCGCTTCCGCGCCAATTTTTTCAATCAACGAAGCGGGATCGCCGCGGTTTTTCGTCTCATTCCCAGCAAGGTTCTCACCGCAGACGAACTCGGCCTGCCGCCGGTCTTGAAGAAATTTTCGATGCTCAAGAAGGGGCTCGTTCTCGTGACGGGGCCGACGGGTTCCGGCAAATCGACGACTCTCGCGGCCATGATGGACTACGCGAACCTTCAGCGGAAGGACCACATCATCACGGTCGAGGACCCGATCGAGTTCGTGCACCGCTCCCAGCAATCCCTCATCAATCACCGCGAAGTCGGTGTGCACACGAAGTCCTTCGCCTCCGCCCTGCGCGGCGCCCTGCGCGAAGATCCGGATATCATTCTGGTCGGTGAAATGCGCGACTTGGAAACCATCGAACTGGCGCTCACCGCCGCCGCCACGGGCCACCTCGTGTTCGGCACCCTGCATACGCCGAGCGCGCCGAAGACGATCGATCGCGTCATCGACGTCTTCCCAGCCAACCAGCAAAACCAAATTCGCGCGGGTCTTTCCGAGTCGCTCAAGGGCGTCGTGGCGCAAAATCTTTTCCGCCGGATCGACAAACCGGGCCGGGTGGCCGCGCTGGAGGTGCTGGTCGTCGATACGCCGATCGCCAACCTCATCCGCGAGGGTAAGACGCACCAGATTCCCGGCATGATGCAGGTCGGCAAGAAGAAGGGCAACCAGCCGCTCGATGATGCCATCATGGAGCACCTGCGCGCCGCGCGCATCTCGCCCGAGGAGGCCTACGACAAAGCATCCGACAAAAAGAAATTCCGTGTCTTCCTCAAGACCCCGCCCGACGACTTCGAAGAATAACCCAACGTTCCCATGAGAACTCCTGAACTCGATGCCATCCTCGGCGCGATGCTCGACACGCATCCCGGCATTTCCGATCTGGTCTTTTCCGTGGGCCGGCCGCTCCAGGTGGAGAGTTTCGGCGAACTCAAGGAGGCGCACATTGCGCAGCCGCAGGTCCGCAAGCTGACGCGTTTCCAAACCGAGCAAATCGCCCTCAACATCGTGGGCAATCAGCGCCATTTGCTGCGCGACCTCGTGACCAAAGGCGCCTGCGATTGCAGCTATGCCCTTCTGGATCGGGCGCGTTTCCGCGTCAACATCTTCAAGCAGCGTGGAAATTTTGCCATCGTCATGCGCAAAGCGCAGAGCGAAATGCCCTCGCTCGCCTCCCTCGGCCTCACCCCGATCTTCCGCGACATGGCGCGGGAAAAAAATGGGCTGATCCTCGTGACCGGTGCCACGGGCAGCGGCAAGACGACCACGCTCAGCGCCATCCTGAACGAAATCAACGAAACCCAGGCCGTGCACGTGGTGACGCTGGAGGACCCCATCGAATTCATTCATCAACACAAGCGGGCCACCTTCAACCAGCGGGAACTCGGCGCCGATTTTGACGCCTTTCCCAGCGGGCTGCGCTCCGCGCTGCGCCAGGCGCCGAAGGTCATTCTCGTCGGTGAAATGCGCGACCGGGCCACGGTCGAGATCGCGTTGACCGCCGCGGAGACCGGCCACCTCGTGCTGTCGACCATTCACACGATCAACGCCGGCCAGTCGATCAATCGTATCCTGGGCATGTTCGAGCTGGCCGAGGAGACGCAACTGCGCCTGCGCCTGAGCGAGACCCTCCGCTACATCGTCAGCCAGCGCCTTACGCCCAAGGTCAATGGCGGGCGCATTTTGATCAACGAAATCATGGGCTCGAACCTGCGCACGCGGGAAGCCGTGGCGCTCGGCGAGGACGAGGGGCGCAGCTTCTACGACATCGTCGAGGCCAATGCGACCTTTGGCTGGACGACCTTCGACCAGGCGTTGCACCGCGCCTACCAGGCGAGCCTCATTACCGAGGAGACGGCCAATCTCTACGCCACGAACAAGGGCAAGATGACCCGCTACATCGACGACGTGAAAAAGAAGCGCGGCCTCGACAGCGAAGAATCCAGCGGCCTCAAGCTCGACCTCGAGTCGGCGTCCCCGAGTTCCTACATCAATCTACGAATCGGGACCTGATGCCCGTTTTTTCTGCCATGGAATTCCAAAGCCGCCTCGATCTATTTGAACCCGGTGACCTGACCGCGCTGGTCTGCGTGGACGTGCCCGAGGTCCAGCGCATCCTCGTCGATCAATTGACGACCCTCAATTACAAGATCCACACGGGCTTGTTCCTCGAGGACATCCTGCTCAAGTTGCGCGCGCACGTTTATGACGTGGTCGTCATCTCCGAGCATTTCAACGCGAGCGACATCGGCAGCAATCCCATCGTCGCCGCCGCCATTGCGGCTCCGGCGGAACAACGCCGCAAACAATTCCTGGTCGCTGTCGGTTCGACGCTCGTGACGAACGACGAACTCCAGGCCTTCCAGCACAGCGTCGATCTCGTGGTGAATTTGGCCGACGTTGTGAACCTGCGCCCGGTTCTTCGCCGGGGCGTCGCCAGGATGAACGAGTTCTACACCCCCTTCCGCGAGGCGCTAAATTCGGAAGGTTTCGCGGCGTAAGTGCCGCGTGGACGGCAGGAAAACCCTGCGTGGGCGAATTTGCTGCGTGATTGACCGTCTTCGGGATTGCTTTCCGCGTCCCTGCTTTTACATTCATAGCTTATGAAATTAGTGCGCTGGAAGCGCTTCACCTGGCAGCTCACGAAGCTGCCGCCTCTCGAACAGACGCTTCCCGCCCATTTCATCATTCGCGCCGCGGCCCGGGATGAGGCCAAAGCGGTGGCGCATGTCGTCCTCACCGCCTTTTCGCTCGACTCCGCCTGGAGCGACACGCTGAACCTTTTCCGCGAGCGCCTCGAAATGCAGCTCGATCTGGCGTTCAATCGCGAATCCACCCCCGCGCTGGTCGTGACTCACGGACCGCGGATCATCGCCGCGTCCGGGCTCAACACGGAAGTGGAAGCGGACTCGCATCTGGTCTCCGGCCCGTGCGTGCTCTCGGAATACTGCAATCGCGGCCTGGGCACCGCATTGCTCCACGCTTCGCTGCGGCAATTGCGCGAGGCGGGGTTGACGCAGGCGGCGGCCATCACGAAGGAAAACACCACCGCGTGTAAATTTGTGTATCGAAAATTTGGCGCGGAAAGCGCCTCTTGCGATTACTCGCCGGCTCTCGTCGCTACTTGACGGGGAGCCCAGGGAAAAACTATGGGACAACCTTTCAGTAATTACGAAGTCGGCGATTTCTACGATGAAATGTTTCAGGCCCCCGGCGAGGCGCGACCGCACTACCAGATGCTCCTGGAACGGTTCAATGAGATGGGCGACGGGGAACTCGAGCGAAAGCAGGATCTGGCCACTGGGACCTTCCTCAATCAGGGCATCACCTTCACAGTTTACAGCGACAACCAGGGGACCGAGCGCATCATGCCCTTCGACTTGTTGCCGAGGATCATCCCTCGGGACGAATGGGAGCATGTCGAGCGCGGTCTTGTGCAGCGCATCCAGGCGCTCAACCTCTTCCTCCACGACATCTACCACGATCAGCGCATTCTCAAGGAAGGCGTCATCCCGGAAGAAGTGGTCAAGAGCGGCAAACATTTCCGGCCCGAGTTCATGGGCTTCGACGTCCCGAAGGACGTCTACATCCACATCTGCGGGAGCGACCTGATCCGCGACCGCGACGGCACCTATCTCGTCCTCGAGGACAATGGCCGGTGCCCTTCCGGCGTGAGCTACGTGCTGGAAAACCGCCAGGTGATGAAGCGCGTGTTTCCCAAGCTCTTCGGCCGGCACAAGGTCCGGCCCGTGGATCACTACGGCCAGGAACTCGTCAATCTCCTGCGCTACGTGGCGCCGGCGAAATGTGCAAATACCGATGCGCCGACGGCCGTGCTCCTCACGCCCGGGATCTTTAACTCCGCCTATTTCGAGCACTCCTTTCTCGCCCGATCCATGGGGATCGAGATCGTGGTCGGCCAGGATCTCGTCGTGAAGGATGACATCGTCTACATGAAGACGACCAAGGGCCTGAAGCGCGTGGACGTGATCTACCGCCGGATCGACGATGACTTTCTCGACCCCACCGTTTTCCGGAAGGACTCGGTCCTGGGAGTGCCCGGAATCGTCAACGCCTACCGCAAAGGCAATGTCAATCTGGCCAACGCCATCGGAACCGGAATCGCCGACGACAAGGTGACCTATTATTTCGTTCCGAAGATGATCAAATTTTACCTCGGCGAAGAGCCCATCTTGCCGAATGTCCAGACCTACCTGACGATGTTCGAGGAGGATCGCAAGTACGTCCTCGACCACATCCCGGAACTCGTCATCAAGAGCGCCAACGAGAGCGGCGGCTACGGCATGCTCATCGGCCCGCACGCCACCAAGGAGGAGCACGAGAAATTCCGGCAGGCGATCATCAAGGATCCTCGCAATTACATCGGGCAACCTGTCATCTCGCTCTCGCGCAGTCCCAGTTATTGCGACGGCGGGGCGATCGAGGGGCGCCACATCGACCTGCGCCCCTACATCCTGAGTGGAGAAAAGATCACCATTATTCCTGGCGGCCTGACGCGCGTCGCCATGCGCAAGGGTTCACTGGTCGTTAACTCGTCCCAGGGCGGCGGCTCCAAGGACACTTGGGTCATTGACGACGAATAGCGCGCCGCACCATTCCTTTCACGTCACGCCATGCTCTCTCGTGTTGCCGATTCACTCTACTGGCTCGCCCGCTACATCGAGCGCGCCGAAAACAACGCCCGCATTCTCGATGTCAATCTCCAGGTCACGCTGGACGATGATACGAACGGAGATGACGGCGAAAAGCTCGACTGGGAGCCGATCCTGGCCAGCCTCGAAGATCAGAAGCTTTTTCACTCGCTCTACGCCGTCACCAATGCCGAGACGGTTTGCGAGTTCGTCACCTTCGCCAAGGAGAACCCGACTTCCATCCGGTCTTGCGTGGCCGGGGCGCGGGAGAATGCGCGCACCGTCCGCGAGTACATTTCCAGCGAGATGTGGGAGCGCATCAATAGTCTCTACCTGTGGGCGAATTCCGCCGGGGCGCGGCAACTCTTTGCGTCGAGCGCCATCGATTTCTTTCGCCACGTTGTCGATTATTCGCACCAGTTTCACGGCACGACCAATGCCACGCTCACCCATGGCGAAGGTTGGAATTTTCTGCAGATCGGCAAGTACCTGGAGCGTGCCGACAGTACCTCCCGCATCCTCGATCTGAAGTATCACATCCTGCTGCCGCGCGGTGAAAAAGTCGGCGGCAACGTGGACACGGTGCAGTGGCAGGCCGTCCTCAAGTCCTGCAGCGCCTTCGAGGCCTACCGCAAGCTGCACACCGGTCCCGTCGCGCCGTGGAGCGTGGCCGAATTCATCATTCTGCACGACAGTTTCCCGCGCTCCATTCGCTTTTGCGCGGAAGGGCTCGACGCCTCGCTCCACCGCATCTCCGGCAGCCCGCGCACCCACTTTGCCACCGATGCCGAGCGGCTTTCGGGCAAGCTCTGCTCGGATCTGAACTACGCGACCATCGCCGATATCTTCAAGATGGGTCTGCACCAGTATCTCGACGGCATCCAATTCCGGCTCATCGAAATCAGTTCCGCATTGCTCAAGGAGTACTGCGAATGGCTGGAACCCGAGGATCAGTCGCAATCCCAGACGCAATCCCAAGGCGCGGCATAGGTCGTGTTCCCTTGGGGCGGGGGTGGGGGCGCCGTCGATCGGTGTTGTGCCGGTGCGCCAGTTTTCTTATCGAGGAGCAATGACACTCCGTTCCCTCCTCATCGGTTCCCTCATCGGTGGCCTCGCCTGGACCCTCGTCCAGAGTCCATCGGTCTCCTTCGCTCAAGCCCCGGCTGCGCCCGCCGCTCCGGCTGCCGCTGCTCCGGCCCCGGCCAAGCCCGCGGCGCCGAAACTCGTCTGGCATGATGTGACGGAATGGGGTGTGGAAGGCCGCGCCTGGACGGATCTGCCCCGGAAACGCTGGTTTGCGCGGCTGCCGGATGCCGCCGAGGGGAAGGTGACCTCGAGCGTATGGGGTCTGAGCCAGGACAGCGCCGGCATGATGGTGCGCTTCAAGACCGACGCGAACGCCATCTGGGCGCATTACGTCCTGCGCTCGGAAAAGCTCGCCATGACGCATATGCCGGCCACGGGCGTCAGCGGGGTCGATCTCTATGCACGGGACGACCAGGGCAAGTGGCGCTGGGTAAACGTCACCAAGCCCGACAAAAAGGAGGTCAACATGGCCATCGCCACCGGTCTCACCCCTGGGATGCGGGAATATGTGGCCTACCTGCCGCTCTACAACGGGCCGGATTCGCTGGAGATCGGCGTGAATGAGGGTGCGAAGTTCGAAGGGCTCGTTCCGCGTGCGGAGAAGCCCATCGTCTTCTACGGCACGTCGATCACCCACGGGGCGTGCGCGTCGCGGCCCGGCATGGTCCACACCGCGATCCTTGGCCGGCACCTGGAGTGGCCCATCGTCAACCTCGGCTTTTCCGGCAATGGCCGCATGGATGCCGCCGTTGGCGAATTCCTCGTCAAAATGGACGCTGCCATCTACGTGATCGATTGTCTCCCCAACATGGGCCCCGCGGAGGTGCGTCTGAAATGCCCCGCGCTGGTCAAGCAACTCCATGCCGCCCGCCCCGAGACCCCGATCGTCCTCGTCGAAGATCGCCGCAACACCAACTCGTGGATCATGCCCGCGCGTGACACGTTCCACACGGAAAACCACGCCGCCCTGCGCGAGAGTTATGAAGCGCTGAAGAAGGAGGGCATCGCCAACCTCTACTACATCCCAGGCGACGCTCTGCTCGGCGATGACGCCGAAGGCGCGACCGATGGGTCCCATCCGAACGATCTCGGCTTCATGCGGCAGGCCGCCGTTTTCGAGCCGATCCTGCGTCCGCTCCTGGGGAAGAAGTAATCAGTCAACAGTGAAGCCCAGTAATCAGTTTTCACCCTCGCGCCGTGGCGGACGGATTCCTGGCGGCTGATTGCGGGTCGCTTCCCCGAAATTCCCCAGCAATTTCTTTTGACACGAAAGTCGCCTTTGCTAGTTTGCCCGCCCGCTCTCCGTCAAAAGAGATGCATGATCGCCTGAATCGCTTGCGTTTAAAAATGCGGCGGCTCGGGCGTTTGCGCTCTCAGAACCGGAGGATGGGGCCGGCGATGATTGAATCCCCGATTTTATCCCACCGGATGTAGTGCCTGCATAGCTCAGTTGGTAGAGCACGTCCTTGGTAAGGACGAGGTCACCGGTTCGATCCCGGTTGCAGGCTCCATGTAGAAGATTTTTTAAATTCCAACCAAAACCAAAACCAACCAACCCCACTCCTGACCTGTTATGGCTAAGGCTCAATTCGAACGCACAAAACCGCACGTCAACGTTGGCACCATCGGCCACGTCGATCACGGCAAGACCACGCTGACTGCTGCGATTACCACCATTCTTTCCAAGAAGGGATTCGCCGAGGCCAAGCGCTATGACCAGATCGATGCCGCTCCCGAGGAAAAAGAGCGCGGCATCACGATCAATACCGCCCACGTCGAATACCAGACCGACAAGCGCCACTACGCGCACGTCGACTGCCCCGGCCACGCCGATTACGTGAAGAACATGATCACCGGCGCCGCCCAGATGGACGGTGCGATCCTCGTCGTTTCCGCCGCGGACGGCCCGATGCCGCAGACCCGTGAGCACATCCTGCTCGCCCGCCAGGTCGGCGTGCCGTCGATCGTCGTGTTCATGAACAAGACCGACATGGTCGATGACCCCGAGCTCCTCGACCTCGTCGAAATGGAAGTGCGCGACCTGCTCACCCAGTATGACTTTCCGGGCGACAAGATTCCGATCGTCAAGGGCAGCGCCTCCAAGGCGCTCGCCGCCGGCGACCCGAACCACGCCGATGCCAAGTGCATCCAGGAACTCATGGATGCGGTCGACGAATACATCCCCGTGCCCGAGCGCCCGGTCGATCAGCCTTTCCTCATGCCCGTCGAAGACGTGTTCAACATCGAAGGTCGCGGCACCGTCGCCACCGGTCGTGTCGAGCGTGGCGTCCTCAAGAAGATGGAAGAAGTCGAACTCGTCGGCATCCGTCCGACTGTGAAGACGACCGTCACCGATATCGAAATGTTCCGCAAGCTCCTCGACGAGGCGCGCGCCGGTGACAATGTCGGCCTGCTCCTCCGCGGCACGAAGAAGGACGATGTCGAGCGCGGCATGGTCATCGCCAAGCCCGGCTCGATCAAAGCCCACAAGAAGTTTAAGGCCGAGATCTACGTTCTCTCCAAGGAAGAAGGCGGCCGTCACACCCCGTTCTTCTCGAACTACCGCCCGCAGTTCTACTTCCGCACCACGGACGTGACTGGCTCCGTCAGCCTGCCGGCGGGCGTCGAGATGGTCATGCCCGGCGATAACGTCTCCGTGGAAGTCGAACTCATCACCCCGGTCGCCATGGAAAAGACCATGCGCTTCGCCATCCGTGAAGGTGGCAAGACCGTCGGCGCCGGCCGTATCGCCGAGATCGTCGACATCGCGGGCGCCAAGTAACTACAATCGTTGCGGATTTTACACGCGGGGCGGACCTTTGAGTCCGCTCCGCGTTTTCCGCCCAAAAAGTCAACCTACGCCAGTAACTCAATTGGTAGAGTAGCGGTCTCCAAAACCGCCTGTTGGGGGTTCAAGTCCCTCCTGGCGTGCTCTCCCTCGGAAACTCCCCAAACGCGATGCTCGGAACACCCAAAAATTTCTTCAGCGAAGTCAAAGTCGAACTCCAGAAGGCGTCCTGGCCGTGGGACCCGAAAGAGAAGGGGATGAAGAAATACAAGGAGCTGGTCGATTCCACGCTCATCGTCCTCATCGCCACCCTCCTTCTGAGCGGCTACGTCGCCGGTTGGGATTTCATTCTGAACCTCATCTTCGGTTTCATTTTCAAAAACCAGGCGGCCTGATACTCCCATGACCGAAGAAGAAAAACGCAAGCAGTGGTTCGCCGTCCACGTCCTCGCCGGACAGGAAACCAAAGTCCACGACAACCTCGTCAAGCGAATCAAGACCGAGGAGATGAGCGACTTCGTTTACGAAATCCTCGTTCCCACCGAGCGCGTCTCCGAGATCAAGCGGGGCAAGAAGTCCGAGACTGTCCGGAAACTGATGCCCGGGTATGTGATCGTAAACATGTGGCTCATCGACGAGAACAAGCAGCTCGTCGACAAGACCTGGTATTTCATCCGCGAAACCACCGGGGTCATCGGTTTTGCCGGCACCAAGGACCGCCCGATTCCCATGCAGCCAAAGGACGTCGAAGCCATCCTGGCCCAGGTCCGCGGCGGTGAGGAAAAAGCCAAGCCCAAGATCGAATTCGGCATCGGCGAAGTCGTCAAGGTCTCCGACGGACCGTTCCAGAACCAGAGCGGCGTGGTCACGGAGATCGATCCCGAACGCGGTAAACTCCGCGTCAGCGTCTCCATTTTCGGCCGCGAAACGATCGTCGAACTCGAATACTGGCAGATCGAACGCGCCTAACCCTCTTTTCAATCCTCAACTCGTAAATTCAGATGGCTAAAGAAATCGTCGGACAAATCAAATTGCAAATCCCTGCCGGAGCGGCCAACCCCGCGCCGCCCGTGGGCCCAGCCCTCGGTCAGCAGGGCGTGAACATCATGGCCTTCTGCAAGGAGTTCAACGCCGCCACGCAAAAGCAAGCGGGTGACATCCTCCCGGTCGTTATCACGGTCTATAAGGACAAGAGCTTCACCTTCATCACCAAGTCGCCGCCCGCGTCGATCCTGATCAAGAAAGCCGCCAACATCGCCGCCGGTTCGAAGGAGCCGAACAAGCAGAAAGTCGGCAAGCTTTCCAAGAAGCAGGTCCTCGACATCGTGAAGATCAAGATGAAGGACCTTAACGCCCGCGACGAAGCCGCCGCCTACCGCATCATCGCCGGCACCGCCCGCCAGATGGGCGTGGAAGTCGAGCCTCACGGCTAAGCGCTCACGGCTAAGACCGAAGCGATTCGCCAAGGTCATTCCAAAGTTTCAACAAGGCCGGTCGCCGAAAGGCGCCCGGCCTTTTTCCTTTTTGTTGCGGCGGACGGGACGGTTGATTTTGCCGGGCGTTTTTGTCGGTTCAGCGCTGCTGCATGGGGCCGTGCTCGTGGCCGTGAGAGAGTTGGCCACCGCGGGTGGGGGCCCTACTTGACGTCCCAATGCACCGGATACTTTGTATTCGGAAAAATCTGCTGCGCCTCCCCGAGCATCTCCAGCCATTCCGCCTTTTGGTATCGATCGGACAGGTGGAAGAGCACGAGTTCCCCGACCTGCGCCCGCTGCGCCAGGGTAGCGGCGAGCACCGTGGTCATGTGATAATGCTTCTGCGCCAGCGCCGTATCGGCATGCCGGTATTGACCTTCGCAGACCACGACACGGCACCCCCGCAGCGCAGCTGCCAGGCGGTCCAGCGCCGGTTCATCCAGGAGGAAGTCACTCAGGTAGGCGATCGAATCACCGGGAGTCTCCACGAAGAGCGCCTGCCGCAGCGCCTCGACCGAATGCGACACGCCATCGATGACGATGGTCGTGAAGTCCGGTGAGGTGGATTCTTTCAGATCTTTGAGCCAGACCCCGGGACGCAAGCCAAGAGAAGCCAGTCGCGAGGTATCGATATTGCGCCGCGGCTTCTCGCGCACGACATAGGCGATCGCGGGCGTGCGATGGTCCATGGTCATCGCTTCCACCGTGCATCCGGTTCCATCCATGATGATGCGGCTACGAGGTTGGGAGCCTTCGTCGTGCATGATGGCAAAGGCCTCGCGCGCCTCGAACCGCGAAGTGTGGATCTCGTGGAGACCGATGTCACTCACACGCCATGCGGCGGACATCTGCTCGCGGAAATTCCAGAGGAAGCCCTGGAATCGGTGCTGCAGGATGAGCGCGGTCTCAGGCGGTCCCCAGATGCGATTGGACTTGGAGGTCCGATTGAAAACGCACCGGAAGTAAGAGTCGAAGCCACCCACATGATCCATGTGGCAATGGGAGAAGAAAAGATGGTCGATGGCCTGGGTCTCGGAATACGAGAGTTCCGACACGCACCCCTCGCCGCAGTCGAAAAGCAGACGCTCAATGCCCTGACCGGTATCCACCTGCACGAGCAAAGTGTTGTCCCGGCCGGCGGCCCCGAGAATACGGTAGGAGAGAGACATTTTGCGGATTAATCCCGGCCCAGTCTGCGTCGAATCCACGATGGCCTTCGCCGACACTCCTTAGCGTTTCACCGGTCCGACTTCCTTCAGTGTCAGATCAGAAAACCACGCGACACCGCTCACCGTCCCGCCGAAGATCCCGAGCCGCGGGCCAATATCGATCTCCTTCTGGTCCACCGCCACGAGATCCCGGGTAACGCGTTTCCAATTCTGGGTTTTGTTGACGGAGGCTGAAATGAGAAACGCAGCCCGGACTCCCAAACTGGCGCCAGCGTTGGATTTTGGGTTCTCTGGACCGGCAATGACTTTCTCTGTCTTGATCCATCCGGCCAGCCGGTAGCGCGTGCCCGGCTTGACTGGAACGACCTGGCTCAAGTGCGAATCATCCGGAGTGAAGTTCTCGATTCGCACGCTGGGCTTTCCGTCATGCGACACCGCTGGATCGGCTTCGGCCTTGCCCTGTTTGAAGTGCGCATTGAACTTCCACCCTTCGGTGCCCTTCGAAAAATCGCCATTCTGCAGCAGGTTTGGATTTGCGTCGCCCGGCTCCTCCCGAAGGCCCGCCGGGCTTGGGGAGGGGAGGGTGAGAATGAGAACGCCGGCGACGAGCAGGCGCGTAAGTATCCTACGGGAGGTGTTCATGGCGGGGAAAACAGTCTGAAACTTTCCATGGCGGAAGGAAGCCTTGTTTCGCAGGGCTGGAGGCCAGCCGGAATGCGCGCCACGCTCCAAGGCTCGCGGAGCTGTCACGTAAAGCACCTCGCTTCGGCGAGTATCCTGCCTGGGCGGGGGCATTGCCGCTTCGTCTCCCTTGCCCGCCGGAGGACCAATCCGCATCTTTCAAGAAAATTGTTTTGACAGGGTGGTATGGCCCGCTACTTTGCGCGCCCCGCTTCCACTCCGGAGGCGGACCTTAATCAGCAACGCAGGAGAGCCATTAGACTCGTTAGAACTGCACCAAAACATGTCGACTAACCGTAGTAAACGTTATCGCGCGGCCGCCGGAAAGGTGGACGCCAAGAAGGCCTATCCGCTCGCCGAGGCGATTTCCGTCCTCAAGGGGCTCCCGGCCCCGAAGTTTGACCAGACGGTCACTCTTTCCTTCCGCCTCGGGGTGGACCCCAAGCAAAGCGACCAGATGGTCCGCGGCACCACCCCGCTGCCCCACGGCTCAGGCAAGAACGTCCGCGTTCTCGTCTTCGCCGAGGGTCAGGCCGCCAATGCCGCCCGTGAAGCCGGCGCCGAATTCGTCGGCTACAAGGATATCATCGAGAAGGTGACCGCTGGGTTTCAGGATTTCGACGTGGCCGTTGCCACGCCCGCCGCGATGGCGGAAGTCCGCAAGCTCGGCAAGGTCCTCGGCCCACGCGGCCTCATGCCGAACCCGAAGACCGGCACCGTGACGGACGACACCGCCAGGGCGGTGCGCGAGGTCAAGGCCGGCCGGGTCGAGTTCAAGCTCGACAAGAACGGCAACGTCGCCGTCCCCGTCGGCAAGGTTTCCTTCACGCCCGAAGCCCTCATCGATAACGGCAGGACCGTCATCGAGGCCGTGGTCAAGGCGCGTCCGGCGACCGCCAAGGGTGTGTTTGTGGAAAATGTGACGCTGAGCTCGACGATGTCGCCCGGTCTGAGGATCGATGCGTCTTCGTTCATCAAGATCTAACCGGAGACCGAAATCATGCATCCTGCCAAAGCAAGTATCGTTGAAGATATCCAGAAGAAGCTGAACGCCTCGCCGTTCCTCTTCGTCGCGGATTACACCGGTCTGAAAGTCTCGCAATTCGCCGAACTCCGGAACCGCCTCCACGCCACCGGGGCCCGCTGCCACGTCGTCAAGAATACCTTCTTGCGCAAGGCCGCGAAGGAAGCCGGTTTGCCCGAACTCGCCGAACTGAAAGGTCAGACCGCCATCATCGTGGGTGACAAGGATGTCGCCGCCGCCGCCAAGGTTCTGAAGTCCTTCACTGCCGAATTCAAGAAGCCCGAAGTGAAGACCGGCGTGGTCGACAAGGTCGTCGTCACGAGCGAACAGATCAAGGCCATCGCCGACCTGCCTTCGCGCGAAGTCCTCCTGTCGATCCTCCTGGGCGTCCTCAACGCCCCGGCGACCAAACTCGTCCGCGTCCTCAACGAACCCGCCTCCTCGCTCGCTCGCCTCCTCAAAGCCAAGGCCGAGAAAGACGCACCCGCTGTCGCGGAATGGTGAATTTTGAATTTTGAATGATGAATGATGAGTCTTGAAGCGGGCGCCCTGAGCTCCCCATTCAAAATCCAAAATTCAGAATTCAAAATTTCATAAAGCCGGTCCACGCCGCAATTGGCGCGGACCACCCAAACAAAAACAAACCACTGGTTCCTCGTCGGGTCAGCGGCTGCTGGCCTGAAATCGCCCGAAGCTTCGGGTGGCGACGATACCGACAATAGGAGAAATGATGAATCTTGAATGATGAATTTTGAATGAGTTGAGCTCCGCTCCGCCGTTTAGAATCCAGAATTCAAAATTCAAAATTGCCGATCATATGGCCGATACCAACACGTTAGTGGAACAACTCAGCGGACTCACCGTCCTGGAAGTCGCTGATCTCGTCAAACAGCTCGAAACCAAGTGGGGCGTGAGCGCCGCTGCTCCGGTCGCCGTCGCCGCCGCTGGCGGAGCCGCCGCCGGTGGAGCTGCTGCTGCCCCCGCGGAAGAGAAGACCGCGTTCGACGTTATCCTCAAGGAAACCGGCGGCAACAAGATTGCCGTCATCAAGGAAGTCCGTGCGTGCGTCGCCGGCCTCGGCCTCGCCGAAGCCAAGGCGCTCGTCGAGGGCGCTCCGAAGACCCTTAAGGAAGGCATCACCAAGGAAGAAGCCGAAGAGATCAAGAAAAAGATCGAAGCGGCCGGCGCCAAGGTCGAGATCAAGTAATCCGACCCCGAAACACTATCGTGCGTCCTGGCAAGAAAAATATTTCTTGCCAGGCGCCGATTCGTGTAGCACTTTCCCTCCTTTTCCCCGCGAGGCTAAATTCCTCGCGGTTTTCGTCTTGACTACCGTCATCGCCGCTTTCCCTTCATCCTTTTCCGCAGAGACACAGAAACGCAGTGGACGCATGCCGTCCCCTGCGTTTCTGCGCCTCTGCCTTTTGGCGTCCATGTGGACTCCTTTGGGCGCGGCCCCGCAGTAAACCATTTTTGACGCAAGTTCCGCGGGCTGGCGAGCGGAACTCAGCGATTTGAGCAGAAGCCAGCCCACCGAACACCACTTCCATGTCTGAACGCAAATACTTCGGCAAACTTCGCGAAGGCGCCGAGCCGCCCAACCTCATCGAAGTCCAACTCGATTCGTATATCGAGTTCCTCCAGACGGACGTCACCCCCAGCAAGCGCAAGGTCACCGGCCTCCAGGCTGTCTTCAAGGAAGTCTTCCCGATCACCAGCTACGATGAGAAGGTCACCCTCGACTTCGCCAGCTACGACATCGGCGAGCCCAAGCTGAGCATCCGCGAGGCCATGCGCGAAGGTCAGACCTTCAGCGCCCCGCTCCACGTCACTTTCCTGCTCAAGGAAGAGCACGGCACCAAGGAAGAGAAAGTCTACATGGGCGAAATTCCGCTCATGACCCCGCAGGGCACCTTTGTCATCAATGGCGCCGAGCGCGTGGTCGTCTCCCAGTTGCACCGCTCGCCGGGCATCTGCTTCGAGTCCTCGCTCCATCTCAATGGCAAGGTCCTCTTCAGCTTCCGCATCATTCCCGACCGCGGTTCGTGGGTCGAGGTTCAGTTCGACACGAACGACCTCCTCTACGTCTATCTCGATCGCCGCAAGCGCCGCCGGAAGTTCCTCGCCACCACTTTCCTCCGCGCCCTGGGCTACGGCTCCGACGAGGATATCCTCAAGCTCTTCTACACCATCGAGAAGCTGAAGCTCAGCGAATCCCTGGAAGAAGAAGAGATCGCCACCAAGGTGCTCACCGCCGACGTCCGCGACGGCGAAATCACCGTCGCGCGCGCTTTCGAGCCGCTCACCAAGGCGACCATCCGCCAGATCCTCGCCCTCGGCGTGAAGGCGGTCGACGTGGTCGATACCAAGCTCGATGACACGATCATCAAGGCCCTGAAGAAGGATCCGGCCCACGACGAAGAAGAGGCCCTCAAGGATATCTATCGCCGCCTCCGCCCTGGCGACCCACCCACCGTGCCGAACGCGCGCGGCCTGCTCAAGCGCCTCTTCTTCGATCCGAAGAAGTACGATCTCGGCCGCGTCGGCCGCTACAAGCTCAACCAGAAGATGAAGATCGACGTCTCCCTCGAGGAGCGCGTCATGACGAAGGAAGACTTCATCGCCGCGATGAAGTACCTCACCGGCTTGCGCCGGGGCGAAGGCACCCTGGATGATATCGATCATCTCGGTTCCCGCCGCGTCCGCACCGTGGGCGAATTGCTCGCCAACCAGTGCCGCGTCGGCCTGGCCCGCACGGAGCGCCTCGTCAAGGAGCGCATGACCTTGTTCGACGTGAACATCGAAGGCATGACGCCTCAGAAGCTGATCAATCCGAAAGCGCTGTCCGCGGTCATTCGCGACTTCTTCGGCCGCAGCCAGCTCTCGCAGTTCATGGATCAGACGAACCCGCTCGCCGAGCTCACCCACAAGCGCCGTCTTTCGGCCCTTGGGCCAGGAGGTCTCTCCCGCGATCGCGCCGGCTTCGAAGTCCGCGACGTTCATCCGTCCCACTACGGCCGCATCTGTCCCATCGAGACGCCCGAAGGTCCGAACATCGGCCTCATTTCGTCGATGTCCACCTTCGCCAAGATCAACGATTTCGGCTTCATCGAGACGCCTTATCGCAAGGTCATCAATGGCCGGGTCACCGACCAGATCGATTACCTGACGGGCGATCAGGAGGAAGCCTTCTTCGTCGCGCAGGCCAATGCGCCGATCGACGACAAGGGACACTACACCAGCGACAAGGTCAGCATCCGCTACCGCGGAGACTTCCTCGAAGTCGAGCCCGGCAAGGTCCACTACATGGACGTCTCGCCGAAGCAGCTCGTCTCCGTGGCCGCCGGCCTCATTCCCTTCCTCGAGCATGATGACGCCAACCGCGCTCTCATGGGCTCGAACATGCAACGCCAGGGCGTTCCGCTGCTCGTCAGCGAGTCTCCGCTCGTCGGCACCGGCATGGAAGGCAAGGTCGCTCGCGACTCGAAGGCGGTCATCGTCTCCGAAGCCGCCGGCAAGGTGGCCAGCGTCAGCGCCGATCTCATCGTCGTCACCAAGGACGGCGAAATGCCCGAGGGCAAGAAGAAGCTCAAGCATGATCCCGAAGAGGGCGTGTATCTCTACGACCTTCGCAAGTTCATGCGCTCCAACGCCGGCACCTGCGTGAATCAAAAGCCGATCGTCAAGAAAGGCCAGCACGTCAAGAAGGGCGAAGTCATCGCCGACGGCCCGAACACCGAGAAGGGCGAACTCGCCCTCGGCCGCAACGTGCTCGTCGCGTTCATGCCCTGGAACGGCTATAACTTCGAGGACGCGATTACGATCTCCGAAAAAGTCGTCAAGGAGGACATCTACACGTCCATCCACATCGATGAATTCGAAATCGGCGCCCGCGACAC
>JBBRPL010000120.1:0-24751 GCA_038228205.1 Chthoniobacterales bacterium
CAGGGTGAAGGTGGCGTCGGAGGTGGCTGCGGCATTTTCCGCCTGGGCCTTGTCGAGTTGGGCGCGGAGTCCCGCGAGCTGTTGGTCTTCGGTGAGAGGAGGAGGCATAGTGGTTTGGTTTGGATTTCTGGGCTTTTAAACGGTTCGAAACGCCGGGTCGCTCGGCACCTTCTCCGGGTGCTCCGCCCCGGCCCGGAGCGTCGTCCCGGCCGGCACGGTAAAGGGCGCGGTGTAGAGCGTGGCCAGCAGCGTCGTCGTCCCGTCGTCGTTCACGCGGTAGTTGCCGCTGCCGGGGTAACTGCCGTCGGTGGTGTAGTAGATCGCCGCTCCACCCGTGACCGTGCTCAGGGCGATCTGCACGTCGTCCCCGCTCGGCGTCGTCGCGATCGCCGGCATCGCCGTGTCATCCCCGCCGCTCAACCCCGAGGGCACGCACACGGTCACGTCATACCCGCGAATGCCTTTGTCGTAGTCTCGCGTGTAAGCCGTGATCGCCTTTCCTTTGGCCAGCGCCACTTTCGCGATCCCGTAGTCGATCCACTTGTTCCAGATCCGCGCGACCCGCAGCGCCGCCGCTCCGTCCTGGATGCCGATGCCCTGTTCCGGGTCCTCATTGAGCAGCGGCATCTCCAGCACACGCGCCTGCAGCAGCACGTCACCCTGGAGGCCCGTGGCATTCGTGTTCGTCACTTCGTAATCCGGCACCATCACGATGATCACCAGGCCCAGCTTCCCGCCCCGTGGGTTCAGCACGCTCAGCGCATTGGTCACCATGTCCGCCACCACGCCGGGCCGTTGCAGGATCACCGGCACGGCCGCCAGCAGCGGGTCGCTCTGCAGCCGCATTTGGCCGTCTTCCGCAAAGCGCCGCAGCTTGTTGAGTTCCTCCAGGAGATTGGCGGGAATGCTCATGCCGCCCTCCGTTCGAAAAAGCGTTCCGCCTCGTCCTTCAGCGCCGCATCCCATTCCTGCTCGCTCGGCAGTGCCGTCGCGTCGGGCTCCTGGTTCACGCTCTTGAGGAGGAAAAAGTAGGGCGCATCGCCCTTCGGCGCGCCATCCATCACCAGCATCCCCGTCAGGTCGCCCCGCTTGAGCGGCACAAAGTGCAGGTTGTCAAAGAAGCGTGGGGAACGCCCCGCCGCTTCCTCCCGCGCCGGCAGCGCCAGGTTCTTCGCTTCCTTGGGCGTGATCCGCCCGCCATAGACTTTCTGCGCCATCTCCGGCGCCGCGATCGTCACCGTGGCCATGCGTGGCGTGATCTCCGAGAGAGCGGTATTGGAGCGGATCCGGCGGCTCCAGAAGTGCGAACGCCTCCAGCCCTTTTTGTTGGGCTCCTTGTCCTTTTCCAGGAAGTGATTGCGCAGCACCTTTTCCCCGCGCTTGCCCAGCGCCGCCATCAGCGCCCGCCCGTCGCGCGCCTCGGCCGCCACGGCATCGTAGCCCGGCGCCTGGTCGATCCGCACTGTGGCGGCCAAGCCCGCGCTCAAGCCGTCTCCTTCCATTTGACAGTATCACCGTCAAATTGCACCTGGTCGCCAAAGATCGTCCCCAGCGCCGTCCGCAGCCGGGGAGAAATACCGCGCACGCTCGCCTGCATCTCATCGGTAAAGCGGCCATCCTGCGGGGCCACCACCGCGCCCGGCTCCAGCGCACCGATCCGCTCGGCGTCCTCGCGGCTCACGTCCTCGAGGCCCATCCCGCTTTGAAAATCAAACGGCGGCCAGGGCGTCCCAAAGCGCGAGATGCGCCGCCAGATCGCGTCGTCCTTCCGCGCCACCATGCGGCCGCCATAGAGCTGCCCACCCGCCGCCGTCCACCGCGCCAGCCAGCGGCGCGGCACCTTTCTCGATTCCACGCGGATCAGCTCTTGGGCCGGATACGGGTCGAGCACATCGGCGTCCTGTTCCATCTTCCACCGTGCAAATTCCGCCGCCCGCTGCGTCTGGATGTCAAAGATCATCCCCAGCCGTCCTTCGCTGGTAATATCGCGCAGCGTGTCCCGGTCCGCCGGGTCCACAGGCGTCAGCCCTTCCTCGCGGGCAATCTTGCGCAGCTCGGCGATAAATTTTGCGCGGTCAAAGAAAGCGCCCTCCGCGCCGCTCTCCAGCTTCGAGCGTTCCATTTTCACCATCTGCAAGACCCTGTCCTGGATCCGCTGAAGCACCCGCAGCGATTCCACGCCCGCCGAGAACTGCGCGCTCTCGCGCAGGCCCAGCGGCACATTGGCCCAGTCCGCCGAACGCAGCGCCGAGCCGATCGGCGTCCGCGCCGAGATCGAGGCGATGGCATCCGCCAGCGGCCGGGGTGTCGTCAGGTCGATCATGAGGGCGATGAGAAATGAGAGGAGCGCATTCACAGGCCGGCCATTTTCTCCCTCGTCGCCTGGCGCGGGCGGGAGTGGATCAGTCGCGTGCCATTTCCACCGGCTTGCTCGACGTTGGGCGCGACATCCGTCGGCGGCACGATCACGAAGTCTCCCTTGGCCACGTCGCGCATCCGTTGCAGCGCGTCTTTGGCCTCCTGCTGCCGCAGCTCGTCAAAGAGCGATTTCATCTGCGGCAGCCGGGTAAAGAGATGCCGGCGGATCAGCGCCAGCGTGCTGGCCTCCAGTTCCTCCGGGATCGTCCCCGCCGCGCCCAGGGTATTGTGCTTGGCCACGTACCCTCTCACCTCGCCGACGACCGCCGCGATCGCCGCCGCCAGGATCGCCGAGGCGGTCTGGCTCGTCGCGATCGCGGCGCTCTTCAGCGCAGCCAGTTCCGCTCCGGCGAGCCGGGTCTGCACTTCGGTTTCGGTGAGGAGTTTCCAGCCCATCGCCTAGTTATTGAGCAGCGCGTCGTAGGCGCGGGAGTCCGCCGCAGCCTTCGCGCCCACTTCTTCGCTCGTCTTGTCGTTGTCCCGTGCGCTCAGCCCCATCAGCAGGAGGCTCACGCCCGTCAGCACGACGCCGATGCCGTGCGTGGTGCTGTCATTGCTTGCCGACATGCCCGTGCCGACGGTGGCGAGCAGGCCGGCGACGGTGGTTTTCCAGGAAGAGTTCATAGAGTTAGGGTTTCATGGTTTTACGTGTGAAGTGACCGTGAGGTCTGGCGCCTCCAAAGCCGCCGGCCCTTGCGGGCTCGGCGGCTGGGGATGAAGTGCGGGTCGAGCCCCGCTCCGGTCAGGCTCAGGTGTAGGTGACGGTCCGCTTGTAGACGCCCAGGTTGCTCGTCGCGATCAGCCGGGAGTAGTGCTCCACGGCCACGATGGTCCGCTTGAGCTTCTGCATCACATAGACCCGCAGCATCCCGCTCGGCGTCATGCTCACAAAGCGCTTGATGTTCGAAGCGTCGTCCGGCATCGCGCCCTTGCGCACGTAATAGCTGTAAACGGTGTCGCCCAGGATCTTCGATTTCGCCGTCGCGCTCGACTGGTAGCGGTTGCGCATCGTCACCACGCTGTCCGCGCCCAGGAAGTCGGCGAGTTGCGCGTTGGTCAGGCTGGCGCCCACCGTGTCGGGCTCGGTCTTCGTGCGCAGGCACTTGATGCGCTTGATCCGCGCCCCACCGCCGAGGAGGACGATGTTGCTGTCCACCCCGCGCGCGTCGCCGCCCGCGTCGATGTCGGTCAGGATGTCCACGTCGGGGTCGGGCCCGGTCGCGCTCGGTCCCCAGTTCGTGTTGTTGTTCGTGTCGAGGGTGTCGAGGAGCGTGATCGTCCGCTTGATCTCCGAGCGGAGAAGGCGGTTGCGCAGGTTCACCACAGCCCGCTGCTGCACGGCGGTTTCCTCGCCGCCCTGGTCATTGTCCAGGATCATCACCAGGCCCTTGTTATCCGTGCGTCCGTCGCTCTGGGTCCCCGTCCGGCGGATCGTGGCAAAGTCGCCGCCGATCTCGCGGATATCGCCATCGTCGGCATCGTCCGATTGAAACTGCTCCTTGGTGTCGTGCTGCCGGTAGGTGAACGAACGCCCCACGGGAACCGAAGGCGCGATGCTTTCGAGCAGCTCGAGGAGGCCTTCCTCCTCGGGCGCGCCCACGATGAAGTCATTGAGCGGCTGGCTCAGGAACTCGGCGTCAAAGTTCGCGTCGTTGGCCGCGAAGATGCTGCCGTTGGGGACCTTCACGTTGCCGTCAAAGGCCGGGTAGAAGACCGATTGGTCGTTGAAGGCGGCGATGTCGCCGCTGAGGATGGCGGCCGTCATGGCGGCCACGGGAGAGAAGAGTTTCATGGAGTTGTTTTAGCTGCGGTGAGAGGTTGAGGTTGCGGGATCGCCTTAGGCGGCGACCGCCTTGATGAGGCTGAAGTTGATCGTCATTGCCGCATTGAGGGCGGCCGACGCGTGGAGGTTGGTGATCACGATGTCGAACGCCCCGGCGACGACGTTCTTTACCGACAGGGCCGGCGTGCCGGCCCCGGCATACGTGGTTGCCAGCACGGGCACGTCCGTCGCGGCGACTAGCGAGTTGCTCACCGTGAAGACTTCCTCGGCGGCAGCAGCCGTGGTCAGCGCCACCGTGGTGATCTGCCCGGTGGGCTTGTTGAGCGTCACGCCCGTGCTCGAGCTCGTGATCTGGGTCACCACTCCGCCCGATCCGGTCACATGCCCTTTCGGGATCGCACACGTATCGTCGATCTCGAGGATGTCACCATCGGCGCTGGTGGATGTCAGGGGCACGCCCACGTAGATCGTGCCGCTCGTGGCCACTTTCCCGCCCGATGCCTGGAACACGGCGAGATGCGTGCCCACGGTGATCGCTTCCGAGGCCACCATTTTCTTGGTCGGACCTCTCCCGAGGAGCAGCACCGATTGGCCCTTGTCGGTCGCCGTCTCCGTGTTGTCGATCGTGCCCAGCGCCGGCAGCGTGGCCGTCGCCAGCTTCACGGTGTTGGCGCCCGCGCCCTGCGCCCACAGCAGGTGCCGCGTGGCGACGGCCACGTCATTGGTGCGCCGCACGCTGCATTCGTGCGTCTCCACCGCCGCGTCGTAGGTGTCGTTGGCCGCCTGGACCATCCTTTGGATGTTCGGCACGCGGAATTGCTCTCGCAGCCCGTCGATGAAGATGGCTGCTTTGTTTTTCGCCGTCGCCGGCGCGTGTTTGTAGAGCACTGGCAGCGCGAAAGCGGCCAGCGCCATGAGGATCGTGAGGATCAGGTATTTCATGTGGTCTTGTGTTTTTGGTTGGTTGCTGTGCTTTCGCCAGGCGATCGGCCTACTTGGCCGCGTCCGTGAAAAGGGTTCGGTTCTTTTGCTCGGCCCGTTGCCAGGCCAGGTTGTGGACGTCTGCCGCGCTCAGGTGGCTGTTCTCGGCGCGGATCAGCGTCTTCTCCACGTCCACGGCCGCGAGCCGCTGGCGGCTGCGTTCGCCGTCATCGTTCTCGGCCTGCTTGAGGGCGCTCTTGTCTTTGCCCAGGTTCGCGGTCGTCGACGTGGTCTTGAGCAGCGGCTTCGCCGCGTGCAATTCGTCGAGCGTCACTTTCAGCTCCGCGTCGTTGGCGATGGCCAGCAGTTCGCCGCGCACGGTGTCCCGCTTGCCAGGCTCCAGCCGTGTGCCGTCGATCAGCCGCTGCAGTTCGGCGTCGATCCGCGCCCCTCGTGCGGCGGTGGCCGCGTCGTTGGCCGCCGTCAGTTGCCCGCGCACGGTCACGAGGTCGCCGCGCACGGCTGTGAGCGTGGTCTGCGCATCGTTGGCCGCCGTCTGGAGCGTGCCGAGGCGCGTTTCCAGGGCCACGGCCCCGCTGTTGATCTGTTCGTCGGTCGGGGCGTCGTTCTCGGCGGCGATGCCGAGGAGTTTTTTGAGGAGGGCGGTTATTTTCATATTGGAGTCGGTGGGGTTGTCGTCGTTGGCGATGGCCGGGACGGGGATGCGCGGGTTGTTCGTCAGCCCGATGGAGAGCAGCTTCACCGGCTGGATCCCGCCCTTCACGGGGCGCAGCAGCCAGTTGGGCGAGTAAAAGCGGAAATGCGCTTTGTTGATTGCGTCCTCGCCGTCCTCATTCCACTTCACCGCAAATTTCACCCCGTCATTTTCGGCGGTCACCCCGTTCACCCAGCCCATGGCCGGCGCGGCCGGGTTGCTGTCGGCCCGCCCGGGCACATCGGGGTGTCCGCGATAGATCGGCACGCCCGCCGTGAAGATCCGGCCCAGCTTCGCGCCCAGGCTATTAAAGGCCGCCACCAGGAACTCGCCCGATTGTTTGTCAAATTTCTGGAGTCCCTTGGCGTGTGGGTAGTCCCCATACGGCACAAAGAGCGTGTCGTGCTGCTGGATCTCAAACACGCCTTCCCCGTCCCCCGCATTGGCGATCTCGATTTCTTCGAGGTCGTTCTCTGCCCTCACCCGGCGCCGCTCGAGCGCGCAGGCCGCGATGGCCAGTGGCATCAGGATCCAGACGGCGAAAAGATTCAGGAGCGTCTTCATGCGGCTTTTTTTCCGGCGGGTTTGCGCAGCGCCATCGTCACGCCATTGATCACGGCCGTGCCCATCGCCGCTTCCAGGTCGTCGGCCAGGGCGCTGCTATCGAGTTGGTCAAAGAGTTCCGGCAGGCTGCGCGCCGCCGCGTCGGTAAAGTCCAGCAGCTCCGCGTCGCTGATCCCGCTGGCCGCCTTGGCTTCCAGCGTGCGCAGTTCCGCCGCGATCGGCGCCAGCCATCGCGGCACCACGCCCAGCGCCTGCGCCATGGCGTTCTGCAGCAGCGCGCCCCCCTCGGTGAGCGCCGCGTCATTCTCCGCGACCACGCCCGGCCTCGGCTTCCCAGGCACCACCACGGGCGCGGGGACGGCCGCTTTCAGCACCGCCCCTTCCTTCATCGTGTCGGCCAGGCTGCGGTCATACCGCTCGGCCGTCTCGGCCGCGTCCAGTTCCGCGCCGTTGTCGATCAGGAATTGGTCCACCAGGATTTCCTTGGCCACATCCTTTTCCACCGGCGGGATGATTTTTACATAGGCGAGGGGCTCGCTCGTCCCATGCACGTATTCGATCAGCGGGCGGATCAGCTTCATCTGCAGCGTCTCGCTGCACAGTTCGCAGTCGTCCTGGAGGAGCTGGTCGCTGTCGGCCTGCTGCGGCTGGGATCCCACCGCTTGCTTGCGCGACATCGTCGAGAGATCGCTTCCCAGCACCAGCGAGGTGAGATGCCGGTCCATGCGTTCCACCATCGGGGAAAATGGGCCGTCCCCGTTTTGCTTGGCCTCGATCAGGTTGATCTTCGCGCCCACGTTGGTCGCCGTCACCCAATCGCTCGCAAAGGCGTCCAGCGCATCGACAAAGTCTTCAAACTCTTTGGAGCCCTTGACGGCCGGCGTTTCGCCGTGGATTCCCGGGACGCCAAATTTTTCGGAGAAGTTCAGCCAGTCCTGGAGCGAGAGCCGTTTGAAGACGTAGCACACACTCGCCGCCTTCATCAGCGCTGAGTCGCCAGTCGTGATCATCCATTCTTTTTCCGGCAGCGGCTGCCCGTCCACGCCCGCGCCTTCCGGCCCGATGAATCCCAGCCGCCCCGTGGTGTTCGAGAAAAAGTAGATCGGCACGAAACGCAGTTCCGCCCGCAGCTTCCCGCCCGCCGCGCTCCACACGATCTCGTGCACCGCGTATTTGCAAAAGACGGCGTTCATCATCTGCCGCACCAGCAGGCGGAATCCGCCGCGCACGTTCTCGTCCGCCGCCTCAGTCACGGTCAGGTTGTTGAGGAAATCCTTGATCGTCTCCGCGTGCTTCTGCGCCTCGGGCGTGTCGTCCACCGGCAGTACATCCCAGGGTTGCCGCGACACGCGCTTGCGCCGCTTCTGGCCCACGATGTGCAGCACGTCGTCCCGGTCTTCGATCACTTCCCACAGCAGCCCCGCATGGCGCAGGTAGCCGATGTCAAATTGGTCCAGCGCCTGGGCGAGCCGCTCCGGCGTCAGGTTGCGGATGGGGTTGAAGCGCGTCTGCCGCGCCCGCCGACCCAGGTTGTCGCCCATCAGGCTGCTCACGCGCGCACCTTCCTTCCTTCGCTTCGCTCCCGGCGCGAGTGCCGCACGGTGCGCGAGCTGAATGCCATGTGGGCGTTGCGCCCGGCGCACTCATTCTCCGCCAGGTCGCAGTACCCTTTCGCCAGCAGCGAATGGTTCGCGCATTCGTCCACGTATTCCCCCAGCGATCCGTCCGCGCCCTTTTCCCGTTCGCTGCCGGTCACGAGGTGCCCTTCCACGGTTTCCATCAGCGCCAGCCCCTTCACCGGCAGGAGCTGCGCGGGCAGGGAGCGGATGCCGCCGGTGAGCGCGCCCGGCGTCCCCGGTGGCAGCACTTCGTTCACTCCCTCGGCCGGCGTGAGAAAGCTGCGCACCGCCCGGTCGATCGTTTCCTCCCGGTTGCACCGGATCAGCGGGACAAATTTCGTCATGCCGCCTTCGTCGAAAATATCAAACCCATGCTCGATCCCCTGGCCGATCTGCTTTTTGTCAAAGCGCACCACCGCGCAGCGCAGCCCCGTCCACCGTTTCTTGACCGGGTTCCAGGCCAGCCCGCCGGGGAAGGTGATCCAGTTCGCGGCATCCGCCTCCGGCCACGTTTGCAGCGCTTCCAGTCCGTTGAGGATCTTGCCCAGGTCCCGCGCCTGGCTCACCAGCGGCCGTTGATCCACAAAGAGCGCCGCCAGCCCGAGCTGGTGGAAGAGCGAGACGGTCCTCGGCACCAGGTCCGCCGCCGCGATCGAGGCCGGGTAGATCAGCCGCTTGCGCGCGCCCGATTCCACTTCGTTGATCCACAGCCAGCATTTGTCGCCCGTGTCCAGCCCGCCAAAGGCCGCCCGGCCCGGTTCCACGCGCAGCCGCACTTCATACGGGTCCAGCTCCCGCGCCCTGTCCAGCACCGAGGGCGAGAGCGCCTGGGCGAGCGATTGCGGGAGCGCCAGCACGTCGCAGCGGAAGACGACCATCTCGTCGGGATCGTTCACCGCCAGTTGGAATTGCCCCACGATTTGAGAAAGTCCGATCGCCCCGATCCCGAGCTGCGACACGCGGATGCCCCAGTTGTTTTGTGTCAGTTGTGCGGGCTGGCGATGGCAGCAGATCGGCTGCGAACGGAGAAGCGCTTCGCCCGTCTCCGGGTGGGCGAGGTAGTAGATGTTTCCCGGCTTGTGCGTCGCCACGGTTTCGCCGTTCGTGCCGCCCTGGCGGAAGTCGCCCGTCCACGTCAGTTGCGGGTCATCGCTCGCCGGCGCGGCGCCGAGCTGGCAGCGGATGATGCCCGGGAACGCTTCCTCGGGATTGATCCAGCCCTCGGGCGCGGTCACAGCCTCGCTCTCGCTGCCCACCTCGCCCGCCCGGGAAAGCGGCGGCAGCAATACCACGCCCTGCGAGCTGCCCTTCCACTTCGCCTGTTGCCCCCGCCCGTGCACGCGTTGCGTGCCGATGTTCAGCGTATAGCGCAGCTTGCTCGCCGTGAGCCGGCCCTTCACAAATTTTTCGTTCTTCGGCGGGATGTCATCCAGCTCGTCCTTGGCCGCCACGTCCAGCGAGTAGGTCGTTGGCACCTTCTGCAAGCCCATCACCAGCCCGCTCGCCTTGCGCTGTCCGTCCGTGACCATGAAGGCCCCCTTGCGGTTCGTCGCCTTGCCCGATTTGTTCACCGCCACGCCCACGCGGGTCATGTCGGCAAACCACGGGATCTGGTCGATCACCTCGGGCCGCAGTTTGGTATCCACCACGCCGTCCACGAGTTTGTCATCTGGCAGGAAGAGCCCCACGTTCAGAAACCGCTGCGCGGTCGCATACGCCGCCAGGTTCAGCTCGAGCACCGTCTTCCCCCACTGCGCCCCGCCCGCGATGTTCGTGATGCAGTCCGTGATGGCATTCGTCCCATTGGACCCATCTGTCCCACGCACCCCCAGCACATGATCGATCTGCCGCACGATGATCCGCAGCACCTCGCGCCCGGCAAATGAATACGGCCCGCACTCCCCGCCGCCGATGGGCACCCGCGCATCCTGCTCCAGGAACTCTTCAAACGACGCCCGCAGCGGCGCCTTGATCGTCCGCTTGTCCGATCCCAGCTTGGCATCGAGCGCGGCCACCACCGATCCCGGGGCCGGGGAGCCCGCCACTTGCGCTACACTTCGCGGGCCATCCGGGGAAGCGCCCGGTAGGCTTTTTTCCGCTACTGGCTTCGCCCCGGCCCCACCGGCTTTCTCGTTGGGGTGTGTGTTTGTCATGCTGCTGCCAGCAAAGTCTTGAGTTGCTCCCACGCGGCCATCGCCCTGGGATTGGCCGCGATCTCCGCGCGCATCGCCTCCAGCCCCGCCTCGATGCGCGTCCGCTGCGTCGCCGCAAATTTCTCCCGGTCCAGGTTGCGCGCTTCCGCCCGGTCGTCCTGGTCGCGCAGTTTCAGCACCGCGTTGAGAAAAGCTTTCACTAGTTTCTCCGGCGGGTTGGGATGCTGCAATAGTTCCCAGGCCCGCTGTTTGATTTCGTCCCGCAGCACCGCATCCACTTGCATCGGCGCGGCCTCGATCTCCGTCGCCAGTCCCTGCACGAGCCGCCGGTTCGCTTGCCGCCGCGCCGAATACCACGAGGGCACAAATTCCTGCCAGAAGACGGACTGCGCCTGGCGCCCGGGGATTTTTGCGGGCGGCAGTTTCAGCTCCTTCGCGCACAGTTCCTCGATCCGCTTGGCCGGCACGCCCGCCAGCATCCACTCCACGACCTGGCAGAAGTGCTCGTCCGAAAGATGCCAGATCTTCGCCTCTCCGCGCACCTTGCCCTTGCCCGCCTCCGCGAGGGCGCGCGCGTCCAGGATCACCGCCGCATTGTTGCCCAGCTCCAGCGGAGCTGCGGGTTTCTTCGGCGGGGCTCCCGCTTCGTCCGAGTCGTAGGGATCGCTCATTCACAGATTCGCCTCCGCGAGACGCGCCTTGCCGGCGGCGCTGATTTTCCACTTCGTGTAATCGTCACCCGTGATGCCGATCACCTGGTGCTTTCCGTCGAGGCGGCCCAGCACCGCTTTCAAGTCGCTCCGCGTCACGCCCGTGGCGGACTGCGCGATCACTTCGCGCAGCAGTTGCGGCTCCGGCGTCAGCAGGTCGCCCGCCTCGGCCAGCACGGCGAGCACGACGCGTTCAGTGGCAGCGGTCGTGCTCATGCGCGGGTCCGTGGCGTGCGGCGGCGGGGTTGCTGTTTGGTCACGAGCGCCTGGTGCACCGCGCCGGACAGTTCGCCCATGTTCTCCACGAGATCGGCCACACGGTCGTTGAGCGTTTCAAGAGACTTGCCGTTGGCCTCGCGCATCACTTTGATCTGCCCCACCTGCACGGCGATTTCCGCCACGTCGGCCTGGATGTTATTCACCGCGCCGTCAAATTTTTGTTCGATCCGCGTGTGCTCCCCCCGGTTGAGTTCCGCGTGTTTGTGAAACGAATCGCGCTCCACGCAGGCCTCGGCGGCCCGCGTGATGACCTGCTGCGGAAGTTTGTTCGTCGCGTCCTCCATGCGCTGCGCGCCCAGCGCCGTGAGCACATCGTTGACCAGCGATTTTTTGAGTTCGCCCACCTTGAGAAACAGCGTCGCCAGCACGATCAGACACCCTATGAATACGCCCATCTGCGCCGGGCTTACTTCGATGTTCGTCGCCAGCATCGTCGTCATCATGCCCGGTCCGGCCAGCGCCAGGTGTGAGGTTGTCCCGTGATCGAAAACACGGCCCGTCCATGAAAGCTCGATTCATGCGCCTCGTCACCAGGCTCGAGTGTCACCACCAGGTTCACTTCCACATCGCTGTGCACCGTGGTGATCTGCGCAGGCCGGATGGTCTCGCCATCCTTCAGCACAAAATGAACAATGCGGCCGATGGTCGGTTTGCTCATAAGGCGCTCCCCGCATTAGTCCCATGAGTCCCGTCGCCGTTAAATTCCGTCTCATGCCCCAGCACAAAGGCGATGAATCCGGCAAAGCGGGCGTTGGAGTTCCAGTCGTTCACGGCGCGCAGTATTTCTTCATCGCCGCGATCCAATCGGTGGCGATGGCGTGTTGGGCGGCCGCGAGGGGAAGTTTGCCGTGGATCACGAGCCAGTGCAGCCGCCCCTCGATGCGGTCTTTGACGTGTGCTCCATTTGGGCCGTCATACGGCTGTGGCCAGAGATTGCGGATGTCGTTCGATCCGCCCAACTCAAGGCTGATCAGATGATCGATTTCGTAAGCGCCAGGGTTCGCCGGCACTTTTCCAAAGTACGCGACAAACACCACGCGCTTCGTCGCCGCGCTCACATTGCGCGCCCGGCCCGCGTAGCCAGGCACCGCCAGATCTGCCACCGTCACATTCGGCGACACCGCCCCTGGAGTCAGCTTCGGATTTGGGAGATCCCCGCCCAGTGCCGCTGCCACGGCGAAACAAAAGAAGATCAGCGCCTTCATGTTCAGCTCAGCGCAGCGAGACCACCCGAGGCACAATTAGAAACTGCCCGCGAGGCCCCATGATCACTTCCTCCCGTCGCGCATCGAGTGTTAGGACACGTGGCACATCATCTCGCAGTCGCATCCTCTCCACGTCCGTGCGAAACGGAATCCCCCAGGCCCTGCCGAGACTCGTCCCCGCATCCAACACCTTTCCCTCCATCCTCTTCATCCTTCCGCCTTCATCCTTCATCCTTTCCCCTTTCGCCCCCACATCCCCATGGGCGCCCACCTTGTTAAGGAGCGAAGTCGCCACCGGCACCGCAGCCCCTGCCGCCTTGCCAAAGAGCCCCGAGCTACCCGCCGAAAGCGCCACTCCGCCCACCTGCGTTCCCAGCGCATTCACCCCGCGCTCAAACGCCCGCCCTCCCGCCGTCGTCGCCGTGCTGTTGTCGAGTTTGTCAGCGTGAAAGTAGTAGTAGTTCGGTCGCGCCACGACCGTGATACCAGTCGCGTTGCACTGGATGCGCCCCCGCGCTGCCGTCGTCTTGGTCCCGAGCCGGTAGCTTTCCTCCGCGCACCCCGTGCACCCACAAAGGATTGCCAGCGTGAGGAGGAAAAACGACACCGCGCCCACCCAGGAGAGAGCAAGGCGCGGTGCGCTTTTTCCACCCAAGGAATCGGCTTCCCCGCTTGGGGAAAAAGTCATCATGCCGAAGGGCCTGAGCCTGCCGAATGGCCCGCAGGACCTGAGCTTGTCGAAGGTTGAGACTTGGGCGGTCGGGTGCATGGCCCGACGCTTTGCACCGCTTTTTACCTTCGCGAAAGGACAACGGCGGGCCATCTATGGCCCGCGCTCATGCTTGCTATTTTGTGGCCACTTGGCCGAGTTCCCGAGCGGCGCTAGAACGCCGCTCTCGATTCCGTCAATGCTTTATTTTTGCCGCCAAATGGGAAGCGGCTTCCCATTTGGGTCAGGGCTGCTCTGGCGTCGCCTACCCAAGATTCTTGCGCCTTTCCTCAGCCTCCCAATTTGCGAACGCGTCATTGGCGGAAATGTCGCGCCGGCGTAGCTGCTCCCGCAACTCCGCTTCGAGCTTGTTCTGCTTCTGCCTCTTCGCTCGAGTGGTGATCATCCATCCGCAGATCCACAAAACGACGAGCAAGGCGATCACGGCGACCGGATCCGACGGCAGGGAAAATAAGAAATAAGTTCTCATCATGCTTTTGGTTACGCCCGTCGTAGGTTCTTCGTCACTTGGCTGACGGGGTAAATCCAAGCAACTTCTTCACGGGAAATTTCAATGTTTGCGTGCGCGGAGTTCGCACTCACCAGCACCAGGCGGTCGCCACCAGTCCGCTGGAGCAGCTTGCAGTAGACGTCGCCGTCCACGGTTCGAGCGATCACCGTATCACCAGCCTGCGGCGTCCAACTCGGACACACGACCACGCGATCGCCTTCGTTGATCTGCGGGCTCATGGAGTCGCCGCGAATCTCCACAGCAAATGCATCTTTGCATTTCACGTTGAAGGCGGCGACACCTTCATATTCATAGCCCTCGTCGAGATGGCCCGCGCCAAGGGCGCCCGCTTGTGCCCAGGAAATTAGCGGGACGTAACGCACGGTATCACCCGGCGGCACCATGATGTTCGGCTTCGCCCCAAACGTGCCAACAGTGCCAAGCTCGCTCAGCGTCGGCGCATAATCCGAGCCTCCCATCAGATCCTCCTTGGTGAGGCCTGGCACGACCTTGACGATGGCATCCACCATCTTTTCGCTGATACGCGCGCCTCCATCTTCGATGGCCTGCAGCACTCCCAGGGCATAGCCAATCTTCTTGGCCAGCTCCTTTTGAGAAAAGCCAGCGGCCTCGCGTGCGGTTTTCAATTTCTCCCGCGCGTTCATCCCGTAGGGAAAACGCGGTTCGTCGGTGGTGCGTGCGGTTTCTGATTCCCGTTGCTCTAGAAGGTCAAAGAGCTTCGCTATGGACGAATCTGGCTTGATCTCCTTATCGCCACTCTCAATTTGATAGATGTAGTTCCCGTGCACGCCCAAGCGTTTCCCTAGTTCCCCCTGTGTGATTCCGCACTGGGAACGATACGCCTTAAATCTCTCCGGAAAAATACTCACTTTGTGAGTTGACGAAATACTATCATTGTGAGAAATCTCCTCAACAGTCGTTGATGTTGATTCCTAACCCAATGAGAAAACCCACGCAACCAAAATCATTCTCTGTGAGAGTGAAGACGGCTTTGGCTCGGCGCAGTTGGTCGGTCACCGCGCTTGCAGATCGAATCCGGGTATAAGCGCAACACCGTCTCGCTCGCAATCCATCGGGGCTGCTTCCCCAATGTTCGCAAGGAGATCAAGAGGGAGCTCGCCCTTCCATGAGCGAACCCGCCGCCATTCGCTTTGTCGCCCGCGCCGCGCTCGATCAGCTCGAAGAGTTGACGATTCAAGACCGGATCACGCTTTACGTTGGGCTCTCAGAAATCTTGCCGGATGAGGCCGAGCGCACGGCGGCGCTAAATTTGGCGCTGCTTTTGAAAAACGCTGCCGATCAACAACTGACATTCGCCAACATGCTCGGTGGCGACCGGAGGGATGCCGCATGAATCTCGCGGACCTCAAACTGCGTGGCGGGCGCGAGGCAAAGAGGCTCAGTCTCACCTTTGCAGCATTCGTCGGAGACCACGGCGTTCCGAAGAGGACGCTGGACCGCACGCTTGCTGGTAGGTCCCAACTGGATGTGGTCAGCGCGATCCGCCTGCTCCCGCTTGTCGAGCGGCTGCTCCTGCCCGGCGAAGTCTGCGCCCTGGAGCTCTCCACGGCCTCTCCGTTCCCCGTCGCCATTTGCCCCGCCGCTCTCCTCGCCGAGCTGGCCGCCCTCCGCCGCGAAATCGCCGCCCTCCGCGCCGCCTCCTTCCACCACCAACCCAACTGACGTTGTGACCTCCGCTCTTCTACTGCGCGCATTTGGCAAGGCCACCGCGATGGCTCGCCTTGCTGAAATGCTCCGGTGCCAGACCAAGTGCCGCACCTCGATTTGCAAAGGCCGCGATGTCAACGCCAGGATCTACCGTTGGCGCGATGGGCAGGCCATCAAGTTTCTCATGGCCGCCGTCGTGAAGGAGGCTTCAGCGCCGGTTCGCGCGGCGCTGCGCCGTGACGGCCTCGCTTCGCTTTGCCTTGGCCGACTTTGGCGGGGCCGTCGGCCGGATCTTCGGCGCCCGCTTCCTAAGGTATGAAAGCAACGTCATGCGGTCATACGGTTCCAGCGAGCCGCCTTTCTCCAGTTCCGAGCATACCGCGCAAAAACCGTGGCTTTGCAGCTTCTCCAGTTTCGGTCCCAGCACGCTCGGCGTGGCCAAGTAATCCAGGGAGAGCAGCTTCGCCGGCCGCCCCATCATGGTCTGGAGAAAATGGAATAGATACTGATCGCCGTGCTCGCCGGGCGCCTGCTGCGCCATGTTGCACAGATCATACACCACGGCGCGGATGTCCTCATCTTCGAGGTCTTTCAGAAACGTCATCAGCAGGCTCATGCGGTTCCCGCCAGCCTCTCACCCATCCACTCGCCTGACGACCCTTTTCCACCCACCCACCCAACTGATTATGTCCCTTCTTCCTCCAGCCTCCGCCGCCCCACTCGCGAACGATCCGCTGCGTCTGCTCTTAGATTCCTTCCCAGCGTATATAGTTGTTCCCGACGAGCGGCTGTGCGCCGGTTATGCCCTTCGGCCAAAGACGCTGGGTCTTCACCCTGTTTCACCAGCAGTTCGCCCACCAGTTGGCACAAATCCTCCGCGACGGCCTGCGTCTGGCAAAGCATCTGGTAACACGCCTCCAGGCGCGCGTCGGAAAGGTTCAGCCGCTCATGCAGGTCGAGGATGTCACAGCGCGCAAGCGGCTCCTCGCCGGGTGGGTATTCGCTCATCCCGCCAGCCTTTCACCCCTCCCGTCTCCTGACGATCCATTTTATGCCCACCCAACCCGCTCACTACACACCCGAACAACTCGCCGGCATCCCCATCCCCAAGGTCCTCGACATGGATCGTCTGCCCGCCTGTTGCCCGCTCGATGAAGGCCGCGTCGCCGCCCTCGCCCACGAGGCTGCCCGGCTCGGTTACGACACCGTCAAGGTCAAGTGCGGCGGCGCCACGGTCTTCATCACCGCCACGTTCAGCGCCGCGCTCGAGGCCAGCCGTCTCCAGCGCCAGCACGGCCTCATCCTCGCGCCCATGCTGCCCCTGCGCCTTGGCATCCCCACCCGCCTCGCCGACACCGCCCAGCCCTGATGTCTCTCGCGATGAAGCATCTCAATACCACCGCGCCCGCGCCCGATCCTGCCGCGCCGCACAACGCCTGCCACCGGCAAGCCGTCGCCAGCGCGCAGGCCACCGCGCTTTGGGCTGCACTCGCCGGCCTGGAGTTGATGCCCCACAAGCTCAGCCTCCCGCATGGCGTCTGGATCCCGTGGGTGGAAGCCAATTGCGAATACTCCCGGCGCACGGCCAGCAGTTACCTCGGCGCCGCCGAGCGCGCCATGGCCCAGCTTGGCGACGCCTCGATCGGCAGCCCCAGCACCATGGACGCCGCCCATTGCGAGCAGCTCAAGGGCCGCATCACCGAGATGCTGGAAAACGATCACCTCTCCGAGCAACGCGCCGCCTTGATCGCCGCGATCCGTCCCGCCACGCAAAAGCAACTTCCGGCCCGTAAGACAAAGCCGCGCTCGCCACGCCCCCCCGGCCCGCGCCCGCTCTTCACCCCCCAGGCCATGCCCCGCGTTCTGGAACGCTGGCAGGTCACGCCGCCCGCCGCGCAGCACGCCTTCCTGGATTCCATCCGCGACCAGGCGCTCGCCTATCTCGTCCCCTGATTTTCTTTTCCACCACCACCCATGAACACAGCCCTCGCCGCCACGCCCGCTGCCGATCCCTTGCTTGAGGAAGCCCTCACCGCCCCGCAATGGGCCAAGCTGCTGGCGATCAATGTGCAGCCATTTCGGAAGCGCTGCCCGGAGTTTCGCAATGGCTTCGTGGAGGTCGATGGCCGGCTCGTTTCTCGCCAACTCTTCGCCTTCGGTTCACTCCCGCAGGATTATCGCGACAAGCTGAGCCGCATGCGCGAGGCGCAGATCGCGCCCAGCTTCGCCGCGCTGTTCTCCATCCAGGAAGTGGAGACCCGCAAATGGTCCGCGCCCAAGTCCTGGACGGAATACAAGCCCAGCGTGCGCCAGCGCGCCGAGCAGAAGCACGCCGCCTTGCGGGTCTGGTACGACGCGCTCAACGCTGGCAGGCCCAAGGTGGAAGCCAACCGGATGTGCCGCCACGAGTTCGAGCGTCTCACCGGGCGGTCTGTGAGTGACAAGCAGGTCTATCGCTGGGCCGGCGAGATCGATGAACGCGGCGGGGAGTTCGCCCCGCTCGAAGCCTACTGCGACAACAAGGAGTGCGCGCACGTCGCCGCCCGCAAAGGCGTGCCGGAAGATTTCCTCGTCGCCGTGCGCAGCAAGGCCCTGGAGCCGAGCGTCGGCACCATGACGGCTGCCGTCCGCTTCTTTGAACTCGAATGGCGCGCCGGCCGCGCCGTGCCCGGCCTGGGCCGCGCCTCCGGTCGCACCGAGCCATTCCCGTTCACCGCCAAGCAACTCGGCGACCGCAATCTGTTGCCCGGCAAAGGCCAGCGCGTGCAGACGAGCGAGGGCAAGTTCAGGGCCAAGGTCAATGGCTTCCTGCCCGCGCCGCCGCTCGCCAGCGGCGCGCTACGGCTCCGCGAGCGCATCGTCTTCGACGACAAGCGGCTCGACATCGCGGCCAAGGACGACATCACCGGGCGCCCCGTCTCTCCGGTCCTCTACCTGGCCATGGATGAAAGCACGCGCCAGATCCTGGGCTACCTCCTGCGCGAAGAGGGTGGCGTGCGCCAGACCGACGTCGAGGGGCTCACCGCTTTCATCTTCCGCGTCGCGGGCTTTGCCGGCAAGAGCGCGGGCTACGCCACCACCCTCAAATTCGAACGCGGCACCGTGGCGATCAGTCCCGATCGCGAGCGCCTGGTGACCGGCCTTTATCCGGGCGAGGTGCACATTTCGCGCACGTCGATGATCGGCGGCCATAATGTGGCTGGCGATTTTGCGCAGGAGCGCAGCGGCAACTTTTTCGGCAAGGGCAAGATCGAGTCCTTCATGCGGACGCTCGATCAATACGCGCGTCACATCGAAGGCCAGCGCGGCAACGTCTATGCCAATCAGCCCCTCATGCTCGGCGATCTGCTCACCACGCCGGAGCGCCTCATCTCTCCGCACTATCGCCGCAAGGGCACGATGATCGAGGAGGCGGTCCTCGCCGCGCAGACGGCTCAGGCCGTGCACTTCGATCGCACCGGCGAGCTTCCCGGCGCCTACGCCGCCGCGCAGGCCACGGGGATCAAAGGGCCGCTCCTCTACATGAGCGAACTCCACGCCGCCGTGCAGGCCGTGATCGCCTACTACAATTCCCAGCGCGGCCACGAGCGCGAAGGTTTCCTCGAGATCCCCATGGTCCAGGCCAACGGCGGCTTGCGCCAGATCCGCGAGTCGAGCAACGACAAGGCCGCCCGCCTCGAGCGCGAGCTGGCGGCGCTGGGGAAGGGGCTCCAGCGCATCAGCGAGGCCGATTGCCTCGTGCTCCTGCACAAGGTGAAGCGCGTGACGGTCAAGGTAAATGGCGTGACCACCACCGTGAACGGGCGCGAGCGCCGTTACTGGTGCGAGCGCAGCCAGGCCATCGACGAGGCCGTGGCCAATCAGCTCGGCGAAAAGGATTACCTCGCCCTCTACAATCCGGAAGATCCCCGCGAGCTGTATCTTCTGCGTAACGTCGTCGGCCACGTCCCGCTCACGGCCACCGAACTGCCCCCGGGCGAGGAGCCGCATTTCTTCGAGGCGCTGCCGCTCTACATCGCGCCGGAGATCAATGACGCCCAGGCCATGGCCGAGCGCGCCGCTCGCGTGGCCACGGCCAATGCCCGCAACGATTTCTCGATTGCCCGGACCATCGTGCCCTTCCTCGCCACGCAGACGGAGCGCCGCGAAACCAATCGCGATTTGTCGGAGCCGGTCCGCGCCGCCGTGAGTGTCCTGCGCAACGAGACGGCCCCTGCCGAGCGTCCGAGCAGCGATCTTGGCTCCGATCTCGCCCAGGTCGTGCCTGGCGCCCGCCGCGAGGAGCGCGAGGCCGCCCAGCAGCGCATCACCGCCGAACAGGCCCACGCCGCCCAGGAGCATCTGCACAAGGAAGAACGCTGACCCTTTCCATTCCACCAACCCAAGCCCACCCGCCCACCCAATGAGCACCACCCGCAAAGCCTCGCCGGATTCCAATCCGGAACACAGCAACGAACGCCACATGTCCAATCCCTTGATCAATGGGATCGGCATCGGCACCAACTTCGTGACCCGCTGCGCGCGGGCACGCACGCCCCGCGAACGCCAGGCCATGCTCTGGCTCACCCGCTACGCCCACACCCTCGATCTCACCCAGGATGCCGTGGCCCATCGCCTCGGCCTGGAGCGCGCCGCCGTCCGCGAAGCGCTCACCAATCCGGAGGGCGACATTTCCGCCTTCGTGCACGCCGTCAGCCGTCTCCGCGCCGAGTTCGAGAGTGCGCTCGATGCGCCTGGGTCGGGCCGCTTCACCCATCCCCACAATCCCTTCCACGTTCGCCTGCCCTGGCACGAGGCCTGTGGCACGCCGGCCAATACGCTCGTCTTCCGCAAGGTCCGCAGCGCTTACGGTCTCGCCCAGTCCAAGCCTGTGCTCGTCGAGATCCAGGGCCTGGAGCGCCTCGGCAAGACGATCAGCCTGCGCCATCATTTCCTGCGCCATATGGATTGCGCGGCATGGATCGATTCGCCCGTTGGCCGCACCGAGATCGATTGGCTGCGCGCCTTGGCGGCCGGGTTCGGCGTCGGCGCCGGCGGCACCGCGCTCAAGCCCAGCCAGCTTCGGCCCCGGCTGGAGGCCTGCCTCGGCCCCGGCAAGATCGAGCTGCTCGTCCTGGATGAAGCCCACAAGCTCTTGCCGCGCGATCTGCGCCAGCGCCCGGATCGGCTGGAGGATCTCCGCAGCTATCTCGATCGGTTCGGCGTTTCCGTCATCCTCGGCACCACGCCCCAGTTCGCCCAGATGGTGTCTGCCATGGTCACCCTCGCCGACACGGGGGAAAGCTTCTGGCGCCCCGGCCAGCACATCGGCCGGCGGCAGGCTTACGACCTCCCCGAGACGCTCAGGGATGAGGACCTCGCCGCCATCGCCTCCTGGCACGCTCCATCCCTCACCGAGCGCATGGTCTGCGAGTTGGTCACCTGGGCCAAGACGGATCCCGGCTACATCGGCACCATGGTCAAGATTATTGAGCGCGCCGCGCACCAGGCCGATGGCGGCAAGATCACCCAGGGCGAGTTGGAAGACGCCAAAGGCTTCGTCACCCGCGAAGCCCGTCAGGCCGCGCTCGCGGCGGCGGGGGCGGCCAAGATCGTGCGCCTGCCCAGGTCACGGAAGATGCGCCCCACCATCGTCGTCGGGCCAAAGCAACTGGAAAGGAGGGCCTCGTAATGCTCGCCCTCATGCACACCCCGCGCGGCCAGCGCGTTCCGTTGAGCGCTTTTCCTCATGTGATCCAGCCCTCAAGAAAATCGCGCACGCGCACCACCGCGAAGCCAGCGCCGATTCCACAAATACCCTCAGAGGCGCGCCTCTTCCTCGTCTATTGGAAGGGCGAGAACGGCCACTTCGGCAATTCCGAAATTTGGATCAGCGACGGCAAACTCACTTCGCAGGCCATCGCGGCCATTCGCGCCGAGGTCAATGTGATCAATGGCTGGCCCAAGCGTAAGCCCGTCATCATCGCCAACCTGATGGAACTGGAAGGGGGAGACTCATGAGTCGCGAGATCACGATCGAATGCTCTCCACAGCTTGAGACTGAGCTTCGCGCCGTCCTCAAGGCGCATCGTCTTGGGCGCGTCGAGCATGACACCAGAACGCCGGAGTTGCTCATGCTCGCGACGCATTTGGAGAAGCAGGCCGAAGATGCGGCCCTGCGCTCCCTTGTGCAGGCCCTGGCGAGGCGTCAGGCGCCCGCGCTCGATTGCGGCGTCATCGATGCCGTGGCGCTGCTGCAAGAGAAAGCGAGGGCCGGGGCATGATGCTCACCGCACGACAAACCCAAGTCCTGACCGAGGTCCGCGCCTTCCTCGGCACAGTTTACAACGCCATCCCGGGCCGCTGGGCGGAAGCCGCCCAGCGCGATCTCATCGCCCTGGAAAAAGCGCTCAAGGACACCCGCTCCAAGATCGCCAATCCTGGTCGCGATCCCGTGCGCAACAAAGGCGCGTGGATGTGGCGCGCGTTCATCTCGCAGGCAACGCTTGAAGTCATCCACCGCACGGAGGAACCACGCCCATGACCTCATCCGCCATCGACATTGCCGAAGTCTTGAAAGGCTGCTCCGGGCCTGAGAACGCCGTGACCGCGCCAGCTCTGGCCGGTCGCGTGGGCATCTCCGAGCGCGAAGTGCGCAGGACGATCTCCGAGGAATACCTGCCCATCTCCCGCGTCGCTGGCGGCCTGCTTTGCTCCAAGCCTGGCGTCGGCTTTTTCCTCACGACCGACGCCGAGGAGATCATCGCCCGCTTTCGTCTCATCCAGCTTGGCCAGGCCGCATGGCAGCGTCAGGAGGACGAATACCGCGAGGCCCTCAAGGCGTTCGGCCTCACCGGGCTCCTCGCCTTGGAAGGGAGCGCCGCCTGATGCTCGCCTGCAGCCGCCCACTCATTTTCGAGGCGTGGATTTGGGATGCCGACGCGCTCAAGTTCCTGCGGCCCACCAAGCGCCGCTTTGCGACGATCGAACGCTCCAAAGCCTGGCTCATGGACAAGATCTCCGTGGATCCTGGAGCCGTGGAATACGGCATCGACGGCCCGGGCGAGCAGGGGAAGCCCGTGGCCGTCTTCCTCAGCGCCGCAGTCACCGAGCGGGTGAACCGCGAGGCCCTGGACAAATGCGCCGTCTGCCGCGCTCCCGGCCCCAAGGTCATCAGCTCCCGCCACGGCCCCCTTTGCGAAGACTGCAGCGAATCCCTCGACGGCGGCGAGGACCTCGATCACATCGCCGCTCTCAGCGAGGCCATTTTTGGAGAGGACAAACCCTATGACTGATCGCGACATCTTGATCGACCTGGTGCGCGGCGCCAGGTGCGCCTGCACAGCCGCCAAAAAGCCCCCCATGAGCTTCTGCCGTGGCTGCTACGGCCGCCTGCCCGTCGGCCTCCAGCAGGCCCTCTACGCCCGCGACGGCACCTATCCCGACGCCTATCGCCGCGCCCTCACCGTCCTCGGCTTTCAGGAACCCGGCGCACAGCCGCTGGATCGTCCGCCTACGCCCATTCCCACTCCACCCTTCCACACCACCCACAAATAGAAACCCACCCATATGCCACGCAAAGAGAAACAAAAAATTGAACCGGTCTTCGTCAGCTCGCGCGAAGCGATGATCTCCCACGTCAACGATGTCGTCACCGCCAAGCTGCGCATCGTCGAGATCAAGGCCCAGCTCGAGCAGGAAATCGCCGCGCTGCAGAAGCAGCGCCAGGGCGAGATCGATACCCTCTGCCGCGTCATCGCGACGAAGGAAGCCGGCGTGCAGCTTTTCTGCACGCAACACCGCAAGACGGAGTTCGACAAAAAGAAGAGCATCGATCTCACCCTCGCCGTGGTCGGTTTCGAAGACACGCCCGCCAGCCTGGAGAAAGTCGGCAAGGCCACTTGGGAAGAGATCGCCGAGCGCATGGCCGGCCTCATCCTCCACGAGGTGGACGCCAACGGCGTCCAGGTCCTCGGCCCCGACAAAAAGCCCATCGTGTCCTTCGACGGCGACGATTACGTGAACTACGGCACTCCCACCCTCGACAAGGTGGCCGTGAAGCGCGACGCGGAGATGATTCCCGCCGAGGTCTTCAAGGCCGTCGGTATCCGCATCGAGAAGGACGAAATCTTCTACATCCGCCCCAAGAGCGACGTGGCCGAGGCCACGGTAAAAGCCGCCGCATGAAAACCGAGCCCGCTTTGATCGAGGATTCCGCCGCCCGGTTGGCCCGGCTGCATGCTCAACAGAGTTCCCAGCTCTGTCGTCTCGGCTGGCTCGTCGCCGCGCTCATTGGCGCGGCCACCCTCATCGCGCTCGCCCGCTGATATGAAAACGCCCCGTCCAGGCCGCAATGCCCGCCAAGGAGCGCCCGCGCGCCTCCTGCTCAGCCCGCTCCAGCAGGGCGCCCTCTGGCCCATGCTGCACGAGGCCTGGACGGTGCACGCCATCCGCGAGGGCCTGCGCGCCAACGATTCCGTTGCCAAGGACAAATGGCGCAAGCAATACCTCGGCGGCACCATCGGCGTCTGGAGTATCAAGCAAGTGCCGCGCGGCGGCCCGCTCTTCGCCCGCGTCATGGGCAAGCTCCAGGAGCTCGCCCGCAACGGCATCGATTGGATCGTGGCGGCCGGCGAGGCCGCGCCCGAGACGCTGCTCTTCCACGCCCGCCTCGTGTTAGCCGAGCACGACATCCCCGAGCCCTACGCATGCGGCATCGCCCGCAACGCCTGCCAGCTCGCTCAAGTTCCCACGCTCGAGGAGCTGGAGCCCGCCCAGCTCGTCCAGGTCATCCGCATCCTCCACGCTCAGGCCCCGCGCATCAGCGCCGCCGCCAAAAAGGGCGACGCCCCCAAGACCGCCGAAATTCCATTCTAAATTCTATCGGCGATCAACCCACCCAAGGAATGAAAGCAATCACCGTCATGCAACCATCCGCGTCACTCATCGCGCTCCGCGCCGTGCGGGGCTGGCTCTGCGGATCGGGGCCTTCCGGTGGAGCGGACTTCGCGCGTTTGAATTTATGAAAACGTCCACGCGAAATAGCCCCGAATCCGTAGCGGCAAGCTTGATCGGCGGCGAGTTGTCACGAGATGCCTCCAGTCATCTGCCACCGGACGCTGGCGACCCTCGCGCGCATGGACCTGGCACGAAGCCGACGAGCGAGCTTGACGCGAATAGGAGCCAGCCCCGATCGGCGGCGACGCCACCGAAGGAGAAAGCCGAGCCGGGAGCGCGCGCCGCTTCGGATTCTGGAGCGGGAGGCGGAGCGGGCGGAGAGAAGCGACACGGCAAATACGCTCGCGAAATGGCCTGGCTCGCCAAAACAGTGACCGTCTCAAGACAGGCAGCCTGGTGCGCTAAAAATCGCGAAAAAGTGAAAGCACAACGAAGGGCTCGGTACGTCAAAAATCGCGAACAAGTGAAGGCACAAGGACTGGCTTGTTACGCCAAACATCGCGAAAAAGTGAATGCACAAGTAAGGGCTTGGCGCGCC
>JBBRPL010000121.1:0-24540 GCA_038228205.1 Chthoniobacterales bacterium
GCTTCGGCAAGCTCTCCGACGTCGCCCCGAGCGATTTCTGGTCGCCCTTCTACCCCTGAGCCACTGCGCTTAGCTTAGAGGCAGTCCTCTTCTTCAGCCGTCCGCCTGTTCTCAGGCGGGCGGCTGAACTGCTTTCCGGGGGGGCATTGGCGGAAAATCCCGTGCAACTGATCCCAAACCTGAAAACGGAAAGAGGATTTAAAACGCAGAAGCCCGGCGCGGCGGAGAATATGGGACGGCGCGCCTTTTGTGGGCAGGCGCTCTGCGAAGATCTACGCAGGAGGCAAAGACTTTAAATGGTAGCACTGCAGAGATGCAGCGCAGGCAGGATGTCTCGAATCTAAACCACGGATTTCACGGATGGCCCGGATCAGGAGACACGAACGAGGATTCTCACCCTCTCCCACGGGGTGATGCGTCGGGTCACATTCGCGATATGGGGGAGCAGAATGCCCTCAAGACACCGCTGCGCCTTGCGGGGCTGGAATTTCGGGGTGAAAGCGGCACCTTTTACCGAGCGGCCGCCTGCGATACAGAGATAAAAAGGCGACTTACGAGTCGACGTTGAGAAACGATTTTGCGCTTTTTCTCATTATTGCGTCGCATAAATGCGATAAATGAGGGTGCCACCATCGCCAAAAAGTTTTCACCGCTGCGGACCCTATGCGCGTAAATTTACTTAATAGTTAAAGTCGTAAGTATAACTACCATATCATGTTACCGTTTAATGTCCGCAACAGTCTGTATTTGATGACGACCGATCGCAGGGGGTCTTCGGAACGTTGGGCAGCCCAATTGCTAAGTATACGTCTGTGACCCGGCGCCCACGAAGTGCTGAGCCGCATCGAACAAATCAACCTTAAATACCAGACATCCAAGCATATGCTTCAGAACCTGAATAAGAAACGCGCCGGCTTCACCCTCGTGGAAATCATGATCGTGGTCGCCATCATCGCCCTCCTCGCGGCCATCGCCGTGCCAAACTTCCTGCGTGCTCGCAAGCGCTCGCAGGCCACCCGCATCCTGGAAGATCTCCGCATCATTGATTCGGCCATCGACCAGTATGCCATCGAAACCAACAAGGCCGGCGGTGCCGACGTCTCCTGGACCGACATTCAGGCCTACCTGAAGAAGGGCGCCGTTGTTTACAACTCGGGCGGCAACGACATGCTCGGCAACGCGTTTGTCGGGTATTCCGTGGACGCCATCCCGAAGTTGAGCTCGACCACCTTCAGCAAGCTCTCCGACGTGGCCCCGAGCGACTTCTGGTCGCCCTTCTACCCCTGAGCTGACCTGATTCTCTGAGATCTTCGTTCAGCCGTCCTCCCGCTTCGCCGGGAGGGCGGCTGAACTGTTTTTGTCGCCGGCGAGTGAGTATGAAAAAGATTCTCCTTCGGAAGGTGACTGGCTTTTAGATTCGGGACGATTCATTACTGCCTGACCTCTGCGTCTCTGCGTTTTAAAATCCTATTTCCGTTTTTAGGCTGACTGATTCCTGATCCCACTAATGGCGTTCCCATCGCTGCCGCTCAGGATTGAAAAATGGTGCCACTGGATGGCGCGGCCATTCGTGGCCTGGCTCGTTTGCCTGCTGGCTGGCTTTCTCGTCTATGCCCCTGCGTTGGGCGGCGACTTGATTTGGGACGATTTCTACCTCGTCCGCGAGAATCCATTTTTCCGGAGCCCAGTCTTCGGGCTCGAAGTCTTCCGGCACTACCTCTTTTTCGATTCATTCTCGACGTATTACCGCCCGGTTCAGAACTGGTCCTACATATTTGACTACTGGTTGTGGCGCGGCAGCCCGGTTGGGTATCATTGCACGAATATCCTGCTCCACAGCCTCAGCGGTTTCTTCCTGTTCCTGCTGCTGCGCCGGTTGCTGCCTGATCTGTGCTCCGCTTCAAAGGAAAACGGACGACGAGGCACGGATCTGATCGCGCTGCTGGTCGCCCTCGTCTGGATCGTCCACCCGATCCACAACGCCGCGGGGGCCTATATCTCCGGTCGTGCGGACAGCCTGGCCGCGCTCTTCGCGCTCGTGGCGTGGCTGCTGGTCTGGCGGGCCATGGGGCCGGTGGCGCCCTGGAAACGAACCGGCCTGGGCCTGCTGGCGGCGGCTTCACTGCTCGTGGCCCTGTGTTCCAAGGAGATCGCCCTGGTTTGGCTCATCTTGCTGCTTGGGCATCTCTTCTTCTTCGATCGTGAGCACTCGCGTGGAGCCCGCTGGGCGGTGCTGGCCGGCGTCGCCGCCGTGCTCGGCATTTACGCAATTTTGCATGCGCTGCCGGGCTACCGCGCCCCGATGGAGGGCGGCGCGCCGGCTCCGTGGGATGCGCGGTTCCTGCTCATGCTGCGAGCCCTTGGTGACTACGCGGGATTGATCATTTACCCAGGCCGCCTCTACATGGAGCGCTCCATCTCGCATCCGGGGATCTATGGCACCGTGGCCGCGTGGCGGGAGCACACCCGCGACGAGTACCTCTCCATCCTCGGCTTGCTGGCGCTGCTCGCCACGCTGTGGCTGTGTCGGAAAGCCGGTCCTGGCCGTCGTCTGCGGGTCTTCGGAGCGGCGTGGTTTGCCGTGGCCTTCCTCCCGATCTCCAACCTTTTCCCGCTGAACGCCGAGATCGCGGAGCACTGGATCTATCTCGCCAGTATCGGGGCTCTGCTTTTCCTCACCGGTGCGATCCTCGCCCTGCCGGCTCGGGGACGTCTCATTGCGGCCACGGGTGTGGTTTTCGCCATGGCCGGACTCGGAACGCGCACGGCCATTCGCAGCGGTGATTGGGTCAACGCCGAAACATTCTGTACCCGGACGATCGCGGATGGGGGAGCGACTCCGCGCATCCTCGGAGCGCTCGCCGCCGTCTACGGCCAGCGTGGCGATTTCCAAAAACAGGAGATCATCCTACGCAAGATGCTGACCCAATTCCCCGAATACGCGCCGGCGCGGATCAACCTGGGCATCTGCCTTTCCCGTCAGGGCCGTGTGGCTGAGGCGGAAGCATTGCTCGGGGCGACGCGAGCCCAGGCGGATGCGGTGTCACGGCAATATCCTCATACCTGGCCCGCGGCGTTGCAGCTCGCGCAGCTCCGCCGCACCGCTGGGCAGACGGATGAGGCGATGGCCATCATCCGCGAGGCGCGGGTGCGGTTTCCCGAGGCCTGGGAATTGGTGAAAGGCGAGAGCGACATTCTGCGGGAGACGGGTGGTCCCGCCGCTGCTCTGCCGCCCGTCGAGACCTATGCCGCCGCGCACTGGTGGCATTTCGGCTCGCAAGTGGCCCTCGGATCGTTGCGGTTTGCGGCCGGTGAGCCTGATGCGGGAATCGCCGCCCTCCAGCAGGCGAGCCGCCTCGATCTGTATGATGGCCGCGCCCTGGCGGGAATCGCCGAGATCGAGCTGTCGCGCGACCACGCGGATGCCGCCCTCTCGGCTCAACTCGCCGCCATGGAGCGTGATCCCGATCAACCCTGGCAGTACGCCGCGCTCGCCGGGATCCTCGATAAATTGGGCCGGAAAGCCGAGGCGAACGCCGCCCTGCGCAAGGCCCAACTCCTCGCCCTCAAGGCGCGGGGGTCGTAGGAGTCCCGGGGGGCGGCTTCCGTTCGAATTCGCCGGGCTGGACTTCCCACGCCCCGAGCGCGACCCGACCGAGGGTGTAGGTCGGATTGTCCGGAGGCATTTTCTTCCACCAAGCCGCTTCGCTGGCATCGTAGAACTCCGCGAAAAATTCGTAGTGGCCGGGCTTCAACCACGATGGGTAAACGAGGGTCCACTCCTCGTAGTGTGGTCCGTCGCCCACCTCGATGGCGCAGGCTCCCTTGATAAACGGAATCGTGTGCACCCCATCGGAGGCCACAAGCATCATCCACGGGAATTTTTTCCGCTCTCCGGAGAATGTCCACGCGAACTGCAGATGCAGGGCGCCGGGGGTCGATTTGAAAACGCGAATGCCGGTGAGGGTAGTTTCGTCATCGACCTTGACCGGTTTGTCATGGCTGGTGAAGCCCCCCACCGGGTCGCCGCGCCGCAGCACGGTGAGCGAGTTGCGGGACGTGGTGTGCCACGTCGCCGGCGCCAGGTAATCGTGGAGCAAACGATCGCTCGATGGCACAGAGTGATCTTCATCGAGCCGGCTCCACGGATGATAGTAACCCGCGCCCGTGTTAAAGGTCAGCGTATCCGCGTAATCGATAATTACAGCGTCCGCGGGCGGCGGAGGCGTGTAGAGCGTGATGCTCAACGTCTTGAGCCCTTTCAAAATATGGTGCAGCGACACGAGGTGCTCGCGAGTGGCGAGGTGTGGGAGGAAAGAGAGTCCAGCGGTCACGGAGGCATCGCTCGGGATATCCGCGATCATCTGCGCCTTCCACTCGCGCTCCTCCAGTTTGGCGCCCAGTCCCGGCAATTCCGCGACCACGCTGCGAGCTTCGCCGAGCCAGAAATGCGCCAGCACACACGCGCCGAGGACGGCCGCGGCGATCGGCGTCTGCGCGCGCAAGCGGCGGAGCGCCTCCGCGGCCGCGATCCAGAACAGCGGCAGAAACGGCGCGGGATAATGCGCTCCGATGGACCATTCCGAGTAGCGCCAGGAGAGCAGATGCTGCGCGAGGAGCGGGCTGGCCATGAGCAGCCACCGGGGCCGGAACAGCGGCAGCAAAAGAAACGGCAGGAGCAACGCCTCCAGCATGTTCCCTTGCGCCAACGCGCGTTGCAGACCTCCGAAGGCGAGGTGCGGTTCGACGAAGAAATTGCGAATGATGTCGCCCGGAGATTTTCCCAGATAACCGTAGAGCTGGAGATAGTCGACATTCCCGGCGTTCAGCGCCGGGCTGATCAGTTTCCCATAGACCAGCAACCACCCCATCGCGACGCCCATGGGGACGACATTCCACGCGACCTGCCATGGCCGTGGACGTTTCCATTCCACCACCGCCAGGACGCCGCAAAACATCACGAGCAGCGGCGCCATGTTTTCCTTCACGCTGAGCACCGCGAGGAACCAGAGCCAGTAACGTCCGAAACGTTCCGCGAGCCGCGCTTCGATGAGGAGCAGGAGGAGCGGCGCGGCGAGAGCCTCGGGATGGAATTCGTAGATCGCCATGGAAAACGTGGCCGGTGTGACGATCGTCGCGAGCGCCATGAGCAGCGCGGCTTTTGGCTCCAGGTCCAGATGTTTGCCGATCCGATACGCGGTAAAGGGCATCGTCGCGAACGCCAGCGTCTGGACCGCCACGAAGAGCATCGGATGCGGGCAAATGGCAAAGAGCGGCGTGAGCAGGAAAACGATCGGCTCCGCGTGGTTGCCCATCATCGGGACATTGAGCAGCGAGACCATCCACTGCCCCCGCAACGCGAGCCACAGCGACTGCACGTAAAAGGCGAGATCGAAGGTCCCGTATTGGAAGGTCCACCAATGCCACCACGATACGGTGAAGGTCACCGCCGAGAAAAGCAGCGCGGACCACACGAGCAGGCGGCGCGACTGGTGGAGTTCGGGAGACATCCCGCTGGCTCATAGCGGAGCCCGGACGAAAAGACAACGCGCCCTGCTGACCGACCTGCGACTGCCCGCTTGCACAATGTCGATCTTTGGCGCAAATAGCGCGGCGTGAATCGCCCGCCGCCATTCTCCAGACTGCTCGCGCTGCTTTGCCTGACCGCATTGCTCGGCGCTCAGGTCTTGGGAGGTGTGCGCGGGTATTTGTGTGATTGTTCGGGAACTTGGGAGCAATCGGCACAGGACCGCTGCTCCACGCAGTCCGGCGCGGACCGCGATCAGGAGATCGGGCGGGTGGCGCTGGGGGTGCCTCCATCCAGCGATCATGCTCCGGAGGATGGGGATGGATGCCAGTGTAATTGCCATCAGATCATCGTCCCGCTGGCCTCGGAATCGGTCCGACGGTTCGATGCGTTTTTCATGCGGGAAGGCTTCGGGGCGCTCCTGGATGAATTTCCCCCGGATGCGGTCCCGGCGGGTATCGAGGTTCCTCCTCAAGTCGCTTAACGGCTGACGCGCAACGTCGTGCCTGGATGGCGCGACGGGCCTCTCCGCTGCGCGTTGGCTTTGTCCGCTTCACGGCGTTCGCCGTGGCCATCGGTGCGCGCTCTTCGCGCGGCCGCATCCCAACAGCACAACCTCTTTTCCATGATCAACAGACACATCCTCCTTTTTCTTCTCCTCCCCGCCATGCAGTCCCGTGGGCTCGCCGAGCCCGTCGCCCAAGCGGGCATGAACCTGGGCGTCGCCCTCTCGACAGCCCTGCGGAACAACCCCGAATTGCGCGTCTATGAGGCGCAGATCGCGAGCGCCAGGGGCGGCGTTACGACCGCACGCACTTGGGAGAACCCCGAGTTGAATCTGGCGCCAGGCTTCCGGGTCACGCGCGACGGCGGGCAGCGTCTGACGGCGTTTCACGGCGATCTGGACGTAAGCCAGACGTTTAAGTTCCCGGGCAAGCGGGCCCTCGAAATCGCCATCGCGCAACGCAACGTCGAGTTGCAGCAGCTCGCGCTCGAAGGCTTTCGCTTTCAGCTCTCGGCGAAGGTGCGGAAGGCGTTTTACCAGATGCTCGCGGCGCAGCAGGTCATCGGCTTGCGCACGGAGCAGGTCGCCTCGGCCAAGGTCTTCGCCGCCTCGGCAAAGAAGCGGGCCGAGAGCGGCTATGCTTCGGATTTCGAGATGCTCAAGAGCCAGGCAGACCTCATCGCGGCGACCAAGGCGCTGCAACAGACGCAAGGCGACGTCATTACAGCGCGGGTGACGCTCAATGCCCTCATGGCGCGCAACCCGTCCGCGCCGCTGGAAATCTCCGGCTCGCTGGAAAACCTCACGCCGGCCGGCACCGCCCGGGATTACGTGGCCCTGGCGCTGGCGCGGAATCCGAGCCTGCGTGCGCAGATCCGCGAGGGCGATCTTGCGGGGCTGAGCCTTTCGTCGGTAAAACTGAGCCGGAGGCCGGATTTGAAGGTCGGACCATCGCTCGAATACACGGATGTCGAGCAGACGGTCGGGTTCGGCTTTTCACTTCCGCTCCCGCTGTGGGATCAGAAGAAGGGCGAGATCGAGAAGGCCACTGCGGAACAGGAGAAAGCGCTGGCGGCGATCGATAAATCCCGAGCGCAAATTGCGGGCGAGGTGACCATCGCGGCGGCCAGTCTGCAGATCGCGAAAGACGCGGCCGCACTCTATACGCCCGAACTCCTGCGGCAACTTCGCGCCTTCGCCGTCCAGGCCGAGCAGGGCTACACGCAAAGCTCCACGACGCTCATCATCTTCCTCGACGCCAAGCGCACCTATTTCGACACGCTCAGCGACTATTACGAGGCGCTCGCCAAAATCGCCGCCAGCCGCGCCGAACTCGAAGCGGCCATCGGCGTCCCGCTGGACGCGAAGAATCCCTAACCCTCTTTTACGCATGAAATCACCTCTCTGGAATATCGCACTCGCCTGCACGGTCGCCGCACTGGCGCTCGTCGGATGCACGAAAAAGGACGCTGCCGCCGAAAAGGAGGAAGCCGCCGGGAAGCGCGAGGACAACATCGTCTCGCTGACGAAGGAGCAACTCGCCCACGTCGAAATCAAGACGGAAACCGCCGCCACCGGCGACCTCGAAATGACGCTCAAGGCCGCGGGCCGCGTGAGCGAAAACATGAACAAGACCGCGAAGGTCGCGAGCACCCTCGACGGCCGCATCGCGAAGCTCCACGCGGACATCAATGACCCGGTGAAAACCGGCGATGTGCTCGCGCTCGTGCAAACACCGGAGCTGATTGGCCGGCCGCTGGAACTCAAAGCGCCCATCGACGGCATCGTGATTGAGCGGAACCAGGCCGTGGGCGAACTCGTGGACAAATCGAGCGCCGTCTATGTCATCAGCGACCCGGCGGATTTGTGGGTGATCGCGGAGATCAAGGAGCGGGACCTCGCGGCAATCAAGGCCGGCCAGGAGGCCAGCTTCACCGTGCTGGCGTATCCCGGGGAGACCTTCCACGGCAAGGTCGTGCGCATCGCGAACAAAGTGGAATCGGATACCCGGACCGTCGAGGCGCGCCTCGAGGTGAAAAACGAGGATGGGCGCCTGAAACCGGGAATGTTTGCCGACGTGGAGATCACGACGACCGTGATGAAGGACGTGCTCGCGATTTCGGACTCCGCGTTGCAGACTGATGAGGCGCGGCAGATCGTCTTCCTCGCGCTCGAAGGAAACAGGTTTGAAAAGCGAGTGGTGAAGCCCGGCCTCGAGCAACACGGCCGGGTGCAGATTCTCGAAGGCATCCAGGCCGGCGACAGGATTGTGGTCGAGGGCAGTTTCATCCTCAAGTCGGAGATGCTCAAAGGCGAGCTCGGGGAGGAATGACCCGATGATCAATTCCATCCTCAACTTTTCCGTCCGCCAACGGATGCTCGTGGTCCTGGCCACGGTGGTGCTCGCGGGCTTTGGCCTCCTGGCGGTCAAGCAAATCCCCATCGACGCCTTTCCCGATGTGACCAATGTGCAGGTGCAGGTCCTCGCGACCACGGGCGGCATGTCGCCGCCGGAAGTCGAGAAGCTGGTCACGCGGCCCATCGAAATGCAGATGGGCGGCCTGCCGCGGCTCGCCGAGATCCGCTCCGTGTCGAAGATCGGCCTGTGCGCGATCACCATTGTCTTCGAGGACGGCGTGGATGACTATTTTGCGCGGCAGCTTGTCTCCGAGCGATTGTCGAGCGCCCGGGAAAACCTGCCCGCGGGTGTCGATGTCGAGCTCGGCCCGATCACCACGGGCCTGGGGGAGGTTTTCCAATACACGCTCGTGAGCAAGGATGGGAAACACGACGCGACCGAATTGCGCACGGTCCAGGATTACATCGTGCGTCCGTTGCTCCGGACGGTACCGGGGGTCACCGATGTGAACTCGTTCGGCGGCTTGGTGAAACAGTTCCAGGTCGTCGTCAAACCGGAGCGCCTCACGTCGTTCAAGGTCACGCTGCAGCAGATTTTCGAAGCGCTGCAAAAGAACAACGCGAACGCGAGCGGCAACTTCATCGAGCACAAGAGTGAGCAATACGTCGTGCGCGGCCTCGGCCTGGTGAAGGACACGCGCGATATCGAAAACATTATCGTGGCCACGCACGAACACACGCCCATCTACGTGCGCGATGTGGCCGACGTGACGATCGGGGCGGAGTTGCGGCAGGGGGCGGTGACGGCGAATGGCGAAGGCGAAGCGGTCGCCGGCATCGTTCTGATGCTCAAGGGGGCGAGCGGGCGCGATGTGGTCAATGCCGTGAAAGAGAAGTTGCCGGCCATTCAAAAAGCACTGCCGAAAGGCGTCGAACTGGTCGCGTTCTACGACCGCACCGATCTCGTGAAAAAGGCGATTCATACCGTGACGAAGGCGCTGGAAGAAGGCGCGATCTTCGTGCTCATCATCCTCATCGTGCTCCTCGCCGATGTGCGCAGCGCGATCATCGTCACGCTCGTGCTGCCGCTCGCCGCGCTCTTCGCCTTCATCATGATGAAGTGGTATGGCCTGAGCGCGAACCTCATGTCGCTCGGGGGCCTCGCCATCGGCATCGGCATGATGGTCGATGGCGCGGTCGTGATGGTGGAGAACATCCATCGCCACCTCACCGAAAAGCCCGGTGACGGCAAGGCGCACGCCCACGCCAGCAAACTCGAAACGGTGCTCTACGCCGCGAAGGAAGTCGGGCGGCCGATCGTCTTCGGCATTTTCATCATTATCATCGTCTTCCTGCCCTTGTTCACCCTGGAGGGTTTTGAGGGGAAGATGTTCGCACCGCTCGCCTTCACCATTTCCTTCGCGCTGCTCGGCTCGCTGGTCTTCTCGCTGACGCTGGTGCCGATGCTTTGCACGGTCTTCCTCAAACAGGAAGTCCTGGCGCACGATCCCTTGCACATTCGGTGGCTCAAGAGTCTCTACCTGGCCTCGCTCCAGCCGTGCGTGCGCTGCCCGTGGCTGGTCGTGCTGATGGCCGTGGCCGCCCTGGGCGGGGCCGGGACCCTCATACCGCTCATCGGCACGGAGTTCCTGCCGGCGCTCGATGAGGGATCCATCGCCGTGCAGACCTTCCGCATCCCCAGCATCTCCCTGCCCCAGTCCCTCGCCTTGCAATTGAAGGCCGAGAAGATTCTCAAGCAGTTTCCCGAAGTCATCGACGTGGTTTCCAAAACCGGCCGTGCGGACATCGCCTCCGACCCGATGGGCGTCGAGTTGAGCGATGTCATCATTACCCTCAAGCCGCGGGAGGAGTGGACGACGACAAAAACGAAGGAGGAACTCGTGGAGAAAATGCGGGTCGCGCTCGGCGACCTTCCCGGCGTGGCCTCCAGTTTCTCCCAGCCCATCGCGCTGCGGGTCGATGAATTGGTGAGTGGCGTAAAGTCCGCCATCGGCATCAAGATTTTCGGCGATGATCTCGATGTCCTAAAAGAAAAAGGGGACGCCGTGGCCCGCGTGCTCGGCAAGGTGCGCGGCGCCGCCGATGTCAACGTCGAGAAAGTGAGCGGCCTGGCGTATCTCCAGATCGAAATCGACCGCGCGAAAATTGCCCGCTATGGCATCAACGTCTCCGACATCAACGAGGTGATCGAGACGGCGATCGGCGGCAAGGAAGCGACGAAGATCTATGACGGCTTGAAGGTATTCGGTCTCGCGGTGCGCTTCCCCGAAGCCGCGCGCAACGACGTCGAGCCGATCAAGGAAATCCTCATCCCCTCGCCGCGAGGCGCGCTCATTCCCCTCGGGCAACTCGCGAAGGTCTATGTCACCGAAGGTCCCGCGCAAATCAGCCGCGAGATGGGCCAGCGTCGCATCGTCATCGAGTGCAACGTGACGGACCGCGACATCGGCAGCTTTGTCGACGAGGCGCGGCGGAAGATCGATGCCGCGGTCAAGCTGCCCCCGGGTTACATTGTCACCTGGGGCGGGCAATTCGAGAACCAGCAGCGCGCCATGAAGCGCTTTGCGATCGTCGTGCCGATTACCATCACCGCGATCTTCCTGATGCTTTTCAGTTCCTTCAACTCGGTCAAACAGGCCGTGCTGATCATCCTGAATATTCCCTTCGCCATGATCGGCGGCATCCTCGCGCTGGTCATCGGGCACTTCAATTTGAGCGTGAGCGCGAGCGTCGGATTCATCGCGCTCTTTGGTGTCGCCGTGCTCAACGGCGTCGTCATGGTGAGCTACTTCAACGAACTGCGCCGGGCCGGCATGGCCGTGGCGGACGCCGTGATCCAGGGCTCCGTGCTGCGGCTGCGTCCGGTGCTCATCACCGCGAGCGTCGCCGCGCTCGGGCTGATCCCGATGCTCTTCGCCACCGGTCCCGGGAGCGAAATCCAGAAGCCGCTCGCTGCGGTCGTCATCGGCGGGCTCATCAGTTCCACGCTGCTCACGCTCTTCATTTTACCGACACTCTATAAAGTTTTCGAACGCAGGTCACAGGCCGCACCGCACCCGCTGCCCGACCCTCCAGCCACCACCGAGGTCTATGCGTGCCGTCCGTGAAATCCGCGTTTTCCTTCCATCGCCGCATTGAGGTTTCGGGTCAGAACACGAACGGAACTCCCAGCTTTTGGAACTCAGCTTTCTGTTCGGAGAGCCACCGGTCGCCGAGCTTGTCGAAGCCGCCCTTGCTCCGGAAGTCGGCGAGGAACGCGTTCACTTTGGCACGAAGATCGTTGTTTCCCTTCTTGAGACCGATGGCCCAGGTCTCTTCCTGGAACGGGGTCAGGATCGCGCGCGTCGTGTCCGGGTTCTTCCGCCAGTTCTTCAAGGTGGACATCTGGTCGAAAATGAACGCCTCCGCCTTCCCCTGCACCACCTCCAGCACGCACGTGGCCGGTTGGTCGAGGACCAGCACTCGCGCCGTCTTGAGGTGCTGGGTGGCGTAGATATGGCCCGTCGTGCCCTTGACGACGGTGATGGTCCGTCCGGTGTGATCCGCGTCGGCCATCGATTGAAGGCCCGTCTTCGCGCCAACGAGCAGGCAGAGCCCGGTTTTCAAATAGGGCTCGGAGAAATCGATGGATTGCGCGCGCTCGGCGGTCGCCGTCATCGAAGAGAGGATGAGGTCGATGCGACCGGTCTTCAGCGCGAGGAGGAGGCCGGCGAACGGGATGTTTTCGATCTCGACCGGCCACCCGAGATGCTCGCCCAGCGCCTTCGCGAGATCCACGCTCACACCCGACGGGGCGCCCTTTTCATCGCGCATTTCAAAGGGCGGATAACCGAGATCCATGCCGACGATTAGCTTGCTTTCGGCGGCGGACCACGGGGCGAGGAGGGCGAGAAAAAGGAGGGCGGCAAATGCTTTCACGGACCGCCATTCTAGGGATGTCCCGCCGGGTGCCAAGGTTCGAAAGAAATCAGGGCCATTAGGCGGGGAGGCTCCGATATCCTTTACGGCGTGCAGATTCTGATGAATGAATAGGCCCGCTATCGAGTCACAGCCAGACAACAACGTATGAAAACGCCGCGCTTCCTCCTTCTGATGCTAGTCACTGTGCTTGCCTTGCTGACTCCGCATCGAGCGGAAGCGCGACATGAAACATCGTTCGATTTCTTTTACGACTCACTCTCGCCCTACGGCGAGTGGGTGCAGGTCGCGGATTATGGCTACTGCTGGCGTCCGACCGACGTCGATCCCGAGTGGGCCCCCTACGCCGATGGCTACTGGGCCTTTACCGACGCGGGCTGGACCTGGGTGAGCTACGAGGACTTCGGCGGCATTGTCTATCACTATGGCCGGTGGGTGCGCGTGGAAGACGCCGGCTGGTGCTGGGTGCCGGAATATGAATGGGGTCCGGCCTGGGTGTCCTGGCGGCACAGCGATGACTATGTCGGCTGGGCGCCATTGCCGCCGGAAGCCCGCTGGCATTCGACCATCGGCTTTGGCACCTGGGTCGACCGGGACTACGATATCGGCCCCTCCTCTTATAGTTTTTGCCGGGTGCGCGATTTTGGGGCGCCCGTGTTGCGGCACGTCATTGTCGATCGCTACGAGAATGTGACGCTCATTCGCCGCACGGTGAATATCACCAATATCACCTACAACACCCGCTATGGCGCGGGCCCGATTGTCTATAATGGCGGTCCGAACTTTGCCCTCATCAATCAACGCTCGGCTCGTCCCATCCCGGCGCTCAAGTTGGTGCAAAACATGAACATCGATCTGGCCGGTTTGCGCGATGGCGCCCGCGGCGATCATCGGCACAACTTCAACGGACAGGCGGTCGGAAATCAGTTGATCGTCACCGCGCCGTTTGTAAAGCCGCCGGTCGATCCGCAGTTCTTGCAACCCAAGGTCTCCAAGACCTTCGCGGCCGACAAGGTGACTCATGGCTGGAATGGCGTGAAAGACGAGGGTGCTCGCCAGGAATTGAAGCAGGAAGTGCAGCGGCAGGCCAAGGGCCTGACCCGGGAAACCGCGCCGGCGCGCGCCGTTGTCGCCAACGACTTGAAAGTGCTTCCCGCAAAGGCCGATCCCCAGGCGCCGTCTTCGGTCGCCGGGCACGAGCGCCCCGACAAGGACAGGAAAGGCCGCCCGAACGAGACGGCGGGCCAGACTTCGTCCGATCCGAACGCCGGCCAGCAGGGGACCCCGAAGGCCGGGACGACCGCCGTCGTCCCGCCCGGCACGGAGGAAAAACCCTTCCAGGGAAAAGGCCGTGGCCCGATGTCGAAGGATGGGCAGAAGCCGGTGGCCGGCGACTCGAACCTGAAGCCCTTTAACTCCGGGACGGAGACGGACCAGAAGCCGCAAAAGAATAAGCCCCCGGGCACATTCGTGCCCCCGGACAACGGCAACGCCGAACGTCAGGCCGAAGCGCAGCGCCAGCGCCAGGAAGGCCAGGCCGCGGCAAAGCTGCAACAGGCTGAGATCCAGCGCCAGCGCCAGGAGGCTCAAGCCGCGGCGAAGCAGCAGCAACAGGCGGATGCCCTGCGCCAGCAGCAGCAGGCCGAGGCGGCTGCCACGCGCCAGCGGACGCAAGGGGAGCAGGGACGCGGCTTCCGCCCGCAGGGTGACGGCGGCGCATTCACCGAGCAGCAGCAACCGCCGAAGAAGGGCGGGGGTGGTGGTGGCGGCCAGCAGAACCAGGCGGCCATGGAACAGCAGCGCGCCCAACGCGAAGCCGCCGAGCAAGCCCGCCGCAACAATAATGCCCAGGAAGGCCAAGGCCAGGGCCAAGGGCAGCGACCGAAGATGGAACCGCAGCAACGCCCGCAGCAAACACAACAGCCCCGGGTGAACCCGCCCGGCGCGCCTACGGCCACCCCTGCGGATGGGCGCAAGAAGAAGGACAAGGACAATCAATAAGGTGAGGCGGCCTTTGTGAGGCAACTCAGATTCGCCCCATCCCGCTCCTCTCGATCCCCGGCCACGCACCGCCACAGTAAGAACCCTTCTTCCCCAGTAAGACGATTCGGCGGGAGCGGGCCGATTTACAGAGAGAAACCCCCTTTTTTTAGCAATTACCAAAGTGACATTTGGCGCTTCACGCGCCGTCGAATCACGCTGGGGGCAGCGTGAGCCACGTCATTAGCAGCCGTAACTATGCAATGGAGAGGCGGAGGCATGGCCCATCCCGGAGCGATGCCTGAAGGTAGCCGGGGCATTCATACCCCGGAACCCGTCCCCTATTGCGTCCGTCGCGGAGCGATGTTTGCGTGCGCTCGCGAGCCCATCACAATTGCAGCCCAATGAATGATCCCCGTCGCGCATCCGCCCGAAATAAGCGCTGGCCAAGGTGCGGTGGCCGTGCAAGCTTCGCCGACTTTCATGAAATCCCAAGGCCCCCTCACGATCGCCGTTTCGCTCACCTTTGCCGCCGCTTCCCTGTTTGCGGCGGAAGCTCCCAAGAAAAAGCCCGCCGGGGCCCCTGCCACGACCAAGCCCGCGGCGAAACCCGAGGCGAAGCCTGAGGCCAAACCCGCTGCGCCGCCGGATCTCGCTCCCACTCCCGAAGTCGCCGCCAAGGGCTCCTCCTTGCCTGATCCCGTCGCGGTCGTGGAGGGTGAACCCATCAAGAAAGCAGAGTTGGAAGCCGCCTTCGCCAATGTCCTGCTGGCGCAAAGAGTTCCGATCGAAAGCGTTCCCGAAGAGCAGCGAGCGATGGGCTATCGGATGATTCTCGACGACATGATCATCGACAAACTCCTCGTCAAGCGCTCCGCGGAGACGAAGGTCAGCGAGGAGGAAGTGACGGCGAAGTTCGAAGGCATCAAGGCGAAATTTGGCTCCGACGAAGAGCTCAACAAGCAGCTCGAGGCGGCTGGTCAGACGATCGACAAGGTCAAGCAGGGCATGCGGGAACGGCTGCGCCAGGAGCGCTGGATCGACGAGCAGATCAAGGGCAAGGCCGAGGTCACCGAGGCCGACGCCAAGGATTTTTACGACAAGAACCCCGAGCAGTTCAAAACCCCCGCGCAAGTCCGCGCCAGCCACATCCTGGTGAAAGTGCCCGAGGACGCGAAGCCCGAGGTGGATGCGGAAAAGAAGAAGGCCGCCGAGGCCATTGCCGCCCGGGTGAAAAAAGGAGAGGCCTTCGACAAGCTGGCCAAGGAACTCTCGGAAGACCCGAGCGCCAAGCAAAACAGCGGGGACCTCGATTTCTTCGCCGCCGACCAGATGGTCCCGGAATTTTCCAAGGCTGCCTTCAGCATGAAAAAGGACGAGATCAGCGACCCGGTGCGCAGCTCGTTTGGCTACCACGTCATCAAGGTGACGGATCGCAAGGATGCGGAGACGGTCACGCTGGAGAAGGCAAAGCCCCAGCTCCTGGCCTTTCTGCAGCAGAAGAAAAAGCAGACCGAGATCGAAAAGGTCGTCAAGGACGTCCGCGACAAAGCGGAGGTGAAAGTAAACCTGCCGGACGCGCCTGCGCCTGCGCGGGCCCCCGCTCCTGCTCCTGCTCCCGCGCCCGCTCCGTAAAGAGACTGAAACCTTTGCTGGACTCTTCCGGGGCGTTTGCCAGGCGGCAGGGCGGTTTTTTAAATGCATTGATGCCAGCCGGTCGTTCAGTGCAGATTCCCATCTGACCGCGCCTCTTTCAGGAGCGGTCCACGAGCAACCTTCATGTCACGCAAATCACGGAAAAACGTCGGGGTGATCGGCCTCGGCATCATCGGGAGTCGCGTCGCTGCGGGGCTGCGCGCCGCCGGGTATCAGGTCTATGTGTGGAATCGCTCGGCCAAGCCGGCGCCAAATTTCCTGGGTTCCCCCGCGGAAGTCGCCGAGTCGGCGGATATCGTTCAGCTTTTTGTCGCGGATGCCGCGGCGTTGTTCGAGGTCATTGAAGCGATGGGGGACGCGCTCACGGCCAGGCACGTGATCGTCTGCAGTGGCACGGTCGGGCCGGAGGCCGTCCTCGAGGCAGCCCAGATTGTCGAAACCCGGGGAGCGCAGTTCCTGGATGCGCCTTTCACCGGCAGCAAGATAGCAGCCGAGAAGCGGCAGCTCGTCTATTACATCGGCGGTTCGGAGCACACCTTTCTTAAGGCCAAGCCGATCCTGGAAGTGATGAGCAAGGGCATCGTGCGGATCGGCGAAGTCGGGCACGCCTCTTCGGTGAAAGTGGTGACGAATATGATCTCCGCCGTCACCACACAGGTCCTGGCGGAGGCCCTGTCCATCATTCAGAAAGCCGGCCTCGAACCGGAGGTGCTCGCCGCGGCCATCGAGCACAATGCCTGCCGGTCCGGGGTCATCGATCTCAAGCTGCCGAAGATGATCGCCGGGGACTACGAGGCGCACTTTTCCCTCAAGCACATGTTCAAGGATGTGCAGCTCGGCATCCATATGGCCAACGCGCTCGACATCGAGATTCCCGCGACCACGGTGACCGCGGGGGTCATGTACGGGGCGCTCAATCAGGGGTGGGCTGACCTGGACTATTCCGCGCTCTTCAAGAATTACGTGACCCCGGAACCATTCGATGAGTTGCCCGCGCTTCCCCATATCGCGATGTCGGCGGACGATGTGGTGGCCGCGGCGTCGGAAACGCGCGAAGGCGGGAAAGAGGCTGAACCGGAAAAGCCCGCCGAGGAGCCCCCGAGCGACAGGCGCGCCGGTTCCGAAATCCCGCCCGAGATCGTTTACGTCGGCTCGCCTGCGGTCGGCTCTGAGCCACCAGTTTTCACAGATCCCCATGGCATTTCGGTGCAGGAGACGGTTCCGACCGCCGCCGCCGCCCAAATGATCGACGCAATGATGAGCCATTCCGGAGGCCATCCATCCGGTGGCGAGCCTCATGCGGAATCTTCGAGCAAAGAGGCCCCGCGAACGGAGGATTCCGCGAAGGCTCCGGAGATTCCACCCGATGGCGGTGATCCCAAGGGGGCCGAGGCCGGCGAGAGCAACGTGGCTGAGGGCGCAGAGGCCAAAACGCCCGAGACCGGTGCTCCGGCGGACGCCACGTCCGAAACCGCAAATACCGAGCCTCCCGCCGAGGATGCGGCGGAGCCCGTGGCGCGTCCGAAAAACTTTGTGCGACGCTGGTTCGTCGCCCGCTAGGGCGGCTGGATGCTCGCATGAGCAGCGCGGCTGACACCGATCGGGACTTTCGAGCGCGCGGGGGAGTGGTGGATCTCTCCAGCCGGGTGAAACTGATCTTCACCGGAGCCGACCGCGTGCGCTACCTCAATGGGCAGGTGACCAGCAACGTCCAGAAACTGGTCGCCGGCCAGACGCAGCCGGCCTGTGTCACCACCGCCAAGGGCAGGCTGTGCGCGGAAGCCGTGATCACCGCCACGGCCGGCGCCCTCTTCGTCGATGCCGACGAATCGCTGCGCGCATCGCTCCCACCGCGCCTCGAGCGCTACATCATTGCCGACGATGTGACCCTGGAACAATGCCCCGACGAGATTCGCCTGCTCCACTTTCTGGGGGAAAAACCGGAATGGCTCGGCGCGGCGCCATCCGAAAGTCTCCCGGGTTTGTGCGCGACCACGCGTTATGGGCGCCCCGGCTGGGATTGGTGGGCCGATGCCGGGACGGTCGCCGCGCGATGGCCCGACATCGAAAGCCGGGTCGTCGTTCTTGATGAAACGCTGTCCGAGCTGCTCCGGATCGAAGCGGGAATTCCGCGCTGGGGCCGCGAACTCCACGAGGACACGCTTCCGCCCGAGGCGGGTCTCGATCGCACGCACATCGATTACCACAAGGGCTGCTACATCGGCCAGGAAGTGATCTCGCGGCTGAAGAGCGTGGGCCATGTCAACCGCCAACTCGCCGGCTTCGTCTCCACGTCCGGCGCGCCGCTTTCCGCCGGGTCTTCCCTGTTCGTCCCCGGCGCGGAAGACCGGTCCGTCGGGACCCTCACGAGTGTGGCGCATAGTTTTGCCTTGGAAAAGCCGATCGCGCTCGGCTATCTCAAGCGCGGCTCGCCCACCGGCGAACTCCTGGCCCGCCCCGCGGAGGGGTCCGGAGCTGAAGCCCGTGTTTCCGTTTGCGCGTTACCTTTCTCTTCATGAAAAAAATCCTCCTCACACTCGCCCTCTTCGCCTCCGGCCTCATCGCCGTGCGCGCGGATGACGTGGCGCTCGTTACCCTGCAGATCGGCAAGGACAAGAAGAAGCCGCGGCAGGTGGCGCTCGAGTTCTATGACGGCGACGCTCCGGCGACCGTCGAGAACTTCAAGAAGCTGGCCCGCAAGAAGTTCTACAACGGCCTCGCCATCCATCGCGTCTTCCCGGACACGCTCGTGCAAACCGGGGACCCCCTCTCGAAACGCAGCGACCGCGCCCGCGTGGGCACCGGCGGACCCGGCTATACCCTGGCCCCGGAAATCCGGCACAAGCACATCAAGGGATCCATTGCGACAGCGCGGCTGCCCGACAAGATCAACCCCTCGCGACTCTCGAACGGCAGCCAGTTTTACGTCTGCCTCACGGCCATGCCCTCCTATGACGGCCAGTATACGGTCTTCGGCCACGTGCTCTGGGGCCTCGAAGTTCTCGAGGAAGTCAGCAACCTTCCCGTGGACAGCAACGATAACCCCCTCAATCGCGTGGAAATCAAATCGGTGAAAATCCTCCCGCGCGAGCAGCTTCCGGCGCCCGCGGCAGTGCCGGCGCCCGGCCCGGCGCCGACCAAGCGGTGGTGGCAATTTTTCTGATAAGAGACACTTGCGGGCTTCCGGGGCCGCACGTATAAAGCGCTCCCCTCGCGAAAAAACGGGTAGGTACCGAAGTGGCCAAACGGGGCGGACTGTAAATCCGCTGGCTTACGCCTTCAGTGGTTCGAATCCACTCCTGCCCATTTTCTCTGTAAAATCAGGAAACGGAGGTTAAGAACGGGGCTCGATACTATTTCGCTGGGGCCTTCGTAGTGCGCGACGGAAGAACCGGAACTGTTTGATTTTGGTGCGGTGGTGAGAGTGGGCCGCTAGAGGGCAGCGATCCAGACTGCGTGCTTGGATTGGGCCGCGGCGCAAGCGTAGCCAGAGCCCCAATGGGCCGGATCGGCTTCGAGGTAGGCGATGGAACGCTCCACGCTCTCCGGTTCACCAGCGCGTAGGCGAACGCTGCCCGTCAGACTGAGCAAATCGGCAAAGCGCGTCTCGAACTCGTGGTGGTTGATCGACGGCGCGTTCAAGGGAAGAGGCGAGCACGACCCGACGCTTAGCGCTGCAACGCTTGGAAAGGCGTTGGTTGGCTGGGGGAAGACGCGTAGCAAAACATCGAAAAGACTCTATCTAAGTTTTTCCGCGTCTTGTTCATGGTGAAGGGTAAAAACGATTCCCTCTCCGTGCTCGGTCTTCAGTTTCCGCTCGGCCTCATCAAGATTCCGCGCTGACACGGTGACGCGAATACCGACCGAATCCGGTTCAGGCTGCCAGACTACCGCCTGGTAGGATCTCAGTTCCGTGTTCATGGCGCGGTTAAGGAGGGCCGGCTGGAAACGCCAACGACCCTAAGCTGCAGCGCATGGATGGACGTTCGTGGCATTTAGAATTGGTAGCCGATATTGAAGTTGAATTTACCGTCACCACGCTGTTGCGGAAGAATCTCGTGTTTCGTGGCCGGGGGAATATAAAGAAAGCGGATTTGCGGATGGAATGCCTCTGCGGAAAAACAATACCCCTGCGCGAGACTTACACGCGAACGCTCAACCTCGACAGGGCATGAGTCGATATAAAGGGTGCTTCCTCTCCATTCGGCGGTCACGGCAAAAAACACGTGAAAGCCGCAAAACATGAGCGGCTCGGATGCGGATGTCGGCATAATGCGAAAAGGTCCAGGCTCCGGGAAAGCCGATGGTGAAGCGGCAGGTGCGTGCGAACAAAGCGGCGCTACAAGCAAGGTCAGAAACACAAACGTATTCTTCATTGGGTTGCCAAAGAGAACGATTGGAAGTCGCCTGACGACCCCAAACTCAGCGCTGCAGCGCTGGGATGGCCTTTGTGGCTTTAAATGTGGGGCTGCGTTTGCGCGAGAGTACACCGGTGACAAACAGGATGACGCTCAAGAAACTACCCGCAAGGAATATTACGATTAGAGCGAGTCCGGCGGTCTCCACCCAAGGGATCGCATCTCGATCAGTGCCATTCGGACCTGGGGCACGTCCGAAGTAGGCAGAGATCATCCCGACCGCAGTGAATCCAGCTAATCCTGCAATGCTCAGCATAGCGATCCCCGCACGATAAAACGACGAGCGAGCAAACTCGGGAACAATGACCGCGTTGAAGAACAGCAAGCAAAGTGCTGCCAGCGGCGAAAGGATAAGGAACAACATGGGCCTAACGATCAAGATCAGCCACGGCGCGAAGCGGAGTTGGCTGCACTGCCTTAGGCGCTTCGTGATTGTTACTCATCCCTTGCCGAAATCGAATTCAATGACGCGCCCATCCTCGAATGTCACCTCCCAACCGGCACCGATGTCCCCTGACTCGGCCTGGGCGTAGTTGGTGATGTAAAGCTCTTGGCTCGGTTTAAGGATCGGGGGACGTTTGCGAACCTGGTAGAAAGTGCCTGGAAACACTCGCATGAATTGCTTGGTGGACATGCCAATAAACCTCTGGCGGTATGTGAGGTCATGGAGCAACCCGCCGAGTGCAACGGCTGGTTCGTAACGACGTATGCCAGCCTTCCAGAGCACGTAGTAAAGGTTGTAATGCGTGTTGAGGTTTTGAGCGGCGAGGAACGCCGTCAGGGCAAGTAGCACGACGCACAAGCCAGTCGTCAGGCTACAAAACAAAGCGAAGCAGCGCCATCGGCGGAGCTTGGCGTCTGAGGTGGAAGAGCGATGGCTTTCGTTCACGGGAGACGGGTAGCAACGCCTAATCAGTAATTATCCCAGTCTGCCGATCACCCCGATTTGGGATGATAGACCAACAGCGAGTGGGGTGCGCCTGAAGTGCTGGGAGCCGTTCATTTTCTTCCAACAGTAGCAGGGGTGGATGGCTTCGGAAAGAATCTCCCACTGTATCTGGAGGCTTTTTTGCGGTGACCAGCAGCATTCGGCGCCGTTTTTTTTGTGGTAAATCACGCTCATCGGGCGGTCGCCGGCGAGCAGCCAATCCTCGGAAAGACCCGTGGTGCTGGCCATCCTGGCCGCCAGGGACGCGCTGATTTTCAGCCGTCCGCTTTTCACGGATTTCACCGTGTTCAGGCTGCATTCCGGAAGCGAAGCCATTTCCTGGGTGTCGAGTCCGCTCATGGAGGGCCATGAACGCGCCCAGAAACGCGCCAGTCATCCCGCGCTCCCCTGACTCCGGTTGCTTGGCCATCAAGATCGCGCAGATGGGAGAACTCGAAACCGAGTTGCGAACCAGCCGTCTGTGCGAGATCAGCCGGGACCACGAAATTGCCATTCCGGGGGTGGCGGGAGATCACGACGAGGAGCGCCAGGCGCAGATTGCCGGAAGGATTGTGGGTCCGTTATTTAAGGATGGCATGCCGGTGGAACTGGACGGCTTCGAAGTGGGCCGAATGGAGCGCGAGGAAGCCCGCGCTGACGGCAAGGGAAACAAGATCGTCAGGACCTACGTTTTCAGTCGTCCGTGAGCCGAATTTCCCATTTCCCCCACAAGCCCCCCTATCCCACCGAAGGTAGAGGACCCCGGCCGACAACGGCACCGAGTTCCATTGGTATGAAAAGGTCGAAGCGGTCAATGAGGTCCGGTTCTACGTTGCGCAGCCGCATCACAGTTGGGAACGAGGCACGAACGAGAACACCAACGGGCTCATCCGGCAGTATCTGCCCAAAGGAGAGACCATGGCGGGCACTACCCAAAACCAGTGCGACACCACGGCCGAACAACTAAACCACAGACCCAGAAAAAGACATGGATACGAAACACCGCATCAATTCTTTCATCGCTAACCAATGTTACACTGCAAACTTGAGCTCAGGCCACGTCGGTGGATCATTGTCGTCGCACATATTCGTGGCTGGACCGGACAAGCAGAAATTGGATGTCGGGGCGCAATCCCCGCAGGCCGTCAATCTGTTCTGCGGTCAATACGGGTTGGCGTAGAACAAATCGGGTAATTGTGTGGAATGCAGGGGAAACAAAAAGTGCCTCGTAGTCGGAGAAGGGCGTGCATGAGGCCCGCCAGTCATCCATATAGCGCTCGGAATACTCGCCCCACTCAAAGGATCGGAGGGATGAAAAGCCTCCGCTTCGCCCGAAGTGTCCGAGAAAATCCTGAGTGTGATACCCGGCGTCAACAGAAAGAACCTGAAGAGATGGCAGCGGCACCTCGAAGAACTCGGAAGATGGTGCGGATGGGACTGTGAGATAGGAAAGGCAAGGGCACTTGGCTGCTAGCTGGGCAATAACGCCGCCCTCGTCATAGCTAGAGGCAACGATTGTGCGATTGTGATCGGCGGGTTGATTCAGTTCGACTGAAAAGGTCTGAAGAAAAGGAAACTCCTGTCCACGTGAAATGAGTGGTGCCAAGTCCCAATTCTTGGTTCCGTTGGAACCTTCGTCGGGACCTCGCAAGGAAAGACTCAGGATGCTCGCAGCCACTTCTCGAATCGAAAGTGTCTCGCAGAGGTCAATATAACCATCTCCAAAGCACGTGCCGTAGAACTCCAAGTGGTGTAGCCCTCCGGAGGCAATGACCGAAAGGCGTTCCACGAAAGCGAGCGGATCATCTGGGTCATTCAACGCCTCAATTCTGAGGCGCAGAGCTTCAATCGGATGCGGCATGGTAGTGGCCTAGACCCCGCGTTCAGCGACCGGCGCCGCTGGCGCGCCCGCTGCCGGGAGTGGCGGGCGGAGGAGGCGGGACGGCAGCAGCGGGCGTGACAGGGGCGCTGATGGCATGGTTGAACTTCATTCGGGGATGACTGTGAACGTAATCGTCCCCGACTCAATCTCTCCAGTCTTCCATTGGATCTTGTAGGTGCCTAGGCGACGTCGGGATTGATTTCATTGCGAGGCAAAATGAGGATCGTGCCGTCCTCCTCCATGTGGTGATAAGTGCCGTTGCCCCAAGTGACGCTTCCGAAGTCGCGGTTGAATCTGGCGACAAACTCGGCGCGGTGTAGCCACGAGAGAAAGCAGTGCCGGTGCATGGCAGAATCGGAGAAACGCCAAAGCGGGTCTGCCTGATCGCGAATGAAGTGTGAAGTCATGACAACGTCGTCGCTGCTGGAGATTACAGCGTCGCAAATGGAGCAAGCTGTCTTGCCGCGGATGAGTAGTGCCATAGTTCACGGGAGACGTGCGAAGTCGCCTAAGGACCGCAAGCTCAGCGACCACGGAGGGCGGCGCAGCCTGTGCGGAAAGGCGGCGGGGGTGGAGGTTTGGGCGGAGGGCGTGATCAAGCGGACGGTGGCGGGCCGGTTGGGTGGTCTGAGCACAGGCTGTGACGCCCGTAGTGGTTCGCTGCAGCGCCATGGTTAGCCCTCATTTTTGATGTGTAGACTTGTCGCCAAGTCCTCATAGAGCGCCATTAGGTCGATATTCCGCCCATCCTCAAGTCGCTTCGAAATCATCGTCAGCGGATAAAGAGTGAAATGAATCGCCTCTGAGTGCAGGGAAATCATGTCTCCACACTCATTTGCCACCCGCACCCAACACATCGACGTATTCGCGACGAAGATATTTCCGAAAACAACGCCGATACACTGTGCTTCGAGCAACTCTTTCGCGGTGATTGCGCCGTCGTCAATTAGACGCTGAAGCTGCGGGAGGTCGTGCACGCTGTGAGTAAAGCCTTCGAGCCCGTACCTAGCCCGAGTAACATCTAGAATGTGCGCCTCAGCACGACGGAGCCACACCTGATCTCGATCAGACAACGGAATAATTCGGTCTTCGCTCATCTGGCTAACGCCCAAGGTGAGCTACTGCGGAGGGCGGCGCGGCTCCTGCGTGGCAGGCTCTGCGGGAGGAGCAGGAGCCGTGATGCCCGGAGCAGTTAGCTCGACCCCCTGGTTGAACGAAGCCGCTGGCGCGGCGTGGCGGAGGAGCGGCGCGCGATCTGAACGCGGGGAGCGGGAGGGCGGGCGCATGGCAGGGAAGCGAAAAGGGGAAGCGGGGCGCGAGCCACTAGGCTCGCACCCCTATGAATAA
>JBBRPL010000122.1:0-24378 GCA_038228205.1 Chthoniobacterales bacterium
GCACCGCGCTATAGCGCACGCGGCGCACGTTCACGCCCACCGTGTCGGCGGCGTGCGGGTTTTCGCCCACGGCGCGCACGCGCAAGCCCCAAGCGGTGCCTTGCAGCACGGCGTAGAGCACAAACATGCAGCGCCAGCCGCAGGCCACCACGAGCCAGGCGCTGAGCGGCGCGGCGAGTGCGCCGCCGACCGACATGCAGGCGCCGAACCAGCCCGACGCGAAACCCTGATTCCTCCGAGGGAACCAGCGCGAGAGGATATTCAGACCCACCGGCACCAGCCCGGCCTGCGACACGCCCATGCACAGGCGCATGACGAGCATCACCCCGAAACTTCCCACCGCCATGCCCGCCGAGGCCAGCGACCAGAGCAGGCCAAACAGCGGAAGGGCCCGCCTCATCCCCAGGCGTTGCGCCACGGTGGCCGAAGGGATCTGGCAGAGCGCATAGGACCAGAAAAACAAACTCATGAGCCAGCCGGACTGCTGCTTCGTGAGATGCAGATCCGCCCGCACGGTGCTCTCGGCCGCGCTGATGGCATTGCGCGTGATGTAGGCCAGCACCGCCGCCAGGCACAGGCCGGCCAGGACGACGTAGCGGGTGCGCGTGGGTGGCATGGCCTGGAGTGCTGGCCCGCGGCTACCAGTCGGCGACCGCGCCGTCGGGACTGAATTCGCGCAGGACGATCTCCTGCTCGAAGGGATGCTTCCTCACCTCATCCTCATTGATGCTGATACCGAGGCCCGGGCGGGTGTTGGGGCGGACGATGCGGCCCTGTTTCTCGACGGTGAAGCCTTCCTCCACCACGTCCTGACGCCACGGGACATCGTTGTGCACGGTCTCGCAAATGATGTAGCTCGGCTGCGAAAATCCAAACTCCAGCGACGCGGCGGTGCTCACGGGGCCCTGCGGATTGTGCGGGGCGAGCGCGATGCGATACGCCTCGGCGAGGGCGGCCACGCGCCGGGCGGCAGTGAACCCGCCGCAGTGGGTGAGATCGAGCTGGCAGATCTCCACGGCGCGCTTGTCGAAGAGTTCCTTGAAGGCTTCGAGATGGGTCACGCGTTCGCCGCTGGCCACCGGCGTGGTGAGCGCGGCATTGATCCGCGCGAGGCCATCGACGCACTCCGGCCAGCAGGGCTCCTCGAAAAAGTAGAGGCCGTAGGGATCGAGCGCCTGGCCAAACTTGAGTCCCATCGCCGGCGAAGGGCGCGCGTGACAGTCCACCATGATGTCGATGTCGGGGCCCACCGCCTCGCGCATGGCGGCGACGGCCGCCTCCGCGGCGCGCACCGGCTTCTGGCCTTCGATGGGCATCGTGCTGGGCACGGCCATGCTTTTGAAAGCGGTGAAGCCATCGGCCACGGCGGCGAGCGCGAGATCGGCGAAGCGTTTCGCGTTGTCGGCGGGTGTCTGATAGAAATCCTCCATGCGACCGCCTCCGAGATGGCAATAAGTGCGCACGTAATCGCGCACCGGTCCGCCGAAAAGTTTCGAGAGCGGCAGGTTCGCGACCTTGCCGGCGATATCCCACAGGGCCAGGTCGATGCCCGCGATGGCGGTCGCGCGCACGATGCCGTGGCCGTGCCAGAAATGCTGGCGATACATGACCTGCCAGAGGTGCTCGGGCCGCGTGGGATCTTCGCCGATGAGCAGCGGCGCCATATCCTCGATCGCGCCGACGATGCTGCGCGTATGCCACTCCAGCGTGGCCTCGCCCCAGCCGATGAGGCCCGGCTGATCGGTGACGACTTTGACAAACACCCAGTTCCGCATTCGCGCGTGGCAGACTAATGTTTCGATTTTTGTGATCTTCATGGGAAAGTCGCGGGCCGCTGGATCGCGTGGAGGTGGAGGTCGATGGATTCGATGAGTTGTTCGAGACTGCCGGGGGCGACGATGGCGATGGTCTCCGGGTAAATGCCGGTGCCGTAAAGCTCGCGCGGTGGCAGATACGAGATTCCCCAATCGGCCGCGATCGCGGCGACGATGATGACGCGGTCCGGAAAACGGCGGCGCAGCTCGGTCTGCAAAATACTGTAGCACTCGCCCTGCACGCCGAGCCACAAGGCATCGCCCATGCGCCACAGGACGACATGCAGCGGATAGGTATCGCCGGGCGGAAGCTGTTCGAGACGATGCAGCAAACGGGTTTTTCGTTCGGCCATCGCGCGGCATTCCGCGGCGCGCGGCTCGTCGCCGGCGGCGCGTGCGGTGGCTTCGCCGGCCTGGAATTGCGCGAGTTCGGCTTCGGTTTGCGCCACCGTGGGCTGTCCCAGGCGATACGGCAGCGGCTCCTGCCAGCGCGTGAGCCGCCAGGTGGACGCGGCCTGCATTTCGTGGGGCGGGAGCGCTTGATGAGCCCACGCGCCCAGCGTGGCGCCGGAGACGACGGGACCCGTGTAGCAATACTTCGTGCCGGCCGCGGGCAGCGCGGTGAGCGCGGCCAGCGCGGCGTAGCCGAGTTCCCGTCCATTGCGATCCGCCACGGCCGTGTCACCGACGAAGCCCTCCCGCGGGCCGAGTTCACCACTGGCGCCTTGCAGGAACAGGCACGGCGCGCCGGTGTCGCGTTCCACCACCTCGCGCATGGCGCCCACGAAGTCGGGACTGATGAGCGTATTGTCCCAGGCCAGCGTGGTCGGGTGGCAGGCGTAGTTCACGACGGTGGCCAGGGCCTTGCCGTCTTCCGCGGTGACCCGTGCGACGACCACCGCATCATCCGCGGGCGCGCCCGGATTGAAGCCGCACACATAAGCCTGGCGCCCGGTATCCCAGAAATCGCGATTGGCCGCGAGCGTGCATCGTCCGTGGCCATACACGATGCTCGCGGGCACGAGCGACGCCACACATTGCCTGACCAATTTGCCGGAACTCTCGCCGAGCATTTGCAAATAGCCGGGAATCAAGTCGCCGCCGGGCAGTGCCACCCGATCGAGCGCCATCATGCCGGCGCCGTGCGTGTGCGCGAACACGACGAGAATGGATTCCCGGGGCTCGCCGCTCGTCTGTGCGACGAGTGCGACGAGCTGTTCATGCTCCACGGCTCCCATTAGGCAATGATCCAACGCGAGCAGGATCTGGCGATCGCCGCCGGAAGGCAGCGGTTCGAAAATCGCCACCGTGGCCCGTAGCGGACGATGCACGCCGGTCGCCCGGTCGTGTTTCGCCGCGCCCCACATGCGATGGTAGATATTCGCCGGCGGAGTGATGTCGGCCCAGGCGAGCGCAAAGCGGCAGCGGCTTTGGGGAGTGAGGGCTTCAGTGCGCGAGGGCATGATTACTTTTCCAGGCCAAGCAGCTTCAGGCTATCGCGATGGATCATCGCCTCGATCTGCGCGGGATCGAGGCGGGGCAGCTTCGTGCCTTCGAGCATGCCGTTCAGCGCGCGGAGGCCGGCCACGGAGGCGTCCACCGTCGTGAATGGAAAGTCGGTGCCGAAGAGGAGCTTGTTCCAGACGCCGTATTCCTGCGCGAGCATGAGGCTGTTGTAGAGCTGCCAGGGCCGGTAGTGCAGCGCGCTCACGTCGGCGAAGACATTCTCGTGCTTCCGGATCGTGACCAGGCACTCGCCTTCGTAGGGATGACCGAGATGCGCAAGGATGATCCGGACTTCCGGATGCCGGAGGGCGACGGGCTCGATCAATCGTGGCAGCGTGAACGCGAGCGGCGCCTGCGCGATGAAGGTCGTGCCCATGTGCAGGAGCACGGGGAGACCGTGGCGGGCCGCATACCGCCACAGCGGTTCCAGCTTTTCATCGTCGGGGCTGAATCCGGCATACATCGGCAATAGCTTGATGCCCCGCAGGCCGAGTTCTTCGTGACCGGCCTGCATCTCGCGCTCCCAACCTTCCTGCGTGGGATCGACCGATAGAAAACCGATGAGCATGTCCGGCCGCCGCGCGACGTAGGCCGCCACGTAGGCATCGTCCACCCACAGCCCACTCAGGCGCGCCTTGCCGCCGAAGACGATCGTGCGCGCGGTTCCGCTCGCGCTCGCCGCGTAATCCTCGTAGCGGACGGCCAGGTCCACCGGCTGGCCGGCGCGCGCCCGCTGGGCCTGGCGGATGAAATCCTCGTTGAAATCCTGCGGGAAGCGCCACGCGTGGCTGTGGACATCGATGATCATGGGATGGCGGCAATGAGGTCGTCGAACAAGCGGTCCACGGTGGCGCGAATCTCGTCGGACATCCGCCATCCGACCGGGCCGCGCACGATGGTGTTGGAAAAGATGCCCTGGCGCACGAGCAGATGTTTCTCGACCGCGAGGTAGGCATCGAGCGTTTTCTGGATGTCGATGAGCTTCGCTAGCGGCGCGTGAATCGTTTGCGCCGTCCGCTCGTCGCCCCGTTGCAGCGCCCGCCAGAGGGGGACGATGCCGCGGATCAAATCAGCGCCCGGCATGGTGCCGGCCAGGCCGTGAGGGAAGGTCTCGATCAAGGCCACGCCGCCGCTGCCTTCATAGCATTTGGCGCGCTGCCCCGACGCCGCGCGCAACTGCCCCAGCCGCTCCGCCAGCGGAGGCGCCTCCGGCTTGAACTGCACGCGTTCCGGCCCGAACTCCTCCATCATCCGCGCCTGCACCTCGATGCTCATCGCCCGGCCTACATAGCCGCTCGCGTCCTGCACGATCACGGGGATCGTCACCACGCGAATGAGCCGGCGATAGTAATCCGCGATCGCTTCCTCATCGAGCACCACGGCCACGGGCGGGATCGCCATGAGCATCGTCGCCCCGCATTGCTCCGCGTGCCGCGCATGCCGCTCCGCGACAAACGAAGACTCGGCGCCGACGCTGATCACCGTGACTCCGCGGCGGCCCGTCGTCTTGCAGACGAAATCGCACACCGCGTCGCGCTCGTCGCTGGAGAGGCGCAGGGTCTCGGAAACCATCGCCATGACGACGCCATCCGCGCCTTCGTCGAACAGCCAGTGCACCTCGCGCTCCAGCGTTTTGAAATCGACGGATTCATCGTCGTGGAACGGCGTTTGGAAAACCGGAAGGATCATGCGGGGGATGTGGCTGAGGGAGAATCAATCTAGTGCGTGACAGCCTTGGCCGCGGCGTCCTGGAAGGCGCGGCGGACCTCGCTGGCGTCGCTGTTCGGAAAATTCGAACGCTGCACCATGAGGATGTAGGCCACGCCCTTCACCGGATCGATCCACGCCTGGGTGCCCCACGCGCCGCCGTGGCCGAAGGCGCCCGGCGAGAGGGCCGCGGCCACGCCCTCGTGCGGGGTGCGCAGGATGCACACGCCGATGCCCCAGCCGTAGTTCGCGCCGTGCTGGCCGAAAGTGTCGTTTTGGAAAAAGCCGGTCGGCAGGTCGCCGGTCTGCGGGGTCATCAGGAACTTCATCGCCGCAGCGCTGAGGTAGCGGCGGCCTTCGCATGTGCCGCCACCGAGGAGCATCTGGGCGAAGCGCGCATAGTCGGGGGCGGTCGAGAAAAGCCCGCCATTGCCCTGTGGCGGGTGATCGCGTGTGCCGAAGTCGCCGCGCGGCGGCACGGCGTCGAGCGCGCCGGTGTCCTTGTTCTTGGCGTAACCGGTCGCGAGCCGGGCGCGTTGCGCGTCGGTCGGGTAGAAGGTCGTGTCCTTCATGCCCAGTGGATCGAAGAGCCGCTGCTGGAGGAAGGCATCGAAGGACTGGCCGCTCACCACCTCCACGATGCGGGCGGCGGCGTTGATCCCGCTCTGCGTGTACTTCCATTTTGCGCCGGGCTCGTACTGCATCGGCGCCGCGAGCCAGAGCGGAACGAGATCGGCGAGGGTGTGGGCCTGCTTCGCTGGTTCGGCGGGCGCCTCGCCGAGCCCGGAGGTGTGCGTGAGGATTTGGGTGATCGTGAGATTTGCAGGTTTGCCGGAAGGTGTTTTCAGATTTGCAAATTCGGGCAGGTACTTCGCGACGGGATCGGCGACGCTGAGCTTGCCATCGTCCTGGAGTATGAGCACAGCCGTGCCCGTGATCGGCTTGGTCATGGAGGCGATCCAGAAAAGTGTGTCGGGCGTCATCGGGCGTTTCGCCGCGACGTCCGCCAAGCCGGTGCTCTCGAGGTGCCGCACTTTGTCCTTCGTGACGACGACGGTCACCGCGCCGGCGATTTCGCTTTTCGCGACCATGTCCTGCATCGCGGCGCCGACTCCGGGGAGAGTCGGGTCGGCCGCGAAGGCGGGATGAACGAGGAAAAGTGCCGCGGAGAGCGCGAGGAAGACGAGGGGGAGGGTGCGGGGGTGCATGGGGAGAGCGCCATCCTGTGATTTTCGTCCATGCTGGCGCCACGCTATTTTTCGGGGGGGTTGGTGCATCGCCGCCGCAGCGAACAGTCCCGCGAAGGAGTTCGCGATTACGTAGCAGCGAATTCAATCGCTGGGCGGGTTCCCCGGGCCGGTGCAGCCCGTCGAGTCGCCCGCGGGATAGGCGGGTTGACTTTCCCCCAGCCGCCGAAACAAACTGCGCGCTGTGAGAACAACTCCCCCGTCCCCTTGCTCGTCCCGTCTCGATCGCCCTTGCGGCATTTTGGCATCCGCCGTTTGCGCGTTATTCACCCTTGCATGGTCCTCCGCGCCCGCATCAGCGGAGGTGACGATCACCCCGGAGGCTGACAAGGTGCATGTCGCGATCGATGGGCAGCCCTTCACGGATTTCATCCTGCGGGGCGGGAACGCGATGAAGCCTTATCTTTACCCGCTGCGTTCGGCGTCGGGGAAGCTGGTCACCCGCAAGTTTCCGATGGAAGCGAGCGAGGGCGAGCCCAAGGATCATCCCCATCAGCGCGGGTTGTGGTTCGCGCATGATCGCGTCAACGGGATCGATTTCTGGAACAACGAAGCGGACTACAAGACGCCCAACCGCGGGACGATGGTGGTGGCAAAAATCGGCGACGTGCAAAACGGGGCGGACGCGGGCAGCTTCACGGCGGACCTCGATTGGACCGATCCGAATGGCGCGAAACTGGTCTCGGAGGTGCGTAAGATGACCTTCCGGAAGGTCGGCGCGCTGCGGATCGTCGATCTGGATTTGACGCTCAAAGCGGTGGTGGATGTGATCTTTGCCGATGGCAAGGATGGGGCGCTGGGCATTCGGCTGGCGCCGGCTTTGCAGGAGCCGGATACCGGCCCGAAAGGCAGCGGCAATGAAATACCCGGGACAGGAACGATCACCAACGCGGAGGGCGAGGAGCGCGAGAAGATCGTGTGGGGCAAACTTTCGAATTGGGTCGATTACTCGGGGGAGGTCGGCGGGGAAAAGCTCGGGGTGGCGGTGTTCGATCATCCGCAGAATCCGCATCGTGCGCGGTGGCACGTGCGCGGATACGGGCTGTTTGCGGCAAATCCGTTTGGGCTCAAATATTTCACCGGCGACAAGACGCAGGATGGAAGCGTGCCGCTCAAGGCGGGCGACACCATGCGCTTTCGGTATCGCGTGGTGATTCATCCCGGAGATGCGAAGGGCGCGGGGGTGGGGACGCTTTGGGATGAGTATCTCAAGGAAGCGAAGTAACGGCTGGGGTCTGCGACATCGTCACCACCATAAGCAAGATGGCGTCTCGCAGCGAGCGCCAGCGCCGTCCCCTCTCTGCTCTGTCATCCTGAGCGGAGCGGGGAAGCATGGGCGGAGTCGAAGGACCTCAAATATCCCGCGGGTTCCCGCGCGGAGCCACTGCGACGACCTTGCAGGCGTACGTCACGCATAAAATTACGCCGAGCGTGATCTCCGCACTGAAAAATACGCCCGCGTTCTGGGGTCATCAGAATTACACCACGAGCACCACGCTCACCGTCCGGTGCGCTTGCCCGTCTTGCAACCGAAGCCCGCGAGACGCGCCTTATTCGTCGAGAGGTCGCGCTTCCCGCTCGCCCGGATCCGCCCGGGACTTTCAAACAACTCCCGCGCCAGATCGTAGCAACTCGGTCCGCCACCCAGACGTTTCGCGAGTTGGCGAAACAAAAGCTCCTGATCGCTTCGCGGCAGCTTTTGCACTGCGGATTCGATTTCATCGAGCGTGCTCATAGCAGCAGGATGCACAGCCTGAGCGGGTGCGTCAAATTATCCCCACCGTTCCGAAGCGCAGCATCGACACGAGAGGAAGTCGGCCGCCAGTCGCGAAGCGAAAAGGTCGGAGTGATTGCCCGTCAAGAGCCGCAAGAAGCCTGGCGCCGCGGGGACGCAAACAAAAAAGAGGCGACGGGAAATGGCCGCAAGAAGGTGCGTGAGGAAGCTGAGACGGGCTCGTTGGTTCTGGGTGTGAACATCTGGAGTTCGGAGAACTGGATGCGTGGGAACCGCCTGCCGCGCTATTCGGAGAAACGCGATAATAGCGCCCGTTTCCCTCCCATTCTTACCTGACACCCCGTCGGAACTCATACCTTCCAGCCTCTACCCATAGTTACCCAGTTGCCATCTTCTTCTGGTCCACGGGTCGGCGCGATTGGCGAAGCCTCCTTCGTCTTGGCCGCCCGAAAGATGTCCGTCTCTTGGAGTAATTGCTGTCCGTCACCCTGAACGAATTCGATGGCTTTTCCGAACGTTTTTTTTGCTGCCGCCATCCTATTTTTCGAAAGGCCGAGGCTCGTCGCGACTAACCGTTTGTTTCTAAACTTGATGCCGTCGAAAAGTGCAATGTTCTCAGGCGCGAAGCCAAATCCGATAAAGCATACGGTGTCAGCCTCTTCGATGCATTGGTTGATCTCGGACATCTTTTCGGCTGGATGACCGATTCGCATCAATTCAATTCCCTTCGCCGCTTCAATGACGCTTGGAATAGAGGAACTCTTTTCGGTTCCGTAATCGCGTTCACCTAAGTCGCCTAAATAACCATACGCGTGGGTGATTCTGATCCTCCTCCATACGTCGCCAAGTTGATCTCGTGAAAGACGGAATGTCTCACGAAACGCCGTCCATAAGTAAATCTCAAAAGAGCGATCATAATTGAAGGTCACAACGGAAAGCATTCCTGAGCGCAGATCGTCTGGGTTGTTTGGTGCAATCTGCGAGAATAGCTCGGCATACCAACCTTTATCCAAGAGTCGTTGGTTTTCGCATTTCAAGAGCACGGCTGCGATCAGTCTTCGGCCTAACTCACCAAATTCCCCCGCGTTTTCCGGATGTTGCAGAAATTTATCGATGCTCAACGTTCTCCCAAGAAAGAACTTGGTCCGAAGGCGTTCTAAGAGCGCCTCCTGGCGAGAGTCGCCATCTGCAACGCTGATGAGACGGTGGTCCCATTCATCGACTACCGGTGACTCCCATGTTTCACGCGCGGTTTCTTTTACGTTTTTTTGGATTCGATATTTCCAAGCGGTGGCAGTGCCATCAATTGATGATCTCACAAGGATAAGATCCCGAAGCTCTGTCGCAGTGGGAAGACCGTAGGGCGCACTTGCGCCGGCGCCGAGCACCAAACATGTTTTTGCCTCAATCATAGAGAGTTTCCAGCGACTTTACCATGCAACCGCGTCCTATCCAATCGGCCGAGTGCCTTGATCATCGCCCTATTCGCGGGCGTCGGGATGTTCACGGCTCTGGGGATCGGGGTTGTCGCGCGCGCTACTTCCCGGCCGGAACCCACCGCGCGGCATCCGCAATAACGTGGCCGTCGGTGCCTGTGTTGGAAATAGTGAGGGAACTCGTGGCGCCGGCTTTGAATTGGGCCGTGATGATTTTTACCCATCCGCCTTTTTCCCGTTGGTTGACGGTGACGGATTGTTTGCCGTTAGCGGTGACGATTTTCACGGGGACGTTGGTGGCGCGGTTTTTATTTTGCGTCCATCGAAGGTAAACGTCGTAGGAACCATCGGTGGGAAGGTCGGGAGTGTAGGTCATTGTCTTGGTGCCTTTGTCGGCGTCGCCATCGTGCAGGTAGCTGCCGGCGTTGGAGGTGATCCAATGACCGGTCGGCTTGGCGGCGGTGACTTCGACCTGGATGCCGCCTTTGGGCGGGGGCTCGGAGGAGGGAGCGGCGGCAGCCGGTGTGGTGGTGAGTGCGGCGTCCCAGGCTAGGACTTGTTTGTCGGCGAGCAGGCGGGTGCGGAGCGTGGGATAATCCACTTTTTGGACGGAGGTCCTGGCATCGATGGCCATCGCGGCGGCGGTGGCGGCGGATTGGCCGATGATCATGAAGACGGGCTCCATGCGGATGGACCCGTAGGCAATGTGGGAGGCGGAGAGGCAGACGGTGACGAAGAGGTTCGAGCATTGGCTTTCTTTCGGGACGATGCTGCGGTAGCTCACGGGGTAAGGACGCGGGACGCCGGTTTGGACGTCGCCTTCGTTGCGCACCGCGCCGTCGATGACGATGCGTTCGCAGTTGTGGGAATCCATCGTGTAGCTGGCCAGGCCGATGGAATCTTCGACGGTCTTGAGGCTCTTGCACTCGGCTTCGGTCATCACGTAATCGGAGATCATGCGGCGGCCTTCGCGCACGTAGAGCTCGTGGGGCCAGCCGCCGGTTTCCGGAAACTCGCCCGCGGCCAGGCCGAAGGCGGCGGTCTTGGCGCGGATGGCCTCGGGCACGGCGGGGTCATTGAGGCAAAACCACATGAGGCCCTGCTGGTAGTTGACGTGGTCCTGGAAGATTTGCTCTCGCGTCACATAGTCGGCTTCGGGCCAGGCGTAATTGGCGCCGATGTGATCGGTGGAAAATCCGCCGTTGTTGTTGCAATCGCCGGGATGCAGCGGGACGGGTTGCCCGGGGGAGGGCTGCGCTTTGAGGTAGCGATCGAGGAGCGCGTAGCGGTTGCGGTCGTATCCGGCGGGCTTGGCGAACGGGATGCGGTCTTCAGAATTCGAGAGCCACATGCGGAAGTTGTAGGCCTGCACTTTCCTGTCTCCTTCGCCGGCCTCCTTGGGAGCTTCCGAGGAGAGGGTGGGGAGGAGGCCGCTGGCGGGGTTGCCGGGGACAATGTAAGGATCGATGGGGACGCTGAAGTTGTGGGACTTGCGGTATTGCACGCCGTTGATGGTTTCGCCGTAGGCGGCGTTGCCTTCGCGGCCGACGTGGAACGAGACCCCGGCGGCGGCCATGAGGTCGCCTTCATAAGTGGCGTCGATGAAGACTTTCGCTTTCACGGTGTTGCCGTTTTCGATGCGGATGGACTCGATACGTGTGCCTTCCTTGACGACGTCTTTCAGACGATGTTCGTAGTAGACTGTGACGCCGGCGGCCTGGAGGAGTTCGAGGAAGGCGGTCTCGGCCTGCGATGGGCGGAAGCCGGAGGTCTTGCCGACCTTTGCGTAGAATTCGTTGGCGAAGCCGCCGATGGCCGGACGTTTGCCAATGTCGGTCGCGGTGAGACCGCCGGAGGTCATACCGCCGACGTGACGGCGCGGAACGACGAGGACGGCTTTCTTGCCCATGCGCGCGGATTGCACGGCGGCCGCGACGCCGCCGGGGGTGCCGCCGTAGACGCAGATGTCCGCTTCGATCACCTTGGGCGGGTTTGCTGCGGGGACGGGGTAGTAGTAGTGAAGGCCGGCCGGTGGGGAGTCGGGGGTGGCGGCGAGGAGGGCGGCGGCGGTGATGATGCAAAGGGCGATGGCGAGGAGGAGCTTCATGGAATGGAAAATGGAAAATGGAACGTGGGGCACAAAACGGTGTCGTAGAGTCCGGCGGCTTCCTGGCAGACGGGGAGGTCTTCGAAACGGGCGTACTTGGCCATGGTGGGGTTCAGGGTTGGGAGGAGCGTGTCGCCCGCCGGGGTGCAAATCAGCGGACGATCGACCGCTGCACTTCGTCCAGCAACGGCGCTTCCATTTCCACCAAGTGGCAGCGTTCGGGGAAGCGGGACTCCTGGACGTCGGCGATGTATTCGCGGAAGGCGGCGATGCGCTCCTGCTGAAGGCGGTGGTTTTCGGCGGCGAAGTTTCGGTAGGCTTTGGCGTGGCGCGGCGGGCGTTCGTCATAGTCGCCGAGGATGTCGTCCGAGAAGAGGAACTGGGTGTCGCAGCCGGTGCCGGAGCCGAGGGACATGAGGAGCATTTTCGTCTGCGAACTGAGGAACCTCGCGAGGTTGTGCGGGACGACTTCGAGTTCCGCCGCGTAGGCGCCGGCGTTTTCCAGGGTCTTCATCCGGCGGTGGAGTTCGAGGGCTTCTTCGACGGTGCGGCCGATGGCGCGGTAGCCGGTCCAGGTGACGTGACGCGGGACGAGGCCGAGGTGGCCGACGACCGGGACGCCTTCGCGGGCCATGGCCTCGATGATGAAGGGGCTTGCGGAGCAGTAAACGGAGCTGGCTCCGATCTCGAGGGCGCGGAAGGCGACGCGGATGGCTTCCTCCGGGGAGGCCAGGCCGTGCGGGGTGGCGGCGGAGAGGAAGCTGTGGGGAGCGGCGGCGACGAGGGCCGGGAGACGCGACTGGGCTTCAGGGCTGTCGAAGCTGCAACTCATGAGGTCCACGCCGGCTTCTTCGGCGGCGGCGGCTTCCTGCGGAGATTTGACGTGGATGTGCGTGAGGCAGCGTTTGCCTTTGAGCTGCCGGAGGTCGTGGATGGTGTACTTTTTGCGCGGGCGGAGCATGGGGAAAAGCTAAAGGATGAAGGCAGAAGGATGAAGGATGAAGAGGATGGGTGGGGGGGAGAAGGGGGAATGGTCTGGGCGGTTTTTATTTCTACAGCCGGGTGGGGGTGCGGGGACGAAAGGGAGGCACAAACCCCATGGATACTATTGACCGCAAGCAGATTGGAAAGAATCACGCAGACCTCGAAGGACGCGAGGCGATCGAGAAGATCACCGAGTTGGTGGAGGACGCGCAGACGTGCTTTTTCTGTACGGCGGCAGCGACCGATGGCTCGCGGGCCTCGAGGCCGATGAGCGTTCAGCGGGTGGATGAGGACGGGAATCTCTGGTTCTTGAGCGCGAACGATAGCCACAAGAATCTCGATCTGGCGCTCGATCCTTCGGTGGACCTATATTTTCAAGGGTCCGCGCACTCGGATTTTCTGCATCTCAAGGGCACGGCGACCATTTCGACCGATCAGGAAAAGATCGCGGAATTATGGGAGCCGGTGATCCAGACGTGGTTTAGCGAAGGCGTGGGTGATTCCCGCGTGACGGTGATCAAGGTGGAACCATCGGAAGGGTACTACTGGGACAATAAGCACGAGGACGCGATCGGACGGGTGAGGATGGTCCTCGGGGCGATGATCGGGAAGACGCACGACGAGTCGATCGAGGGCAAGCTCAGCTTGTAAGCGCGGGAGCAATTTCGCCTCGCGATTCAAAAGGTCGGGCCGCGCAGGTCGATGACGCCGGCGGGCCAGGGGTGCGGCGAGAGGCATTTGATCATCGGCTTGCCGCAGAATGGGTTCCAGTGGCGGCTGAGCGAATTGGCGGCGCGGAGTTCGTTGCGCATCGGGAGGTAGCCGCTCGACGCGTAAATTTCCGGGTCGCCGAAGAGCATCGCGAAATCGATGGGGCGCGCCTGGAGCCATTCATCGATGGTCTGCAAGAGTGCCTTGACGAGGCCCAGGCCGCGGTGCGTCGAGGCGACACAGACTTCAGCCACTCCGCCGACGAGGAGATCGCCGGAAGGGATGCCGATGGTTTTCTCGTGGAGGGCGGCGTGGGCAACGATTTCGCCGGCGTCGTTTTTCACGATCCAACGGTGCTCCGGGCACTGCCGTAAGTAGCGGCGGGTGAGGAAGGTGGGGTTGTAGGTGAAGCAGGAGAAGAGGAGGTCCCGAAGCTGACGATCTTCGCGATCGGTAATGGCCTCGTCGCGCCGGTAGCTGACCTCCGAACTGAGGCGGCGCGGGCGGGAGATTTCGGGAGCGGAAGCGAACATGAACGATGAAGCGAAGCAATCCGCTTGCCCAAGGGTCGTGCGAGTGGGGCAGGAGGTCAAATTTGTGGCCCTTCACGCCGCCTCGCGAGAGGCCGGGTAGACTGACGATAGACTTTCTGCGGATCCCTTTTTTCGATGCGGTTCGCGATGCCAGGGGTATGATCCTGGCCATGAATACCCGGACCCGTGTTGGCGTTGTGCTCTTGATGATCGGTGCCGCGGCGTTGACGGCCTGCGTCAGTCAACCGCCGCCGTCTCAAACGCACCGGAAATTGAAGCTGGAAACCGTCCAGCGGCCGTTTGGGCCGACCACCTATCAGTATCGGGAAGTGAACGAGTAGAGACCGGGATCCTGCAGGCACTCACTCCGCGCCGTCCATCCTGCGGAAGATGTCCATGCTGCCGACACCGCGCTCGCGCCAGAGCCAGATGCCGCCGCTCATGCCGAGGTCGTTGGAGACAGCGGTGACGTCGGGCGGGAGATCGAGGGTGACCAGGCGGCTGTTGCCGCCCCCGAGATAGAGGTGGTCGAAGTGGGTCAGGACGCGCAGGAGTTCGATCGCTTCGCTGATGCGATGATTCCATTTTTTCTTCCCGATTTTTTTGAGAGCGGCGTGACCGAGTTGCTCCTCGTAGGTCTCTCCCTTGCGGAAGGGATGGTGCGCGAGTTCGAGGTGCGAGGACAGGCGCCCGTCTTCAAAAAGGCTGGAGCCGAGGCCCGTGCCGAGGGTGATGACCATCTCGACGCCTTCGCCGCGAATGGCGCCGAGGCCTTGCATGTCCGCGTCATTGAGGACGCGCACGGGTTTGCCGAGCTTCACGGTGAGCGCCTTGTCGAGGTCGAATCCTTTCCACGCCTTGGTGCCGAGGTTGGGGGCGCTGAGGATGACCCCGCGGCGGACGACCCCAGGGAAGCCGACGGAAACGCGGTCGTAGGATTTGAGAGGGGCGACCAGTTCCGCGAGGGTTTTCACCATGAGAGCGGCCGGGCAGTCGGGGGGAGTGGCCACGCGCAGGCGCTCGGCGGCCATGGCTCCTTCGCCGTCGAGGATGGTGGCCTTCAGGCCGGTCCCGCCGATATCGATGGCTAAAGTGCGCGCCGCGGGATGGGTGTGCGGTTTCGCGCCGGTGGATTTCGGGGCGGCGGTTTTTGGGCGGGTTTGCTTCTTCCGGGTAGTCATCGGCGTGGCGGGTGTGGTGTGGAGGCACTGTGCCCGCGACGGCGGGGATTGAAAAGAGGGATCGAGGGATGTTGGTCCTTTGGATGGCAAAGGTGGCGACGGCGCTCGCGCTTGCCGCGACACGGCAGACCTCTGGGGGGGGTCACACGCGTGTTCGTGCGCGTGACTCCGGCTTGATCAGCGATACGCCGGATTACTTTTTTGCGACGGTTCTGGTTTTAATGTCGAAGGACTCGCCTTCGTGCAGGGTCTGCCAGGGGGTGGTGGATTTCCACGCGGGGCTCTTCGCGTCGTAGATGCCGACGGGGCCGCGGCCCATGACTTCAAAGCGGTCGCCCTGCACGATGACGGCGGTGTCTTCGTCGAGACCGATGCCGAGCAACTCCGGGTGGCGCTCGATCACGGGGATGAGGTCCTGCTCGCGCTTCCGGGTGGCCCAGTGCTGGTCGATGGCGCTGGTCTTGAGGAAGCCGAAGCCGATCTCGTGACCGGGTGCCATCATGATGGTGTTGCCCTCCGGTGCGCCGCGGACCATGTAGCTGCCCTGGATGGTGGCGCCAGCGGACGAACCGGCGATCGCGCCGCCGCGCTCGAGGACACCGAAGAGTTCCTTGACGACGCGCGTGCCGAGGTAGGCATCGGCGAACCGCCACTGCCGGCCGCCGCCGAGCCACACGCCTTTGGCCTTGAGCAGCGGTTGCACGAAGGCCTCGGTGTCGGCCACTTTGGGATCGCGCGTGTGGAGGATGGTGACATTGTTCGACCCGGACTTGCGCAGAAAGGCGGCGATGCGTTCGCCTTTGTCGTCCTGCTCATCGGCCGTGGGGATGGCGACGAGGGGCGCCTCGGGGCCGCCGGCGATCTGGATGAAGCGCTGGATGATGGCCTGGCTCCTGCCGCCGCCGCCGATGATGATCAGGGTTCCCTTCGCGGGGCCGAACTCCGTGGCGCCGGGCGTCTGGGCGCGCAGCGGCGAGGGAGGCAGCAGAGCAAAGGTGAGGGCGACAAGGATGAAGACGCGGTGGGGGGACGGCATGAGGCGAGTGTGGGCCGTGAATCGGGGAAAAAGCAAATTCCGTTGGAGCCGCCGCACTCGATCCGCCGGTCCCGCCGACTGCCGGTCGCGTCGAGAAAAAACACCACAAAGCTTGACTCTTGCGCGCCATCTGCTGCTTTCGCCCCCCGTTGTGTCGAGCCGAAACGGGGCCGCTGTAGCGCCCAGGGTAATCTCTTAATGTTCAACCGATCTTCCGTCACTGCGGCGCCTCGCTTGCGGGAACTGGCCGGTTACTGCCTGCCCGCGCTGCTCCTGGGCCTGGGGTTGCGGCTCATCCTTTGCGCTTATATGCCCCTGGCGTTTTTCGGCCCGGATACCAACGAGTTCTTCCACACGCACCTCTTTGGCGGGAGCCGCACCTTTCTGCCGAGATTGATCTACGGACTCCCCGGCTGGCTGGGCCTGCCGCTGATGCCTTCGATTGCCGTCATCCAGCATGCCTTCGGCATGGTGATGATCCTGGGCTGCGGAGGACTCTGCGCGCAGTGGCTCAGCGCGTGGCGCTGGTGGATCGTTCCTTTCACGTGCCTGATCGCCGTGCAGCCGACACTGCTGTGGTATGAGCATTTCGCCCTGCCGGACTCGACCTTTACCCTCACGCTCGTGCTGGCGTGCCTTGCGGGGGGGCGCCTTTATCGCCGGGCCGACGGGTGGTCGTTTGCGCTGTTCTTTGCCACGCTGTTCCTCGTCGCCGGAGCGCGGCAGGAAGGATTTCTTTTTCTCGCCTTCGGAGTGGCGCTGGCCGCGCGAACGTTTTGGGGTGAGTGGCGCAAGTTCCGAGTGTTCGTTCCGCTGGCCTGCGCGCTCGCGCTGGTCACGGCGGCGCTGACGAAAACAAATCAGGGCGGCTATATGCTGCTGACATCGCTCATCCAGTGGGCTCCCGATCATATCCGCACAGAGCCGGAACTCTCGTCGCGCGTGGTGGAATTGCGCGAGCATTTCAAGACGCAGTGGCCGGCGTATCCTGACGCCCACAATGCTTCCCGCAAAATCATCGTGGCGAAAGTGGACGATTATTTGCGCGAAAAAGACACGGGATCGGGCAGTGAGATCCGGAATCGGAGCGGACGGATTTGCCAGCGGGTCGCGCTGGAGATTGCGGCTCGGAATTTCTGGCGGCTGCCCGTGCTGGCCTTCCACAAGTTTCGCGCGATGCATCACGAGAGGCCGGCGCCGGATTTCGGGCCAGGGTGGGCGCACGTGAAACAACTCGACGTCCTCTTCGGCCAGGTGGACCGCGCGCTGCCCAAGGATCACAAGTACACGGAAGCCTACCTGGGACGGGACTACGTGACGCGGGAGGAATTGCAGGAGGATTTGCCGCGACTCTACCGAGTCATGCCGGGGGATTGGTTGAGCCGGTTCCAGGACGCTTTTTATGAGGTCGAGTACGCGGGGACGCTGTTGCCCGCCCGGCAAGTGGGAACCCAGACGTTGCCCGCCCTCCCCCTGCTCTATCTCTTCAGCGCCGCCGGTCTCTTGTTTGTTTTCCTGAGGGAGGGGCGGGCCCTGACCGACAAGCAACTGTGGCTGCTGATGCTGTTGTTCCAGGCGTCTGTCATCTGCCTCACGGGGAGCCTGCGTTCCCGCTACCGGCTCAGCTTTGAGCCCTGGTTCCTCCTCGGTTTTTTTGGGTTTCTCGATTCCCTCGTCTTTGTGAAGGGCAGGATATGGGGAAAACCCACGAAGGAAATGGAAGTTGAAAGCGCGGAGTAGGGCACGTTGGCATTCGCGGTGCTATCTTCACGGGTATGCAGGACTTCCACGTAGCCACCATCCGATTTCTCAATGAGGTGCTAAAAGTGAAACAGCTTCAGGTGGCGAAAGCCGCCCACACGGCGCAATTCGACGCGCTCAATGCGCAGTTTGAGAATCTCCGGAAGCGCCTTTGTCTCGAGATCGAGTATGCGGTGGAAGCCGAGGGGCGGGAATAGCAGCTACCTGGCCGCGTCCAGCGGTTCGCCTTCGCTGAAGCGGACATTGCGGAGTTGCACATTGTCTCCGCTGGAGGCGAACCACCAGCGCACTTTCGGCGTCGCCAGATATTCGTGCTGCGCTTTGAGTTCCGTGCCGTTCAACCGCACGGCCATGCGGTCGCCGACGTACTCGACGCGCAGGTGTTGCCAGTCGCCTTGCTTGAGATCGAGGGTGGTTTCCGCGAGCACGTGGCTGGGGGTCTTGCCTTTCACCTCCGTGGAGTCCTCCGCCAGCTTGATCGATTTCTCGGTGATGACGACACGACCGACGTGCTTCTCGGCATCGCAGCCCACGTAAAACGTCCGCCCGCCATTGAGGCGGAACTCGCAGTCCACGACCATGCTGACGGGGCCGGTTTTCAAATGGAGCACGGCGGCGTGCTTTTCGTCGGGGATGTCCGCAGCGGTGAGCACGCCGTCGGCGGGTGTCCATTTCCCTTTGGCGACGGACCATTCGGGACCGAGGGGCTGGCGAAAATCGGGCTGGGAGATGACTTTGCCGGGACGGGCGAGGATGGGAGATGGGTCCTCGGCGCGGGCGACGGTGAGGGATAGGGAAAGGAGGAGAAGGAGGGGTTTCACGTAGGGATCAACCCAAGGCCGGGAGAAACCTTTACCCGGGCAGGGAGGTCGTCGCCTCTCATCGACGCGGCCCGCAGGCACTCAGACGCGCCATGAGATGCGATACGTCAGAGAGAATCACGATCTTGTGGCCACACCTGAACCCATCGAAAATCACGGAGTCGTGGGGGATTTGCATACCGTGGCGCTCGTGGCGCTCGATGGGACGGTGGATTTTTTCTGCTTCCCGCGATTCGATTCGCCGACGGTGTTTGCCTCGCTGCTCGATGAGGAGCGGGGTGGGTTTTTCCGGCTCTGCGCGGATTTCGATCATGCCAAGAGGAAGCAGCTCTATCTGCCGGATTCGAATATCCTCCTGACGCGCATTCTCTCGGCGGATGGGGTGGCCGAGATTTCGGACTTCATGCCGGTGGAGGAGGCGTGCAACGCGCACAATCTCGTTCGGAGGGTGAAGAGTGTGCGGGGCGAAATCCCCATCGATATGCGGTGCGCGCCGCGTTTCGACTATGGCCGGTCAGGACATCGCTGCGAGAGGGATGGGAATGATGTGCTCTTCATTTCGGAGGGAACCGATGGGACGGTGTTGCGTTTGCACTCTTCCGTCCCGGTCTCGGTGGAAGGGCGCGATGCCGTCGCGCGCTTCCGGCTGAAGGCCAACGAGTCGGCGTCTTTTGTGCTCGAGGACGGAACGCAGAAGCGGGGCTGCAATGCGCACGATTTCGTGGCGGAAAGTTTCAAGCGGACGCTGAACTACTGGCGCGACTGGGTCAGTCATTGCCAGTACCAGGGACGCTGGCGGGAGATGGTGATTCGCTCGGCGCTGACGCTCAAATTGCTGACGTCGCGGCCCCACGGGTCATTGGTCGCGGCGGCGACTTTTGGCCTCCCGGAGGTGATCGGCGGCGGGCGCAATTGGGACTATCGCTACACGTGGATCCGGGACGCTTCGTTCACGACGTATGCGCTGATGCGGCTCGGCTATACGGAAGAGGCGGGCGCGTTCAATGGGTGGATTGAAGCGCGCTGCCATGAGATCGCCTCGGGGCGCTCGCTGCAGATCATGTACGGCATCGATGGGCGGCATGATCTTCGCGAGGAGATTCTCGATCATTTCTCGGGGTATGCGGGGTCCCGTCCGGTCCGCATCGGCAATGGCGCATTCGATCAACTCCAGTTGGATATTCAAGGCGAGCTGCTCGATTCGATCTACCTCTACGACCGCTGGGGCGAGCCGATCAGCCACGGGCTTTGGAAAAGTCTCGTCCCGCTGATCGACTGGGTGGGCGCGCACTGGAACGAGCCGGACGAGGGGATCTGGGAGACGCGCGGCGGCCGGCAGCATTTTCTGTATTCGCGCCTGATGTGCTGGGTGGCCATGGATCGGGGCGTCCGGCTGGCCCGGAAGCGGTCATTCCCGGCGCCGCTGGTCAAGTGGATCGAGGTGAGGGATGCGATCTACGAAGACATCCATGGGCAATTCTGGGATGAGCGGCAGCAGACCTTTGTGCAGCGGATCGGATCATCCGCGGTGGATGCCTCGACGCTGCTCATGCCGCTGGTGAAATTCATCGGGCCGACCGATCCGCAGTGGCTTTCCACGCTGAAGGTGATCGGGGAGAAACTCGTGGATGATTCCCTGGTCTATCGCTACGACAAGGGCCATGGCACGACGGACGTGGAGGCGGCGCGGGAGGGGACCTTTAATATGTGCACGTTTTGGTATGCGGAGTGTCTGGCCCGGGGAGGCGATGCGCTGAAAGGGCGTTACATCTTCGAGAAAATGCTCGGCTACGGAAATCACCTCGGACTCTTTGCCGAGCAGACGGGGCCGACGGGGGAGCATCTGGGAAATTTTCCGCAGGCCTTCACGCATCTGGGATTGATCAGCGCGGCGTATGCGTTGGACCGGGCGTTGAATGCGATCGAGTGAAGTCAAACAAAGGATACACGCGCACCCACAGCGTGGCGGGCGATTCCATGGTATGAAACTTCGAATCACTTTCGTTCTCGGAGTGGCCATGATGCTGGCGCAGGGGGATGCACTCGCGGGGGGGCCACGGCACAAACAACACACCAGGACGAAACCCGCCCGCGGTCAGGTGGCGGTGCAAGACTCGGCCGACGGGTCCGCTGCGCAAAAAGCCGCGGCAGATTTCACGACCGATCTCTTCGATCCGGCGGTTCCCGAAGGCAGCGATGCGGAAGATGTCCGATATGAGCAGGCGAAGGCCAAAGCGAAGGAAGATCCCGAAGTGAAAATGCTAAAAGCCAAGGCCGACGAGGCCACCGGTGGCGAGGAAGTGCGGCGAACTTCTCTGGCCTACAACCAGACGCTTTTCCGGAAAATGAAGCAGATCGATCGATCCATCGCGGAACGTGTGGATCTGGTGGAAGCCGCGATCGTGAAGAAGATCAAAGACTAGGCCCGGACCTCGTGCGCGACGTATGAAAAAGATCCTGGTCGTAGTAAAAGACGATACCCATGCCACGATGGTGGAACGGATCGCGATCCACCATTTGAGCGACTTGGGAGAGGGCGTGAAGGAGGTCGTGGACGACTTCGTGAAATCGAATGGAGGAGCGGTGATGCCGCCCGTTTCGATCACGGCGGTGGAGCAAAAGGATCCGGGCTGACGAGGACGGGGACGGGACTACTGTTCCGGGGTCTTCTCCACGACCTTCTGCGCGGCGGCGATATAATCGAGGATGCGCTGCTGCTGATCGGCATTGACGCCCGCGCGGCGCGCCATGCCGGAGATGGCTTTCTGCCAGCTCGTGACGGTGCGGGAGTCGAGCAATTCGAGGTCGTGGCATTCCGTGCAGCGATTGGTGTAGAGGCTGTGGCCTTCGGCGAGGATCTTCGGGTCGCCGCCGCCCGCGGCGGTGAGGAAGGCCGGCGTGACCGGGGGCGCGGTCTTTTCCTCGAAGGCGCTGGACATCTCCTTCTTGAGCGCCATGAGCTGGGGAAGATCCACGCAGATCTTCAGGCCCATATCGAGCGCGGTGAGGGCGTGGGGCGTGCCTTTCGGGAGGCGCCGCATCCGCTCGGCGTCGGCGCATTTTTCCACGGCTTCGGCGAGATCTTTTTCTACGCGGACCTGGAAGGCCTTGAGTTCCGGGCGCGCGGGTTCCGCCTCGAGGCCGGCGTGGATTTCCAGGCCGGCATTGGCGAGGCAACGCATGGCGACCGCCTGGCGCGTGCGGGCGACCGCGCGGTTGCTGATCGCGACGCGTTTCTTGAGTTCCTCGCGATTCACCTTGGAAGGCGGAGCGCTGGCGCCGCCGAGGCGGTCGGTGCCTTCGTCGATGGCGAGCGCGAGGCTTTGATGGCCGATCGTCTCGAGTTGGGCGGCGGTCTCGCGGAGGGTCTGCAAGGACGCTGCGCTGCGGGAGGTGAGAGCGGCTTGAAGGCGCGGGGCCAGGGCTGCGGCGAGGGCCTTGTATTTTTCGTCCTGCGCGGCATGGGCGACGAATTGCCGGGCGGCGTCGCCCTGGCCCATGCGGAAAGCCTCGAGCCCGGCCGAGAGATCGAGCCAGCCGTCGTGGGGCACGGCTTCGAGCGTGTCCGGCGGCAGGGTGACGGGAATCACGGAACCATCGGGCTTGATGAACGGAACGAAGACGACGCCATGCGCCACATCGTGCTGGAGCACGGGGAATTCCTGGCCCTTGGCGGCGGAGACGAAGTTCTTGCCCTGGAACTGGAGCATCTCGCCACGGGTGGCGCGCACGAGTTCACCCGGGACAAAGGCGCGGACGGGTAACGCCAGCAGCAAGGCCAGCACGGAGGTGGAGAGGAAACGAATGGCCATGGGGAAACAGGGAAGGATTACGGCGAATTGACCACGGGCGCAAGGGCGGTCAGTGACGGGCGAGCATGAAGATCGCGGAGAGGAGCAAGAGGGAACCGGCGAAGCGGCGGAGCATGATGGCCCGGCCCTGGGATCGCTCGGTGTTGCCAAACCAATGTCCGACGACCCAGACGAGCACGACGCTCCAGACGCCGCGTGAATTGTAGAGGACGTTGGTGGTGGTGGCGCCGAGGTTGACGAGGCCCCAGCCGACCCCGGAGGCCTGGATGCTGATGAGCGAGGCGCCGCCGGCCAGCCAGCGCCAGCTCGTGGCGGACATGCGGTGGCCGTCGCCGCGGAAGAGTGGAATGAGCCCGAAGGAGAGCACGCCCATGGTGCTGAAGAGCGTGGCCATGTAGGGGAGGAGGCCCCACTCGCCGATCCAGCGCTGCTGGGTGACGTCGGTGAGCGCGAAGATGGCGGCGGCGCTGAAGCCGTAGAGCAGGCTGCGGAGCAGGGCCGAACGCCCGCCCGTGCCGTGGCCGCCACCGAGGAGGGCCGTGGCGGCGGCGGTGAGCAGGACGGCGATCCAGATCGCGCCGTCGAGTTTCTCCACGCCCAGGAGGACAGTGAAAAGGGCGACGAAGACGACCTTGGAGCCGAGGACGGGCGTGGCTACGGAGACGTCGCCCCGGCTGAGCGCGAGGAAGGTGAAAATCTGGCCGAAGAAGAAGAGAGTGCCGGATGTCATCGCGTGCCTGACGCTGAGGAGGGTCGCGGGATGGGGGGCCGGGAAAAGCCAGCCGAGCGAGAAGACAGAGGCGATGACGCAATTGACGGTGAATGTGACGCGCCATGGTCCGGCGCCCTCGCTGCCACGCTTGAGCATCAGCGCCGCCACGGCATAGCCCAGCCCGGACGCGAGCGGGACGAGCATGGGCAGGGCTGGTGACATGGGGACGGCGACGCTCGTGGGGCGCGGCGGCGGGGGCAAGGGGGAAACGCGCGGCGGTCTACCTCGGGATGATGGCCAGATAGTTCCGCACGGTCTTCCATTCCCGTGAATAGAATGGGGGGGTGCCGCGGACCCAGAGGGCGGTCGAGCTGCCGCCGTCGAGATTTAGCGCGCGCAGGATCCTGCCCTCGGGAAAGAGGGCGGGGGTGGCGAGGATTTCGGACATCACCGCGAGCGAAGGGCTTTTCGCGATGAGCAGGCCGGTGCGTCCCCTGGCGTCCTGGAAGACGACGGTGCGGGCGGCGTCGCGGGTGGCGTTCAGGCCGGTGATGGGTTTTCCTCCCTCCACGAGAAATGGACCGGCCTGGAGAGCGTCGCGCACGGCAGGGGTGAGCTTGAATGCGGCGGCCCGCTGGATGGCGACGGCGCCGGGAGTGACGCTGACGATCCCGCTGAGCAGCGCGGCGCGTTCCTGTCCGTGGATCTGCTCTCCTTTGCGAATGACCAGCCCGAGGGGGGTGCGGTCGGGCTGGAAGTAGCCTCCATTCACCCCCGCGAGGACGCCGCGCTTTTCCGAGGCGCTGCCGAGATCGTAGGCGCCATCGGGGTTGTCCATGACGGCGAAGGTGTGGGTCTTGGGGTTGAAAGACACGATCCAGAGGGTGGCGCGCTGGTCGCCGTTGGTGACTTCGCGTTCGGTGAAGTCGAGTCCCGCGGGGGAGGAGTGCGGAGTGCTGCCGGCGAGGGTCCACTCGGCGAAGAGGCTGCACGGGAGAGAGAGTGCGAGGAGCAGGAGCGTGATGAGGCGGCGCATGGGGACTGCTTGTAGGGACAGGGTTTGCGGAGGGCGAGCCTGGGGTGATTTTTGTGGTGATGGGTTGGGAGCGGCACATGTGCTTTCCAGCGACAGGGCGTTCTGAGGACTCAAAGACGAATTGAGGGGGATGAAGATGAAGAGGGGGATGAAGATGAAGAGGGGGATGAAGATGAAGAGGGGGATGAAGATGAAGAGGGGGATGAAGATGAAGAGGGGGATGAAGATGAAGAGGGGGA
>JBBRPL010000123.1:0-24283 GCA_038228205.1 Chthoniobacterales bacterium
AATCTTCGAATACATCGAAGGCTATTACAACACCCACCGCAAACACTCTTCGATCGGATACAAAACCCCGAACCAATTCGAAGCCCAGATCCACTCAACAAACTAAACAACAAAATGGTCCAGAAATCGGTTGCACCTCATCCGCCCGTTTGGAGGTCCGGCACTCTGCGCATATGTAGGTTCGGTTGGACATCGCGGTTATTCGCCTACGCCCCCAAGCTCAGCGCTGCAGCGCATGAATGGCGTTGCGGCTGTTGGAAAGAAGCGTGTTGAGGGCTGGGGAGTGTTTAAAAATTCTGGATTCTGTTGATCGCGTGAGAACACGCGAGCTTTTCAAAATTTTCGGTCCCAGAGTGCGCGGGTGGATCGGCTTCTCCGAAGACGATGGCAAAAGATGGGCGGCGAAGCCGCGATTCTTCTTTCCCATCGCGTTGCGGAGAACGCGATCCACCTGCTCTGCATCCGCCCGTCGGTCCAATTTCAACCGTCGGCTGCGCCGCAACCGAATATTCAAACACTCCCTAGGCGTCATGCTCGGCGTAATGGATAAGACGTGCGGAACACGCGGCGTGCGCTGCCGCAGTGGAATATGCGTCCGGCCAATCGCGGAAGAAATCCTGCGCGATGGAAACCTCAAGAAAGTAGGCGAGACCTGACGCCGAAGCGGCCTCGGGCAACCCTCCCTCCGCAGGCTCTTGCGCGACGATAGCTGGTGATGCTGGAGACCAAGGCCGCGCTGCGTAAATAGTGTGCTCACCCGAAAAGTGTTCCAAGTCTCGGAACACATCGGAAAGAGTCATTTTGTTTTCGTTCAGAGTGACCGCGTCGGAGTTGCGGTTCGGTTCATTGACGTTGAGCCAGTGCATGAAAGCGTCGAGTCTCTGCGTGACTCCAACGACTCCGTCGCACCCGCCTGCCACAATGTATGCCTCCGCTTTGGTTGCCCTGTTGAAGGCAAGGATGTCGAGGCAAGAGGCGTGGTCCCACGCACAGAACTGGATGAGATGCTCGGGCGTATCAAACTCGGCACAAAGCGTCCGGCCATACTCGTCTTGCCGGACGAACTTGACTTCAGCGCCGCCAATCTCATCTCGGTGTGCAATGATCCACGCGGCGACCCAATCAGTGGCTTTTGGCAATTCTTCATTCACAGGATGCGCGTAGCAACGCTTGACTCTGAAATAGAAGAACCCATTACGCCTTTAAAGGCGAAATCATTTCGTCTATTTCGACTCACCAAAAGTCGCCTCATCGCACCAACCGGGAATACGCCCGACGCCGCTTCTCAAACTCCCTATTACTTCGCCGCGGCAACCGAGGGAGGCACCAGCTCGATCCGGGCGGCGGCGGCGTGCGGAGGATCGGCATTGTCCGACGTCTGCGCGAGGACGGTGAGGGGCATATTGAACGGACCGGGATTGGGGCCGAAATCGATCGTGAGCGTGCCTTCCTTTGCGTCTCCCGGGACGAGCACGGGTTGAGCATGCACGCCGGAGATGTGCGATGGCACCTTTAACTCGACCCGGAGCGGACGCGAGGCCATGGACGGCGTGCGGCGCAGGGTGAAGGGCACGGCGACATGCCCCCCCGGAATGACGGGATAGGACGTGCTGGACGTGTAAAGGCGGAGCAGCCCCTCGGTGACGACGGAGATGATTTGCTCGTTCTGCTCGAACGAAGTGTGGCTGATCGTATGTTTAGTGCCGTCGAAATCGGTCATCTCGGCGACGAGCATCAACTGCACGCGATTGGTGCGGCCTAGTTCGAGATCGGGCGGAAAGAGCACCGCGTAGGTGAACGAGGTGGCCTTCGGCGGGATGACCATGGGCTGGGCGGTGAGGCCTTGCAGGCAGCGGCCCTGGCGGTCGGCGAGGCTGACGGTGATGGGGCCATCGAACCCGCCCCGCTCCAGGTCGAAGTGCTTGCTCATCGTGGTGCCGGAGGGCTGATCGTTGGTCACCCAGTACTCGCCGATGTGATGGAAGGGCACGAAGGGCGCGACGGCGAAGCGGACGTGATCGGCCGGCGGTTCGCCGAAGGCGCCTGGAAATACGGCCTCGTGCGTGAGCGTTCGTCCATCGATCTCGGCGGTGCCGCGGACCGTGATATTGGCGACCTGAATTTTGGTGTGGGGCGGGGCGAGGAAGCGGAGTTCGGCGAACTTCGCCTTCGCGAGGATCACGGGCTTCTCGATCGTGACTCCTTCGGGCAGGCCCGTGACCTCCAGCTTGATGTCCTTCGCGAAGGCGCCCAACGCATTCACGTTCACGCGCAGGAGTTCGGTTTTCGGCACCGGTTTCTTTTTCACGTCCGTGTCCGCGAGATCCGCCTCGGTCTGCCGGGTCACATTGACGAAGTCGGTGGCGAGGGTGAGTTCAAAGTCGGGCGCCTCGGCCAGCGTGGCGCGCAGACGATAGCTAAAGCTCGGCCCACCGCGGGTGCCGAAGCGGTCCGAAACGCAGACCTGGTAGAGACCGTCCTTGGGCGCGGTGTATTGCAACACGGAGTCCGGCTGGCCCACGATCCCGTCGTCATTGCGGGCGACTTCCGCGCCGGCCGCGTCGGTCATGAACAGGACGGAATCGAGCTTGCTGCCAAGCTGCGCCGCGAGCACCTCGAGCACGAGCGGCTGGCCCTTCTTGAGTTCGACGCTCCAGGCGTCCACTTCACCCGGATGGGTGATGCAGCCATTGAGCATGGCCGGCAGGGTAAACGCCGTCCCCGCGGGATCGCCGCCGGACGCGCCCTCCAGAAGTTCCGGGAGATCGTCCACGTGCAGCGTGACCATGCCGAACCCATCGATGCGCTGGGAGAGGGCGTGGCCCGTGGCGAGATTCAGCGGAATGGCCACCGTGTGCGAGCCGTTGATCAGGAACTTCACGGTTTCCCCGCGATGGCCACCGAGCGGATAAATGCTCTCGATGCGCGGCCCGGATTGCAGGGTCAGACGATAGACAAAATGAGGCCCGCCCGCGAAGCCGGCGTCGGAGATCTTCACGGTATATTCGCCCGCATCGCGCGCCGTGAAGACCACGGAGGGATCGCCGGAATTGTCGGTCTGCCGCCGCACGTCGCGCACCGCACGGCCATCGGGGCCGATCAGCTCGAGGACGGCATCCAGGGGATAGCCGAGGCTGCGGGACACGAGGGAGCAGGATACCGTCTGATCGCGGTCGGCGTGAAAGGTCCACAAATCCACGTCCTCGCGCGGAAAGATGCGGCCATTGATGGTGACGGGCAGCTTCACGGGCACGGGGATGGGCGCGCCTTCGATTTCGTGCTCGATAATCTCCGGCAGATCGCCGACGACGAATTTCATCGTGGCCGTGCCGCCTTGGGACGTGCGGCAATCCCAGTGGCGCACCCCCGGCATGGCATCGGCGGCGAGGGTGACGCGGCCCGCGTGATCTTTCGGATAGTCCTCCTTGCCCTGCGAATCGGGCTTCAGGATCATCGGTCCCTCGATCCAGAAGTTCTCCACCCCTTTGACGTCCGGCGACGCCTGGACGCCGCCGCCGGTCATCTCGAAGCCGGCGTGGCCGTGCAGATAGAAACCACCCACGCGCACATCGACCGCGGTGCCGCGCTGGGCGCCGGCGGGGAAGATGTGGGAGACAGACGGAGGCTCGGCCTGGGCGACGGTCGCGATGAGGCAGGCGAGGGCCAGGAGGGCGGAGAGGGGGCGGATTCCGGGCAGCACGCTCGCTTCCTTATTAACCGCTCCGCTTGGACGCATGGGTATCAATTTAAGCGTCCTTTGCATTTGTAAATGTCTCTTCGGTGGCTCCGCGCGAGAACCCACGGAAATTGGAGGTCCTTCGACTCCGCCCATGCTTCCCCGCTCCGCTCAGGATGACAGAGTTTTGGACGGCGCTCGCGCTGACTGCGACGCGGCGGATCATTGCGTTAGATCAGCTCTTTGATGATCCGCCCGTTGTTGGTCAGCATGATGGGCCGGCCTTCGGGGGTGTGCAACTCGTCGTGCGGATTCATGCCGAGCAGGGAATAGACCGTGGCGCAGAGGTCTTCGGGGCCGTAGGGATTATCCGCAGGGTCCGACGCATACGCATCGCTCTTGCCCACGACGCGGCCGCCTTCGATGCCTCCGCCGCCGAGGGCGACGGTGAAGCAGCGGCTCCAGTGATCGCGGCCGGCCTCCTTGTTGATCTTGGGCGTGCGGCCAAACTCTCCCGTCACGAGGACGAGGGTCTTTTTCAACATGCCGCGGTCGGCGAGATCGCTGAAGAGCGCCGACATGGCCATGTCGAGCTTGGGCAACAGGTCGTCCTTGAGCGTGCCGAATTGATGATAGTGCGTGTCCCAGTTCTGATGCTCGATCGTCACGCAGCGCACGCCGGCCTCGACCATGCGCCGCGCCATGAGGCACGACTGGCCGAGCGTCGTGCGGCCATAGGCGTCGCGCATCTTGTCCGACTCGGCGTGAATATTGAAGGCCTTCTTGGCATCGCCGGAAGTCATGAGCGCGGTCGCGCGCTGGCTGAAGACGCTCAAGTCATTGGCGCCATCGTTCGCCTTTTGCTCGATGCTGCTCTGGAAGCGATCCACATGGGCGAGCAAGCCGCGACGATCGTCGAGACGCGCCGCGTCCACCTGGAGCGGCGGCATGAGATCGGGCACCTGGAAGCCGGGTGAGTTCGGGTCCGCCTCGATGGTGAAGGGCACGGCGGTCGGCCCGAGGAAGGCGGAGCTGCCGCTCGGATGCATGGTGGGCAGGCAGATATACGGCGGGATGCTGCCGCGGGCGCCCAGCTGGTGCGCGATCACGGAGCCCATCGAAGGATTCTGGTTGTTCGGCGTGAGGCCGCCATTGAACGCCGCGTTGGGATGATAGCCCGTGAGCATGTAATGATCGGCGGGGCCGTGCCCGGCGTTGCTGTGGGTGAAGGAGCGGATGAGCGAGAATTTATCCATCACGCCGGCGACCTTCGGCAACTGTTCGCAGATCTGAATGCCCGGGACGTTCGTCGAACGCGGTTGAAAGATGCCGCGAATGCCATCCGGGGCGTCGGGCTTCATGTCGAAGGTGTCGATGGTGCTCAAGCCGCCGCGGAGGAAGACGATGATCAACGAAGTGCCGTCACGGGTATTATCCATGTTGCCGGTCGCCTTGAGCGAGGATTCGGCGCGGAGGAGACTGGTGAGAGACAAGCTCGTCCCGAGGGCGCTGGCCGCGCCAATGCGCAGAAAGCTCCGCCGGGAAACGCGATCACAAAAGGCTGGGGTGTGTTTCATAACGTGGGATCAGTGGTTGAACGTGAACTCGAGGGCATTCATGAGGGACCAGGCAAGGTCTTCAATGGCTTTGCGTCGCTGGGTGGGCCGGCTGGCCAGATGGGTCATGGCATACTCCCTTTCCCCGGCGTCGGGAAGCCTGCTGTAGCAGGCGAGGTAGAGTTCCTCGACCACGCGGCGGTCGTCGCTGATGGCCGCGAGGCTCGCCATGCGTCCGGCTTCGTGGGCGAGCTTGTCTTGCAAATTGGGTGAATTCATCAAATGCAGCGCCTGGGAAATGCTGGCCCCCGCGGAGCGTTCGCATTCACACGCGGTGGCGCGCGCGGGCCGGCCAAACAATTTCAGGAAGTAATGCTGCTGCTGGTTGTCCCACAGCTCCACGGCACGGGTACCGAGCGGGACGCCCGCGAATTTCTCCGGCACTTCCGTCACATCACAGACGGCATCCAGCAAGGCCTCGGCGGGCAACCGGCGGAAGAGCGCGCGGGAAAAATTCTGCGCGTCGCCTTCGTTGGTCTCATTCGGCTTCGAGGAAAGCTGATAGGTGCGCGAGGCGACCACAAACCGGATCAGCGCCTTCGCATCGAACTGATAGTTGACGAGGTGCTTCGTCAGTTCGTCGAGCAGGGCGGGATTGGAGGGCGGGTTCGTGGCGCGCACGTCGTCCACGGGCTCCACAATGCCGCGGCCGAAGAAGTGCGCCCAGATGCGGTTGGCCATGTTGCGGGCGAACCACGGATTCTCCGGCGCGGTCAACCACTTCGCCAGCGCGACGCGGCGGTCGCCATCGGGCGTGGCGTCCGGCATGTCGGTGCCGAGCGGGTAGGCATTGATCGCTTCCTTGGTCCGCGGATGCTGGACCTTGGGATTGCCCTGAATGACGAGCGCTTCCGCGCCATCGAGCTTCTTGTAGCTGACCTGCTCAAAGAAGGCTCGCATCCCATGGTAATCGCGCTGCGTCCAGCGATCGTAGGGATGCTGATGGCATTCCGCGCAGGTGATGCGGATGCCCAGGAAGACCTGGGAGACTTCGGCGGCCATTTCACCGGACTTCTTGGCGACCTTGTAGAAATCACCGGCCGGCTGCTCGGAGAGCGGGCCTTCGGCACGGAGCAACTCGCCGGCAAACGCGTCGAGGGGTTTGTTCGTGGCCACCGAGTCGTGAATCCAGTCGTAATAGGCATGCGCGTCGCGATAGCCGAGGGCGAGGCGGTCCACGCGCAGCAGGTCGGCCCACTTGAGCGACCAGTAGTTGGCATATTCCGGAAGCTCCAGCAGAGCATCCACCAGGCGCGCCCGCTTGTCCGGCTCGGTGGCGGCGAGGAATCGACGGGCCTCCTCCGGCGTCGGCAGGCGCCCGATCACATCCAGCGAGACGCGGCGGAGATAGGCCGCATCGTCAGCGAGATCGGAGGCCTGGAGGTTCATCTTCTTCAGATTCGCGGCCACGAGATCGTCGATGACGTTGAAACTATTGCCCGTCGCGGGTGGCACCGGTGGCCCCGGACGCGGGACCGCGGCCTGGAAAACCGCGATGCGGCCCAGGTAACGCCCCATGATGGCGGCCTGTCCCACGGAAGTCCCGGTGGATACAGCGCCGTTCTCGTCCACCTCGGCCAGCGCGGCGTTATTGGAGTGAAAGACAGACAGCCAGGTCACGTCCCGCTCGCTGCCATCGCTGAAGGTTGCGACCACCTTCAGGGGCTGCGTCTGATGAAATCCCATGATCTTCTCCGCCGGCTCCACGCGCACGGTGGTCACGTCGCTCTTGCCTTCGATGGCGTAGGGTGCGCCGCCCGCGATCCAATCGCGAAAAACGGTGTATTCGGGCGTACCCCGCTTCATCCGCGGCCCCCCCGCATGCGGCACCTCGGCGGCGGCCTTGAGGAGCAACAGGCTCTCTTCCGGGGCCGCCGGCATGATCCGGCGTCCGCGCGAAAAGTTGACGATGGCGTCGCGGTCCGTTTTGGGATCGTTGCCGAACACCGAGAGCTTGAACCCGTTTTGCCCCTCCGCCTTGCCGTGGCAGGCGGACGCATTGCAGCCCAAACGGCTGAGCAACGGGAGCACATCGTGCGCGAAATCAGGCGCCTCCCCTGCCCCCGCGAACGAGGAAGCCGCCATCCCGAGAAACGCGGTCGCAAGCAGGCTCCAGCCGAGGCGGACTGTCTTCATGCGAGGGTCTCTGCGAGGGGGAAAGCCATGTCGGGAAATCGGAAGTGGAATGGGCGTGAAATTGCGAGTGCCGACACTCTGTCGGCACCCTTAAAGGAAATAACCCCCGGTTCTCTGGTTTCTTTGTATCTGGCGTAATTGAGGAGTGGACCAGCCCCCTGAGTCGGAAAGCGTTCGGCCACAGTGACCGCCGACGAGTTTCAGAGACCATGTCGCCAACCCGGCCTTCGTGCGCATTCTGAATCATGAGGAATGGGGGGCAGTTCCGAATATGCCGAAGGCATTAAATCATCCAGCGAAGGGTTGCCGCGCCGCGCGGCTACCCTGGGAAACGAACCACCAACGTCCAACCCTGAAAGGGCTGAATCAACGTCGCGTGGATCACGAGGACGGTTTTCCTACCGAACGTCTCAATCGAGTCGCCGAGGCCGTGGACGACCCTGCGCCAGAGGGAAGTCGCGGCTGCTGATCGACTCAACCGTTCTGGCTTTCGTCGGAGGATTGAAAAAGCGCGCCCGCGATTTCCTCCTCCTGCCTAATCCTGCTCGCATTTCCGACGGATATGCGTCACTATTGCGTCATGAGCATGACAACCCTCACACCGACTCGCGCCCGCGCCAATCTCTCCGCCCTGCTGCGCCGGGCTTTGAAAGGAGACGACATCGGTATTGTGGTGGACGGCCAGATCATTGCCCTGCGTCCCGTGACCGTGGAATCGACAGACTACGCGGCGCGGGAGTATGGCGCCACGGCCTCTGATTTGGAACGCTTTGAGAAGCGAGTTCATGAAAAGATCGAAAAAGATCGAAAAGCAGGAAAGCTCAGAGAGTTTACCGGCGACATCGAAGCCCTCGTTGCGCGCAAGGATCGCTGATGATCTCCTGACTCAAGTCCGGGCGCTCTCACCAGCAGAACGCAAGGCGATCGGCGACGCGATGAACGCCGCTGCCGCTGCCTGGGGCAAGCCACACCAGCATTCCGGTGTGGGCATCCGCCGGTTGACGAAGACCGTATTCGAATGCCGGGCTGGCCTCGAGGACCGGTTGGCTTTCGTTTTCGTTGCGACCCCTCCGGAATTGGTTTTCTTCTTCCTCGGCAATCACGATGCGATCCAGCGGATGATTCGTTTTCTCTAACCAATCGGCGACGAAACCGCAGCATTCACTCCGGCGAGGGCCGTTCGCAGAAGGCAAGGAGCCGGGGAATGAAGAGGAGATGATCCACAGGCTGCCACATTCCTCGGCCGGAAAATGCCCCCTTTCCGTCAGCCGCGATTTGTAAGACTTCGTTTCCCTCGCCGTAGTGATTCACGATGATCTGGCCCGCCTTTTTGCTCCAGCCCAGCAGTTCCACCTCAAAAGTCTCCCGTCCGCTCCAAAACGCGCGGTTTTCTGGCGCAAGTTCCCTGTCGTAGCAGGCGATCAGTTTTCCGCCCGGAAGGAATTCGTACTCAATGAAACCGTCCGTCGTGATGGTGTGAAGAAAATGAAACGGCGGCCGGGGAAAATGCGGGTGCGTCCCTGCGCGCCCGTCTCGAGCCCACTTCCCAGCTTCATCCAGCATTTCGTGGTAGAGCTCGCCCAATTTTTCATTCGCTAAATCTCGATCCATCTTCGCGGCAGCCCCTTTTCCGCGAACGACTGAGTTCCCAAAGATTCGCCGGAGAGCTTCAAAAAAGACCACCATCTTCCCTTGTGTGAAAGTGTGCTCAAAGGTGTGAAACTCAGTGCCGTTTCCATCGTAGTTAAGCGGTATCCACCCATCCTCACCCCCGAACTTCAATTTTCCCCCATCCTCCTGTTTCCATCGAAACCTTCTCACGGTTAGCACTGGATCGACCTCGCCATAAGTGGTCGCATCCTTGTGCATTTGATAAATACCCTCTTCCGAAAACCAGTATTCGAGAAGTTTCCCCTGTGGGAGGAATTCAAACTCACCGGGCCCTCCGGTATCGTGGCCGCGGAAGATGATCGGAACTGCCAGATCAGTCCCGAGGGCCGTCCACGATCGTAGAAATAGCGAAAGGCCGAGAAGCCCGAAACCCCTGAGCGACACTCCGAAACGACGTTTCTTGAAACGAAGAAGCATCAGAGAAAGCAGTGCACCGAATCGGGATCGGCGATCGACTTTACGAGGCGGCCGGGCCGTTGATTTCCAGCGCCGCCTGCCACCGCGCCAATTGCGCCGCCACGTTTTGCGGGCTGGGGGCTCCGACGGCTTGGCGGGCGGCCATGCTCTTTTCCACCGTCAGGATTTCGAAGACATCCGCCGAGAAAGCGGGCGAGAGGCCCTCGTAATCGGCGAGGGTCAACTGTGGGAGTTCGCACTCCTTCAGCCCGCAAAGCGCGACGGCTTTGCCGATGACTTCATGCGCCTGGCGGAAGGGCACGCCATGATTCACAAGATAATCGGCCAGGTCGGTGGCGAGGAGCATCGGGTCGGCGACGGCGGCGGCGCACGCGGCCGGGTTGGCCTTGATGCCGTGGAGCATCGCGGCAAAGACGGCGAGCGCGGCGCGGATGGTGTCAAGGCTGTCGAAGACGGGCTCCTTGTCCTCCTGCATGTCGCGGTTGTAGGTCATGGGCAGACCTTTGAGCGTCGTGAGCACGGAGACGAGCGCGCCGATGACCCGGCCCGATTTGCCGCGCGTGAGTTCGGCCACGTCGGGATTCTTTTTCTGCGGCATGAGCGAACTGCCGGTGGTGAAGGCGTCGCTGATCGTGATGAACTTGAACTCGCTGGAGGCCCAGAGGATGACATCCTCGCTGAGACGCGAGAGGTGGATGGCGACGAGCGCGAGATCCGCGAGGAGTTCGACGGCGAAATCGCGGTCGCTGACGGCGTCCATGCTGTTTTGCGTCATCGCGGGAAAGCCGAGTTCCCCGGCGACCAGCGCGCGGTCGAGCAGGATCGTCGAGCCCGCGATGGCGCCGGAGCCGAGCGGGCAGACGTTGATCCGCCGGCGCGCGTCGCGCAGGCGATCCCGATCGCGGTGAAACATCTCGACGTAGGCCAGCAGATGGTGGGCGAAATAGACGGGCTGCGCGCGCTGGAGGTGAGTATACCCGGGAACGATCACGTCGCGATGCCGGGCGCCGAGGTCCACGAGAGCCCGCTGCATATCCGCGAGCAAAATGTCGAGCTCGTCGCAGGCGTCGCGAAGATAAAGCCGCAGATCGAGGGCCACCTGATCGTTGCGGCTGCGGGCGGTGTGCAGCTTCGCGCCGGGTGCGCCGATGCGGCGCGTCAGCTCGGCCTCGATATTCATGTGCACGTCTTCGAGTTCGGTCTTCCACTGAAACTTCCCCGCCTCGATCTCCGCGCCGATCTCGTTCAGCCCCGCGATGATTTTCGCCCGCTCCTCGGTGGTAATCAGCCCTGCCTTCTCGAGCGCCGCGGAATGCGCGATGGAGCCCGCGATGTCATGGCGCCAGAGCCTCCAGTCGAAGCTGACGGATTCGGAATACTGCTGAAGCAGCGCGGAGGTTTCCTCCTGAAAGCGGCCTTTCCACATGTTGGCAAATTTTGAATGCTGAATTTTGAATGCTGAATTTCCGGACAACTACGCGAACCGGCAGCTTTTCATTCAGAAATCAGAATTCAAAATTCAAAATTCAGTTTTTGCGGTTCTTGCATTTGCCGCGTTCCCGCAATTCGTCGCAACTGGCCTCGATCCGCAGGTTTTTCGAGGCGAGGGAAAAGCCGAGGCGTTTGGTGATGCAGCTCTCCAGGAGGTCGATGTGCTGATCCTCGAACTCGACGATCCGATTGCAATCGACGCAGATCAGATGGTTGTGGGTCGGGTGCTCGAGATAGTTGGGGTCGTAGAATTTGTAATCCTTGCCGAAGTCCATTTCCTTCAGCACCCCGCATTCGACGAGCAGCGGGAGGGTGCGATAAACGGTGGCCCGCGACACGGAGCGATCCACCTGGCGGGCCATGACCAGCAGGTCCTCCGCGGTGTAGTGCTCCGTCGTGGCGAAAGCGGCCTGAATGATGGCGTCACGCTGCGGCGTCTTGCGGAGACCTTTGTCAGCAAGATAGGCATGAACGCGTTCGTGGATTCCGGGTCGCATGGGGACAGTATGCGAGCACGCGGCGGAGGCGTCAAACCCGCCGCTTGGCCAAGTGAGCAGTGCTTCAGTTCTCAGTGCTCAGTCAGACGCGCCGCTGCGAGTCCGCACTGAGCACTGAGCACTGAACACTGAGCACTTCCCTCTAATGCACCTGCACGCGTCTTAGGAAATCCGTCTCGCCGACCGGCACCGACGCGCCGCCGCCGTTGAACTCGAGCCCGAGTTTGCCGCCGGTGATTTGTACGAGATTGGCTTCGGTGCCGGCCGGCGCAACCAGCGAGCCGACAATTTTTCCATTGAGAACGGCGGGAAACGTAACGGCTTTGGTCAGGGCTACTTTCTTCGGCCACTTCGTCCGGTCCGCGGCGATCGTTTGGAAATCGGCAGCGACTGGAGCCGGCGTCGCGCTGGCCTGCACCGGTGCGACTGGAGCGGTCGGAGACACCGCCTCGGGACCTTTGGTAATCGCCGGCGCGGGCGTGGCGACCGCCGGGACCTGCCCGGGCTCGCGCCCCTCTTTGGATTTGGCAAACATCGGGTCCAGCTCTCCCCTTAAAACGATCACTTTGGTCCCGGACTCCTGCACAAAACGGCCCAGGAGCCCATTGACGATGGTCGTCCGCTCATCCACGGCATTCCGGAATGCCGGCACCTTGATATAGTACACGGCCGCGAGAAACACGACCGACAGAGGCATGGCAAAGGCCCAAAATCCGCTCTTCGATTTTGGGGCGCTATAGTTTTTTGGTGGAGGCATAGGTTTTAGTCACGGTCGTGAAAAAATTACATGTTTTGGCAGGGCGACATTCGCTACGGCGCCAACGAAACTTCGCTCATTGCTCTTGAAGACGTTTCCCACCGGGATTTATTAGCGGGAGCCGTCAGTTTCGTGCCAGGCACTCGGATTCATGAAGCGAATGCTACCCGAGAAGCGCAGCATGGTTGTCAAAAACTTGTCACGAGAATGCAAAGAATTGATGGCAATTCCACCGGTTTGTGGAATCCGCTCCAGAGAGCGTTTGAATATTCGGTTGTGATGCAGCGAGCGTCTGGAATTTGATCGACGGGCGGATGCAGAGCAGGTGGATCGCGTTCTCCGCAACGCGATGGGAAAAAGAATCGCGGCTTCGCCGCCCATCTTTTGCCATCGTCTTCGGACTGGAGCGGAGCGACAGAACTCGCGGAGCGAGCCCGATAGGGCGATCGCGGAGGCGATCGTTAAAAGCCGATCCACCCGCGCACTCTGTCGCCGAAAATTGTGAGAAGCTCGCGCGTTCTCGCGCGATCAACAGGATCCGGAATATTCAAACACTCGCTAGCGCGGGCGAAGGAACAGCGCGACCGCTTCCGGAACGCGGCCCTCGCGCGCCAGGACGTGGGCTGCTTTTTCCACGAACCACGGTGGCGCCTTGGGCGCCGACGCGACGGCGACGAGAACTTCATCGCGAGCCGCGCTCTCGCCCGCCAGATCAAATACCTGGGCCAGTTGCTGCGCATTGACCAGGTTCTGCGGCGCGATGCGCCAGGTGGATTCGAGCTGGGAACGCGGGACGTTCGGCGCCTTGGCCGGAAATCCGGGCTCCGAGGTGTGCGCGGCCAGCAATCGCCACGCGAGGGCGTCGTCTCCCCAGGCATGAAGCAGCGTGGCCCACTCCCGAAAGTCACGCGCTTCCCGATCGGCCCGCTGCGTCATCCAGTCATCGAGTTGCTCCCGGTTGCCCCAGTGCGCGGCCAGCGCATAAAAATCCCGAATCTCCGCCGGACTGAGATCGACCGGCTTCCCTGCCTCCGCCTGCCCACGCAGCTTCCACCACCGGCCATAGTAGTAGCCCGCCTGGGCCTCCGGCACGAGCCGGGCATAGGCGAGGAGCAGTTGCGGATGTTCCTCGGCATAGTGGCCCCACGCGGAGCGGGCCATCGGCGAGGCGCCCGTTTCGTGCAGAGCGTCCGAGAGGATTTCGTCGCGGTGAATGCCGCCCCGGGCCACGGACAACTGCCAGTAGGGCAGCGCCATCATCGTGGAGATGCGTTGCACCGCGCTGGCCTGTGCGGTCGTGACGAACCACGATCCGGGAACGAGCCTGGAAGCGATGGCGAATTCCCTCTGCCACGCGCGCGGCGCCTGCCCGCCATCGAGATGCAGCAACCGGAAGCCCGCGCTCTGGTGAAGTTCGGCGTTCAACGGGAAACAGCGCAGGCCCGCCTCCAGATCGGCGAGAGTCACGCTCGCCGGAACGGCCTGGCGGGAGATGAGGCGGATCAATGACGTCGGCGACCAGCGCGGAAAGTCCCACAAGAACGGGAGCATCCAGAAAAGGGCCACTGCCAGCGGAATGAATGCCGTCTGCCGGGGCTCGTGGGCGCGCCGTCCGAGGATCCGCATCGGACAGGCAATGGCGATCGCCGCCAGGGCAAAGCCCGCGGTGCCCCAGCGATGGCCCGGAACATCGATCAAAGCGTGGGCCAGGATCGCGGCGCCGGCGGCAAAACCACCCGCCCGCAAAAAGAAACTGCGATGGCGGGAAAAGCTCTCGTGCAGGTGCCCTCCGAGAAACAGCACCCCGCCCGCCAGCGCCAGCAGCACCGGCAGCGCGCCCAGTTCCGTCAGCCATTGCAGCCAGCTGCTCTCGGGATGAATGAAGATCTGATTTTCCAATTCGACCGTCTGATAGAGCGGAAACACCGAGGCAAAGACGCCGATCCCGTGGCCGAGCAGCGGGGCATCCCGCCACATCCCCATCGCATCGTGCCAGACCTGGAGCCGGTTAAAAGCGGAGACGTCCCCGGCTTCGTGTCCTTGAAAACGGGCAAACACCTGCGAACCGAAGGCGAGCGCCATCGCGCCACAAACCAGCACGCCGCCCAGAGCGGCTCCGAGCGCGCGACGATTGCGGACCTTGAGCAGGCAGAGCGTCAGATACGACACCAACCCGACGGCGAAAGCGATCAAGCCGCCCCGGGATTCCGTGATGAGGAGTGCCACCACCAGCACGGCCACCAAAACCACGCCGAGACCGAATAACCACCATTTCTTTTTCAGCCCCGCCCAGGTCAGGCACCCGCAGCCCAGGATGGCCGCCATCGCGAAGTAATCCGCGGAATGGTTGCGATTCGGGAATGGGCCGAATCCCCTCCAGCCGGTCGTATAGCGCCAGCCATAGATGTACTCGGAATTGGGATGGTGCGTGGCAAAGGAGACGACCGCCACGATCCCCGCGGCGACGAGGAGGATCCACGCGAGCAACGGACGATTTTCGCGATCCGCCGCCAGCCGCCGCACCCACAGAAACCAGATCAGCCCGACGACCCCGCTGAGCATCCCTTCGATGGCGCGGCCCGGTTCGGGATGATGCGTAAAAGGCATCTGAAGGGCGAATTGGCCGATCATCGCCGCGCGCCACTTCGTGTCGCCGAACCAACCGGCGGGGGCGAATTCCTTGAACAGAATGAGGGCCACGAAACAGACCGCGAGGCGATTGCCCCAGCGGGTGAGCGGCACCATCGCGGGCGGCTGGGCCAGGATGCCGATAATCAGGAGCACGAGCAGCCCGATCTGCGGCAGCCGATCCACGGCGCCGAAGACCAGCGGCCCGCCCAGGACCATCAGCGCAAAGACACCCAGGGCGATGGCGCGCCCCGGGGTCGAGGGCGCCTGCGTCGGGGCCGGGGGAGCGGCCTGGGAACGATGCCTCATGCGCGCCATTTTTGCTTCGCCTTGGACAGCACCGGCCGAAAGCACTCCGCAATGCGTTGCCACTCGACCTCGGTCCCTTTGTGCATGGGGGCATACAGCGTCCACGGCGTGCTCCCATTGTATTTCACCTGGATGTCGTATTCGGCGTCCGACTCCCCTTGCTCGACGAAGCCGACCCGGCGCAAGGTGTGTTCGAAAATCGCCCAGAATTCCTGCGCCGACTGGCAGCGCTCGGCCTCGAGTTCCAGCACCTGGGCCTGGAGGAGCGCGTACTGCACGAGACGGCGGCGGCGGACGACGCGTTGAAACTTGCGCCGCACATCATCCCAACTCCGGAGATAATGGAAGTAACGCAGCGCGAGCAACGCGAGGATGAACAGGACCCCGATCCCGATCGGCAGCGTGCTGCCCTGGCTCCAGATAATGCTCAGGCCAAACAGGCTCAAAACGAGACAAATGCCGTAGAGGCCGAAGAGGATGCGGCGCTTGGAAAAACCGAACTTTTCCAGGCGATGATGAAAGTGCTCATCGTCGGCGTGGAAGATCGGATAGCCGCGCAAGCCCCGCCGCAGCATGGCGAAAGTCGTGTCGAGAATCGGCACCCCCAGGGCGATGAGCGTGACGAAGAGCACCTTGGCCACGGAGCCCTTGTTCGAGCTGGTGAGGGAGAGCGCGGCGATGGTGAATCCGATCAGATAGGCGCCACCGTCGCCGAGGTAGATCTTGGCGGGCGGAAAATTGAAGACGAGGAAACCCAGCAGCGCCCCCGCCATGGTAAAGGCATAGCAGGCCACGGCGAGCTGCGAATTGTTGATGGCCACGATACCGAGCGTGACCGACATGCACATGCCGAGACCACCGGCCAGCCCGTCGAAACCATCGATCAGGTTGACGATATTGGGCACGGCAATGAGCCAGAAAACGGTCACCGGCAGGCTCCAGGCGCCGAGATCGATGCTGCCCACGCCGGGATAGGAGAATTTCTCGATGTTCAACCCGAGGCTGTAGACGACGCAGGCCGTCGTAAACTGGCCGAGAAGCTTCTTGCGCGCGCCGAGCGATCGAAGGTCATCCCAGAGGCCCAAGCCGTACATCATCACGCTCCCGAGCAGGATCGGAAACCAGTTCGTGGCATTGTTCGGGCGCAGCGCGAAAATCACGAGCAGCCCCACCGACATCGCCATGATCAGCGGCATGCCGCCCAGGCGCGGAATCGGCATTTCCTGCTTTTTCCGCGATTCGAAGGCGTAGTCCAATCCGATGCCCCGGTGGGAAAGACGGATCACCCACGGCGTGCAAAACACCGCGATGATGAAACCGAGGACGAAGAAGAGCAGGGTGTAGATCATTCCGCTCCGGAAGGATGAAGAGGATGGATGGCCGGGCCAGCGACCGCATCCTGGATCTTGCGCCTACGGTCTTCCGACTTCGCGCTTCTCGGGACTACACTATCGAACGGATAACGGCTGTGGGTGAAAGTTCGAAGGATTGCGGTCACGGGTTAAAGCACCATGAATGCCACCGCACCGGCAGAGCGGCAAGGGCTCACACGAGCGATTCGAGAAGGGTCGTCCAGGCGGCGAGGGCGGCTTCGCGATGGGCTCGGGGATCGAGCGCACCGGCAGCGGGAGGCGTTTTCTCCTTTTGCGCGATCAACCAGTCGGCGATGGGGCCGGCGTCTCCGGGAGCAAAGACGCCCGCCTGCGGCAGGTCGCGGAGCAAATCGGCGATGGCGCCCTCGGTGGGGCCCACCCACAGGATCGGACGCGGCAGGCTGAGGATCAGTCCCAGTTTGCTCGGCCAGAGCAGCCCCTGAGCAGCGGGGAGTTGTGTGACCACGAGGACGTGGGCCCGCAGCAGGGAAGCGGGCAACTCCGCTTCTTCGAGGTAGCCGGTCCATTCACAGTCGCGCAGCCCCAACTCCCGGCTGCGGGCCTCCGCGGCCCCGCGCGACGGCCCACCCCCCTGAAAGAGCAACCGGATGCCGGCCTGGCGCTTTTCCAGAATTGCCTGAACGGCGAGCAGCGTTTCCCATTCGTGCGCGCGCCCGAGGTTTCCAGAGTAAATCCACGTCCAGGGAGGCTGTGGCTGCCCGCCGGTCCGGGCGAGCACCTCCAGCACGGACGAGAAAACCCACGGCCGAATAACGTGCAATTTCGCCTGAGAAGATCGCAGGCGCTGCTCCATGTCTTCATCGAGGACGATCACCGCGTCCGCCCGCCGGTAGCACCAAGCCATCAGCTTTCGCAGCACCTTCGCCAGCGTGCCATCCCGGATCTCGCCGAGGGCCACGGCGATTTCGGGATACAGGTCCATGATCCAGTGCACCGACTTCGCGCGATGCCACCCCGCGAGGACTGTGCCGACGAGGAGCAGGCACGGCGGCGAGGTCGCCGACAGGACCACATCGGGGCGTGGGCGCCGCAGGCCATCCATCCACATTCGCACCAGGGCCAACGCCTCCCGCATCATCCGCCCCCCTCGCCGCTGCCCAGCCCGATAGTCCTGGCGCGCGGCCACGAAATCGACGGTGTGCCCCGCCACCTCCAGATGGCCGGCCAGCTCCTTCAATAGCACCCCTGTGGGAGCCAGGTCGGGCGGAAAGTACTGGTTGAGGAAAAGAATGCGCACCGGATTTAGGCGGAAAAGTTCTTGGTTCTTTGTTCCTGGTTCTTCGTTGGCTCCGCGCCGTGGCGCCGCTCCGTGAAATCCGTGGTTTCCATCTCCGGATTCAGGCTTGGTCGAAGCGCTTCGCCACCACCGCGGGATTGCCTCGCACGAGGGATTTGGGAGGGACGTTTTCCAGGACCACACTGCCCGCGGAGACCATGCTCCCCTCCCCGATTTCCACCCCGGGCGCGAGAAAGGCCTGGGCGGCCACCCAGGAACCCCCGCGCACGATGATCGGCTTGGTGATCAGGTCGAACTTCGGCGCTCGGAAATCGTGCGAACCGGTGCAGAGAAAGGCCCGCTGCGAGATGCAGACATTGGGTTCCAGGGTGACTTGGGCGAGACTCAGGATCAACACTTCCTCCCCGAGCCACACGTCATCGCCCACCGAGAGCCGCCACGGAAAAGTGACGTTCACCTGCGACCGGACGACCACGCGCTCCCCGACCCGCGCCCCGAAAGCCCGCAGCAGAGCCACCCGCAGCGCCGATGGCCAGGGGACCGGATTCAGGAAAAAGAGGCACTTTACGACGATCCAGACCGCCTCAAACCAAAGCGGCTGGCCACGGTCGAAGCCGCCGGTGCTGTAGTCCCGGAGTTGCATGAATTACTTGGCCGCCTCGGAGTGCAGTGGCATATCTGTTGCTATCTCAAACTCAAAATCACCGGCGGAGCGACAGCTTTTTGTACAAACCTTCATCTACCTTTCTCAGCCCGTGAGCCCGATCCCAGCCCCAATCGCCTGTAGGTCCCAAGATTCCAGCTTTCCGCTGGAACATGGGTTTTCTCCCGTGAAAATCGGGTGATCGCGGGCCGTGCCGCCATGGGAGACACGAGACCGCCAATGGGAGAACCAAAAGTCGAAATACAAGTTTCCGCCTGGCTTCCGGTTGCACGGTCGAAGCCCGAGGCGGTCGTGCTGCCATCTTCCACCGGTGAAACGCCGGACGCCTGGCTGGTGGAGTTTCGCGTCAATCTTGGCTCGCTCCCCTACCTCTCCGACCACGGCTTCCACGATATGGTGGTCCTGCCGGGCTCTTTTTACATCGAACTGGTCCGGGGCATTCACCGGGACCTTTTCCAGCAGGACGCCGCCAGTCTGCGCCGGGTCGCATTCGACCGCCCGGTGATTCTGGCCGACGAGGTCGTCCTGACGGTGCGCGCCGAACGCCTGGATCGTGGTGGCGTGCGCTACACCCTGTTCGAAATGGCGAGCGATGACGTTCGGAATTCGCCAAACGCCCAGCCGTGCGCGCGGATGGAGGTGGAGAACAGTCTTCCGTCGGCGTCCGCCACGAACGAATTCCGCGAAGCCGGGGCCGCGGTCGTCACGACCGGGGAGTTTTACGACAAGCTGCGCCGCAATGGGAACCAGTATGGACCGGGCTTCCAAATCCTCGCGGACGTTGGCGTTTCGGAATCGGGAATGCGGGCGTCCGGACGGATTTCGGACGCAGCGACGGCGGGGACGAGCGGCGACGGGTTGCTGACGCCGCCACTGCTCGATGCGGCCCCGCAGCTTCTCTCCGCGTTCGCCCTCGATCACGGCCGGACCTTCATTCTCAAGTCCATCGACCGGCTGACCGTGAGTGCAGCGGACGGCCCGCGACCCTGGCGGGCCTGCGCCTCCCGAACGGAAGAAGGCGAAGACGGTCGCGCGGGCCTGACCGGCTCCGTCCAGGTGGTGGACGCGGGCGGAACGGTACTTTGGGAACTTTCGGGAGTCGCACTGGCCTTCATGGAGCGGCCCACATCCGCGGAATCGGAATCTTCCGACAAAACCCGGTTTTGCATCGCCTCGACCTTCACCGCCGACCCGCTGGAAGATTCCATCCGGTTTTGGGGAGAGTTCGTCGGGCGGCCGGTGCGCGTCGAGTTTGCCCCCTACAACCAGGTGTTCCAGCAGTTGCTCGACCCGGCGAGCGCCTTCCACCGCAATCGCACCGGCATCAATGCGATCGTCCTCGGCCTGGAGGACTGGGCGCACGCGGAGCGCCACTCGTTACGCTCGGTCGAGGCAGCGCGCGCGACGGCCTGCTTTGGCGACCGGCCCCGGACGGTCCTGCCGAACGGCCTCGAAATCGCGCATCTCAATCGCTACGAGACGGATTACGTCTACCAGGAGATCTTCGAGGATCAGTCATACCTTCGCCACGACATTCAACTCGCCGACGGAGACACCGTCATCGACATCGGGGCGAACATCGGCCTCTTCTCGCTCTTCGTCATGAGCCGCTGCCAGAACCCAGCCATCTACGCCTTCGAGCCATCGCCCCGGGTGTTCGATCTGCTCCAGGCGAACTGTGCCGCCTACGGTGATCCCGCCCGCGTCCGCGCCTTCAATCGCGGGGTCGCGGAAAAGACGGGCCAGGCAACATTTACGTTTTACGAACATTCTTCGGTCTTCTCGAGCTTCCATCCCGACGAACGCGACGACCGGGCGGCGGTCGAAGCCGTGGTCCGGAACGTGATGGAACACGAATTGGCCGGCGACGGCGGCGTGAGCGACACGGACGTTCAGGAACTGACCGCCGGCCGGCTGCGCGCGGAGGCGATCGAGTGTCCGCTGACCTCCGTTTCGGACATCATCCGCGAGAACGGTCTCGCGCACATTCACCTACTCAAGATCGACGCGGAAAAAAGCGAACTGGAAATCCTCCGCGGGATCGAGGAAGCCCACTGGCCCTTGATCGACCAGATCGTCATGGAAGTTCACGACCGCACCCGCGCGGCGGTGCAATCCATCGAGGAACAACTGACGCGCCGCGGTTTCCGCTGCGCCGTGGTGGAGGAAAAGCTCCTGGAGGATTCCGGCCTCTTCAATATCTACGCCACGCGGCGCGCACCCGTGGCGGCCGTCACGGACACCGAAGCTGGGTTGCGCCGCAAGGCGGATGAGTTTTGCGCGGCATTGGACACCTTCGCCGCCGCGCACCCGGCTCCGCTCATTCTGGCCATGGCGCCGCGCGTCGCGACATCCACGGATGCCCTCGCCCAGGCGGCTCTCGACACCGTCGAAACGGAGGTGATCGCGCGAGCCGGGAGGCACTCGCAGGTGAGGGTCGTCGGTTCGCAGGGCATCCTCGCCCGCTATCCCGTCCGCCATCTGCACGATGCCCACACGCAACAACTCGGGCACATGCCATTCACGCCGGAAGGTTACGCGGCCATTGGAACCGCCTTGTCCCGAGCCGTCTTCCAACTCGACGCACCGCCGGTGAAGGTCGTGGTGTTCGATTGCGACAACACGCTCTGGCAGGGACTTTGCGGCGAAGACGGACCGGCGGGCGTGGCCGTGACGGCTCCGTTCCGTCACCTCCAGGAATTCATGATCCGGCAAGGGCAGGCCGGCGCCCTCCTCGCGCTGTGCAGCAAGAACCGCGAGGCGGATGTCCTGGCGGTCTTCGACCAGCGGTCCGACATGCCGCTCCGCCGCGAGCACCTGGCGGGATGGCGCATCAACTGGGAATCAAAACCCGACAATCTCCGCGCCCTCGCCGCGCAACTCAACCTCGGCCTCGAGAGCGTCGTCTTCATCGATGACAACCCGGTCGAATGCGCCGCCGTCCGGGCCGCCTGCCCGGAAGTGACCGTGCTGCACCTTCCCGCGCAGAGCGACCGTATCCCCGCTTTTCTCGAAAGCCTGTGGATCTTCGACCGCGCGGCTGCGACCCGCGAGGACCGGGAACGGAGCGAGTGGTATCGATCCAACGCCGGCCGCGACGAACTGCGGGCGACCGCGCCCACGCTGCGCGACTTTCTCGATGGGTTGCAATTGCGCGTGGACGTGACCGAGGCGACCGAGGATCAGCTCGGACGAGTGGCCCAGTTGACCGTCCGCACCAACCAATTCAACTTCACTTCGATCCGCCGGTCGGAAGCGGAAATCCGCGACCTGCTCGGATTGGGTGCGCGCTGCCTGGTGACGTCGGTGAGTGACCGCTTCGGGGACTACGGCCTGGTGGGCGCCATCCTCTACAACACGAGTGTCGCGGATCGCTATACGGTCGATACCCTGCTCCTCAGTTGCCGCGCGCTGGGCAAAGGCGTGGAGCATCGCATGATCGCCGAGTTGGCGAACCGGGCCATCCGCGACGGAAAATCAACGATTGCCCTGCCCTACCGCGCGACGGAACGCAATGAGCCGGCCCGCGTGTTTGTCGCAGGCCTCGCACCGGATCGCACCGTGCCGCCAGAAGGCAGTCTCACGGTCGAGCTCTCCGCCACGGACCTCGCGAAATTGACTTACGCGCCGGACGATCGAACCGTGACATCCATCGCCCCGCACGAAAACCGCAGGCCATCGAACCGCGGGAATTTATCCGCGACCATGCAGCGGCTGGGCGACGAGCTGAACTCCATCGAGTCGGTGGTCCTCGCCATGGAATCCGCCCGCCGGCCAGCCGGGCCTGCGGCCGGAGACAGCGCGGAGCCGGAGGCGGCGGGCGACGCCAGTGCGCTCGATCGCTCGCTCGTGGCGATCTGGAAGAAAGCGTTGGGCCGGGCGCAGATCGGTCTGAATGAAAACTTCTTCGATGCCGGCGGCACGTCCCTCAAAGCCGTCGTCGTCATCGCCATGATCCGGAAAGAATTGAAAAAAAACGTCTCCATCGTCGCCCTTTTCGAATGCCCGACCATCGCCCTCCTGGCCGCGAGGCTGGACGACTCCGCCGGCGCGAGGGAAACCGCGAGCGCCGCCGCGGCCAGCGCCGAATCCCGGGGCCGGCAGCGCCGGAACAAACTCGTCAAACGGAGGGTCGCCTAACATGAACTTTTCCACCATCGGCGTCGTGGGCGCCGGCAATATCGGCACAGGCGTCATCACCGATCTCGTCCTGCACGGGATCAACGCGGTCGTCGTGGACATCTCGGAAGACGCCCTGCGCAAGGCGGAAGCGGAGGTGCTGAAGAACGTCCGCTTCGCCCCGATGTTTTCCAAGGCGCTCCCACGCGTGACTCGCGAGGAGGCCGCCCGCCGGATGACTTTCACCCGCGAACTCAAGGATCTGGTCGGCTGCCAGATGATCATCGAGAACGTCCCCGAGCGGTGGGAAACCAAGCGCCCGATTTACGAACAACTCGACGCCCTGATGCCGCCTGAAGTGGGATTCGGGGCCAATACCTCGTGCCTGTCCATCACCCGCATCGCGGCGGCCACCAGCCGGCCCGCCCAGGTGATCGGCATCCACTTCATGAATCCGGTGCACCTCAAGCCGACGGTCGAGGTCATCCGGGGCTATCACACCTCCGACCGGACGCTCGAACTTCTGCTGGCCCTTTTCTCGCAACTGCATAAGCAGGCCATCGTGGTCGAAGATCTGCCGGGCTTCGTTTCCAACCGGATCTCCCATGTCTTCATGAACGAGGCCGCGTTTGTGCTCCAGGACCAGCTCGCCACCGCGGAAAAGGTCGACCAGATTTTCAAGCAATGCTTCGGGCACAAGATGGGCCCGCTGGAAACCGCCGACCTCATCGGCCTGGACACCGTGGCCAACTCGCTCGACGTCCTCTTCGAGAGCTTTCACGACCCCAAGTACCGCTGCTGCCCGCTGCTGCGGAAACTCGTGGACGCCGGCCACCTGGGCCGCAAGACCGGCCGCGGATTTCATACCTATCCCACCGCCTGACACTTTGACCGCAACCGCATGAACACCACCGACGAAACCGAAATCCGTTCCAAAATCCGCGCGTTCATTCTCGCCTCGATCCATCTGCCTGACCTGGCCGATGACGACAACCTCTTCGAAAGCGGCATCGTCAACTCACTCTTCGCGGTCGAATTGATGACCTTTCTGGAAAAAACGTTCGGCATCGAGGTTGGGCCGGATGACCTGGAGATCGCTCATTTCCAGTCCATCGACTCGTCGGCGGATTTTGTCGTTCGCAAGAAAGCCCAGCCATCCGCGGCCTAACGGCATGAGAAACTGTATCAAAGCGTGTCATCCTGAGCGGCCGAGGCCATGCACCATTTCCTGACCGACGACCAGCAAAGCCGCCAGCGCGAGTTCCGCGAATTCGTGGCGCGGCACGTGTTGCCTGAGGCGGCGGAGTGGGACCGGGCGCAGAGGATTCCCGCAGCCACGGTGTCCCTCCTGGCGGAGGCTGGCTACCTGGGGAGCACGCTGCCCAAGGACTTTGGCGGCCAGGGCTGGGATACCGTCACCTTCGGCCTTCTCAATGAAGCTCTGGGCCGGGGCAGCGCCGCTCTCACGGATCTGCTAACCGTCCAGGCGATGGTCTCGATGTCGCTGCTGAAATGGGGAAGCGCCGGGCAGAAATCCCGCTGGTTGCCTCCGCTCGCGCGCGGCGAGATCGTGGGAGCCTTTGCGCTCACGGAACCCGGCGGCGGGAGCGATCTCCAGGCGCTCCAGACCCAGTTCACCGCCTGCGACGATGGCTCCTACCGTTTGAACGG
>JBBRPL010000124.1:0-23535 GCA_038228205.1 Chthoniobacterales bacterium
ATGCGACGCCGCTTTCCCGCTCAGCGATCACGCGGACTACACGGACCTGGTCCGCTACGTCGAGCTGGTCCAACCGCGGCGCGTGCTGACGCTCCACGGATTCGCCGCCGCCTTCGCCGCCGACCTGCGCCAGCGCGGCGTGGAAGCCTGGGCGCTCAGCGAGGAAAACCAACTCGAGCTCTCGCTCCGCACCATCGTTCCCACCCCCGGAACAAAACCGCCTTCGGAGCCATTAGTCCCATCGCTCCCATCCGTCCCATCGCAAACAACCAATCCCACCCCGACACCCCCGCCGTCCGAATTCGCAGCCCTCGCCACGCTCGGAGAACAAATCGCCGCCACCACCAGCAAGCTCAAGAAGACGGCCCTGCTGGCCGCCTACCTGCGAAGCCTCACCGGGGAACAGGTGGCGATCGCCGCTCGCTACCTGACCGGGCGCGCCTTCGCACAAGCCGACGGGCGCACTCTCCAGGTCGGCTGGGCCGTGATCAAACGCGCTCTCCGCGGCACGGCCGGCCTCAGCGAACAGGAACTGCGCGCCATCTCGCGCCAGTACGCCGACGCTGGCCGGACCGCCTTCGAAGCGCTGCTCCAGCGCACCACACCGCAGCCTTTCTCGCTGACCGAGGCGGCCGAGTTTTTCGGTCACCTGCAGAGCGCTCGTGGACCCGTGGTGAAGGGCGAGCTTCTCCAGCACCGCCTGGCCACGCTCACCGCGCTCGAAGGCAGTTACGTGGTCCGCATTCTCACTGGGGACCTGCGCATCGGTTTGAAAGAGGGGCTCGTCGAGGAAGCGATCGCCGAGGCATTCACCGCGGATACCGCCGCCGTGCGAGAAGCGCAGATGCTCACCGGCGACCTGGGCGAAGTCGCCGCCCTGGCCGCGCGCGGCGCGCTGGAAGAAGCCACTCTCCAGCTCTTCCGCCCCATCCAGGTCATGCTGGCGAGCCCGGAGCCGACCGCGGAAGCAGTCTGGGCCCGTATCGCCGCGCTGCACGCGCCAAGCGCCTGGGCGGAAGACCAATTCGATGGCATCCGCGCGCAGATTCACATCGGAGGCGGGCGGGCGGAGATCTTCACCCGCGACCTGCGCCACGTCACGGGCCAGTTCGCGGATCTGGTCCGCGTCGCGCGGACGTGCTCCCGGGAAGTCATTCTCGACGGGGAGATTCTCGCCTCTGGCGCAGGCCGCCGGTTGACCTTCTTCGACCTGCAAAAAAGACTCGGGCGCAAAACGGAAGACGATCTTTTCCTGGGCACGAGTGACATCCCGGTCGTCTTCCAAGCGTTCGATCTGCTCTTTCTCGATGGCGCCCCCTGGCTGAAGCGGCCGCTCGCGGAGCGCCGCCTCGCGCTCGAATCGCTCGCACTCCCGCCCAGTCTCGAGATCGCACCCATCCACGGCGTCGCTTCCGCCGCCGCCGTCGAGGCCGCATTCCAGGCGGCGCGCGCCCGCGGCAACGAGGGCTTGATGGTCAAGGACGGCGCGAGCCTCTACACGCCGGGACGGCGCGGACATGCCTGGCTGAAATACAAGCGGGAACTGGCCACCCTCGATGTGGTTGTCGTGGGCGCCGAGCAGGGCCATGGCAAGCGCAGCCACGTGCTCAGCGACTATACGTTTGCGGTGCGCGACGACACGACCGGGGAACTATTGATCATCGGCAAGGCGTATTCAGGCCTCACTGATGTGGAAATCGAGGAACTCACCGACCATTTCACCGCGACGACCGTCGCCCGTCACGGGCGCTACCGCGAGGTGCGCCCGGAAATCGTCCTGGAGATCGCGTTCGATTCCATCCAGCCCAGTCCCCGCCACACCAGCGGCCTGGCCATGCGTTTCCCGCGCATCAAAGCCATCCGCCGCGACAAGAAGCCCGAGCAGATCGACACTCTGCGCTACGCCCGGAGCCTGGCAGCAGGAAGTAAAACGCAGGCCACTGCCGACTGAGCACTCAGCACTTCTCCACTGAGAACGGCCCCTGCCCCCACTACCTCACCGGCGGATAGATCGTATTCTGCTCGGGATTTCGAGGAACGTAGAGCACCCAGAGCGGCTGGCCACACGCGCGGGACCCGAGCGTGGAATCGAAAGACGTCAGATGGCCTTCATACTCGCGGCCTTCCACGGTGAAATGCCACGTGAGCTTCCAGGGATGATCCCCGTTGACCGACTGGGTTCTGTCGATCCGGCATTCATAGACTTCGCCCTGGACGGCAATACCGCGGCGGAACGCGCGGAGCACCGTGCTCGCAGAGCGCCACCCGACTCGAAAGAGGAAGAATCCGGCGACCATGAAAAAGAAAGGCACAATCGCTCCAAAGCTCCTGGCCTTCACCAAGCCGGTGAAGATCAACGAGCCCACGAGGAAGAATGCGCTGCCAGCGATGGTCGCGAAATTCCCCGACCAACGGGTGCGAAAGGCGAAGCCCCTGGGCAAATTGCGGGGCGCACAAGGTGGCTCGTCACCGAGGACCGAGCCAGCCCTCGCGGGCAGCGGCCCGCCACAGGAATCGCAGTGGCTTTGCCAGTTCTCATATGGGGTGTTGCACCAGCCGCAAGTGATCATGAAGAAGGCTGGCGTTCGTTGGGAGCAACAATCTCGGGGGTCCAAGGCAGCGCGAGCCGGCGGAACAGCGCTTTGGCTTGCAGCGGATCGAGGCCAGGCACTTCGCCGAGCAGGCAGGCCAGCATCCCCGACACCCGCGGCGCGGCAAAGCTGCTGCCCGTCACTTTTTTCATCCCTCCACCAGCCCATGGCACTTCCACATCCACCCCGCGGGCGGAGAGTTCCACGAGGTGCCCGGGTTTGTAAAACACCTCCGGGCGATCTTCGGTGCGCGCCATATTGACGGTCAGGACCGAGGTGAAAAAACCGGGCCACTCCGGCCGCCCAAAGTCGGTATTGTTGCACGCCGCCACGATGTGCATGCCCCGGAGATAGGCCTCATCGACCCACGTCTTGTATTTCAGAACGTGCTCAGGGATGCCGCAGCCGAGGCTGCAATTGAGGATGTGATAGCCGCGATCGATCGCCTGGCGCGCGCCTTCCAGAATGATCGCGGTGCGCGCCGAAAGCGATTCACCAAGGACACGAATGCTCCCGATTTCCGCTTCCGGCGCCGCCCGGCGGATGATCCCGGCGACAGCGGTCTCATGTCCGAACAGATCGCGACCTTCGCCGGGAACGACGGCCAGTTTCATGCCGTCTTCGACGATCGCGATGTCATCGACCAGCCGAAGCCCGTCGAGGGCGGGATGTCCGACTTCGATCCCACTATCGAGAACGGCGATGCGCACGCCGCGGCCACTCCCGCGGCGGATTGCTTCAGCCGCCTCCTCGGGGGTGATCCACGGCCTCATGCGTAGCCCTGGAGGCCCAGGGCCATGGTGTAGAGCTGGTGCTCGACCAATCGCGCGAGAACGGACGCGGTTAATTGCAGCGTTTCCAGATGTTGCGGCGTGAACCCCGGGGGCTCCGGCGCTTCGGAACCCGCGGGCTTGAGTTGGACCGCGGAGATGACCCCGCGGAGTTCACCGGCAAAATAGAGTGGGACGGCCAGCATCGCGCAGGTCAGCAGGCCGAGCTTGCGATCCAGATCCTTGTTCTGCTGCTGATTCTTATGGACTTCATTTTCGCAGATGGGCTGCTCGGTGGACACGACCATGCTGATCATCCCGACCTTCAGGCTCAGCCGGAATTGGCCGACGAACTCCGCCGCGTTGGGACCGCTGTTGAAACGGGGGACGAGTTCCGTGCGGCTTTCATCGAGCAACCACACCGTGCCTTCGTGGGCGCCGACCGCCCGAAAACTTTCCACCAGCAAGACCCGCATCGTGGCGTCAAAAAATTCCTCGAATCCCCCGACGCCGGTCAGCGCCGCGAGTTCCCGGACCCGCGCGGATACGAGCGGCTGCACCGCCACCACGCGGGCATCGCTCAAATGCATAAGTCGGTCGCCCATGGGAACCGTCATCGCTACCCCCTGCACCACCGCGGAGCAAGTGGCAAAGCGCTACTTAATGATCCCGCGGGGACTGCTCGTCACGAAGGCGACAAGCTGCACGAGTTCCGGAGTCTCGGGGAGATCGCTGCGGATTTGCTCGACCGCCTGCTGGAGATTAAGCGCCGAGCGGTAGATCAGGCGGTAGGCTTCCTTGACGGCGCGATGCGTTTCCTCGGTAAAGCCGTGCCGCTCCAGCGCCACCTTGTTGTAGCTGCGCACCTTCGCCGGATTGCCGTCGGCGATCATAAATGGCGGCACATCCTGGACGATCTTCGAACAGCCCCCAGTGAGTGCGAAGGCCCCGATGCGGCAGAACTGATGAATGGCCGTAAGACCTCCGATCACCGCATAGTCGCCGACCTCGACGTGGCCGGCCAGCGTGCCGTTGTTCGAGAAGATGACGTTGTTGCCCACCACGCAGTCGTGGGCGATGTGGGAATAAGCGAGAAAGTTGCCGCCGTTTCCGATGCGCGTGACCGAGCCGGGCGCGGTGCCGCGATGCACGGTCACAAATTCGCGAAAGGTATTGCCGTCACCCACGGCCAGATGCGTGGGCTCGCCCACGTATTTCAGGTCCTGCGTCTGCTGGCCGATCGAGCTGAACGCGAAAAGACGGTTCCCGCGGCCGATCTTGCTCGGACCGCTCACGCTCACGTGGTGCTGCAACCAGCATTCGGGGCCGATTTCAACATGGGCGCCAATGACACAGTACGGACCGATCTGGCAGTTTTCCCCGATTTGCGCCGTCGGGTCGATGATCGCCGTGGAATGGATCTGCGCGCTCACGAATCAACAACGCCAAACATCATCTCGGCCTCGGAGACCACTTCGCCGTTCACCAGGCAGCGGCCCTTCGCTTTGACGATCGACCGTTTCTTTTGCAAGATGTCGACCTCGATAAAGAGCGTATCGCCGGGCACCACCGGCTTCCGGAATTTCACCGAGTCAGCGCTCATGAAGTAGCCAATCTTGCCCGCCACGTTGATGTGCTTGAAAAGCAAAATACTGCCGACCTGGGCCATGGCCTCCAGTTGCAGGACGCCAGGCATGATCGGGTGCCCGGGGAAATGGCCCTGGAAGTAGGGTTCATTGATCGTCACGGATTTTATCGCCGTGCACTTCTCGGCGCCCTCAATATTGATCACGCGATCGACCATGAGGAACGGGTAACGATGCGGCAGCACCTTCATCACGTCCATGACCTCCAGCACGTCCCCTCCCTTCGGCGTAATCGTGGGCGGGACGAGCGCGAGCGTCTTGGCCAGTTGCTTGCCCAGCGCGCGGGCGAGGTCCGTGTTTGGCCCATGCCCGGGCTTCACCGCGATGACGTGTCCCTTGATCGTCCGGCCGAGGAGCGCGAGGTCACCGACGATATCCAGGATCTTGTGCCGCGCGAATTCTTCGCGGAAGCGCAACGCCTCCTTGCTCAGCACCGACTCACCGCGCACCACGACGGCGTTTTCCAGGCTCCCACCCTTGATCAATCCCTTGTCCATGAGCGGCTTCACGTCTTCATAAAAGACAAACGTCCGCGCCGGAGCGATCTCCTTTTCGTAAATGGCCGGGGTGATCTCCGTGGAGAAAAACTGGGTGAAACGCCCTTCCGGACCCACCTGGGTGCACGAAATACGAAAGGCCGAATCCGGGACGATGGTCATGAGCGAGCCGCTCTTGGTCTCGATATGAATCGGCTCGCTGATTTCGTATTCGGCCCGCAGGACATTCTGTTCGACGATGCCGGCTTTCTTGATGAGCTCGACATAGGGCTGGGCGCTGCCGTCCCCGATCGGCGGCTCATTGGCGTCCATTTCGATGAGCACATTGTCCACCCCGAGCCCCGCCAGGGCCGACAACACGTGCTCGACCGTATGCACCTTGATATTCCCCTCCGCGAGCGTCGTGGAGCGCTCCACCGTCTTCACGTTCTCGATCTTCGCATCGATGGTCGGCTCGTCCGCCAGGTCCTTGCGCTTGAACTTGCGCCCGTGTCCCGGCGCCGCCGGGTGCACCGTGAGCGTTACTTTCTCGCCGGTATGGAGCGAGGAACCGCTGATGCTGGCGCTTTTGGCGAGGGTTTGTTGCAAAGAACTCATGCGGGCTTGGAAAAGAGGGGCGACCTTATGGACGACAAAGCCGTTGTCGACAAGCCCCTTGTGCGACTGGACGCGTCAGTCTTTGCCGTCCACCGGGAAAAGCAGTGAATCTACGTAGCGCTGATTACTGGTCCGCAAGCGGCTGACCAGAATGCGCCCGACGCCGATGAGGAATTTGAAAGCCGCCGATGGATAGACCCCAGCCAACGCGGAAATGGTCGCCTGGGTGATCTTGAGCAGGGTGCACTTGCCCATCGCGATGACATCCGCGGACCGCGGCCCGTAATCGACCAGGGCGATTTCTCCGAAAAAGTCGCCCGGCCGAACAATGCCCAGACCGATCGAGCGTCCGGCCCGGCGGTGGGTGATCCGCGCTTCACCTGCGACGACGATGTACATGCAGTCACCGCGGTCATCCTGCCGGACAATGACCTCCCCATCTTCAGCCTCGACCGGGTCGAGCAGGTCGAGCAATTCGTCCATTTCCGCCGTCGTAAATTCCGCGAAGAGAGGCTGGCCTTGGATCTTGCTGCGGTACTCGCTGCTGGTGCTCATGGGTGGGTGACGATTTGACCATCACGCAAACGAATCCGGCGACCCGTGTTGCGTGCGATTTCTTCGCTGTGGGTCACGACTAGCATCGTCGTCCGGCGCTGAGAAGAAATCTTTTGCAGCAGTTCCATGATTTGGGCGGCATTTGCGGAGTCGAGATTGCCGGTCGGCTCGTCGGCCAGGAGCACTGCCGGGTCGTGGACAAGCGCGCGGGCGATGGCGGTCCGCTGGAGTTCGCCGCCACTGAGTTGGTGCATCCCATGGTGGGCACGATCCGCCAGCCCCACGAGTTCGATGATCTCATCCGCCTTCCCCCGCGCCCCCGCCAACCGCTCCCCGCGCAGCAGCAACGGCAGGCAGATATTTTCGCGGACAGTCATCGTCGGCAGCAGGTTGAAGAACTGGAAGATGATGCCGAGTTTGGTCCGGCGGTAGGCGGTCAATTCCGCCTCGCTGGCCTGGTGTAACGGCAGGCCGGCCACGATGATCTCTCCCGCTGTGGGAGTATCGAGCCCCCCGATCAAATGCATCAGCGTACTCTTGCCGCAACCGCTCGGCCCAGTGATTGCCACAAATTCGCCAGCCGCGACCTCCAGAGAAACGTTGTCGAGCGCGGCGACGGTATCGGAGTAGCGGCGGGTGACGTTGCGCAGAGAGATCAAAGGAGGGTGGATAGTGGATAGTGGATAGCCCCGCGCTCGTGGGCGAAGCGGCGCCCTGAATTCGTCATCGAGATGCGAGCATTTTCAGAGCACGCCCCGCAAGTGATGGCGGGGCTATCCACTATCCACTCTCCACTATCAACTGATTCGTTGCGACAATTGCCGTCCGGACTTTTTCGGAGGAAGCTCATCTCGCGGGTGCCCGGCTATCCACCATCCTCTTTCCACTATCAACTCTCCCGCCACCGGCCACTCCATCCCGATCGTCGACGAATCCTGCGACTGGATCGTCGTCGAAAAGCCGCCTTACCTCGAGGTGCATCCGAGCAAGCCCAACGGCAGGCGCACACTTTGGGATGAACTGCGCGAGTTGCTGTCCTACGAACTGGTGAACGGCGGCCAGGTTTCGATCATCAACCGCCTGGATCGCGAAACGAGTGGACTCACGCTGGTGGCCAAGCATCGCGCCGCCGCCCGTGAGTTGGGGCGTCAGATGATGGCCCGCCAGGTGGAAAAAGAGTATCTGGCCCTCGTGTGGGGATGGCCGGACGCCGATGCCTTCGAGATCAACGGCCCCCTCATTCGCCAGGGCGAACGCCAATCGACCCGGATCCATCTGAAGCAGATGGTGCATCCCGAGGGTGCGCCGGCCTGCACGCGGTTTCGGGTCGAGCAACGTTTTGTCATAAAAACCTCTGGCCATGAACGGTTTGCCCTTGTCCGCGCTTTTCCCAAAACGGGCCGCATGCATCAGATTCGCGTGCACCTGTCGCATGCGGGACACCCTATCGTGGGCGACAAGCTCTACGGGCCCGACGAAGGCTGTTACCTCGAATTCATCGAGACCGGCTGGACCGACGCGCTGGCGGCCCGTTTGCTCTTTCCGCGGCATGCCCTTCACTCGGCGGTCCTGCGCCTCCCAAAGGCGGGATTGGCGTGGAAAACCCCTCTCTTTTCCGACATTGCCGCGTGGATTGGGGAAAATTTGCTCGCGGCTTCCGGAAATCGCACCTTATAAATCAGAAGTATGTCTCGTTACGGCAAATGCCAGAACTTCTCGGGGTGCCTTCTCGCCTACCGTGGTGAAGAAACGGAGGTCGACAGCGACCAACCTTTCATCTGCGCGGAATGCGGAAAGCCGCTCACCGAGGTCGGATCCCCTTCCGCGATGTGGATGCGCTACGTCTATATCATGGGCGGGATCGTGGTCGTCGGTGGCGGCTTGATCTTCGGCATTCCTTCGCTCCGGGGAAAAGTCTTCAAACCAAGGAAGCCGGACCCGCGGGATACGACCGCCAGCACGGCTTCTTCGGAGCCCGCCACAACGACGACGGACAACCCGCCGCCCGTCGACAACGGCGCATCGAGCCCGCCTGTCGCCGAACCGCCGCGTTTCGTCACATCGCCAGAGCGCATCAATCTCGACATCACCAGCAAGGAAAACAAGGCGGTCAAAGCCGAGGTTCTCACTCGCGTGGACCTGATGCCGGTCTCCACTTCGAACAAGGACAAGCTCTACAGCGCCGTCGAAAAAGCGCGCAGCATGGGCAAGATCCTGACCGTTCCTTTCGGGTCAGGAAAAACCGACCTTTCGCCCGCGGACCTCGAAGCGCTCAAGACGGAATTGGAGAGACCCCAGATCGCCAAGTTGCGCGACGATCCGACCGCGGTCTTTGTGATCCTCGGTTACGCCGATCCCAAGGGCGATGCCAAGAAAAACCTCGCCATCTCACAAACGCGCGCTGAAGGCGTGATGAAGACGATGAAGGACAGGCTCGGCGTCATCAATCTGATGCACACGGTCGGTATGGGGGGGTCAAAATTGGTAGACGCGGCGAATCTCGAAAAGAACCGCATCGTCGAGATCTGGGCCGTCCTCCCGTGAGTCGATCGCACGCATGAGCGGGGCCCATCTGGCGGTGACGGGCGGCCTTCCGCCGCGAGTCTTCCCGCTGGGCGAAGGCAGCTTCATCGCTGGCCGGTCCGCGGACACCGATTTCGAGCTCAGCCACGTCGAGATTTCGCGGCAGCATTGCCGCTTCTCGTGGGATGGAAAGGCCTGCACCGTCGAGGATTTGGGAAGCGCCCGTGGCACGCGGGTCAACGGCCAGCGCATCGACTCGATCACCACGCTTCAGCCGGGCGACCAGGTGGGGGTTGGGCCCGCGATCATCGTCTTCGGCCTCGGGGAAAAATCCGCGGCCCCACCAAGCGCAGCGCCCTCCGCGGCGATGAATGGGCAAATGCTCGTCCTCGGCAAACCGGCCGATCGCATCGAGGTGGACCGACTGCTGACGATCGGCCGCGAACCTGGCCTGGACGTGTGGTTGAACGATCCCGGCGTTTCCCGGCGGCATGCCTCGGCCGCGCCGGCGGGTCGCGGCGGCATCGTCATCACCGACCTGAACAGCACCGCCGGATCGTTCGTGAACGGCCACCGCTTCGACACCCATGAGCTGACCATCGGCGACCGCCTGCAAATCGGGCCGTTCTGTTTCCAGTTCGATGGACATTCTCTGAACCGGGTTGCCAACGCCGCTGGCGGCACGATCCGCTCCGATCATATCTTCATGCGTTCGGGGCCACTCACCATTCTCGACGATGTCGCCCTGACCATTCCCGCCTCACGCTTTGTCGGCATCATCGGCCCGAGCGGCGCGGGAAAATCCTCGCTGCTGACCACGCTCAGCGGCCTGCGTGCGCCCGAACTCGGCGTCGTTTTCGTCGATGGCAAGGACATCTATTCCGGCAATGAGCCCCAGTCTTTCGGCTTTGTGCCGCAGGAGGACATCGTTCACGCCGACCTCACCGTCGATGAAGCTCTGCGCTTCAGCGCGCAGTTGCGGCTGCCCGCCGGGACCCCGCCGCGCGAGATTGACAAGCTCCTCCTGCAAACCATGGACCAGCTCGGCCTGCGCCCCCATGCGCGCAAGCCCATCAGCCGTCTCTCCGGCGGCCAGCGCAAGCGCGTGAGCGTGGGCGTCGAGTTGCTCGCCAAACCCGCCATCCTCTTTCTGGATGAGCCCAGCTCCGGCCTTGACCCGGCGACTGAGTTTCAACTCATGGAATTGCTCCGCGATCTCGCGGATACGGGGTGCACCATCGTCTGCACCACGCACGTGATGGAAAACGCCTACCTCATGGACCAGTTGATCGTCCTGGTCGGAGGGTGCCTCGCGTTCCAGGGATCGGCCCAGGGAGCGCGGGAATATTTCGGCGTGCCCAAACTCACCGGACTCTATGATCGCCTCGCCGATCGGCCTCCCAAGGATTGGCAAACCGCCTTCGTCGAACGTCCCGCCGGCGCGGAGGAGGTCTCGCTTCCCGCCGCCCCCCTCGTTCGTCCCGCCAAGCCGGCCCGCCGCGCCCTTGCGCTGCCCATCCTGCTCGCGCGCCAGTGGGCGATCCTGCGTTCGGACTGGCGCAATTTCGCGCTGCTCGTCGGCCAGCCCATGGTCATCGCCGCGCTCGTTTCCTGGGTCAGCGACGATCGCGCGTTGATCATGTTTTTCGCGTATCTCGCCACCCTCTGGTTTGGTTGCAGCAATGCGGCGCAGGAGATCGTCAAGGAACTGGCCATCTACCGTCGCGAGCGACTCGTCGGCGTCGGCGCGCATTCCTACCTCGCCAGCAAATTCATTTTCCTCATCGGCATCACCATGGTGCAGGCGGTACTTCTGTATTGCACGATGCGCATCGGCGAAAATGGACCCGACGGCTCCGTCTTTTTTCAACTCCTCTCGCTCTTCAGCATTGCCGTCGCCGCCGTCGGTATCGGCGCCGCCATCTCTTCGCTTTCACGCTCGGTCATGCAGGCGGTGATGTTTGTCCCGCTCATCCTCATCCCGCAGATTCTTTTCTCCGGTTATACGGTCTCGCCCACGGACATGAGCCGCAGCGTCCTCGTCGTCAGCCGCTTTACGCCCACCTTCTGCGCCCAGACGATCATGGATACGAGCTTCCTGTGGGGCCGGGAACTGAGTGGCGACCTCATGCGGGATCACCGCGAATCCTACCGGAATCTCGATCCGCAACGGGAGTTCTCGAACGGCGATGTCTTCACCAAGAAGCGCCCCGCCATCCGCGGGCTGCTCGGCAACTTGATGTGGGGCGTGGCCTCCTACCTCGCCGCCTGGATCGCGTTGAAAAAGCGGGAACGGGTGTAGGTTGACGGCGAGGCTCCCTGTTCATCTCCTTCTCGACCCAATGTCCGATCTTTTCGCTCCCGATCCGGTCACCGCGCCCCCCGCCACGGCGGCTCCGCTGGCCCAGCGGATGCGCCCACGCACGCTCGACGAATATGCCGGGCAGGAGCACATCCTCGCCCCCGGCAAGCTGCTGCGACGGGCCATCGAAGCCGACCGCATTTCTTCGATCATCCTCTTCGGTCCGCCCGGCACCGGGAAGACCACCCTGGCGGAGATCATCGCCAGCGCCACCGAATCGCGGTTCGAGCGCCTGAGCGGCGTCGAAAGCAACGTCGCCGATCTGCGGCGCGTCATCGCCACAGCGGCCAATCGCGCCGCCAGCGGCGTGAAGACGATCCTTTTCATCGACGAAATCCATCGCTGGAACAAGGCCCAGCAGGACGTGCTCCTGCCGGATGTCGAGCGCGGCACGGTGCGACTCATCGGCGCGACCACGCACAACCCGTTTTTCTACATCAACTCGCCCCTGGTCTCGCGTTCGCAGGTCTTTCAACTCGAACCACTCGCGCCGGCCAGTCTCGTCGCCTTGCAAAAGCGGGCCCTGGCGGACTCGGAGCGAGGCTTTGGCAAGACGAAAATCGAGATCTCCGACGAGGCGCTCGCGCATCTCGCGACGACCGCGGATGGCGACGCCCGCCGCTGCCTGAACGCGCTCGAGATCGCCGTCGTCACCACTCCACCCGGGGCCGATGGGGCCATTCACATCGACCGCGCGATCGCCGAGGAGTCGATCCAAAAGAAGGCGGTGGTTTATGATGGCGACGGCGACCAGCACTACGACACCATCAGCGCCTTCATCAAGAGCGTGCGGGGCAGCGATCCGGACGCCGCGCTCTACTGGCTGGCCAAGATGCTTTATGCCGGTGAAGACATCCGCTTCATCGCCCGCCGTATTGTCATTCTCGCCAGTGAGGACATCGGCATGGCAGACCCGCAGGGCCTCGTGGTCGCCGTCGCGGCCCAGCAGGCGGTGGAATTTATCGGCCTGCCGGAGGCTCAAATTCCCCTCGCCCACGCCACGGTCTATCTCGCCACTGCGCCGAAATCGAATCGGGCCTACGTCGCATTGGGCGCCGCGCAAAAGGAAGTGAAGGAGGGCGTGACCCTCGCCGTGCCCCGCCACCTGCGCGACAAGAGCAGCAAACGCTCCGCCAAGGCCTTTGGCCACGAAGGATACCAATACAGCCACGATCACGAAGAAGCGTACGTGCCCCAGGCGTATCTGCCGGAGGGCCGCCGCTACTACGAACCCGGCGACCAGGGCTATGAGAAGCGAGTCAAGGAACGTCTGGACTACTGGCGCGCGCTCTTCGAGCAGGCGCAGAAGGTGGATAGCTAATCCCCTCTCCGATCAACTCCTCTTCAGCCGAAACCCTTCGCGTCGAGCCCCGTAGCCCTGAGCGTATTCGACCAGTCCCGCCCCCCGCTGCCACACCGCGGTCGTGAAGTGCCCCGAACTATGCGTCCACTCATACGTGCTGCGGTCGCCCTTCACCGCGAGCTTCGAACCCGATTGCTTGTCGACCGCCACTTTGCGTGAGCCCTTGGTCAGACCGTAAATGTCGCCTGGCTCGAATTTGGGAGGCTTCTCCTGGGCCGCCAGACGAGCGATCGCCTCCTCGGGTTTCTCTTCGTTGAAGAGAACGATCTCGTTCTCCGTCGTGAAGAAATACAGAGGCTGCATTTCCCGCGGATGGGGCGCCTTCGAGGTGATTTCATCAAACGTAATCTTGAAAAACGCTCCCCATTTCGCGGTCGCGACTCGCTTCGTCGTCACGCGCGCGCTCCACGCATACTCGTCCTTCTCGAACTCATCGTTCCACTCCACCCCTTTGAATCGCGCCGATACCGGCCCGTCGGATTTCGCATCGAGAAACGAATTCCCAGCGAAGCCCAGGGACGACAACGCGAGGGAGAGGAGCGCAATCGCCAGCGAAAACCGAGCCCTCACGGCGTCTTGTGGTCGGAGAGCCTTTCGGCGGCACTGGGCGCCTCGATCATGGGACGCACCGCCCATGACGGGGTGGCGTTCTTCACCACCATCTGCAAGTCCGTCTGCTTTTTCTTCCCGTCATCGTCGTAGTAGATCGACTCCGTGTTGTTGACGATCCCGATGACCGCGCCGGATTCGTCGAGCACCGGGCACCCACTCGATCCCTTCGCGAAATCCGCGGTGATCGTCATAAACGCCTCCTCTCCGCTTTCCGTGCGCCAGAGCGTATGACGGGCCACGAGGCCCGTGGAGAGCAGGAAGAACCGGTCATCCGGGTGGCTCATCACAAAGACCGGCGTGCCGATCGGCGCCGCTTCGCGCGCCAGCGACAGCGTCGGCAGCACCACGCCCTCAGGCAGGGCGAGTTGGAAGATGGCCAGGTCATTCACCGGTTCATAGGCGAGAATCTCCCGAATCGGGAAAACGCGACCGTCGCGGGTCATGGCGCAAAAACCCAGCGAGTCCTTGTCCTTGGCTACATGCAAACTGGTCAGGCAAATTCCGGAAGATCCGATGACGAAGGCGCCGCCCGCGACATTGAAGGCAGGACCTTTGCGTTTCTTGGTCTCCTTCGAAAACTCCCCGATAATTAGTGTCGCCACCTCCGCTCGCGCGGCGAGAACCGGCCCGCTGAGCTTGTCCGGCGCCGGCAGTGCAAGCTGCATCGCGCAAGTCTTGTGGTCGAAATGCAGCGCCTTAATCAGCCCGGCTGCCCAGAGCTTGCGGGCCTCGGACTCGATATAGAGTTCGATCTCCCGGTCATCGAAAGGCTGCCCGATCAAAGGGGCGCGCGGCCGGAGAAACGCCGTCGCATCACCTTTGCGGCTCTTGTCAGCCGCCGGCGTGGCGGTTGAGCTATTGGATCCTGCTGCCTCCGCCCGACCGATGGACGGAGATGCCAGGACGGACCCCAGCAGGAGAGCCCTGAAAAGAAGACAGGCGGCTTTCATTGGTCGGTAAGGTGGCGGGGTTTCGGCAAATTTCCAGCCTGGACGAAAGCCGGACGCAAGTTTCTGGTTTCTAGTTCCACCGCGGGCCCATATCCGCGGCCACAGTCGCCTTGTCAGATGGCGCGCCGAAGCAGAAAACCAGAAACCTGGAAAAAAGAGAGCGCCGGCCATTGCTGGCCGGCGCCGGTGTCTTTGGGAGATTGGCCGGGGAGGTTTCCCCCTTGTGAGGCGGCCCGGTCCGCCGTGAGCTTTTACTGTCCGTCAGCCGCGGGCTTGGGCGTCGCCGCGGCACTCGCGCGCCAGCCGGTCTTCTTCGGCGCCGGCGCAATGCCCGGCTTCGGATATTCGGCGGCCACCTGGCGATTGGAGGTCGGCACGATGCGGGCCGCGCCTTTGGCATTATTGCGCCAGCCGTTCGGGTCGGCATACTCTTCGCCGCTATGATTGAGGCCGGTGACCTGGTCTTCCAGCCCCGTGCCGTAGCCCTGGCGGATGATCGTCGGAGTTACAAAGACCAGCAGGTTGCGTTTCACGCGGGTATTGACCTTCTCTTGAAAAGCGTAGCCAAGAATGGGGATGTCGCCGAGGACCGGGACTTTCGTGCGTCCCTTGGTGACTTCATCCTGGAGCAGGCCGCCGATGGCCAGCGTGTCGCCGCTCTTGATCACCACGTTCGAGTCGAGCGTGCGTTTGTCGATGACCGGGCTGGTCACAGTCGTGCCGCTGAAGATGAAGGTCGCGTCGCCCACCTTGTTGCTGATCTCGGGCTGCACGCTCATCGAGATGAAGTCATCCTTGTTGATCGAAGGCGTGACCACCAGCGTGTTGCCGAACTCCTTGTCCTGGAAACCGCTGAACACCGCCTGCGCCGTCTGCTCATTGAAATTGAGCTGCGGCACCGGCTGCTGGCGCACGATCTTGATCGTCGCCTTCTGGTTGTTCGAAGTCACCACGCGAGGATGGGCGAGGAACTCCGCGTCGCTGTCTTCGTTCAACATGCGCAACGTGATCGACATCTGCGGAATGCTCAGGATCGCGAACTGCCCTGCCACCGAACCACCGAGGGACGAGAGACTATTCGCGTTGCGCAACAGGTTCCCGACATTGCCAAACTGGTTGGCGCCTGGGCTCACGGTATTGAGGAAGGCGTTTTGGGTGGTGGACCCGTTACTGATGCCGCCGGTGCTTGTGGCGCCGACGTTAGCCGTACCGGCCGTCGCGCTCGTCGTAGGGATGCCGGTTCCTCCCGTGGTCCCAGTCGTGCCGGTGGATGTGGACGTCGCGCCCAGCACATTGGAGAGCGTCTGGGTCACGCCGCTGGCGAAGGTGCTGCCCACGTTGTTTGATCCCGCGTAGCTGAAGGTCTGCGGAGAACCCGAACCGCCGAAAACACCGCCCCAGTTAATCCCGTAGCTCTGCCGCGGGTTGGCCGTCACTTCCACGAGGCGCGCCTCGATCATCACCTGCCGGGTGGGCTTATCGATGCTCTCCAGGAAGAGCATGATCTTGTCGAGGTTCGAGCGGTTCTCCCGGAAGAAGACGGTGTTGGTCCGCTGGTCGAATTGCGGGGCCACTCCGCTCTGGAGCTGTGTGCCGAGCAAGGGGATGACTTTTTCCGCCTGCGCATAGCTAAAGGTGTAGTTGCCGCTTTCCGTGGGCTCCTTGGCCTTTTCCGCCGCAGTCTTGATGAAATAGACGTCGTTCTTGCCCTTATCCATGATCAACCCCTTCGATTCGACGATGATCTCGATGGCTTCCTTCGGCGACTTGTCCTCGAGGCGCATGCTCACGGTGCCTCCAGTGGTCGCCACCGACTCGCTCACGACGATGTTCATCTTCGCCTGCCGAGCCAGCGTGCGCAGCACGAGGTCGATCGGGTCACCTTGGAAATCGTTCAACCGGGCCGCGCCAGGAGCCAAAGCCGGGGCCGTCGGCAAACCGGAAGTCCCCGGGATGGCCGGTGTCGCTGTGGGGTCACCCACGGCCGGCGGAATCGTTTGCTGGGCGCCGGGCACTTGAATCGGCGGCTCGATCGGCGCAGGAAGGGCCGCAGGCTTCGCCTGCGCAATCGGAGGAGCGATGGGTTCTTGCGCATAGGCTGCACTCATGGAAAGAGCAGCGAGCACGCAGAGGGAATTGTAAATTTTGGCCATGGTGTGAGCTTTCGGTTCGAGGTTGGTGAGTTCGATAGAGCACGTGGCAGGCCATGAGAGTCCACGACCCACAAAATGAGACAATTATCTCAACCACGAGAAAATAAGTCTCTCAGATATGATTAAATGAGACTCTCCTCTGACAAAATGAGCCGGATCGGGCGATAAACTTTCTAGCACAACCACAACAAAGGCGATGCTCTATACGTATCATAAGTCCATATTGGAGGTGCCGGAGCCCATCCTGGACTGAGAAGCCTGATTCCCTTCTCTCCGCACCCACTTACTGATGACTGCCCGACTGATTGCTGATGACTGCGTCAACAAACGCCTCCATCTTCCCGCGATCCTTCCGCCCCGGAGCGCTCTCCACGCCGCTCGCCACATCCACGGCATACGGACGCACGGCACGCACTGCCCCGGCAACATTCTCCGGGGTCAACCCACCCGCGAGGATGATCTGGAGGGCCGGAAAACGCCGCACCACCTCCGCGGCCAGCGTCGCGTCGAGCCGCAGTCCGGTCCCGCCGTATGCTTCTTTCGCGTGGGCATCGAGGAGCACGTGAGGCGTGGAAAATTGATCCGCCCGCTCCACCGAGGCGAGGTCGCGGACCCGGAGCGCTTTTAGGAATGGTCGGCCGAGTTGGGCAAACTCCGCGCAATAGCCTTCGTCTTCGTCACCGTGGAACTGCACGAGATCGATCGCCGGATGGCCAGCCACCCGGCGGGCCTCGGCGAGCGGCACATTCACAAGCACCGCTACGCGCGTGACGAAGGGCGGCAGCGTCCTGATCCATGCGGCCTCACGGTCGAGATCCACGCAGCGCGGCGAACCGGGAAACAAATTGAAGCCGAGCGCGTCCGCACCGAGGGAGATGGCCGCGCGCGCGTCCTCGCCATTCGTCAGGCCGCAGATTTTCACCCGAACCCGCGCGCTCACGAATGACTGCCTCCCGGCTCGTCGGCCACGCCGGGGAAACGCAGCCGCGGCATCGTCTCGACGAGTTTCACCACTCCGTCGCTCCACTTGGTTTGAATCTCACGGAAATACTCGTCGCCCTCCTCGAGCCGCGCCCGATACTTCACGTCCAGCGAATCCCTTTCGTAGGCGAAAATATCGATGGGCGGCCCCACCGACACGTTCGATTTCACCGTCGCCTCCATCGACAGCATGCCGAAGGTCACTGCGTCGTTCAGCTGCGTCTCGAAATTGAATCCCCGATCGAGGATGGGCTTGCCGTACTTGAATTCGCCGATCTGGAGAAACGGCGACGCCACGCTGGCCTGCAACGTATTCCCCTGCGGATAGACGTAGTGAATCTCATGCTTCTGGCCGGCGATCTGTCCGCCCAGGAGGACATTGATATTAAACCCGAAACCCGCCGCTTCCAGGGCCGCCCGATCCATCTCGGACACCGCTCGAATCTTCATCCCCACATAGCGCGCGGTCTCGAAGAGGGAACGCTGGTTCATGAGGTGCCCGTGGCCCGGCTCCGTTGCGCCGCGCACCAGATCTTCCTCGATCAAGGCATGGACGGATTGCGTCACAGAGAGATTGCCCGACGTCATCAGGCAAATCACGCGGTCGCCTTTCGCGGCATGCACCCGCATTTTTGGTTGGATCGTGATGTTGTCCACGCCCGCGCTCGTGCGGGAGTCGGAAAAGAAAACGATGCCTTCGCGGCAGAGGAGGCTGAGGCAGTAGGTCATTTGGGGCGAGGCCGAAAGGATGAAGGATGAACAATGAAGTGCAACCGCGCACTTTCACGCATTTCGTCATCCTTCCTCCTTCCGCCTTCCGCCTTTCTCAGCGTAGCATCCGCCGCGTGCGCGCCATCCTCCCGTTGTTGCTCCTTGTTTGGGTTTTGAAACTCAGCGGTTTTGCGGCGGAATTGACCGACGAAGAAAAGCGGAAGCAGTTTCTCAAGGCGCGTGAAGAGATGCGCACGTCGCCCATGACGCCTTCGCCGGAGTCTTCGCCCAAGCCCAAGCCCAAGCCGCTCCAGCCCGTGGCCACTCCCCCGCCGGAACCGCCCGCCACCCCCAAGCCCATTCCACCGCCCGAGGCGACACCCCACCCCAAGCCAAAGCCGGAGCCGGAAGTGACGCCGAAGCCCCGCCCCAAGCCTGAGCCCGAAGCTACTCCGAAACCCAAACCACCCCCAGTCACCCCGCCCCCGGTCACACCCAGGCCCATCACGCCACGCCCCTCCACACCCGCGCCGAAACCACCGGTCACCGCCCCCATCATCATCGAAAAGACGGGCTTCGAAGACCAGCGCATCCAACCGGCGCCGCCCGCCGGCTGGTTTGAAAAATGGAAATACCTGACTAAATCCGTCCGGTCCGAGATCGATCACGCCCCCGTCATGTCGCGGCGCTGGCGTTACATCGTGGTCCACAATAGCGGCACCCGGCAGGGCAACGCCAAGGCCTTCGATTACTACCATCTGCACGTCCGCAAGATGCCCAACGGCCTCGCGTATCATTTCGTCATCGGCAATGGCACCTCCACAGGCGATGGCGAAATCGAGATCGGGAACCGCTGGCGCCGCCAGATCAATGGCGGGCACGTCCACAGCGACTATCTCAACAATATCGCCCTCGGCATCTGCCTCGTCGGCGATTACAACCGCGATGCTCCCACCCCCCGCCAGCTCGAGGCCTGTGAGGAACTCGTTCGTTATCTGCGCCTCCGCGTCGGCAAGATCGATCGCCAGTTTGCCATCGTCAAAGCCCACCGCGAGATCAATCCACCCCGCTGGCCGACCGATTGCCCCGGGGACAAATTCCCCTATCGCTGGCTGCACGGAAAGTTTGACTGAGCCAGCGGCCAGCGGTGAATTTTGCATAATGAATTCCCTGCGGTCCCGCGGGGAGTCATGCAAAATTCAGCATTCAAAATTCACGAAGTGCAAATCGGTCTGACAGGCGCCTCCGGCTTTCTCGGCAGGAAAATCCTCGACCTCGCCCTCCGGCGCGGACACGAGATTACCGCCTTCACGCGAGACCCGCGCCGCGCCATTCCAGGCTGCACGATGCGCGCTTTCTCCCTCGAGAAGCCGCCCGACATTGAAGGTTGCGAAGCCATCGTCCATCTCGCCGGGGAAAATGTTGCCGGCCTCTGGACCGCGGGAAAAAAGCGCCGCATCGTCGACAGCCGGGTGCTCGGGACACGCCGCGTCGTGGAAGCGATCGACGCCGCACAAGCGAAACCGGAAGTCCTGGTCAGCTGTTCCGCCATCGGCATTTACGGCGATCGTGGCGATGAGGAACTCGTCGAAACGGCCCCTGCCGGCGCCGGTTTTCTTGCAGAGACCGTCCAGGCATGGGAAGCAGAGGCGACGCGGGCGCGCGGCGTCCGGGTCGCCATGATCCGAACCGCGGTAGTCCTCGGGCCTGGGGGGGGCGCCCTGCGGGCAATGACCCTTCCTTTCCGCCTGGGCCTGGGCGGACGCCTCGGCAGTGGACGCCAATGGATGTCGTGGATTCACCTCGAGGACATCGCCCAATTGTTTCTCTTCGCCGTCGAGAATCTCGATGTGCGAGGCCCCGTCAACGGCGGGGCACCATGGCCGGTCCGCAATGCGGAATTTACGCAGGCGCTCGCCCGGGCGGTCCACCGGTCCGCGTTCCTACCCGTCCCCGCCTTCGCCCTGAAAGCCCTGCTCGGTGGTTTCTCCGCCGAGTTGCTGGACAGCAAGCGCGTCCTGCCGGCGGCCGTGCTCGATCAGGGATTCGGGTTTCGTTTTCCGGAATTGGAAGGGGCTCTGAAGAACTTGCTTCCCTGAGGGGCCGGAACTCTCCGGAGGTTGATAGTTGATCGTGGATGGTTCATAGCCCCACATTGTTCCGCCACGCGTCCTGGATATTCCGCTCCTTTTTCAAGTTTTCCTGCTATTCCGCACTGCCTGGATCACGGGGCTGTCAACTATCCACCATCCTCTATCAACCTCTCCCAAAATGAGCGCCCCGCAAAACATCATCGCCATCGTTTACGATTACGACCAGACTCTTTCGCCCAATTACATGCAGGATGAGGTGCTCTTCCCGACCTTCGGCATCGACGCCAAAAAATTCTGGGGCCGCTGCCACACGCTGGTGAAGGACGAGGGATACGATAACGAACTCGCCTACATGAAGGCGCTCCTCGACTATCTGGAAATCGACCGGCCGACCACGGCGCGCCTGCGGGAACTCGGCGCCGGCCTGCAATTCTTCCCGGGCCTGCCGGAGATGTTTGAGGAGTTCCGCGACAAGCTGCTCACCCCGCAGCACGAAGCTCACGGGATCAAAGTCGAGCACTATATCATCTCCAGCGGATTAAAGGTGCTGATCGAAGGGTCCCGCCTGGCACCCTACATCCGCGCCATGTTCGGCTGCGAATTTGCCGAGGACCGCGAAGGGCGCATCGCCTTCCCCAAGCGCGCCATCAGTCACACGCAGAAGACGCAGTTTCTTTTCCGTATCAACAAAGGCCTGCTCGATTACTCGCAGGATGTGAATGATCACATGCCCGCCGATCTGCGCCCCGTTCCCTTTGAACACATGATCTACGTGGGCGATGGTCCAACCGATGTTCCCTGTTTCACCGTCGTCCGGCAACACGGGGGCCACGCCATCGCGGTCTACAATGCCGCCGATCCTTCGCGTTCGAGTTTCAAGAAGTGCTATCAGCTTTCCACCCACGCCGACCGCGTGCGCCACATCGCCCCCGCGGACTATCGCGCGGGGTCTCATCTGCGATTGCTGCTCGAGCAAATGGTCGAGGAAGTCGCCACCCGGATCGTCGAGCGGCGGGCCCGCGATTTGGCCGAAGGGACGGTCCGGGCGCCGAAGCATACGGATTGATGAAGTGCTCAGTTCTCAGTGCTCAGAATTCACCAGCGGCATCGCTCCCGGAATACTGAGCACTGAGCACTGAGCACTCTGCCAAATCCCGCTCAATCCGCCGGATTGACGAAGAGGAACACCAGATCCCCGGCGAAGATGAAATCGCCATCGCGCAGCAACCGGCGGGTGACGCGGCCATCATGGCCGTCCACGATGGTGCCATTGCGTGATCCGAAATCCTCCAGCAGCCAGGCGCCGGAGAACGGGCGCACGCCGAAATGTCTGCGGCTGAAATCGGCGCACTCGGCCAGGCAGATCGTGCAGTCGCTCCCCCGCCCCACGGTAATCCCCCCGCGGATCGGCACGACCTCAATCCGCGCCCCGGCACTGCGCGCGAAGACCAGGGAAGTCTCCGTCGGCTGACATTCGAGCGAGTGAAGCATGGTCGAAGCCGCCGACAGGCGCTCGTGGACGTTTCCGGCGCCCGGGCGGGCGCGGATTACCGTCTGGCCCGCGGCAGCCAGTTCGGAATCGGTCGGAGGACGCGGGTCGGAAGAGGGAGGATTCATAACGGTGGAATACGAGAGGCGGTCATTCTTCGGCGGACGCCGGCGCATCGGCTTGCCCATTTTCCATCGCGGTCACGATTTCCGTGAGCCGCGTCATCATCCGGTTTTTGATCTGATAAACGGCGTTTTCCTTCAGCCCGAATCGCGCGGCGACCTCCGCCACCGGTTGATTTTCGAGCGCGCACGCGCGGAAGATCGCGACCGTCTCGGGCCGCGTGCGCGGATCACGGAGAACCTGCTCGAGCGCGTCCTCGATCAAACTCTGGCGCCACGCGTCCTCCACGTTCTCGCTGACCTCGGGGCTCTCGGAGGCAAACCGCTCCTCCCAGGAATCTGCGTCATCGGCGGAGAGCCCATCCAGGGAGAGCATGCGGTCCACGTGGGAACGCCGCCTGGCCTCACGCACCTTGTGACTCACGATGGTCAGCAGCTAGTTGCGAAAGCTGCCCTTTTGCTTGTCGTACTCGAATGAGGGAAGTTTGCGCATCACCACCATCATCGCTTCCTGGAGAACGTCTTCCGCCGTGTGATCATCCGCCCCCTGCTTGCGCGCGAAACTCAGGATCACGGCGTTGTATTTCGCGTAAAACTCGCGCCAATCGATCTCGGCAGGCGCCTGCTTGAGGCGGTGAAGGAGGCTGAGCCGTGTGGCAAGGTCCATGGGGAAGGAATACGCTGGAGGCGGCGGCAGAAAGAAAAAAGCGCGGATTCATCGGACGGTGGAAAGTGACAGCGGCATCCCGAAAGCGAAGAAGGCCGAAGCTTTCGCTTCGGCCTCCCTTCGTGACTGTCTTCTTTGGGGTGTCCTGCGGTTGATCACCGATAGAACATGGGGGCCATCCCGTAGTGATGGTGATGGTGATGGTATCCCTGCCGGTATTGCCAATTGCCCCCGGAGGCGGCGATGATGCCCATGACCGCAGGGAGGACGTCCATTTCCGGCTGCGCCACAGCATAGGCAGGCGCGGCAGCGGCCTCTTCCTGCGCCGCGCCGTAAGCGCCGGCGAAGGCTCCGATCCCGTAGCCCATCGCCGCCATGGCGCGCCGTTGACCGCCACGGGACCGCGGATCTGAGCGGCGTTGGGCGTGAAGGCTTGGGTGGCCGGCTGGCGCATGGCGCCAATGGCGGCGCCGCCGTTGAAGGCCGCCGAAGCGCCATTGCGGTGCCCGCCGGGCATCCCGGAATTCCGGTAAGGCGCGCTGTGGGCGGTGGTGCTGATCAGGGAAACCGCAAGGAGGGCCTTGAGGCTGAGGTGGGTGATGGGTGTCGTGTTCATGTGAGTGGTTTGGTTGGTGAGTTTTTTCTGGTCCCGTCCCTTTTGGAGCGGTCGGCAACGGGTGCCGTAGTTGTGCAGTATTGCGGCGACGCAGGAGCTTCTTACGCGACGGCCCAAATTTAATTGCGCGGCATTGCCTTCCCAGTGCGCGGGCGTCATGAAGGAGGCACGCACGCGGCTATGAACCCCCATCCGTCCGCACCCTCCAGCACTCCAGCAGATGCGCGTACGGTGATC
>JBBRPL010000125.1:0-23166 GCA_038228205.1 Chthoniobacterales bacterium
ACCTTGGTCAACATAACAAGGAGCCCAAGCCATTCATCTGGACAGCCACCGCCAAAGACATCTTGTCCAAGGTCACACGCGCCCGCAAAAAGCTCGCGAACCGCAAAACGTTACGCTAATTGCGCCGCACTACACTAGCGGTTTCCGGGCGGCCAGCCGGCTTACGTCCCCAATGCCGCGAAGAGCTGGCGGAGCTCGTCGTCCACCTCAGTGGGATCGGCCACGGTCTGCCCGATCTCGGCGCGGATCAGCGCCCGGTATCGGTCGCGCAGCCGGTGCACGGCCACCTTCACCGCGCCCTCGCTCATTTCGAGCGTCTGGGCGACGCCGGCATACGCGCTCTTATCGCCCGTCAGGCAGAATTTCAGCGCTTCGAACTGCGCGGCTTTTCCCCCAGCCGTCATTTCGTCGCGGAGCCGGGCCATGACTTGATCCAGGAGGGTGAGCGCCCAGCGTTGGTCGTAGAGTTGTTCGGCGGTGGCGGCAGGATCTATCGGCTCGTGGCAGTAGCGGGCCTCCGCGGAATCATCGTCCAGGCGGATGGGCAGCATCCCGCCGCCACGCTTTAGGGCGTTGGCGCGATCCCATTCGTTGGCGAGGAAGTGTTTCATCGACCCGAGGAGAAAAGAGCGGAAACGCCCGCGCTCGCGTTCCACCGCTTGCAGCCAATCCTTTTCCAGGAGCCGGGCGAAAAAGTCCTGCGTGAGATCCTGCGCGTCATGCGGAAGATGGCCCTGCCGCCGGACGAACGCGTAGAGCGGATACCAGTAGGCTTCGCAGAGCCGGGCCAGCGCCGCCCGGGCACCCGACCCATTGCCCCGCGCCTGGAGCACCATGCTCCAGCGGGTGGTCTCAAAATCATGCGGGCCGCCCGGAGTCGAAGTAGGGGCGTCGGTGGGGGGCATCCGGGGACGATGGCAAATGCGGTCGCGATTTCCAAGAGGGGAACCAACCCTTTTGACTCCGTCCCGCCACTCTCTACACTTGCCGCAAATATGGCTTACGACTCCTTTTCCGCTTTCGTCGCGGCGCTCGAAAAAGCCGGCGAACTGAAGCGCATTGCCACCCCGGTGGCCACGGAACTGGAGATCACCGAGGTGGCCGACCGCGAAATGAAGTCGCCCGGCGGAGGCAAGGCGCTGCTCTTCGAGAAGCCGACGATCAACGGCGTGGTCTCGCCGTTTCCGGTGGTGATCAATACCATGGGCTCGTGGAAACGCATGGCCATGAGTATGGGCGCGGACAGCGTGGACGATGTCGCCGCCGAAATGGGCGCGCTGATGAAGGCGAAACCGCCGACCTCCATGCGCGAAGCCATGGCGCTCCTCGGCACCGCGGTCGAACTGCGCCACGCCCGACCCAAAACGGTTCGCAGCGGGCCGTGCAAGGACGTCATTCACAAATTCGATGCGCCGCCGACGCGAACGGAAGCCTGGCCGGCGGCTCCCGATGGAGCGGCGATCGCCGCTCCTGGAGCGCCGCTCCCGGCGCCGACCCTCCTGGACCTGCCGATCCTGAAATGCTGGCCGCTCGACGGAGGGCGCTTCGTCACGCTGCCGTGCGTGGTGACGCGCGATCCCGATACCGGCGAGCGCAATCTCGGCATGTACCGCATCCAGGTTTACGACGATCGCACGACGGGGATGCACTGGCAGTTGCAAAAGGTCGCGGCGCGCCATGGGCGCCGCTATTACGAGACCGGCCAGCGCATGCCCGTCGCGATCTTTCTCGGCGGTGATCCGATGTTCACCTTCGCCGCCACCGCGCCTCTCCCCGATGGGCTCGATGAATTCCTGCTCGCCGGCTATCTGCGGAAGAAATCCATCGAACTGGTGAAGTGCGAGACCAACGATCTCGAAGTGCCCGCCCAGGCCGATTTCGTCATCGAAGGCTACATCGACCCGCAAGAACCGCTGCGCGCCGAAGGCCCATTCGGCGACCACACCGGCTACTACACGCTTCCGGAGCCCTACCCGGTTTTCCACATCACCGCGATCACCCATCGCAAGGATGCGGTGTATCCCGCGACCATCGTCGGCATCCCGCCGATGGAGGATTTCTACATGGGCGGCGCATCGGTGAAGCTGTTCCTGCCGATCTTCAAAATGAACTTTCCGGAAATCGTGGACATCGCGTTGCCGGCAGAAGGCGTCTTCCACAACCTCGTGTTCGTGAGTATCCGCAAGACCTACCCGATGCAGGCTTACAAGATCATGCACGGCCTCTGGGGCATGGGGCAGATGATGTTCACCAAGTATCTCGTCGTGGTGGACGCCGGGGTGGACGTCCATAACACCAGCGAAGTGCTCTTTCATCTCTGCGCCAATACCGACCCGCAGCGCGACAGCCTCCTGACCCGCGGCCCGGCTGACGTCCTCGACCACGCGACGAGCCAGATCGCGATCGGCGGCAAGCTGGGAATCGACGCCACGAAGAAGATCCCGGGCGAAGGCTTCAACCGCCCCTGGCCACCGCTGATCAAGATGGACCCAGCGGTGAAAGCGAAGATGGAAGCACTCTTCAACGCGCGGTAAGTAGTGCGAGACGCGGCAGACAAGACGCGCCCCGGTACACCTCGGCTTCACTGCGTCCTGCCACGCACGACCTCCGGACTGGGCAGGCCCTGACCGCTTACGGGTTGATGAAAATCTTCCCCGTCGAAGGGTCCTGCACCTGCGCGCCGCGCGGGATGCCCCGCACGTCCATGCGACTATAGGGATAGTACGGGCTGATCACAAAACCATCGCGATTCGTGAATCGCCCGATGGGATAACGTTCGTCGCGGTAGCGGCGGTCTTCGTCCCGGTGATCCCGATCGTCGTAGCGATCCTCGCGCCCCTCATAGTAGCCCTCGCTGTAAGCCTGGCGGCGTTCGTGCTGCACCGCCTTGCCGACCAGGTACCCGCCGGCCGCGCCAATCGCCGCGCCCGCCAGGGCGCCATGGCCGTGACCCGTCGCCAGTCCGCCGACCGCCGCTCCGGTGGCCGCTCCCAGGAGGACGCTATCACCCGTGGTTTCGCACGCTGAAAAGGCGAACATGATGCAGAGCGCGAGGCTGGTCGCGGGGATGAGTTTTTTCATGGGGTGTGGAATCATCAGCAGAATCGGACGGTGCATCCCCAACGGATGTTCACAGAAACTTTGATCTCAAAAGTGCCGCGGCGATAAGGGCAATCTTTTCCAGACGGCTCAAGGAATAGCGTTGTCCGAAGACCTGGAAGCCATCCCGCTCCATGCGCTCGAGCAGGCGAAAGTAAATGGCGCGCATGATTTCAGCCGCCGTCAGGGCCCGGCGATCGGCGGGCGGACGGGCCGCGATTGCCCGGACGTAAAGTTCGCGAGCGCGCCCGGCTTCAAACTGCATCAGCGAGGTAAAGGCCTCGTTGCGGCGGCTGGCGGCGAGGTCCTCCGCCGAATAGCCGAATCGCGCCAGATCCTCCTGCGGGAGGTAGATGCGCCCCCCGTTGGCGAAATCCTGCCCCACATCGCGCAGAATATTGGTGAGTTGCAGCGCCAGGCCCAGTTCGACCGCATAGACTTTCGAACCCTCGTCGCGGCATCCAAAGATCTCGATGCTGATCAGTCCCACCACGCTGGCGACGCGGTGGCAGTAGAGCCGCAGGTCGTCCCACGTGGCGTAGCTCACCCCGGTGAGGTCCATTTCGACCCCGGCGATGATCTCCAGGAAATGCGCGACCGGCAGCCGGTACTTGGCGATCAGCGCCCTCACCGCCGCTGCGAGCGGTGGATCGCCAGCCACTTCCGCGACGAGCGCCCGCTTCCATAGATCGAGGGCCGCGCGGCGTTGGGCGGCCGTTCCACCAGGGTCATCGGCGATATCGTCGATCACCCGGCACCACGCATAGAAGACCGTGATGTCGTCGCGGCGTTCCCGCGGCAGGGAAATGAAGGCGAGCGCGAGGTTGGACTTGCTCGCGCGGGTGATGGCGTGGGCGTCCGCCGGACCCTCGCTCACGCGCCCTTCTCCGGCAGAAGTTCCACGTCCCCGGCAATGGCGCCGCCGGCGATGTCCAGGACGCGCTGCGGCCAGAGCAGCGGCAGGGTGGGGGAAGCGGTCGCGACAATGGTCGTCCCGAATCGCTCGCCCACCCGGTGCAGCAGTTCCACGAAGGCGTGCAGTTCCTCGCCAGCGAGCGTTCCGTCGAGATTCTCCACCATCAGGAACGAAGGTTCATTGACCAGTCCACGTGCCACGGCCACCTGGTACTGCGCGCGCGGCGACAGTTCCTCCACCGGAAGTTCCGCCGCGTCCGCGAGGCCCACGAATGCGAGCAGGGCTTCCGTGCGGCGCCGGGCTTCCTCGGGTGTCACCTGCGAGACCTTGAAGAGCGGCATGGCGACGTTTTCGATGACCGTAAACGTGGCCAGCAAAAACGGCGCGGCGAAAACGAAGCCGAAGCGCTGGGTCCGCAGTTCCGCGCGCGCATCTTCGCTGAGCACCCGCGTGGCGCTCCCCTCCACCAGCACTTCCCCGGCCTCCGGCGCCTGGAGCAGGCCCAGCCAGCGGAGGAGCAAGTCCTTGCCGCACCCGGCAGGCCCGCGCAGCACGTGGAAGCGCCCGGGCGCAAACGTGGCGTCGAGCGCGCGCACTGTCTCGCCGTCCTGGCCCCCACCAGAAACGGCGCACAACTCCAACGCGTGGGTCCCGGACGCATTCACGATTCACGAGGTTTCCGATTCATCATTGCGTCGTCAAAACAATACGCCTTGCTCGAGCACTCCGGAAGGCTGCGGGGCGCGCGCCGTATCCGAGTGCCGGTAAAGACAAACCCAACTCGCGAGCAACCAGGCCGCCACGAGCCCGTTCAACCACGGCGCCACGAGGCTCCAGGCGACGCCGAGCGCCGTCCCGTCGCCGAGACCCCGCTGCACGAGGGTGACAGACACGCGCAGCAGGTAGAAATGGAGTCCCGCCAGGATGAAAAACCAGGCCAGCGGCCACCAGTTTCGCCGAACGAATGTCCAATGGTCACGGAATGCCGGCTTGAGGGATTCGCTGTGAAACGTGAGCGTGATCTGCATGGTCGCAAAGGAGAGCAAAACTCCGGTGAGCACCGCGCGCGCCAGTTTCCAGCGGGCATCGAAGCCCGCTGAGTCCGGCGGGAACAGATCCTGAAACAGCGCGAAGTTTTTCAAGATGAGCGGGCCATGGATGAGAACGCTGCTCAGGACCATGACGAGCAGCGCCCAGCGGACCACAAAGCTGAGCCGCCGGATGGCGAAATCGATGAGATGCTCGTGGGTGAAGCTGATCCCGCGCACCCAGCAATAGGCGACGAGGATCAATCCCAACTGGACGCAGACGCCCGCCAGATACTCGAAGAGAAACGACAACCACTCGGCCACTGGCGCCCATTGGAACCATATCGCCGCCGCGTCGCGCGGCAGGCCCAAGGAGAGGATCGGCAAGGCATAGAGCAGCGGCTTGGCGAGAGCGGCGAGGCCGCACAGGCAGATGCCGGCGTGCAACACCCAGCCCCAGAGCCCGAAACGCTTGCGCAGGGACTGGAAGAGCACCGAGTGATGATTCTCCCAATTGATGAAGAAGACGAAAGCCGCGAATGCCGAGAGGGGAAATGTCGTGACGAGCAGATTGAAAATACCCGCGACGCCCTCCAGCGCAGGGAGCGCGTTGTCAAAGACCGCCTGGCGAATCGAATGCGGCGGCAGGTACCAGACGGATTGCGGTGACCCCGTGAGCCAGAGATTGGGATCGTGCCAGGCTTCCCGGACCCACATCAAGGAAGGGCGAAGCTCCGGCGGCGCCGCACTGTAGAAATAGACCCGCAGGGCGAGCTTGAAGAGCGCATACGCAAATCCGAAAGCCCCGAGCGTCACCCACAACACCGAGTAGCGGCGCACACACCGCAGGCCATCGCGCATACTCGTGCGCACGGGATTCGTAAACATCACCAGCAGATAGCCCACGATCGACCCGCCGAAGAGCCACGGGAGCGGGATTGGAGGCAGGGTGGACATGGGTTGGGTTTAGGTCGGCGGTGCGGGCGAGGTTAAGTGCTCAGTGCTCAGTCTGATGCTAAGGGGCGCTTTCTGACTGAGCACTGGGAACTGAGAACTCAATACTGAGCACTTCTCCCAAATCATTCCCAGCGTGAGTTCTTGCAGCCCATATAGGTGATCAGCAACCCGAGCAGGACGTGGCACACCAACACCCAGGCGCACAAGCCCGCGGAGGCGAGCGTCGTTTGCGTCACCAGTTGCACGGCTTCGTAAAAGCGGGTGTCATGCATCGTCTGATTGAAACCGGACCATCCCCAATAGGATGCGATGAAGGGCCGGGTCATCCACCCCAGCGCCTTGGGCAGGGCCAGCACGGCGCCGGAAAGTGGCAACTGGAAACCGACCAGATAAATGGAGACCAGCGAGGCTTGTTCCGCAGTCTTCATCATGCTGGAGATCGCCAGGCAGACGGCGGTGAGCGCCGCATTCACCAGGATCAGGAGCGCCACCTGCGTGAGCGCGCTGCCTTTGAATTGCACCACGAAATTCACAAACACTCCCATCCACACCGACTGGGCCAGCACGAGCACCCCCAGGAACACGGCTTTCGACGCGACATAGGCGGCGGGCCGCACCCCAGCGAACTTCTCCTTCTCGAAAATCAACCGCTCGCCCGCGATTTCACGCGCGGCGTTATTCGAGCCCATGAGCGCCAGCAGGATTACCTGGAACATGATCAGCCCGGATACCAGGCTCCCCGTTTTCATCAGCTCCAGCGTTTGCGTCATGGAATTGGTCGCCTGCTGCATGAGGTTTCCCGACAGCACCCCGTTTGGGTTTTTGATCTGCGGCAGCCCGTCCAGCGCAAACACGATCACCAGGATCGGGAATCCAAAAAGCAGCGCGAGTTGGAGCCATAGCTGGGCTCCATCGCGGAAAAAGATCTTCCAGCGGCGCGCCAGGAGCACGGCAAACTGCTCGATCGCCGACGGCGTTCCCGGAAATTCGGACGGACTCTTTTTCTTGCGGGCCGGCTTGTCTACTTCGTCGAGTTCGACCTTCATCGGCTCCGGTTTTACGTCGACGGCCACGGCATCGGCATCGGCATCGTCCTGGTCGTCGGCGGCCTGGGCTTTTTGCAGCAGCCTGCGGAACCGCGCCTCCGTTTCCGCGTCCTCCTCCGCGGGTTTGCTCGACACTTCCTCGAGGGCCACGTCGTGGGCGACGTCGGTCGCGTCCAGCTTGCTCTGGGCGTAATAGGTCGCGCGATGCTTTTTCCAGGAGCGATTCCAGTCGCTCGATTTGCGCTTGGCGAGCCGCGGGAAAAGATCCTCGGGCTTTTCCACGTCGAAATAGTGGAAGAGGAGTTGCGCGGGGCCATGATAGGCAAGGTTGCCTTGGTAGAGCACCAGCACGCTGTCATAGAGCGCGAGGTGGCGGAGGCTGTGCGTCACCGACAGCACGATGCGATTGTCGCGCTGCGCCAGTTGGTGCATGAGATTCGTGATTTCGTCCTCCGCCTTGGGGTCGAGGCCGCTCGTCACCTCGTCGCACAGCAGCAGGTGCGGTGAGCTCACCATCTCCAGGGCCATCGCCAGGCGCCGCTTTTGTCCGCCGGAGAGCACCCGCACCTCCCGGTCGCTGATTTCCTCCAGGCCCACTTCCCGCAGAATTTTTTCGAGCCGGTCGTCCTGCTCCTCAGCCGTCAGGCCGCTCACCCGCAGGCGCAGCGCGCTTTCGACGCTTTCCCACACGGTCAGCAAATCATAGGCGATGCTAAACTGCGGCACATACCCGATCTCGTGCGGGTCCATGTCGCCTTCCTCCGACAGGTCGCGCCCCTCCCATTCGATGTGCCCGAGTGTCGGCTCTTTGAGGCCGGCGATCACTTTGAGCAGCGTGCTTTTGCCGCAGCCCGAGGGGCCCAGGATCGCCGCGAAATGTTTTTTCGGAAAGCGCGCCGATACCTCCGAAAGCAGAAGTTGGTCGTCGGGCGCGTTTCCAAGCTGGAGGGAGACATCCTGGAGTTCGAGCATGGCGGCACAGCGTTGTAGATTGACGCGGCTTTGTCATTGGCAAAAGTGTCGTATGGCCGTTTCCACCCGATCCCGCACCGCCGCCCGCCCGCGCCGGTGGCTTCGTTTCGTGTCCTGGGCGATCCCGATCTTCCTTGTCCTCCTGGTCATCGGCTTCTTCGTCGGCAGGGCCGCGCTCGAATCCTACCTCCGCAGCGATGGGTTCCGCCAATTCGTGGCCAGGAAGGCCGGGGGCACCCTGCACGCCGATGTCGAACTCGCCCCGCTCAATTTCGCGGGCCTGAATATTTTCGCCGACAGTTTCCGGGCCAAAGGCGGCCCCGATGCCGCCTTCGCCGACCTGCAACTGGAGCAGATGCGGGCCGAAATTTCCCTGCGCCGGGCGTTCTTCGAGAAGGTCTGGCAGGTGGACCAGATCGATGTCCAGCGCCTGCGCGTCAATCTCGACGGCCCGCGCATCGACCGCCCCGTGGAGCACACGGCCAATCCACTCGCCGCTCCGAAAACGGAGAGTCCGTCAGAAAGCACCGGCTGGCTGCCAAATCGCGTCGAAGTCAGCCGCGCGATCATTCACGATACGCAGTTGACTTGGGCTGGGGGCGGTCTCCGCGGCACCGCTTTTGAACTTCAGCCACACGAGGGCGGGTGGCAGGTCGCCGGCCAGGGCGGGCGACTCGAGTACGCCACGCTCCCGCCGCTCGAAGTAGCCAGCCTCCGACTCCGCTATCGAGCCCCGTCCCTTTTCATTAACAGCGCCGAACTGCGCCAGCCCGGCGGCGGCGCCGTCCAGGCCACCGGCGAGATCAATTTCGAGCGCGATCTCGACCTGCGGCTCACCCTGGTCAACGTCGACACGACCCCCTACCTGTCCGAGGACTGGCGGATGCGGGCCAAGGGCAACCTCTCCGGCGAGGTCACCGTGAGCAACTCGTTGCCCCTCACTGGCGGCCCCCGCCTCAAGGGATCGTTGCGGCTCACGAATGGCGAATTGACCGCCCTGCCCGTGCTCGACCAGATCGCCCTCTTCACCCGCACCCAGCAGTTTCGCCGGCTCAATCTCACCAACGCCTCCGGTGATTTTGAGCAGGTGGGAGAAAAGCTGCGCGTCACAAAATTCATCGCCGAGTCCGAAGGCCTCATCCGGATGGAAGGAGATTTCACCGTCGTCGGCGGAATTCTGGACGGCGCTTTCCGCGTTGGCGTGACGCCGGCCAGTCTGCAATGGCTCCCCGGGGCGCAAGCGAAGGTGTTCACGGAATCCCGTGGCGGCTATCTCTGGGCTCCCATGCGCCTCACCGGGCCGGTCGACAAGCCAAACGACGACCTCACGCCCCGGCTCGCGGCTGCGGCCCAAGGCGCGGTCATCGAGAGCGTGCAGGGCGCCGCGGGCGAAGCCGTCAAGACCGGGAGGGACGCTGCCAAGAGTATTCTTGATCTGCTTCTGCCCGGGACAAAATAGCTCATTGGGGCAGGCTCATTTCAGCATTGCCCGCGCGGTGGTCGGTACATCATGTTTCACACCCGGTAGCCGACCCATGGACCATCCCCTGCCAGGCAATGTCGTGAACGTTCTTCGAACGAACTTCTGTCTGTTCATCGGTTTGCTTTTGTTTCCCCATGGCGGGCCAGCGCTCGCCGACGAAGCGAACGGCGCGCCGCGAACGGTCGTCGAAGCGCTCATCGATGGACCGTCAGAACTCCGCGTGACCAGGGCCGGCATCTATTGGAAAAACATCGCCAACGCGAAGCCCGGCCGGCACGAGGGCCGGAATGAACCGACTTATGTCGACGACCAGCCCTGGAAGCCCCGCTGGAAGGATGCCAGCAAGGACCGCGGCGCGGATACCAGTGACGTGCGTTCGATCGCCCTCGATCCCGACAAGCTCCAGTTCGAATTGTTCGCCGTCGGCTCCACCCATGGTGGCACCGGCATTGAGAAAAGGCGGGCGATCACCGTGAAAAAAGTCGGCGACGAACTTTCCGTTCTGATTCCCGATCCGGAGGGTGGCTCCAAGTGGTATCGGTTCGCCCTGGTCCACTACACGGGTCCCACTCCGTTTCCGCTTGTCCTGGGTTCGGGCGCTGGTTCCGCAAGTCCGGCGAGTACCGCTCCAGGTGACTCAAAAACGACTCCGAGTCCCGCCGTCTCGCCCGAGGCCGCCGAACTCGTCAAAGCCAATCGCTCCAATCTTGTGTTCGTCACGACCCCGGACGGAGCGGGCAGCGGCTTTGTCGCCGCCTATGGGACCGGAACATTCCTCATCACCAATGCCCACGTCGCCGCCGGGGCGAAGGGCGCCATGTTCAAGACGCTCGATGGCACCCAGGTCCAGATTGGCGCGCCTGCCGCCGCCGTCGGTCATGACATCTTCCTCATGGCCCTCGCGCCGGGTGGAGCGCCGCTGCCAGTCATGACCGGCGTCGATGAAAATGCGTCGATCGGCGACGCGGTGGTAGTCCTGGGAAATGCCGAAGGCGCTGGGGTCATCAATACTCTCACCGGGAAGATCGTGGGCCTCGGCCCGAACCTCGTCGAGGTCGATGCGGCTTTTCAACCGGGCAACAGCGGCAGCCCCATTATCCATCTCAAGACTGGAAAAGTCATTGGAGTCGCCACTTATCTCACGATCCGCAAGTACGACGGCGCCACCAAGGAAGCGGTAAAGGATCCCATCGTCCGCCGCTTTGGCTACCGGCTCGATAGCGTGAAGACCTGGCAGCCGGTCAACTGGCAAGGCTTCCATGCGCAGGCCATGGAAATGGAGGCCGTCGAAGAGCTCACCAACGATCTGGTCGCCTTCCTGCGGGATCTCGGCAAGAATGGGAAAGTCTCGCGCGGCGCCCACACCAACCCCTTGATCAAGACCCGCATCGACCAGTGGCTCGACGCCAGGTCGAAGCGCCTCAGTCCCCGGGACGCGGCGATGGCCGACCAGAGCATGCTCTCCTTTTTGAAAGTCACCTGTCAGTCCGACATCACTGCGGCGCAGGCCCGGATCACCTACGACTATTTCCAACGCCAGCTCGCCGACCAGCAACGCGAACGCGCCGAGATCGCAGGAGTCTTCAGCAAAATTATCGAGAATCTTCGACCGTAGCACGGAGCATTGCCGAAGCCCGCGCACTCAGCCATACTGCCTATCACGCTGCCGCAAAGCCCATCCCTTCGGCGTGGAAATCGATGCACTTCCAACGGTTTAGTGATTTTAATTTGATGCCCGCATGAAATTGACCATCCCCGCGATTTTTCGCATCTCATGCGCTGTCGTTTTTTCCGTCGCCAGTGCGTGGGCCGCCGACCGAAACACGACGGCGAAACGACGCCCAGCACTCACGATCGACAACCTGGCGGCGGCCCCGGCGGCTGCGGCGAGTGGAAAGACTCTCCCCGGCCAAGCCGAGATCAACGAGATTCTCGTCGGCACCTGGCGCGTCACCTGGCCGGATAACGGGTGGAATGCGCCGAGGATTTTCATGGCGGACGGCGCTTTGATGGCCAGCGGGTCAGGCAAAATTGCCCCTGTATTGGGGCATTGGAAGATCGAGGGTGACTCGATGACCCTCACCTTCGGAGACGGTGGTTCCGAACGCTGGGTGCTCCCCGTTGATCCGAAGGGCACGACTGCTTTCGGCAAGCGCAATCGCAAAATGACTGCGGTCAAAGAGTCGTCCTCGACGACCGTTCCTACGGAGCCCACGCCGGCGCCAGCCGCATCCGCCCCAGCCGCATCCGCCCCAGCCGCGCCCGCCCCAGCCGCGCCCGCCCCCGCCGCGCCCCCTCCACCGCCGCCTTCCGCCGAGCGCGCTTCGATCCCACCGCCGCAGATGGCCAGCATCAAGCCGCCACCCGCTCTCAGCCCCTCCGACCTCGTTAAAGTCCATCGCTCCAATCTCGTCTTCGTGACCACACCGGATGGCGCCGGCAGCGGCTTCGTCGCCAGTTATGGAACCGGCACCTTTCTCATTACCAATGCCCATGTTGCTGCCATGGCGAAGGGCGCCATGTTCAAGACCCTTGAGGGCACTCAACTCCAGGTTGGGGCGCCCGCGGTGGCTGTCGAGCACGACATCTTTCTCATGGCTGTGACCGCGGAAGGAACTGCGCTGCAAGTCATGACCGGTGTTGACGAAAACGTGACGATTGGCGATGAGGTGGTCGTATTAGGCAATGCCGAAGGTGCCGGCGTCATCAACACCATCAAGGGCAAGGTCGTCGGCCTCGGCCCGAACCTCGTCGAGATCGATGCGCCCTTTCAGCCGGGCAACAGTGGCAGCCCCATCATTCACCTCAAGACCGGCAAAGTCATCGGCGTGGCCACCTACCACACCATCCGCAAATTCGACAGCGCGACGAAGCAGGCGGTGAAGGACCCCATCGTCCGTCGCTTCGGCTATCGGCTCGATAGCGTCAAAACCTGGCAGCCGGTCAACTGGCAGACCTTCCATGCCCAGGCGGCGGAAATTGACGCGATTCACAAACTGTCCAATGACCTCGTGGCCTTCCTACGGGACCTCGGCATGAACGGGCACGTCACGCGGGGCGCGCACACCAATCCCTTGATCAAGAACCGGATCGATCAGTGGCTCGACGCCCGGGGAAAACGTCTCAGCCCGCGCGACGCGGCCATGGCGGATCAGAGCCTGCTGTCGTTCCTTAAGATCACCTGTCAAACCGATGTTGCGGCCGCGCAGCCGCGGATGACCTACGACTATTTCCAGCGCCAGCTTGCCGACCAGCAGCGCGAACGCACAGAGATGGCGGGCGTTTTTGGGAAGATCATCGAGAACGTGAAATAGATTCTGCCGCCGCCCATCACACCGAATACCCCCAGCATCATGAGAATTCCCTGGCCAGCCATTTGCTCGTGGTTGAGCATCCTATCATTCCTGCCGACCAGCGACAGTCTCGGTGCGGGTCAGCCCGCCGAGGGCATCTTCACGATGGACGAACTGCGAGCCGGGGGCAGTGAGACCAGTCCTGCCGCCGGGGCGATTGTTTTCGACGGTCCTCCGGGCGAGGGGCGCACGGGAGCGAAGGGCGTCCTTTTCAAGGCCCCGCAAGCAAGTTCCGCCAGTACCTGGACGTTTCGGTATTCACGCAGCGCGTCCGCATTTCCGCTGCAGATCATTCACCCGCATCGGGCCGGACACGTGATCATTTGCGTCGATAAGGCCGGGGTGGGAGTATTCAGTTCGTCAAACTGGACGGGCGTCGGTTATGGGCCTGGTGACGACAAGGCCCTCGAAAAAACAGCGGCATTTAAGGCCGCGTTCCCGTTGAAGGACGATACGGAATATCAAATCGTCAGCCGCATGGCCGGCCGCGGCCGGTACGAATTGTTCATCGACGGGAAGCTCGTCGCCTCGCAAACGTTCGGCAACGCCAAATCGTTGTCTCTGGAAATTCCGAGCGGAAAGAAGTTTCCTCGATCCGGGAGCGGGCCGTTGGAATTCAAGGGCCCGGATCTTCCACTGCGGTGGGAAAGTAGCTGGCCGGCGCTCATTCTCGGGCCAGTCGCCGCCGGTGCGCATATCTGCCGTTCCATTCATTATTATCCGGAATTGATCGACGGCGCCGGAGTCGTGGATGGGCTTGCGGCCCGTGGCGTCCCGGCTCCCGAGGCACCGGCACCGTCACCGGCTGCTCCGGCTGCTCCGGCTGCTCCGCTGTTGGCATCGAAGGCCCCAGTCCCTTCGCTGCCGAAGGCGCTCAGCGCAGCCGATCTCGTCCGGGGCTACTCGAGTAGCCTGGTCTTCATTCAAGGCTCTGACGGAGCCGGCAGTGGATTCATCGCCAACCTCAACAATGCCGAGTTCCTCCTCACGAACGCCCACGTCGCAGTCCATGCCCGCTCGGCGACGTTCAAAACGCTCGCTGGCTCGCAAGTGTCGCTCGGAGCGCCCTCGGGCGCCGTTGGCCACGATATCGTTCGCATTGCCGTTACCGCCGGCGGCAGTCCCTTGCCGGTCATGGAACGTGTCGAGGAAAACGCGTCCATCGGCGATGAAGTGGTCGTGCTGGGGAATGCCGAAGGCGCCGGCGTGATCAATACGATTAAAGGCAGGATCGTCGGAATCGGACCAAATCTTGTCGAGGTCGACGCGCCGTTTAAGCCCGGCAACAGCGGCAGTCCCATCATTCATCTCAAGTCCGGCAAGGTGGTCGGCGTCGCGACTTATGTGACGATCCGCAAATACGACAGCGCGACCAGGCAAGCCGTGCGAGATCCCATTATCCGACGCTTCGGTTATCGGCTCGACAGCGCCAAGACCTGGCAGCCTGTCAATTGGCAAACCTTCTACGAACAGGCGGCGGAATTGGCCACGATCGAGAAACTGACCAACGACCTCGTGGCCTTCCTGAGGGATCTTTCCGCGCACGGGACGGTCAGTCGCGGTGTGCACACCAATCCCGTTATCAAGAATCGTGTCGACCAGTGGGTCGACGTGAAAGCCAAGCGCCTCAGCCCTCGCGACGCGGCGACGGCGGACGAAAGTATGCTGTCCTTTTTGAAGCTCACCTGCCAGTCCGACGTCACGGCCGCGCAGCCACGACTGACGTATGACTATTTCCAGCGCAAGCTCGCCGACCAGCAGCGCGAACGCACGGAGATCGCGGGCGTTTTCGGAAAGTTCATCGCGAATGTGAAATAGATTCTGCCGCCGCAGATCTCGTGGCCTTTCTGCAGGATCTTTCCGCGCATGGAACCGTCAATCGCGACGTGCATACGAACCCCGCCCTCAAGGATCGTGTCGCCCAGTGGCTGGACGCGAAAGCCAAGTCCCCCGGCCCTCGCGACGCGGCGGCGGACGAAAGCCTGCTGTCCTTTTTGAAAGTCGCCTGCCAGTCCGATATCGCGGCCGCGCAGCCACGCCTGACGTATGACTATTTCGAACGCAAGCTCGCCGTCGAGCAGCGCGCGCGCACCCAGATCGCGGGCCTTTTCGGGAAGATCATTGAAATCGTAAAGTAGGAATATCTGGCCGGGCGCATCCCGTTCCTTGGCTCTCCACCGCATTCGGGATTAGTCGAGTGACCGGCGGAGGGTATGGCGTTTGATTGCAACTCATCGCCAATTCGGGCAGTGTCCTATGCCATGTATCGGGCGTCGCTCTTTTTTTCGTGGCTATTGTCGGTGGCTGGATCGCTGGTCCTGACCGCGGGCGCTTGTGCGTTCGATTGGAACGCCGCCGGGAGCGATCTCGGGGCGGTCGAGGCCAAGGAGACCAACGCCACACCGATCGAGGAAGGAATATCTGGAAAACCTTGGAAGCAAGTTCCGCCTGTGCTCACCGATCTGAAGCCAACCTTGCTGGCTGCGAAAAAGGACAACGTCGGGTTTGTCGAATATCGCGTGACAAAGAGCGGCTGGGTATTTTTCGCCGGGCACTTTGGCCGCGAGGGCCGGGGAGGAGATTGGGAGAAAGATCGCTGGGATGAGCGGCGCCTTCAGCAGGACGGCTGGACCGAGATCACCGCTGCCGAGATCGGTGGACCGCTTTCTCAGGTCGAGAATGGTGGCCGGACCTGGAAGATCTTTGCCAAGGGTTTGACCGTCGGTGAGTTCACGAAAATGCGAATCAATAAGTACACTCCCCCGTATTTTTTCTCGTTCGCCAATACTCCAACCACGGCTTTCGCGGCCGTGCCTAAGACCGTTTCCAGCGCGAACCCAACGCCCCCTCCTGCGATCCCCCCTCCGCCGGCGCCCCCTTCCACCCCGACCTCGCCGGCTCCCGTCAGCGCTGCCGGACTCGTCAAAGCCAATCGCTCCAATCTCGTCTTCGTCACGACGCCGGACGGCGCCGGCAGCGGCTTCATCGCCGCCTACGGGACCGGGACTTTTCTCATTACCAATGCGCATGTCGCCGCCGGCGCGAAGGGCGCCATGTTCAAGACCCTTGATGGCACACAGGTCCAGATTGGCGCGCCCGCGGTGGCCGTCGGTCACGACATTTTCCTCATGGCCGTGGCGGCAGGGGGAACGCCCATCCCGGTCATGACTGGCGTCGATCAAAATGCGGCGATCGGTGACGCGGTGGTGGTCCTGGGAAATGCGGAAGGCGCCGGGGTCATCAATACGATCCAGGGCAAAATCGTGGGCCTCGGCCCGAACCTCGTCGAGGTCGATGCGGCTTTTCAACCCGGCAATAGCGGCAGCCCCATTATTCATCTCAAGACTGGAAAAGTCATTGGCGTCGCCACTTATCTCACCATCCGCAAGTACGACAGCGCCACCAAGGAAGCGGTGAAAGCACCCATCGTCCGACGCTTCGGCTACCGGCTCGACAGCGTGAAAACCTGGCAGCCGGTTAACTGGCAGGGTTTCTATGCGCAGGCCACGGAAATGGAGGCGGTCGAGAAACTGACCAACGATCTCGTCGCCTTTCTGCGGGATCTCGGCAAAAACGGACGGGTCACGCGCGGTATGCACACCAACCCATTGATCAAGAGCCGCATCGACCAGTGGCTCGAGACCAAGGGGAAGCGCCTCAGTGCCCAGGATGCAATGAGTGCCGACCAAAGCATGCTCTCCTTCCTGAAAATCACCTGCCAGACCGACATCACCGCAGTGCAGCCCCGGATCACCTACGACTATTTCCAACGCCAACTCGCCGACCAGCAGCGCGAGCGCACCGAGATCTCCGGGATCTTCGGCAAGATCATCGAGAACGTGCGGTAGGCAGCCACGGAGGTCGCCATGAGAATCTGGGATCTCCACTGCCATCTCTCGGGCGTTCCAGGTGATCCGCCCGAGGAGCGCATGGCGAGGCTCATCGAGATCGCCGACCGCGTGGGCATCGAGCGCCTGTGCGTCTATATGGGAATGCAGTTTTCGAAAGATCCGCCGCCGGAGAAATTCCGACGGGAGAACGACGAGGTCATGCGCGCCATCGAGAAATTTCCCGACCGGACGTTTGGATTCGTTTACCTGAATCCGAAGCACGTCGAGGCATCGCTGGCGGAGCTCGAGCGTTGTGTGGCCCACGGACCGATGGTGGGAGTGAAATTGTGGGTTGCCGAGCGCTGCTCCGCACCCGAACTCGATCCCATTGTGCGGCGAGCCGCGGAACTCAAAGCTGTCATCTTCCAACACACGTGGCTCAAGGTTGGCCCCAATGATCCGGGCGAGTCCACGCCGGCAGACCTCGTCCAACTCGCGGCGCGCCACCCGGGCGTTCCGCTGGTCTGCGGGCATACGGGTGGCGACTGGGAACGAGGCATTCGCACGATCCGCGCATGGAAACTCATCTACGCCGACCTCGCGGGATCGGAACCCTGTGCCGGCTACACGGAAATGGCGGTCCGTGAACTCGGCGCGGAACGCATCCTCTACGGCAGCGATGCCGGTGGGCGGAGCTTTTCCTCACAACTCGCCAAGGTTCACGGCGCCGACATTCCCCCGGCGGCGAAGGAGTTGATCTTTTCGGGAAATCTTCGGCGCCTGCTCCTGCCCATCCTCATCGAGAAAGGAATCAAGACGTGAAGCCGCGCTCCTCCACCGCACTCCATCGGCGGGAGTTTCTCGTTACCACCGCGGGCGCCGCGACCGCGGCTCTTTGCCGCGTGGCGGCCTCGACCACGGCGCACGGCGCCGAAGAAAAGGGAACCAGGCCCGGCCCCGTGGGATTGATCGATACCAATGTCAACCTCGGTCGCTGGCCTTTCCGACGCTTGCCGCTCGATGAAACACTGCTGCTCGTGGCGAAGTTGCGCGCGGGAGGCGTCTCCTTCGCCCTGGCTGGCAGCTTTGAGGCGCTCCTCAACAAGGACATCTCCGCGGTCAATACACGCCTCGCCGATGAATGCCATCAGCGCGGGGAAAATCTCCTCGTCCCGATCGGCGCCATCAATCCCATGATCTCCGGCTGGGAAGAAGATCTGCGCCAGTGCGCGGAGATTCATGGGATGCCCGGCATCCGCCTTCATCCGAACTATCATGGCTATACGCTCAAGGATCCGATCTTCGAGCGCGTTCTGACGCTCGCGGGCGAACGGAGCATGCTCGTGCAGATCGCCGTGAGCATGGAGGATGAGCGCACTCTTCATCCGCTGGTGAATGTGTCCCCGACGGATGTCGCCCCTCTTCCCGCCCTGGTGGAAAGGTTTCCCCGCCTCCGCGTCCAGTTGCTCAACGTCTTTCGGACGGTGCGCGGAAAACTCATCCAGGACCTCGCCGCTGCTCGCGTTCGTTTTGAGATCGCCACGCTCGAAGGCGTGGCGGGCATCGGCAATCTGCTCCATCAAGTCAGCGCCGGTTGCCTTCTCTTTGGATCGAATGCGCCGTTCTACTATTTCGAGTCATCGCAGTTGAAATTGAAGGAGTCGTTGCTCAGCGAGGAGCAATTCGACGCCATCAGCGCGGGCAACGCGCGAAAGTTCCTGAGCGTCCACTGAGCGACGCATGGGATCCCGATCCTATTCGGGCCGTTTCACCGCTACGACTTCGATCTCGTAGCGCAGCGTTGGCGGCAGGCAGTTGGTGATCGTCGTGCGCGCGGGGAAGGGCGCGGTGAAATATTCCCGATAGAGCTCGTTGTAGCGCGGCACGTCAGCCGCCTCCCGCACATAGTTGCGCGTTTGGATGACGTGCGCGAGATCACTGTCCGCCGCTTCCAGCACTTTCTTCACATTTTCGATCGAGCGCCGGAATTCCCCTTCGAAGGTATCGCTCACGATTTTCCCCGCCTCATCCACCGACGCCTGTCCGGAGATGAAAATGAGATCGCCAAAGCACACGCTCGGGCTGAACGGCAGCGGCGAGGTGGGGGTGTCGGCGTTTCGGGGGTAGGTGACGTGGGGATGAGTCATAGCGGGTCGAGTGGAAAGATCGGGCGGCGGACGTGGCGGAAAGGCAACGAAGGCACATTGCTCGTGCAGGGGCCGGGGGTGTCTACCCAAAGCATCCGCGCGGCGATCGCATCGTAGGCCCGCCGATGGGCCACAGCCGCTTTCACGGCGATCACGGAAAGATTGGCCGGCTCGATGCCCTGGCTGCGCCATTGGCCCAGGTCGAAGGGCGGCGTTTTCCGGCTCGTCAGCAGGATTGTCAACCCGCCATGGCGCACCACGGCGCACGGCCCCATCTCAAAAAAATCGCCGGCCATCGACGCCAGGTGGCTTTGTTTGTCTTCCAGTTCAAACTTTCCGTCGCTGGTGCGGAGCAGTTCCACTTCCAGGGCGAGTGGCCCGGCATCGAGCTGGCTTCCTTTTCCTCCGATCGGCAGCGTCGTCCGCGTCCCGACGGCCATCCCCGAGAGCCGCTGCACCGCACCTGGATCATTGATCGCGATCGCGGAATTGGGCACGGCGCGTTCCACCAGCGCACGCAGCAGCCCTGTCCCATCCCCCGGCGCACCGCCGCCGATATTATCCGAAGGCTCCACCAGCACCGTCAGTCCGCCCGGCAATGGGTCGAGTCGCGCCATCACCTCTGCGATGGGCGGATCCGTGACATTCCCCGCGTCCTTCGCTTCGATCGCGAGCGAGCCGAGTTCCTCCAGGGCTCCGCGTGCGCGCGCTTCGGAGCCGGTCGTGGCGACCACGAAGCTCACCCCGGTGTCCGGCGTGTCGGCAAATGAGAATCCCGCGACAACATTCATCGCCCAAAACTCCGGCGTCTCCGCTTCCATCCGCCGCGCCCGCGCCTCGAGTGAATGCATCGGCTCCGAGGCTGTCCCCGTCCCAGTCGGCGGCCACATGAGCGGCGGATGATGCCAGGACATCCGCGGAGTCTGTTTCGAGACCAGGCAGCGTTGCAGCAGCCCGGCGGCGTCCTGTGCCGCGCGGCGCCCGTCCGTGTGCGGATTCTCGCGATACGCCACGAGGCAATTCGCGAGTTCGGCCATCTGCGGTGTGAAGTTTGCGTGCAGGTCGAAGACGCCGAAGACCGGCACATCACCGATCAATTCCCGCAGCCGCCCCAGGATTACGCCTTCCACATCGGGCAGCGATTGCGAAGCCATGGCGCCGTGCAGCACGAGATAGACCGCGTCGAGTCGCGGCGGGATGCGGGCCGCGAGCTCCCGCCAGAAGGTCTCCACCACCTCGTCTTCCACCGTCGCGCCCGGGGTCGCGCGGTAATCCACGGTCGGCAGCGCTTCCCAGCCGTACTCTTCCGCCGACGCCAGCGCCCCTCCCATCGGCGAGCTATCGCCCGTGCACCGCAGAATGTCGTCACCCAGGGTGACCTGAAAGTCGCCCAGCCCCGTGGTCCCTTCGAGAAAGGTGTGGGTCTCGTGGAACAACCCTGCGAAGAGGACGCGCGGCCGGCTCATGCCTTCCACTCCGCCGCGTGCTGGGCAAAGGCCGCTCCCGCGCGGACGAGAGCCTCATCGATATCCGCGTCGGTATGGGCCAGGCTCATGAACCACAACCCGCGCTCGATCGCGCGCACCCCGTTTTCCAGCAGGCAGCGACGCAGATGCGTCCAGCGCGGCGCGTCATGACGGCGCACGTAATCGCGATACTCGCGGATCGGACCCGCCGTGGCCCCGGGCTTGAGCATGGCCGTGTGAAAGACGAGCGCGGGCCCTTGCGGTTGCAACGGCACCCCATGTTCCCGTGCCAGTTTCTCGAGCCCCGCGATCAACCGCTTGCCGAGGCGTTGCAGCCCCGCGGGATGCTCCGACCCAAGGGCCTGGATTTGATCGAGGCACCAGCGGCTTGCCGCCAGGCACAGTGGATTGGCGTTAAGCGTGCCGGCGTGAACGACCTCTCCGCGGATGATCGGCTCAAACACCCTGGCTTTCCCCGCCAGCGCCGCGAAGGGCACACCGCCCCCGATCGCCTTGCCAAAAATCGTGAGATCGGGTGACACGCCGTAATACCCCTGCGCGCAGGATGCGCCGAAGCGAAAACCGGTGATCGTCTCATCCGCGATCATCAGCGCGCCCTCGCGGTCGCACAGTTCGCGGATCGTCGCCAGCATGCCATCCGCGGGCTCCATGCACCCGGTATTGCACAGCACCGGCTCGAAGATGATCGCCGCGATCTTTCCCGAATACTGGGCCACCCGCCGGCGCAAATGGTCGGGATCGTTCCACCGCGCCACGATGAACTGCTCCAATACCTCCGGGATCACCCCTTTACTCGGGTGCAGCCGCACCGGTTCGTCGTCGCTGCCCCATTTGTCGGGCGGCGGAGCAAAGCCGACCAGGCCTTCATCGGACCAGCCGTGGTAATGGCCTTCGAACTTCAGGACCAGCGGCTTGCCCGTCAGTCCGCGCGCCAGGCGCAGCGCGCTCATCGCCACCTCGGTCGCGGAGTTATTAAAGCGCACGCGTTCCGCGCCCGGCACCATCGCCTGCACCCGCTCCGCCACGTCAATTTCCAGTTCCGATTGCGCCGCCCAGTGCGTCCCCAGCCGCGCCTGCGCCGCGATCGCATCGGCGAGCCCCGCCGGCGCATGGCCAAAGAGCAGCGCCCCCTGGCCGGTCTGAAAATCGATGTATTCATTTTCGTCCACGTCCCACAGCCGCGAGCCCGCGCCGCGCGCAAAGTAGAGGGGAACCGGCTGCTCCATTTTGCGGATGCCGCTGTTGACGCCTCCGGCGATACTGTGCTGCGCGCGTTCGAATAGACGTTTGGACTTGGAAAAACGATCGGTCATAGGGGAGGTCGATTATAGTAATCAGTGATCAGTTGTCAGCAATCAGTCATCAGAAAACGAAGTCCAGACTTCAGAGGGCGGGTTTCCCAGGAAATACGGATCACTGTCCCGCTGATTACTGATTACTTCCATGCATGCAGCTTGACACCGCAAAAGCGCGGTGAGATGAAGAATCGCGCTCAAACTTTTATGTCCGACGAAATCCCTCCCGCACCCTCTGAAACCGCAGACGACGCGTCGAAAGCGGAGACCATTCGCATCACGCTCCCGGCCAAGCCCGAGCAACCCACCGCCAAGCGCGAGACCGTGCGGATCAATCTCCCCGGCAAACCAGCCGTAACGGCACCTCCCGGAGTGGGACCAAAGAAGGAAACCACCAAGATTCCCGCGCCTGAGGAAGCCACCACCCAGGTCGCCCCCGTGGTGCCTCCCATTTCCAAGCCTTTCCTGCCACCCCCGCCCAAGCCACCGGGTGGCCTCGGCTCCGGAGCCGTCAAGCCCATGAGCGGCGTCACCCCGCCGCCCAAGCCGCCGGCGCTCGGTGCGCGGCCCACCGTCCCGCTGAAACCCGCTCCGGCCCCGACCAGCGTGGCCAAGCCCGTCGCTCCCGCCGGCAGCGGCCTCAACCCGCCACCGGAGCCCGTCACGCAGAAAGCCGCTTCCCCGAAGAAGGAAACCGCTCGCATCACGCTCCCGCCCGACGGAGGCAAGCCCGCGATGCCGAAAGCCACGATCAAGATGCAGCAGACGCAGCCCTTGGTGAAACAACCCGGCGCGACCGTCACCCAGAGCAGCATCCAGCCCGTTCCCACCCTCACCACCACATCCCTTCCAGCGGTGCCTGCCGAGCCCGTTTCGGATGCATTGGTGACATGGCTCAGCATCGCCGCCCTTCTGATTTCGCTTTTTGCGCTGGGCTGTGTTGCCTGGGCCTACACGGCCAGTTCGCTTTCCTGATTTCCGTCATCCTAACTTTCTATGGCCAGCGCTAACGTCCTCACCGTCAATGATGCCAACTTCGACGCCGAAGTCTTGAAGTCTGACAAGCCTGTGCTTGTCGATTTCTGGGCGCCGTGGTGCGGACCGTGCATTCAACTCGGTCCGGTCATCGATCAAGTGGCCGACGCCACGGTCGGCAGGGCCAAAGTGGCCAAAGTCAACGTTGACGAAAGCACCCAACTTGCCGCCAAGTATCGGGTCAATTCCATTCCCGCCTTGCTGGTTTTCAAAGGCGGCGAATTCAGAGAGCAACTCCACACCCGCTCCAAAGGCGACATGGTCGCCAAGCTCGAATCACTGGCCTAAGAGGCCCGACCAAATTACGACGCCGCGCCTCCGCATGAGGCGCGGCGTTTTGTTTTTCACCGGCGAGAAGGTGGAAGTTGGATCTGTGCGGGAGTGCTCAGTGCCCAGTGCCCAGTGCTCAGTGCTCAGTGCTCAGTGCTCAGTGCTCAGTGCTCAGTGCTCAGTGCTCAGTGCTCAGTGCTCAGTGCTCAGTGCTCAGTGCTCAGTGCTCAGTGCTCAGTGCTCAGTGC
>JBBRPL010000126.1:0-22966 GCA_038228205.1 Chthoniobacterales bacterium
AATTCCGACCATCACTGGCTGGTTTTGACCGACCGCTGACAATCTGACAGTCAATCGGCTTCGGCGCGGAGTTTTTCGCAGCCTTCCAGAGCTCATCGCTGCCCTCGAGAAATACCTTGGTCAACATAACAAGGAGCCCCAGCCATTCATCTGGACAGCCACCGCCAAAGACATCTTGTCCAAGGTCACACGCGCCCGCAAAAAGCTCGCGAACCGCAAAACGTTACGCTAATTGCGCCGCACTACACTAGGTGTTGTTTGAGGGCAAGCATTTCTGTGCAGCCGCTCACACCACATCTGGCAGCAGGCCGGAGCTATTCGCGATGTGGCCTTGCAGCGGGACTTTGGCTTTCACCATCATGGTTTTCCCAGAGGTTGCCCACGGGGGTCTCGTTCGCGCACTTGATGTGAGTTTGTTGCTTGATGCCGAAGGCCGAAAGGGGTCCGTTCTTACTTCCGACACAAGAGGAGAGCCTTCGTCTTACGACCGGAGAACGGCGCTTACGGATCCAGCGTATTCGGCCCCGCACGTAGCCGCTGTCCACGGGAGCCTGATAGCGGAGGTCGAGAAACGCCGCCTCCTGCGGGGTACCTTTTCCTTTCCGGGAATGAATGGCGAGATCGAGAAGGCGGCTCGTCAGCAGGGTGCGTTCGACCGGATACGGTGACTGGCCCGTCGCCAGGGATTTTTCCAAGTGCTGAAGGGGTCAGTTCTGACTTTTGACAATCGACCGTAAGCGAAAAAACGAAAGACGCAGGCTTCTAACAGTGTCGAAAGTAAGAACCGTCCCTACCTCGCAATTGTTGGAGTAGCCGACCCAAGCCAGAGATGCTCGATCTCAATCAACGAGCAGCCGAGAACAGTTGCTGCCGCGCGACAGCCTGCGATGATGCGGCGGTATGTCTCGTACTCCGTGATGTCTTGGATGCGACGCACACAGCACACCTCGTTCAAGATCTCCGGCTGGCCGCGGAACCTCTCTGCGAAGCCCTTCCGCAACCCCGAATCAATCGGAGGGTGAATCAATTCGCGAATCCCTGGACCGCCGAGGTCGCCGATGTAAGCAGCTGTTTTGAGGTAAACGTTCAGCAGCTTGACACGCCAGCCGATTGGCACCCGCCCGTCCCGGGCGCACAAAGCCTGTGTCTGAGCCTCGTGCCATGCGTCGAAATCCGTCCTCGAAATCGGCGAGCCAGGGCTCAGCACCTCGCCGAATGTGACCGCGTCGAGGAGCGGATACACATCACCCCGCGACTTGATCGGCGCTCCGGAACGTGTCGCGGAGAGGGCGGTCCACTTCGCGTAGTCGAGAATAATCTGAGCGCGGAACTTGGGCATCATACGTGACTCTGTGGCCGAATCAGTGATCATACCAGTCTGCTTATCTCCCCATGGAAGGCATGCCTGAAAGCCTCGAAACGCTGAATGGGTCCGAACGCTGAAGGGGTCAGTTCTTACTTTTGACAGTCGGCCGTAGGCGAGAGACGCATGCAGTGTCGAAAGTTAGACCTGATCCCTGCGCTCGAAAGTCGATTGACTCGACAGTCGAGGTTTCGACACAGTGCATTGTGCCAAAACGACAGGACAAATGGATGTTTCAGAAGGACATCCGCGAGGAGCTATCCTGCAGTTCGCGGGCCAATGACGGTCTTGTGCTCCTTCACTTTACGAGGGAATCATGCCTTGAATCGACGACGGGCCTTACTAGGTGTCTCTCCCACCGAAAGGCGATGCGAGCATTGATCCAAGGCTTCGGTGGCACAACGAATGTTTTCAATCCGGTCACGTGGAGAAATCACGTCGCGCAAATGTCGCGTCATTTTCAGCGATATCGGGAATTACGCTGGGGATATGATGAGGCTATGCTCGACCGAGACGGAAAAACAATTTCGCGTTGGCGTGTCAGCGACGAAGGTGGCACCCGGCAATCCGAGCTATACATCGAGCCAAGTTTTTTCGCCAATGAGCTGCGGCGACGAAATCTGACTGCCTTGTGGTGTTACGATTCGATCAGATGGTCCGAGCGGATACTCGCGGAGTTGGGACTCGCAGCAAACCGGTGCGGCAAAGAGTATTCATTTCCAACATACGGCTATTGGTTTGCCTGTGGGCATGAAGAAGAAGCGATATATCGACCCCGTATGAAATCATGGACCCGCTTGTGCGGTCAGCGGCTATTTGAACGTGCGTAGTCAGTCGGCAGTGATCGATGCTACGAGCTATTGCCGCTACTTCTGAGGAACGACTGCTGGGCTGACCGTAGGCTTGAACGCCGCGGAGAGCGGCGCTTACGGAACCAGCGTGATGCGGCCCCGCACGTAGCCGATGTCCACGGGAGCCTGATAGCGGATGTGCCGAAACGCCGCCTCCTGCGGCGCGCCCTTTTTCTTTCCGGGAATGAACGGCGAGATCGAGAAGACTGCTCGTCAGCAGGGTGCGTTCGACCGGATACGGTGACTGGCCCGTCGCCAGGAATTTTTCCGGGTTCCAGACCAGCGTGTCGAAGGCGAGGCCTGCTCCGCCGTAGCCGAAGGGCGAAGGCGAGTTCGTTGTTGATCCCACACCTCTGCGGGAGCAGGTTTCAACTGCCCAAATAACCCGTCTCCTCATTCGACATGAACATGAACACCCTCACCTCCAGGCGTGCCTTTCTCGGCAGCGTGGCTGCCGCCACCGCCCATCTTGCCTTGTTGCCACGTGCCCTGGCAGCCACCAAGCCCAACTCCGTCTTCGACGGGGTCCGCATCGGATGCATCACCTACAGCTATCGCAGCATGGCCACCACGGCCGAGGACACGCTCAAGGCGCTGCTCGAGGACGGGCTCAGCGAGGTGGAACTGATGGGCGGCCCCATCCAACTCTACGCCGGAATCAGCGGCGCCGCCGGTCGCAAGGGGAAGGACAAGGTTGAGCCGCTGGCGGGGTCCGCACCGCAGCCGACGGATGCTGAGCGTGAAGCGCAACTCACCAAGTGCCGGGAACTGCGCAAAATGTACAACGACGCGGGGGTCAACATTCACATCCACAAGATGGGTTTTGGCCCGTCGGACGAGGAAATCGAATTCACCTTTCAAGTGGCCAAGGCACTCGGCTGCTTCGGCGTCACCACCGAACGCAACGATACCCTCGCGCGGCGGGTCGCTCCTTTCGCGGACAAACATAAGATATGGGTCGGGTTCCACAATCACACGACCAACTATCCGGCGATGGACAAGGCCGACCCCATCCTCGAGCTCAGCCCGTTCATCGGCTTCAACCTCGACATCGGCCACTATGTGGCCGGCTCCAAGGGACTGTCACCGATTCCCGTCCTCGAGAAATACCACGACCGCATCGTGAGTCTGCATCTGAAGGACCGGACCGCCGATGGCGGCAACGTGCCGTGGGGCGAGGGCCAGACTCCGATCAAGGAAGTTCTCCAGTTGATGCGGAAGGAGAAGTGGACGTTCCCCGCTGAGATCGAGCTGGAGTACAAGATCCCGGAGGGCTCCAACGCGGTCGCCGAAGTGGCCAAGTGCGTCCAGTATTGCAAACAGGCGCTGGCTTGAAGCCGAGGTCGTAGCGGTGCCGGCGATGCCTGCCCGCCTGGGATACTGACCTCGGGGGAGTGGTGGAGTATTGGAGCGGTGGAGCATTGGCACTCCATCACTCCATCACTCCACGTCTCTCGCCCCTGCCACGTCAGGCGATCACTTCGATGCGCAATTCGACGCCGAAGAGGATTCCATCGTCTTCCTCCGCATCGTGACAAATGCCGACTGGCTCACCGTGCTCAAGGAATGCCCCGTTAGCATGGATGACGTGCCGCCGCGCCGGCGTGAGATTCCACGGCGCCGCAAATTGTGAACTGGCTGCTCGACACCGACGTGCTCTGAAACCCTGGAAAGCGAACCGGCGGCCCATGGAGTGTTTGAAAATTCCGGATCCTGTTGATCGCGCGAGAACGCGCGAGTTTCTCACAATTTTCGGCCCCAGAGTGTGCGGGCAAGATGGGCGGCAAAGCCGCGATTCGTTTTTCCCATCGCGTTGCGGAGAACGCGATCCACCTGCTCCGCATCCGCCCGTCGATCCAATTCCAGACGCTGGCTGCATCGCAACCGAATATTCAAACACTCCCTAATCCTCGAGCAGAAAGCGAAAGTCGTCCAGTGTGAGGGCGCGGGTGAAGCTCTCTTCGCCCAGGATATCCTGGGCCAGGGCGCTCTTGCTGCGCTGCAGCTTCCGGATTTTCTCCTCAATGCTCTCTTTGACCAGCAGCCGGTAGGCGATGACGTGGCTGGTCTGGCCGATGCGGTGGGTCCGATCGATGGCCTGATTTTCGACCGCCGGATTCCACCACGGGTCATAGAGCACGACATAACTCGCGGCGGTGAGGTTGAGCCCAAAGCCGCCCGCGCGTAGCGAGATAAGGAACACGGCCGCCCCCTGGCTTTGCTGAAAATTCTGGACGAGCGGGCCGCGATCTTCGGTGCCGCCGGTGAGGAGGAAATGCGGCCACTGCCGGCGCTCGATCTCCGCGCGGATGATGTCGAGCATTTGGACGAACTGCGAAAACACGAGCACCTTGTGGCTTTCCGCGATGATGGGTTCGAGCAGATCGAACAAGGCGGTGAGCTTGGCGCTTTCGGCGTCCGCGCCCTTTTCGCTGACCAGCGCCGGGTGACAGCAAATCTGCCGGAGGCGCAGCAGCGAGGTCAGGATATTAAAGCGGCTTTTGTCGAGTTCCTTGTTCGTCTTGATATTGAGCAAGGCGGCGCGCGCCCGTTTCAATTCCGCCCGATAGAGCGTCGCCTGCTCGCCTTCCAGTTCGCAGAGCAGATCCTCCTCGCTGCGCTCTGGCAGGTCCTTGGCCACCTCGCCCTTGGTCCGGCGGAGCACGAAGGGGCGCACCCGCGCGGCCAGCCGGGTGCGGGCGAAGGGGTCACCGCGCTGGTCGAAGGATTTGGAAAAGGCGGAGCGCTTGCCGAGTACGCCGGGCATGGCAAAGCCCATGATGCTCCAGAGGTCGAGCAGGCGGTTTTCGATCGGCGTGCCGCTCAAGGCCAGGCGGTGCCCGGCGCGCAGGGCCCACGCCGCCTTGGCCGTCTGCGAATCGGGATTCTTGATATATTGCGCCTCGTCGAGAATCGCCGCGTGCCAGGGCACGGAACAGATCTCTGTTTCGAGGCCGCGGAGCAGGGCGTAATTGATGACTATGAGATCGGCGCCGGCGCGCGCGGCCTTCAGCGCCTCGGCTGACGCCCCGCGCCCGAGAATCTGCACGCGCAAGCCGGACGCAAACTTTGCGCCTTCCGCCAGCCAGTTGTCGGTCACGCTCTTCGGGCAGACCACGAGGCTGGGACTACCGTCGAAGTCCGGCAACGCGCGCAACCACAGCAGCCACGCGAGCGTCTGCACGGTTTTTCCCAGGCCCATGTCATCGGCGAGGATTCCCCCGAATCGATTCGTGGAGAGGTAGGCAAGAAAGTGGAATCCCTCCAGCTGATAGGGACGCAGCTCGACCGTGAGCCCGGCGGGCAATTCCGGCGTGACGCGCGTCTGGATCTCCTCCACGCGGTGCTCGATGGCGAGCGCTTGCGGCTCGGGCAGCAGGCGGCGCGCGGCTTTTTTCCCGGCCAGTTGCAGAGCGTGGAGGCGTTGCGGTTCGCTGGAGAAATCGCGCGCGCTCAGGCCGAGCTCGGCGAGTTGCTTCTCATCCTCCTCGCTGAGCTGGAAGTGCAGGCGGCGCCAGCCTTTGTCGCCGAGCCGGACGAATCCGCCGCGGGCATCCAGCAGCACCTGGATCTCCTCCGGAGTGAGGGTGGTGTCGGCCACATCCAGCGCCACGCGCAGGTCGAACCAGTCGATGCCCGCTTCCTCGACTTCCAATTTCACCTGCGCCTCCACGGGCGCGCCGCGCAGCGAGTCGAGCAAGGGGTCGAGTTCGAGGATCACGCCCGGCGGGACGGTGGCGAGCCATTCGGTAAAATGCGCCGGAAAGTTTTTTCCCACCTGGCGCTGCCAGTTCCGATCGTAGGCATCCCAGCTGACCCGCAGCGTCTCCACCAACTCCGGCACGGACGCCACGGCGCTCCGGTCATAGCGCGTGAGCGATCCGGCAGCGTCCCGCGGGAGCTTCAGCTTCGTCCACCCGTCGGGTTGATACTGACCGAGGGTCGCCGCCTTATCACCCTCCATGCGAATCGCCGCGATCAGCCGCTCACCGCCGCCGAATTTGGATTCCTTGAGTGAGCACCGAAAAACCGGACTCAACCGCACCGTGCGGACGCGCCCGGCGAGCCGCGGCGGCGCTTCCACGCCGAGCCGTTCCAAGAGGGTCAAGCCGTCACTCGTCTCGAGCGCCTCGGCGGGAATGGTGGTCGAGCCGTCATTCAGCGTGAGCCGGCCCAACGGCGGCCCCTCGAAAACGGTTTCACTCGTGACATAGAGCGATGTCCTTCCATCGATCACCGTCAACGCCGGAGGCGGCTTGCTCCCATCGGGCAAGACGAGCGCGAACCGGTAGTCGATCTTCTCTCCGCCGCCGGTTTCGATCCGCCATTGCAACGGCTCCGCGGCGCGCGCCAACGTCTTTCCCTGCGGCCCGACGACCCGCTCCTCGAAACCGGGAAGCCGCAGCAGTTGGTTCAACAGCCGCGCGGTGTCCGGCTCCGGGTAGGCGCGGAATGGCCGGCTGTCAAAACCCGTGTAAAAGACCCGCCAAATGGCGAGCGATGGCTCGTCGAGCGCAAGCTGCCCCCGATGGGCCGCACTGGTCAATTGCCCAAACGCAGTGACCTTGAGCGTAGAGAAGTCCACCGCCCCAGACTTCCGCCACTCGAGCTGCGCGCCTTTTTCCGTGAGCCGCACCCGGAGTTGCGCTGGTTCCGCCGGGCCGGCATCGGTCCGGTCGGCAACCGTTTGCAAAAAGGTGCGCCACACCTCGACTTCCTGGCTGCGCTCCCACTCTGCCGTGAGCGTCTCCACCTCGGCCCAGTCCGTCGCCTCGATCAGCGCGGGTGGGCAGGAGTGTTTATTCCGTTTCAGGTAGGCCGCGACGTAGAGCCATGCTTCCCACGGAGTGCGCGGGGCCGTCGGCCACACTTGCACCGAATTGTAGCCCCACGCGGGACGCAAGCGAGTGATCGGCTCGAGCACCATCTCAGCGACATAAGTCGCGTCGCGGTGCCACTTGAAAAGCTCGTCCACGGCGTCCACCGCGCGCTTTTCCTCGGAACTCAGTTTTCGACCAAGCCGATCGGCAAACAACACCGCAACCCTGGCATCCGCGGGCCGTTCGACTTTGGCGCGCGGAGCCATAGGGGCGATCGGGGCCGCTGGGGCCGTGACCGGTTGCGGATCATCCTCCGCTTGGGAGGGATCGCCAAGCTCCGCGACCACCTCCAGAGCGGCGGCGCAACAGTGCTTGCAATCAAACGCCACCGGACACGAGCATTCGCCAGTCCAGTCGCCGGCGGTAAAGCGCAGTTTTACGCGATACGGTTTCGTGCCGAGGACCTCCGCCCGAAACCCAACCCCGCGCTTGTACGGCTCGACGTTCTTCACTTGGGCCCTTTTGAAATAACGCAGACCGCGTTCGCGCGCCCCCTTGTCAAGCGAGTCGAGATACTCTTGAAGGGCGTCGATTTGTTCCTGAGTCAATGCGGTCGGCGAAAGCACGTGTGAAGGTGCACAGCCTTGGCCGAATCGGGTCTCCGCCCAAGCTTTTTATGATGAGCGGAGGGGCCAGACCTGGCCGCGAGGCTGCAGATCGGTAACTGCCTCAAAATGCATGGATGCGGACATAAGAAAGCCGTCAATAGATAAGATCTAAAACGATACCGAAACAATACTGTTTGCACTTTGACGATCGCCCGCGAATCGGCGATGATTTGCGCGGATGAGATTCGAGTTCGACCCCGCCAAAAGCGCCAGCAACAAGTCCAAGCACGGCCTTAATTTTGTTGAAGCGCAAATGCTTTGGCAGAGTCCGCGCGCCGAGATTCCCGCTCAACTCGCCCGAGGCGAAGCCCGCTCCGCGGCGCTGGGCAAAATCAATGGTGTGCACCACACCGTAATCATCACCTACCGGGGCGCCAGCGTCCGCGTCATCAGCGCGCGTCCGTCCTCGGCCAACGAGAAAGCCATCTATGAGCAGCAAACAAAGAAGCCCTAAGCGAGCCCCGCGCAAGCCGATCACCACGGCGGAATTCGACGCGAAATTTGATCGGGGCGAAGACATCAGCAATCATCTCGACGTCTCCAGAGCGCGGTACTTTGGGCCCGGTGAGGAGCGCCTCGACCTTACCCCCACGAAGGTCAATATCGACTTTCCCAAGTGGATGGTCGAGGGTCTTGACCTCGCCTCCGACCGCGTGGGCGTCCCTCGCCAGAGCCTGATCAAGATGTGGCTCGCCGAGCGGCTCCAAAAAACAGGGTAAACGGCCTCGTAGCCGCAACAGGTGCCAGAGGGTGCCTCATGAGGTCGTCACCGTAGCCCGAGAACCCTCTGCCTTTGCAGGCCCGAGGCCGCCCCGGACCTGATTGGGTCCAGGGGCGCGCTTTAGGGGTAAATCTCGGGAATTACGCGAGGTCGAAGCGATCCAGGTTCATCACCTTGTCCCACGCTGCCACGAAGTCCTGGACGAACTTGGCCTGCGAATCCGAACTACCGTAAAGTTCCGCCAAGGCGCGGAGAATGGAGTTCGAGCCGAACAGCAGATCGACCCGGGTGCCGGTCCACTTGAGCGCGCCCGTCTTGCGGTCGCGGCCTTCAAAGAGATCGGCGTCAGCGGAGAGCGGCTGCCAGGCGGTGGCCATGTCGAGCAGGTTCACGAAGAAGTCATTGGTCAACGTTTCCGGACGCTGGGTGAAGACGCCGGGTTGAGCACCGCCGACGTTGGTCTTCAAGACGCGCAGGCCGCCGACGAGCACCGTCATTTCCGGGGCGGTGAGCGTCAGCAATTGCGCCTTGTCCACCAGCAACTCCTCGGCCGATACGGAGTACTTGGCCCGGAGGTAGTTCCGGAAGCCATCCGCGAGCGGTTCGAGGAACCCGAAGGACTCCACGTCGGTTTGCTCCGCCGAGGCGTCCATGCGTCCAGGGGTGAAGGGGACGGTGACCTCGTGACCGGCATTCTTCGCCGCTTGCTCGACGCCGGCGCAACCGCCCAGCACGATGAGGTCGGCGAGTGAGACCTTCTTCCCGCCGGACTGGGCGCTGTTGAACGCGCCCTGAATGCCGTCCAGGGTCTTGAGCACTTTGGCCAATTGGGCCGGTTGGTTGACTTCCCAGTCTTTCTGAGGGGCCAGCCGAATGCGGGCGCCGTTCGCGCCGCCGCGCATGTCGGAGCCACGGAACGTGGACGCCGACGCCCAAGAGGTGGTGACCAGTTCGGAGACCGTAAGGCCGGACGCCAGGATCCGGCCCTTGAGGGCGGCGATATCCTGCGCATCGATGAGCGGGTGATCGATGGCGGGGATGGGGTCCTGCCAGATGAGGACTTCCGCGGGAACCTCCGGCCCGAGGTAGCGCTCGCGCGGGCCCATGTCGCGGTGCGTCAGCTTGTACCAGGCGCGGGCAAACGCGTCGGCGAACTGGTCGGGATTCGCCAGGAAACGCCGCGAGATCTTTTCGTAAGCAGGATCGACCCGCAGGGCGAGATCGGTGGTCAGCATCGAAGGCGCGATCCGCTTCGACGCGTCGTGCGCGTGCGGCACGGTGCCATTCCCAGCGCCGTTCTTCGGTGTCCACTGCTGCGCCCCGGCCGGGCTCTTCGTGAGTTCCCATTCGTAGCCGAAGAGGTTCTCGAAGAAATTGTTGCTCCACTGCGTGGGCGTGGTGGTCCAGGTGACTTCCAGACCGCTGGTGATCGCATCGCCGCCTTTACCGGTGCCGAAGCTGTTCTTCCAGCCGAAACCTTGCTGCTCGAGGCCGGCGGCTTCCGGGTCATCGCCCACGTTTGAAGACGGAGCGGCGCCGTGAGTCTTGCCGAAACTGTGGCCACCGGCGATGAGCGCCACGGTCTCCTCGTCGTTCATGGCCATGCGGCCGAAGGTTTCGCGAATGTCATGCGCCGCGGCCTTTGGATCGGGATTGCCGTCCGGACCTTCGGGATTGACGTAGATGAGGCCCATCTGCACTGCGGCGAGCGGGTTCTCCAGATTGCGCCCGTGGATTTTGCCATCCGCCGAGTCGTCGGACACGAGCACCGAGTGCTCCTTGGGGACGCCGTGGGAGCCGTGGGCGTAGCGCTTGTCGCCGCCGAGCCAGATGGTCTCCCGGCCCCAATACACGTCCTGATCCGGCTCCCAGGTATCCTCACGTCCGCCGGCGAAGCCGAACGTTTTGAAGCCCATTGTCTCCAGGGCGACATTCCCCGTGAGGATCATCAAGTCGGCCCAGGAAATCTTTCGGCCGTATTTCTGTTTGATCGGCCAGAGCAGACGACGCGCCTTGTCCAGGCTCACGTTGTCCGGCCAGCTATTGAGCGGGGCGAAGCGCTGCTGGCCCCGACCGCCGCCGCCGCGGCCATCGCCGGTCCGGTAGGTGCCGGAGCTATGCCACGCCATGCGGATGAACAAAGGTCCGTAGTGGCCGAAATCCGCCGGCCACCAGTCCTGCGAGTCGGTCATCAACGCCGCGAGATCCTTTTTCAAAGCCGCGTAATCGAGGCTCTTGAACTCTTCCGCGTAGTTGAATTCCCCGCCCATGGGATCGGACTTCGAGGAATGCTGGTGCAGGAGTTCGAGCTTCAATCGGTTCGGCCACCAGTCGTGGTTGGTCGTGCCGCTGCTGGGGGCGTTATGGAATGGGCACTTGGATTGCGGGGCTGCTGCGGATGGGTCTACGGCGGGCATAGGTTTTCTCGATTGATGGGATGAAAGGAGGAAACGGTAGAGGCTTCACGGATACGCGCAAGAGCGCAGACGGGAGACAATGAATTGCCCACCATTTGCCATTTCTCGGTTTGCGCGGGACGGTTGGGATGCTGTTGGTGGGCGGATGCATCAAACAGGGATTGCCAGCTTGACTGGAATGTTATTCTAGAATCCTATTCCACTCATCAAGACGCGATCCCCCACCCGCCTTCCTACGGAACAGCGCAAACGCGATGTCCTGGACGCCGCGCTGCGGTGCTTCCTGCAGGATGGGTTTGAGGCCGTGACCATGGAGCACATCCGCGTGGCCTCGGGGGCGAGCAATGGGAGCATCTACCATCACTTTGGCAGCAAGCAGGCCATCGCCCTGGAACTCTACGAAGAAGGCCGGCGCCGTTACGAAACCGACATGCTCGCGGCCCTGCATCGGGAGACCGCGCCGGAGGCAGGCGTGCGCGCGCTGGTGGCCGGGCACCTCCGCTGGGGCCAGGCGCACCGCGACTGGTCGCTCCTGCTGACGCGCCTCGGCACGGCGGACATCGCGGGAGAATTTCCCGAGCGCATCGCCACGCTCCATGCGGGGTTTGCCAAAGCGGTGCACGCATGGTTCGCACCCTTCATTCGCCGGCGACTGGTGGCCGATCTGCCTCCGGAAATTTTCCTCCTTCAGGCGCTCGGACCGGGCATGGCTTTCGCCCGCCTATGGCTGGCCGGCGCCACTGCGCTGGACGTGAAAGCCGCCGCACGCCTGCTCGCGAACGCCGCCTGGAAATCATTGCGCGGCAGCGCGTCCCCATAACCGTCACTGGCTACGAAACAACCGCTCGCTCTTCAAATCCTGAACCCGGAGAACCCATGAACCTGCACCCCCACCCGCTCACCTCGCGCCGCGATTTCATCAAGGTGTCCACCACCGCCGCACTCGGCGGTGCATTCGCCCTGGCCGTGCCGACGTGCCTCGCCGCAACGCCCGCTCCTCCCACGGCCGCGGCCAAGGCCGTCAAGGCGCTCTACGACACTTTGAGCGAAGAACAAAAAAAGGAGGTGTGCTTCGACTGGGACTACCGCGTGGACATCAAGTATGGACGCAAGCCGCTGACCATCCCGGACCCGAATGGCGTCCTGCTCCGCGCGCATGTCTCGAATGCCTGGCAGATCACTCCGCACCTGCTGGCCAGTCCATTTTACAGCGACGACCAGCGCGCGCTCGTCATGGAAATCCTCAAGGCGATCCTGGAGCCCGGCTGGCCGGAGAAGCTCGTCCAGCAAGCCGAAGATGACACCGGCAAGCCGTGGGGCGCGGTTCAGAGTCTCGCGATCTTTGGAACTCCGGAGAGCGGGAAGTTCCAGTGCGTCGTCACCGGCTTCCACCTCACGTTGCGCGCGGGCAGCGATCCAGATGCCCATGCAGCCTTCGGCGGGGCCATCACGCACGGGCATCAGCCAACCGGCTTTTACGAAAAGGTCGGGCACCCCGGGAACATCTTCTGGCACCAGGCCCTCGTCGCCAACAAGGTCTATCAAATCCTCGACGGCACCCAGCGGAAGAAAGCGCTGTTCACCGGACCGGTGCCCTTCCCCGTCCCGCCCGGCGCGCCCATCCGGCCGCTCGACCAGAAACTCGTGGACCGCACCCTCGTCCGGTCAGGACTACCGCGCGACGACACGCGGGAGGCCGAAATCCGTTTCCGCGACCCCAGCCAGATCCCGGGCCTGCCCCTCGTGGACATGTCGCACGATCAAAAAGATGCCGTGCAAAAAGTGCTCCAGACTCTCATCGCACCGTATCGGCCGGAGTATCAGGCTCAGGTGCTGGCCTGCCTGAAAAAGCAAGGCGGCCTGGACGCATGCCGGCTGGCGTTCTACCAGCACCAGGACCTGGGGGATGACGGCGAATGGGACAACTGGCGGCTTGAAGGTCCGTCATTTGTCTGGTTTTTCCGCGGCGCCCCGCATGTGCACATTTGGATTCACGTCGCGGATGACCCCACCGTGCCCGTCAGTTCCTACTTCGGCTGAACAGGTCGCGCGACTGCCTCCTTCGCCTCGGAAGTCCGAAATGTAAGCCAGCGAATCACGCGAATGACACGAATCCCGCCACCTTTCATTCGAGTGGTTCGTGTGATTCGCTGGCGCAATCTCCTTTAACCAGTCCTTCTGCCAGCCTCATAGGATGAAGCAGTCCTCCTTTCGCGCAATGTCGCTCGCGGCAGGGTTACTTTCCGTCGCGCCATGCACCCCCGCCGCCGAACCGGAAAACGCCTTCCCACCGATGCCGCCGATCCAAGCGCTGACCCCGGAGGACAGCGCGAAGAAGTTCCAGCTCCCTCCCGGCTATCATCTCGAACTGGTCGTCGGTGACCCCATCATCAAGGATCCGGTCGTCGCGGCTTTCGACGGCGACGGCGCGATGTTTGTCGCGGAAATGCGTTCCTACATGCGGGACGCCGACGGCACCGACCAACTCGCGCCGATCGGCCGCGTGTCGCTTCATTCATCGACGAAAGGCGACGCCAACTTCGATCGCCACACCGTCTTCATCGATCACCTCGTGCTGCCACGAATGATCCTACCGCTGGGCAAGGGGCAGCTCGTTGTCGGCGAGTCGCAAACGCTCGATTTGTTTCTCTATACTGACACGGACGGCGACGGGGTGGCCGACAAGAAGGAGCTATGGTTTGCCGGCGGACCGCACGGGGGAATCGTCGAGCACCAATCGAGCGGCCTCGTGTGGTGCGCGGACAATTGGATCTACACGACGGTGAATGCCTGGCGCCTGCGCTGGACTCCGCACGGCGTTATCCAGGAGTCGACCGCCGGAAATGAGGGCCAGTGGGGCCTTTCGCAAGACGACTTCGGCAAGCCGTGGCCCATGAACGCGCGCGGCGAACGCGGCCCGGTCAATTTTCAGGTGCCGATGATGTATGGCCCTTTTCGCATCAAGGGAGAGATGGCCGATGGGTTCGACGAAGTATGGCCCCTGCCCGGCCTCGCCGATGTGCAAGGGGGCGCGGGCCGCTACCGGTCAGCGGATAAGACGCTCAACCATTTCACCGCGACGGCCGGAGCGGACATCTATCGCGGAGATCGCCTGCCCGCGGAGTTGCGCGGCGACTTGTTTTTTGGCGAACCGGTCGGCCGGCTCGTGCGGCGCGCGAAGATCGAGGTAAACGAAGGGGTGACCACGCTCCGCAATCCCTACCAGCCCACGAAGTCGGAATTCATCCGCTCCAGCGATCCGTGCTTTCGCCCGGTCAACATGATCACGGCGCCCGACGGCACACTCTACATCGTGGATATGTATCGCGGCGTCATTCAGGAAAACGTCGCGGTGCCACGGGGCAGCTATTTGCGCAAGGTGGTCGAGCAATACAGCCTCGATAAGATCGTGGGATACGGCCGCATCTGGCGGCTGGTTCACGACGGCATCACGCCCGGGCCGCAGCCGAAAATGTTCGGCCAGGCCTCAGCGGAACTGGTCGCCGCACTCGCTCATCCCAACGGCTGGTGGCGCGACACCGCGCAGAAACTGCTCATCCTGCGCCAGGATAAATCGGTGACACCGGCGCTCGTCGAGATGGCGCGGAACCACCAGGACATTTTCGCCCGTTTCCACGCATTTTGGACACTCGAAGGTCTCGACGCGCTCACTCCCGCCGTCGTGCGAACCATGCTGGCGAACGAACATGCTGACCTGCGCGGCGCGGCGATTCGCGCGGGTGAATCGCTCTCCAGGAAAGGCGACACTTCGCTCCAGGGCGACCTTCCAGCAATGGCCGCGGATCGCGATCCCACCGTCGCCATGCAGGCGTTGCTCACCGCGAAATCGCTGGGGTGGCCGGACGCGGCAAGCTTGATTGACAAGACGATCGCGAGTGCGAAGGCGCTCGGCGTGAAGGAAATCGGCGGCCAGTTGCTTCATCCGCAAGTCCAGGAGACAACCGGATTGTCGTTCACGCCCGCGCAAAAAAAGATCATGGCCGCCGGGGCAGCGACCTACAACACGCTTTGCGTCTCCTGCCACGGGCCCGACGGAAAAGGCGCGCCCATGATCGGCGCCGCGCCGGGCGCGAAACTGGCGCCAGCCCTCGCCGCCTCGAAGCTGGTGACGGGCCGCGCCGAAGGCCCAATCTACGTGATGTTGCATGGCCTGACGGGAGACATCGACGGCAAAAATTACGGCGGGCAGATGATCTCCATGGCCGGGTTTGACAGCCAGTGGATCGCCTCGGCACTCAGCTTTGTCCGCAACAGCTTTGGCAACGCGGCCGGGTTCGTGACCGCCGAAGATGTCACTCGCTATCGGGCCGCCACCCGCGAGCGCACGCAACCCTGGACCATGCCCGTCCTGCGTGCGTCGCTGCCGAAGACACTCTCCCGCTCCGAATGGAAAACCAGCGCGAGTCACAACTCCGCCACCACGGCCCTCGCCATCGATGGCAATGTCGAAACGCGCTTTACCACCGGAACCCCGCAGGTCCCCGGCATGTGGATTCAAGTCGAGTTGCCAACCGAGACCACGATCTCCGCCGTCACCCTCGACACCGCCGGATCGCCTGAAGACTACCCGCGCGCCTACGAGATCGCGTGCTCCATCGATGGGAGAAGCTGGGACAAACCCATCGCAACGGGCCGGGGCGACGGCCCGCGAACTGAAATCGCGATCGAATCAAGGACCGCAAAGTTTGTCCGCATCACCCAAACCGGCTCCGACCCGCGCGCGCCCTGGTCCATTCACGAGCTGCAGATCTACGCCCCGGCGATAACGACGCAGGACCGAAAATAGGGTGGCCGGGCCTCCGCTGGGAGTATCGCCCGGATTACCCCTGACTCCACTTCAGCAGCCCTTCGGCGGCGGGGTGGATTTCATCGAGCAGTTGGTCGCCCAGGTTTTTCATGAGCGGCAGGGCCGGACCCGTCTCGGCGATGCCGGCGAGCGCCACGGCGTGATGCAAGACGGGAATCGGTCCGTGCGCGTTGCGCAGGTTTTCGAGGGAAGTGAAACGCTCCCGGATGGTCTCCGCCTTGGCGAAGTCTCCGGCCTGGAGCGCGAGCAGCATCTCCTGCGAACGACGCGGCGCCACGCACACGCACCCGCTGGTGTAGGCCTTCACTCCGAACTTCTGCCAGTGAACGATGGCCGGCTGTTCGCCGATGCCGCTCACAACCAGTGCGGGGTCGACGGTCTGCATCAACCCCGCCAGCAGGTCGTCATTCGCCGGGTCGTCGCGGACGACCGCGTATTTGATCCAGGAAATCGCGCCGGCTGCGACGAGAGACTTCACCACGTCGAGGGTCACATAGCCCTGGTCCTTAATGTAGAGCACAATCGGTTTCCCATATTTCTCGACGATCTTGAGGACCGCGGCGCGCACGCCGTCCGGAGAGCTCACCGCCATGGTCGGCAGCAGCATGGCCGTGGGAAATTGTTTCCTGGCGAGGATCGCGACCTGATCCATGGCGACGCCAAAGTAAGGCCCGATGCTCGGCACGATCCACGTATTCGCGGCGGCCGCGGCGGCGAGCTGATCGACCACGCTCTCATACTCCGCGAGCGAGATGTTGTAGAAATTGGCATTGCCGCCGTAGAGCAGCGTCGAGACGCCGCCGGCTTCGATGTGGCGAATGAGCTTCGCATTCTCGGCGGCGACCGAGTTCAGGGAGGCATCGCGGCAGAGCGGCGGAACGGAAATAACGGAGGTGCGAAGGTCGGCTAGGGTGAAGGTGGTTTTCATTTTGGAGAAGGGGCAGCCGTTCTGTTGCCGGGATGCGCGCCCGTCGGCAAGTGGGAACTTTGCTCCACGCTTTGATCCAGCGGTTGCCGCCTGGGGCCGTTCCGGTTATCGTTGCGGATTCGCAACCCGCGATTCCCCTTTCCTCAATGAGCGATTCGGCAGACAAAAATCCAGGCTTCGACCGTTCCAGCGTGAATCGCAAAGGCGCTTCCTCGGATTCCACGAGCGACGTGCGACGCCTCGTCCCGGTGCCGGCTGCGGCGGCGCCCAAACGCCGCGTCTCCGTCGTGGCGAAACTAACCCTGCTCGTTGGCCTCACGCTGGCGATGCTGCTCGGGGTGCTCCTCACGGCCAGCGAATGGTACTGGCGGGAGGTGCTGCATGCGCAAATCGCTGCCCAGTTGAGCGCCGTCGCTGCCAGCCGGCGGGACACGGTTCAGGCGCAGGTCTCCCTCCTGCGGCAGCGCGTCGCCTTGAATACCGATCGCGATGAATTGCGCGGGTATTTTTACGAGCTGGTCAACCATCAGCCCCCTTCGGGGAACCGCGACGGGTCCCAAGTGACCTTGAATCGGATTTCCGACGGGCGCCCCGTTGTCGCCGCCAGCATGGTAGATAACAGGGGAAGAGTGGTGCTCTCCACGGAATCGACCGAAATCGGCAGGGATCTGAGCGCGGAACCGGAATTTCAAGCCGGGATGGCCGGCCCGCATGTCGGCCAGCCCCGTTGGGCGAATGGGCGATTTGAGGCGATCCTGACGGCGCCGATCTCCTCGCGCATCGAGCCGCAGCGCACCTACGGCATCCTGCGCCTCGTCGCCGATGTGTCCGAGCTCGCGGGCGCGCTCCACGATGCTACCGGCCTGGGCCAGACGGGGGAGACCATCCTCGGTGTCCGGCAAGGCGATCAAATCCAGTTTCTGTTTCCCCCGCGCAACGCCCCGCATACCACTTCGGTGTCGCTCGCCAATGCCCCCGCGCTCAAGGCCGCCACGGAGGGCGCCGCGGTCTTTTCGAAAAATCGTGACTATCGCGGGGTCCCCGTGCTGGCGGTCGGCCGGCCCGTCGGCTACGCGGGCTGGGTGCTCGTCGTGAAAATGGACGAGCGCGAAGTCTACGCGCCCATCGCGCGCGCCCAGCAACTCGGGCTGGTCTTTGGCCTGGCAGCAGCCGTCGTCGGCCTGGCCGCGGCCTACGCGCTGGCGCTGAGCTTCACCCGTCCGGTGCGCCGCCTCGCACAGGCGGCTGCGCGGGTCACCGGCGGCGAATACGAGACGATCGTTCCGGTCAAATCGACCGATGAATTTGGCACGCTTTCGGCCACGTTTAACGAGATGACCGCGGCCATTCACGCACGCCGCCGGGAACGCGACGGGGCGGAAGACGCACTGCGCGAAACGGATCGCCGCAAGGACGAGTTCCTCGCCATGCTCAGTCACGAATTGCGAAATCCGCTGGCAGCGATCGCGCACGCGGTCAGCCTGGAGCAGGAAGCCGCGCACGACGACGCCGCGGTGAAGCTGGCCCGCACCGTGATCGCGCGGCAAACGGCGAACCTCACCAGGCTGGTGGACGATCTCCTGGACGTCTCGCGCATTACGCAGGGAAAGATCGAGTTGCGGCGGGGCCCGGTCGAGATCGGCCAGATCGTGCGCCGAGCCATGGACGCGGTGCGGCCGCTGATTGCGGAGCGAAGGCATCAGGTCGATCTCGTGCTCAGCGGCATGGGCAAATGGCAGGTCGATGGCGACGCGACGCGGCTCGAACAGATCATTGCCAATCTCCTGACCAATGCCGCGAGATACACACCCGACGGCGGCCGCATCACGATTGTGGAACGTCACGAGGGACGCGATGCCGTGATCACCGTGAGCGACAATGGGATCGGGATTGCCCCAGAGATGCTCGCGAAGATCTTCGAGCTTTTCACCCAGGCCGATCACTCGCTCGATCGCACGTCCGGCGGGCTCGGAATCGGCCTCAGCCTTTGCCGCCAGCTCGTCGAGCTCCACGGGGGCACAATTTCCGCTCACAGCAATGGGGTCGGCAAAGGAGCGGCCTTCACCGTTCGCCTGCCCACTATTGCCGCGCTACAGACCACACCGTCACTTTCACCTCCACCCGCCATGAAAGCCAACCACCCGCATCGGCGCATCCTGCTCGTGGACGACAATCAGGACACAGTCCACTCCCTCTCGCGCCTCCTCGCCCGCCGTGGCCACGAAGTCGCGACCGCCTTCGACGGCCTGGCCGCCCTGCGCCTCGCCCATGAGTTCAAACCCGATGTCCTGCTGCTCGATCTCGGCCTGCCCGGTCTGGACGGCTATGAACTGGCGCGACGCCTGCGGGCCGAGGGCTTCACCCACACCCCGATCATCGCCATTTCCGGCTATGCGCAGGAGGGCGACCGCGCCCGTTCCCGTGCTGCGGGCTTCAATTATCACTTTGCCAAACCCGTCGATTTCGAGGCGCTGGCGGAGCTGGTTATCGAGGAGCCGCTCTCGATCGACTAGCGGCTCTCGATCAGTGGATTGCCGGCTCCGGAGTCGGGGGACCAGCGTGCAGGAAACGGAAGTCGCATCCTTCGTCCGCCTGGGTCACTTCATTGAGGAAGAGGGCGCCATAGCCGCGTTGATAGTGGCGGGGCGCGGGCTTCCAATCGGCGCGGCGGCGCTCGAGTTCATCGTCCGAGACCTCCAGCGTGAGCGTCCGCGCGGGCACATCGAGGCAAATGAGATCGCCATCACGCACCAGCCCGAGCGGGCCGCCCACGGCGGATTCTGGGGCGACATGCAGAATGCACGCGCCGTAGCTCGTGCCGCTCATGCGCGCATCGGAGAGACGCAGAAGATCACGCACGCCCGCTTCCAGGAGCTTCTTCGGGAGGGGCAGCATGCCCCACTCGGGCATGCCAGGCGCGCCGATAGGACCGGCGCTGCGCAGGACCATGATGCTATCGGCAGTAATCGGCAGCGCGGGATCGTCGAGCCGCTTTGCGAGATCGGGATAGTTCTCGAAGACCACCGCCGGGCCCCGATGCTGGAGGAAACGCGGCTCCATCGCGCTGTGTTTGATGACCGCGCCATGCGGGCAAAGGTTTCCCCGCAAGACCGCCGTCCCGCCTTCTGGTGAGATGGGATTGTCTCGGGAGCGAATGACCTCCTTGTTCCAGATTTTCGCATCCGCCACGTTCTCCCGCAGCGTCTGCCCATTGACCGTGGGCGTGTCGACATCGAGCAAGTCTAGTAATTGGGCGAGGGTGGCGGGCAGGCCGCCGGCGAAATAGAAATCCTCCATCAAGAACCGGCCCGCCGGACGCAGATCGGCCAGGCGCGGCGTCTTGCGCGATATCTCGTCGAAATCCTCCAGCGGCAGCTTGATCCCCGCGCGGCCCGCCATCGCGATGAGATGGACGATGGCATTCGTCGAACCGCCTACGGCCATATCGGCCACGATCGCATTGTGAAACGCGCTCTTCCCCAGAAAGCGGGATGGATTCAGGTCCGTCCACGCGTTCTCGACGATTTGGCGTCCGCTCTCGGCGGCCATGCGCCAGTGCCGCGCGTCACTCGCCGGGATGCTCGAAGCTCCCGGCAGCGTCAGCCCGAGCGTCTCAGTGATCGCCGTCATCGTGCTCGCGGTGCCCATCGTCATGCAGTGCCCGTGCGAACGCGCGATCCCATCCTCGATCTCACACCAGTCTTCCTGGGTAATCGTCCCCGCGCGCAGTTCCGCCCAGTATTTCCAGGCATCCGTGCCCGAGCCGAGCGTCTGGTCGCGCCATTGCCCGCGCAGCATGGGTCCACCCGGCACGAAGATGAAGGGCAGCGCGGCGGAGAGCGCGCCCATGATGAGCGCGGGCGTCGTCTTGTCGCACGCGCCGAGCAGCACCGCGCCATCGATCGGATGGCTGCGCAGCACTTCCTCCGTCTCCATCGCGAGCAGGTTCCGATAGAGCATCGTCGTGGGCTTCATGAAATTCTCGGCCAGCGACAGCACCGGAATTTCAATCGGCATTCCTCCGGCCTGGAGCACGCCCTTCTTCACATTCTCCGCGAGGATCTTGAAATGCAGATGGCACGGATTGATCTCGCTCCAGGTATTGAGGATCGCGATGACGGGCTTCCCGACCCAGTCCTCCGGTCCGAGCCCCATCTGCCGGAGCCGCGACCGCTGCCCAAATGTCCGCAAATCATTCGGGCCAAACCAACGGAAGCTGCGGAGTTGTTCAGGGATACGGCGGGTGGTCATGGGAAAGTGTGGGCGTTTATAGGACAGACCTAGTCTCCGCGCAATTTTCTCTCAATCGCCTCTGGATTTTGCCGCAGATCCAGAACCGCTTGAACCACTATGCGGCGCGGTTCGACACAATAAAAAACGCCGAACGGAAAATCACGGACAAGCACTCGTCGATAGGGAGCAGCGTAGACTGCACCGACCTGAGGAAAATCAACGAGTTGATCGAGTGCTTCCTCCACGCGTTCGTTAAACCTCTCACCGAGACCTGCAACCGCATCCTCCAATCGCGCCTGGGTCTCCAATACCTCCGCTTCCGCTCGCGCGAGGAGGATCAACTCCATCACAGACCCCGCGCTGCACGTAACCGCGCCTTTGCTTCGGCCCAAGGCGATCCGGTTGCTGGATCGCGGCGGAATTCTTCCATCCGCCTTTCCAACATAGCCAAAATTTCGGGTCGAGGCTCATGATCCGGCGGCGGGAGCAGTTCTTGCCACAGTTCGCCGATCAGCTTCCATTTCTCCTCATGCGAAAGCCGTTGCACATCGGGAACTTTGTCCAGGATCATGGCACTTATTCTGCCACGACATCCCCGAATGGCAAAGGAGGAAGTCGGATCGCGGGGTGACGACGGGATCATTTTCCAAGAACCGCGTGAATTCAGTAAACCTCTCAGTCCGACAGGGGAGGGGTTCGAACTTTCCCCTGCATTTGCCAGCTGAAGTTCATGCCTTCACACCATCGGAACCAGTTCTGGGCTGTCTAGTCAGAATATCAGAAATGTCGCTTTCCTGGACGTCGCGGCTTTACCCTCATTCTCACCATGAAAACGCTCTCTCCGATCTCGCGCTTCCTCGTCTGTCTTCTCGCCTGCGCCTGGCCCGCGTTTGCCGCCGGGGCGGAGGAGAAAGTGCACACGCCGGAAAAAGGCGGCGCGGAGCGGAAGGCGCTTCTCGACGGTGTCCATGCGGCCTACTCCAAGCAGGATTCAGACAAGGCGGCGGTGATCTTCACCGTGCCATACGTCAAGATTCACGGCGACTGGGCGTGGATCCGAATTGAGCCGCAATCCAAGGACGGGAAGCAGCAGTTCGAGCCGCAATCGGGACTCTTTCAGCGCCAGAGTGGAAAATGGATCTTCGTCACGTGGGAGCCTTCCGAAGAAGGCACCGACACGAACGCCTTTTTCAAGGAACTAAAGGCGAAACATCCGGGCCTGCCCGCGGACATTCTGCCGAAGTAACCGCCGCTGCCTGCTCGCGAGCGACAGAGCAGAGACCCGCCCCTTATTCGCGGCGGTTGCTATTCAGCTTCGAGAGCAGGCGCAGGATCTCCAGGTAGAGCCAGACGAGCGTGACGAGCAGTCCGAAACCGGCGTACCACTCCATATATTTCGGCGCGCCTTGCCGGGCGCCGCTTTCGATGAAATCGAAATCGAGCACGAGGTTCATCGCGGCGATGATCACCACGACCACGCTGAACCCAATGCCGATGGGGCCGCTTCCGAAGATGCCGGGAACCTGAACGTGGAAAAAGCCGAGCACCATCGACACCAGATAGACAAGTGCGATCCCGCCCGTCGCGGCGATGATGCCGCGGCGTAAGCCGTCGCTCGCCCGGATGATTCCCGTCGTGTAGGCGGCGAGCAGCGCGGCGAGGGTGCCAAAGGTAAACATCACCGCCTGCGGCACGACCCCGGGAAATCGCTGTTCGAAGACGCAGGAGATGCCGCCGATGAAGAGCCCTTCCACGATCGCATACAGCGGCGCGGTAACCGGGGACTACGCCTTCTTGAAGGTGGTGACGATGGCGAGAATGAAACCGCCAATGCCGCCGGCGATCATCAGCGCGTTTGCCGCGCCCGCGTTGCCCTTCGAGGCCACGTTCCACGTGTACCAAGCCGCGACGCTGACGAGGACCAACAGGATGGCGGTCTTGTTGACCACGCCCTGCACGGTCATGGCTTCGCCCGCGATCAGGGGTCGCGTTTCCTGGAGGGCGTGATTCAAACCCGGTCCAAGGGAGTTTTGATCCAGTGAATATTCTATAATTTTGAGATTGTACGAAGAGAGGGAAGGTATAGATGGAGTGGTTGATGAAGCGAAAACCCGACACGAAGAAGCAAAATGAAGAG
>JBBRPL010000127.1:0-22586 GCA_038228205.1 Chthoniobacterales bacterium
ACCTTGGTCAACATAACAAGGAGCCCAAGCCATTCATCTGGACAGCCACCGCCAAAGACATCTTGTCCAAGGTCACACGCGCCCGCAAAAAGCTCGCGAACCGCAAAACGTTACGCTAATTGCGCCGCACTACACTAGCGGCGTTCACATTATGGCCTACCTCGGGGCCAATACATGGATCGAGGCCGATCCCGGGGTCGGGCGCGTCATTTCCGTGGCGGCCCCCAGCCGCGACAACGGCTGGTTTGATGGGTCGATGAAGATCGTCCGGTGGGCAATTTTGCAATAGCTGGGATCAGCAACATGGCCTGGGCCATTTGCGAATCCCGTCGGCAAAGCTAGGGTTCGATCCTCGCATGGAAGACAATGCCCGTGAGTCAGCATCTGAAAAGCCGCGCTATCTGCTCCCGGACGGGTGCAAGGATCTCATCGACTTGCTTCGTCTCCAGCAACGACAGGCCACGGACGCTGGGATCACCAAGATTCCCTTCCCTGATTTTTTCGGGCTGGCGACGCCGATCCCCAAGGTTCCACTGGGTTCGCATGCCAGCGTGGCAATCCCAGATCCCATTGCGCTTCACGATTTGGCCGAGGCACTTCACTTGAAGCCATTTCAATTGATCGGGGCACTCATGGAATTCAACATGTTTGCCACGATCAATACTGAACTCGACTTCGCCACAGCCTCGGCTCTGTGCTCCCACTTTGGTGTCACTGCCATCAAGGTCTTTTGATCGACCGACCCGAACCACCGAACGCGTGTGAAATGAGTTACATCATGGTTGATATCGAGTCCGACGGGCCCATCCCTGGGGACTACTCGATGATCTGTTTCGGAGCGGTTGTCGTGGAGCCGTCTCTCTCGAAAACCTTCTACGGACAACTGCGCCCGATCTCCGATCGCTGGATTCCAGAAGCGCTCGCCGTCAGCGGATTCTGACGCAATCGTCGAGCTGGGTCCAGTTGTTGCTCAAGCCATCGGCAATTCGGCTCGCGCCGCGCCGTTCTCAAACGGAAGATCACTCCATGGATTCCCCGAGCCTTCCACCCACGCACCAGGTCGCGCCGTCGTTCCTCGACGGGATCGACCGCATCCGAGCGCTCTTCTTCTCGCGCGATCCGGCCTGCTGGCCGGTTTTTGGCGACCCGGTGTTCTCGGAGGTCGTGGAGTTTCGCAAAAAGAAGACGCCCTCGCGCGAGCGCGTGCGGCAATTTCCCAATGGCGAGACGCTGCTGCGCCTCTTGCGCGAGCAGGACCACCTGCCCCCCGCTGGCCGTGATCCGCGCGATGGTGTCGATCCTGTCCTCGTCTTCGCGGCCGCCCTTTCCAAGAATTGGGAGGATCCCGCAAGCGTCGAGAACGTCATCACGTCCCCTTCCGATCCGGCGCTTTTCGGCAGCATGGCTGGCGTGCTCGCCAATGCAAACCTCGTGCACCCGGAGTATTCCGAGATGGCCGGTGAGTTGGAATCCCTCGTCATCCGCCAGATGGCCACGCTCGCCGGATACGATCCCGCCCGCGCAACCGGCATTTTCACGATGGGCGGCACCTTCTGCAATCTCTACGGCTATCTTCTCGGCATCCGCAAATCGCTCCCGCAATCCCGCGAGTTCGGGCTCGAGACCGGGCACGATTACCGCATCGTCAACTCGGGCGTCGGTCATTATTCGAACATGACCAATCTCTCGCTGCTCGGGGTGAATATCCGGCGCAAGACCATCCGCATTCGCGCGACGGAAACCAATGACATGGACCTCGAGGAACTGGAGCGTCAGCTCACGGCCTGCTTCCAGCTCGAATGCGTGGTGCCCACGATCATGCTCACCATGGGCACGACCGACACCTTCGGCGTGGATCGCGTCAAGCCGGTGGTCGAGATTCGCGACCGGCTCTGCGCGCAATTCGAGGTGGCGGTCAAGCCGCACATCCACGTCGACTCCGCGATCGGCTGGCCGCTCCTCTTCTTCCTGGACTACGACTTTCAGAAAAATCCGCTGCGCATCAATCCGGCAACGCTGCCCGGACTGCGGCGCAACGTGGAGCGTTTCCGCGAACTGCAACTGGCCGACTCGTTCACCATCGATTTTCAGAAATGGGGCTACGTGCCCTACACCTCCAGCCTCGTGATGATCAAGAATCGTGACGACTTGAAGGCGCTCGAGCACGATCCGGAATACTTCAGCTACTTCGAGAAAAACGTCGAGGGGCAGACGCACCTGCACGCGACGATCGAGTGTTCGCGCGGGGCCGCAGGGCTGTTCGGGGCCTACACCGCGCTCCACTATCTCGGCGTGGAGGGCTTCCAACGGCTCGTCGCCAATACGCTGCAAAACGCCAATTACTTCCGCTTCCGCCTCAGCGGCGTGCCCGGGCTGAAACTGATGGCCGCGCAGAATCAGGGGCCGAGTGTCGGCTTTCGCATGTACGATCCCGAGGTGGTCAGCGATCCCGATGCGGAGTTCGACTATGAGTGCCGGGTGCAGGACAGCGCCGAGTACCGCGCCCGCGTCGAACGCAACAACCGCCACCATCGCGAGATTTTCCTGCGCCGCGGCAAGGTGGGCCTCTACACGAACTGGGTGGAATTCATCGCGCACACCGACTATGACACGCGCGGCCGTTGCGGCGCGATCCCCGGCGAAAAGGCCGTTTTCATGAACCCGCGGACGCGCCATGAAGACATCGATCGATTCATGGAGGCCGTTCGTGGCTGACACCGCCGCCCCGATCCTCTCCAATCTCCGTCCGCGCACCATGAAGATCCATTTCATCACCACCGGCGGGACCATCGACAAAGTATTTCTCGACGCCGAGGGTGAATACGCCATCGGCTCACCGGAGGTCGCGGAGATCATGAAGGACACCAGCGCGACATTCGATTTTGAAATCGAGTCCGTCATGGCCAAGGACAGCCTGGAGATGACCGACGCCGATCGGCAGCTCGTGCGCGACCGTGTCGTGGCCTGCGGCTGCGAGCGCGTCATCATCACGCACGGCACCGATTCCATGGTCGATACAGCGCGCGCGCTTCTGGGGGTGTCGGGCAAGATCGTTGTCGTCACCGGCGCCATGAAGCCGGCACGCTTCCGGGATTCCGACGCCGTATTCAATATCGGCGTCGCGGTTGGCGCGGTCTTGAGTTTGCCGCCCGGCGTCTACCTGGCGATGGGTGGGCGCGTGCTCGATCCTCGGAAAGCTTATAAGAACCGGGAGAAGCATCGGTTTGAGGAGCGGTCGTAGGCGGCCTTGCCGGTCTCCACTGAAGCACGGTGGTGAGGTGCATCTGTACGGGCGAGTCGCCTCCGGGGCCACGCTTGGTTCGGCGAATAAATTCGCCGCTACGTAGACGCGCGTTCTGGTACGTAGCCGCGAATTTATTCGCGGAACGGCGCCTACGGACAAACGGTCTGATCGTTTTGAAGTCGTGCATATCGCGTGATTCGCTGGCACATCTTTCTCCCTCCGGCTTCTTTCACGCCTCAAGACGCTCCGTCTCCTCCAACCCCTCATGACCATGACTCAAAATATGCTCCGCTATCGACGTGCTTTCTACGAGGCGATGAGCCTCATCGGTTTGCTCCTTGCTGCTGGTGTCACTGGGCATGCCCGGGCGGAGGACCGGAGCCCGCAATCGCCGATCAAGCCCGTCGCAGCCAGTGCCGCAGTGGCGGCGATTGCGGCACCCGACGCCGAAAAGCCCGCCTACCGGGCGCCGGAGATCAAACCCGAAGCCATCCTGCCCGGCGTGACGAAGCAAACGGTATTCACCGGGAGTGCCATCTTCCCCGGCACCACGCATGCGGTCACCGTTTTCATTCCCGCGCAGTACGATGGAACCAAGCCCGCCTGCGTCTATGTCAAGACCGACGGGTTCAACGCCAAGGAAAAGACCATGATGGAAACGATGATCGCCACCAAGGAGATGCCGGTCACCATCGGCGTCTTCGTGCGACCGGGGGAACTGGCCGCCCCGATGAAAGACACCGTGGGGCGCCGCAATCGGTGCTTCGAGTACGACGGCGTGAGTGACAACAACGTCCGCTTCCTGATCGAGGAACTCCTGCCGTCGATGGCCAAGGAGTTTGATCTGAAACTCTCGACCGATGGCAACGATCGCTGCATCTCCGGCGGAAGCAGCGGGGGCATCGCGGCTTTCACGGCGGCGTGGCAGCGGCCCGATGCCTTCAGCCGCGTGTATGCGGCGAGCGGCAGCTTCGTCGCGTTTCGCGGCGGCCATGAATTTCCCACGCTCGTTCGCAAGTTCGAGGCCAAGCCGATCCGCACCTTCCTCACCACCGGCATGCGGGACATGGAGAACTGCGCCGGCGACTGGTTCCTGCTCGATCAGGAGATGGACAAGGCGATGAAGTTCTCGGGCTACGACTATATCTTTCGCATCATTAACGGCGGCCACGTCGCCGGTTATATGGAAAACTATCAGGAAGCCATGGCCTATTTGTGGAAGGGCTGGCCGGAGCGTGTGCCGGCGGGAACGAGCGCGCCCCGGGCCCGCGACATTCTGCTTCCCGGGGAATCGTGGCAGTTGGCCGCCGATGGTTACAAGGACGCCCGCGGTCCTTCCTGCAACGCCACCGGCGAGGTGTTCTTCGCCGATACGGGCGACAACAAAATCTATCGCCTGGGACTCGATGGCAAAGTGTCCATGTTCCTCGCCGACGGCGGACGGGCGAACAGCCTTTCCGTGGGAGCGGAAGGCCAGCTCTACACGGTGTCGAACCAGTCGGGAAAGGTGATGAGCTACGACGCCACGGGCAAAGGCAGCGTCGTGGCCGAAGGCCTGCCCGGACACCACGTGCTCGCAGCGCCCGGAGGTGGCCTGTACGTCACGAGCAATGGCGAAAAGGATGGTGAGTCGGGCTCGGTCTGGTTCGTCAAGGATGGCAGGAAGACGCGCGTCGATGCCGGCCTGAAACATGCCACCGGCCTTGCCTGCCGGCCCGACCAATGGCTGCTCTCGGTGGCCGATGGCCACTCCAAATGGGCCTACAGCTATCAGATCAACGCCGACGGCTCGCTGGTGAACAAGGAGCGGTTCTTTTGGCTCCACGTTCCGGATTGGGACGACGACGCGGGCGCGGAATCCGTTTGTTATGCCAGGGAAGGCCAGATGTTCGTGGCCACTCGCTCGGGCATCCAGGTGTGCGCCGACGACGGCCCCACGCAAGTCATCCTGCCTCTGCCGGATCGGAGCGCGGTCACCGGCGTGTGCCTCGGCGGGCCCGAGATGGACACGCTCTTCGCCTTTGGCGGAAACAAGATCTGGAAACGCAAAGTAAAGGTCCACGCCATGGGAGCCTTCACGCCCTGGACGAAGGTCAGCGGGACGAAGCTTTAGGCCACCACATCAAACATTCCGCTCGCTTCTACCGCCGTGTGCCCGCCACTGAAGTCCGAAAGCTGACCCCAATCTCACAAATGCCTGAATCCACCGAACCGAAAGCCATCTCCCTGGGTCTGCTCGGAGCCGCCGTCGGCGGATGCCTCGGTTACTTCGCCTTTTTCTGGATCGCCGGGCAGGGTTTCTACGCGCTGGTGCTCCCGCCGGGACTTCTCGGCTTTGCGGCGGGACTGTGCGCACGGCGCCGGTCGGCGCCGCTCGCCGTCATCTGCGGAGTCGCGGGGTTGGCCCTCGCGTTATTTACCGAGTGGCGCTTCGCCCCATTCACTGCCGATCCCGGCCTGCCCTATTTTCTCACCCATATTCACACGCTGCAGCCGATCACCCTGCTCATGATCGCTCTCGGAACCGTTGTCAGTTACAGCCTCGCCCTGGGCCGCAAGACGCAGTCCATCGCCGCCTAAAGGTGACTTTAGTCGATCACGAAAGGTGTCCCCCATGAGGCCGCGCCATCGATTCGCGCGATATATCATCGTCGCTGCCGGCAGCTTGCTCCTAGCGCTGCTTGTCGGGACCTGTATCCTCGTCGCCGATGGTCTCCATGATCGCCTGGGGGTGGCCGATGTTGGTTTGGTGCTGGGAAATACGATCGCGTCCGACGGCACACCTTCGCCCCGGCTCCAGGCCCGCCTCGAACGGACGGTCGAACTTTACCGCGGGGGTTATTTCCCCGCCGTGATTGCCAGCGGCGGCATCGGCAAGGAAGGGTTCGATGAAGCCGCGGTGATGAGAGATTATCTCGTATCCCACGGCATCCCGGCGGACCGCGTCATCATGGACAATCGCGGCGCCACCACCTTTATGAGCGCCAGAAACACCGTGGAGATCAGCCGGCAGCAAGGCTTTCACAGCGTCTTCGTGATCTCCCAATACTTTCACCTTCCCCGCACCCGACTGGCACTGGAGCGATTCGGTATCCCGGCTGTTTATACGGCGCACGCGCGCTTCTTTGAATCGCGCGACATCTACTCATGCCCGCGTGAGCTATTTGGCTATCTGCGTTACTTTCTCCGGCACTATGATTCCGGCGCGACATAGACCGCCTCGCATCTTGATTTTTTTCTGGCTCTTCCCTCGTTTACTCGGATCTCGTGAGTCTGAATTTGCTCCTCTTCACCCTTCTCTGCGCGGGAGTCTCTCTTTGCTCATGCGCCCCGGGCCGCGGAGGACACGATCGGGACACCACCATTTACGCGCCGGTGGGCCGGGATTATGATTACCCAGCACCATCCCGCGTCTCACGCAGATCCACGTCAATCACCCCGCCCGCCGCACCAGTTCCCGAATCCCTGCGTCGTTCGGTCCCTCCCCCGATAAAGCGTCCCCTGCCCAATCTCGACGACTGAACTTTTCCCGTGGACGAGCTTTCCCGCTACTTCGAAATCCTGGAAGTGCCGCGCGGGGCTTCCCTCGAACAGGTCAAGCAGGCCTATCGCGATTTGGCTCAAGTCTGGCATCCCGACAAATACGGTCACAACCCGCGCCTGCGCCTGCGCGCCGAGGAAAAATTGAAGAACATCAACGAGGCGTATCAGCGGCTCTCGACCGCTCTGGAAGGTTCCTTCACTTACGCCCCATCCGCGGCGCAGAATTCGCCCGCCTCGCCGCACCCTCCTGCGACCTCCCAGCATCATCGTCCGGGTCCAACCGCGCAGTCTCCGCGACCGCCACCGCCCTATTCCACACCTGCCTCTGAGTGGGCTCCTGATCCGCCGGCCGAACCCCCGCGTCGCCGTCGTATGCTCGCCTTCCTCACGATGGCGATCGTCATTTTCGGCTTCGTCGTCCTGGCAATGCCACGGCGATGGAACGGCAAGCGCGCCACCACACCCACACCAGGAGGGCATCCTGCCGCGGCATCATCCCCACCGGCCACAGCCGAGGATTACGAACAGTTGGCCCGCATCAAAGTGCAGATCCGCGCCCGCGTGGACCGTAAGGACGCCGAATTCAATCGGCTCCAGCAATGGTATCAGCAGGGCGTCACCGCGCAGGATGAAACCAGCTACCGCGCCGCCCTGGACAAGGCGCGCCAGGATGAACAGGAAATCGCGGCATTGATCCTGGCCTACAACGCGGCGAAGAAATCCCTCGACGGCAGAAATCCTGCCCGCTGACCGCAGCCTCGAAAGCCCGATCCCTCGTTCAGGCGCGACAACCGCCAGTCTTGTGTTTCATTGCTGCGCCCTTCCGCCCGTTTCGATTACGCTCCTCAAGCCCATGCGTCCCCTGCTTCCCTTCCTGCTCCTTTCCGCGGTGCTCCTGGCCTTTGCCGGCTGCGCGTCAACCCCCGCGGGCTTCCCTCCTGGAAAAAACGGCCCCAAAGCTTCGTCGACCACCGCCCCATCGGAATGCCTCGCGAGAGGCAAGGCCGCCGAAGAACGGAGCGATTGGGGGACGGCGTATCGATGGTACGCACGTGGCGGCGGTTGGAATGTGAAAGGGCGATCCACGGGATTCCCGGGCCCCGGGCATCTCTCCGAGCCCCAGGAGACGCAGCGCTTTCTCTGCATCGCCGGATTTGTCGAGGCCACGCGTCATTTGATCGCGCAGGGCGTCCGCGTGGATGCGGACGGCGTCCACCCACTTTACGTGTCGCTCACCGAGGCCTCCCAGGTGATCGCCTATTTCCGCAACGTCAATCCGCATGGCTACGCCGGGCTTTCGACGGCGCAGATGGCGACGCTGCAACAGCAGGCGAACGCAAAATTGGTGGCCGTCGAAGCGAATCCTGCCGCACCCGGGCACGCCCCCGCGTCGCCGCGGGGCGCCACGATGGATAACCTGGAGCAGGTGGACCGCGCTCCCAGCCATCTCGAGACTTTCCAGAGTACCATGTCGGCGAGTGCCGAACGTGCCGCCGGTGAAAAGCGCATCGGTCCGGGGACCGAGGGCTCCCCGGCGCCTCGCGGCGACAAATTGAATCTTCGGCAATTGCCGCCCATCAGCGTCCCGACGGAAAAGCACGACACCCACGCCGAAGCCGCCCGGGCGTACCGTGAATCCGCCGCGCGTTATCCCGAAGGAGACCCAAGACGCGAGGAGATGCTCAAGCTCGCCGGCGAAGAGGAACGCCAGGCCGCCCGTCCGTAAATCGCTCTCCCCGCCCCGCGCCCTGACATGCCTTTCGCACACCATCTCCTTCGCCTCACCGCCGCCGCGCTCTCCATCTCGTTCGGCTCGCTTCCCGCCGCCGATCTCTTTCTCACTCCCGCCGGAGCGGGCAAGATGGATGGGTCCAGTTGGGAAGAAGCCCTGGCACAAGGCTCCCTGAACGAGGCGGTGAACGATCGCCTGAAACCCGGCGACCGGCTCATGCTCGGCGGCGGCGCCTATCCCAATGGCTCGCTCCGCTTTGCCTCGGGCGGGGCCCCGGGCAAGCCCAAGACCATCATTGGCGTGGATCGCGGCGCCGGGTTTCCGGTCTTCTCGTCGACGTGGTCGGTGGATCACCCCGATAAGGGTCCGACATGCGTTCAGTTCGATCCCGGCGTCTCCCATGTCACGCTGCAACATCTGCGCATCAAGTCCTACTGCTTCGGCGTGAAAGCGAGCGTCTTCCCCGAGACCCCGCGCTCGCACCTCACGTTCGATGATGTCGATGTCGAACAGCAGCGGCACGGCTTTTACCTTTCGCACTGCGACGACCTGGTGATCGAAAACTGCGACCTGAAGCGCTACAGCAAGCATGGCTTCCGTCTCGACCAGGGATGCAATCGTGTGACCTTCCGAAAGTGCACGGCCGACTGCTCCGAAGGCGACCTCGATTGGGAAACGAAGACCGAGCTTTTCCCATTTGGCTTTACCGTGAATGACGGCGGCGCCCCGAGCACCCACCTGACCTTCGAGGATTGCGTCGCGAAGAATAACCGCAAGTCGAACCAGGGCGCGATCAAGTACACCAATGGCGATGGCTTCGTGATCGAGGGAAACACCCAGGATGTCACGTTCACCCGGTGCCGCTCGCTACGCAATCAGGATGGCGGTTTCGACCTCAAGGTCACCGGCGTGCGTCTCACGAGCTGCGTGGCCATCGGCCAACGGCGCGACTTTCGCATCTGGCATGTGGGCACCCTGACGAACTGTTTCGGCGGCTGGTCCACCACCGGGCTGTGGTGCAAGGAGGGCGGGGTCACCGCCGATCATTGCACGTTTCACGAACACAAAGGCTCGCCCGTGGAAGCGGACGGCAAGGCCACCGCACCGATCACGCTCACCAAATGCATTCTCTCGCACCCCCTCGCCCCGCCCAAGGCCGAGAGCGGCGCAAAGCTGATCGGACTCAAGGACACGGTAATCACGAGTGCGTCGCCTGGTGGCAAGGAGCCGGGGTATCCGAAAGCCGACCCTGCCTGGGATGGCACCGGCTCGGCGATGGATCCATCTGCGTTTCCAGATACGGGTTACCGCTCCACGCGCAAGTAAGTCGGCCGAGTGGAACCCCCGCTGCCATCATGCGCCACTTCATGACCCCCGCCCCAATTACCCCGAATTTTCCAATCGCCCACGGACCTCGGCTGACGCACTTCTGGCCAACGCTCGTGCTGACCCTCGCCGTCTCCTTCGTCGGCGCAGCGTTCGCCACAGCCGCGCCCCAGGGCCTCTTCGCTCTCGATCTCCCCGACAATCCCGTACCCGACCGCGTCGCCGCAGTCCATGCCATCCTGCCCCAGACACGCGAGACGTGGGCCACGCTCGAGGGTCCGGGATGCATCCACCACATTTGGGTCACGATGAAGAACCCGAACGCCGCCGAGCCCGCCTGGCGCACGAACCGCAAGATCGTCATGCGCATTTTTTTCGACGACTCCCGCGTGCCGCAGGTCGAGGCGCCGGTCGGCGATTTTTTCGGGCTCCTGCACGGCGTGGACTACTACGACATCAACAACCAATTCATCTCCGTGCAGGCCTGGAGCGGCTATAACTGCTACTTCGAGATGCCCTTTGCAAAAAATGCGCGCGTCGAGTTCGAGACCGGCGACGAACGCGTGCCGCTCTATTTCCAGCTCGACTGGCACCGCTATCCCGATGCGGAGATGAAAGAGACGCGCCGGTTCTGCGCGAGTTGGCGGCGCGAGATGCCTACCCAGAAGTACGGGGAAAATTTCCTCATGCTCGATGCCGACGGACCCGGCCAGCTCATCGGTTTCTTCTACGGCGTGCGGCTCATCGATAACACCGATCGCTGGAGCCACGGCGGCGCGGAGAATATTTACCTCGACGGCCTCGGCGCGCATCCCGCCTACATCCGCGGCATCGGCGGCGAGGACACGTTCGGCACGTCCTACGGCGGCGTGCTCCACCCTCCCGAGACCCACCTCTACACCGGCCTCCCCTACTACAAGATCGAAGACATCGGTGAGGCCCGCGGGGCCCAGCGCGTGACCGGCTATCGCTTCTTCGTGCACGACGCGATTCGCTGGCAGGAGTCCGCGCACATGCGCTTCGGCACCATGGAGAATGACGTGTGCGCCACGGTCTACTGGTATCAGAGCCAGCCGTTGCGGCCTTTCGTCAAGCTCCCGCCATTTGCGGAACTGATGCCCGGCGTGAAACTCCCGCGCGGCGCGATGGACCTGCCCTTGCCCGACTCCGGCTCGTGGCACGTGCAGGGTCCGCTCGAAAACCCGGAGGACCTTACGATCAAAACCGCACTCGCGGCCCCGCTCGCCGCGGACTTTCACCCCGATCCGGACTGGACGACGCGTCCCGCCAATCATGGCTACATCGACTTCAATCTCGTCTACCGCCCGGAAAAGCGCGGCGTCGGCGTCCACTATACGGGTAAAGCGGCCCAAGCCGCATGCGTGCTGGAAGCGGACCGCGATCTCACCGCGCAGGTCCGGATCGCCTGGGACGATCACGCCATTCTGCGCGTCAACACAGCCCCACCGATCGACCTCGGTGTGCACGCTGCCTTTCGCGATCGCACCATCGAAGTGCCGCTCAAGAAAGGCCGCAATGCTGTTCTGCTCACGCTGAGCAACGAGACGGGCAGCAATCACGGCGGGTGGGCCTTCGCCTTCAAGGCAACGACGCCCGATGGGAAAGTGCTCCTGCCGCAAGCGCTTCGGTAACGCCACTGACGTCCACCCGCCGCACTCACGAGCCCGCGAATGCATCGGCGGGAGCGGGAGTCTTAATTTTCTCTGCTTCTCCGTGATGACGTCATTGTCATCCCCGCCGATGCAAAATCACAAACGGATTGGGTGACCGAAAGAACCAACCAAACTTCCGGCCACCCAATCCTCGTTCACTCTCTGAATCGTCCGCGCGGACTTGAGTGGTTGCCTTGCGCGAGGCGCCACTCGGGCAGGGCCGGACTTGCTCCTCGCGTGACACGCCTGGGCGCCGGGGACGGCCCGGTAGACTTTTTCTCTTAATTCGGATAGACCCAGTCGCTGCGGCCTAGTTGTCCCCCCTCTGGTCATCACGTTCTGACGGCAGGCCGGCGCTGGAGTATGCAGGCCCAATGCCTACCGTTCGATCGGCGTGCCCGTATTGACCAACGCAATCGGCAAACTCTCGTCGCGAACATCCCATCACTGAATCATGAATTTTCCTCCTCCCTCCACCGCGTCTCTGGTCTTGCTGGCGCTTGTTTGCACCGCCACGGCCGCTGAACCGCTCATCATCGATGTCTGGCCCGGCCGGGCGCCGGATGAAAATGGCGAGATCGGCCCGGAAAAAGTGCGCATGTCGCCGGCGTCCGGTCGCAAGGATATCGAGGTCACGGAATCGACGCGGATGATCACCGACGTTTCCGCCCCCACCCTCACGATCTGCCGCCCCGCGAAGGAGAAGGATACCGGCGCCGCCGTGCTCATCTGCCCCGGCGGCGGCTACTGGAATCTCTACTGGCAGCTCGAAGGCGAGGAGGTCGCCACCTGGCTAAACTCGATCGGCGTCACCGGCATGATCCTCAAATATCGCGTGCCCAGGCGCCCCGATGAACCCAAGAGCGAACCCGCGCGGCGCCCCCTGCAAGACGCCCAGCGGGCCGTGAGCCTCGTGCGGAGCCGGGCGGCCGAGTGGAGGATCAACCCGGAGCGCATTGGCATCGCGGGATTCTCGGCGGGCGGCCATCTGGCGGTGGCGACGGCGACCAATTTCGATAAGCGCAGTTACGAGGTCATGGATGACATCGACAAAGTCAGTTGCCGGCCGAACTTCGCCATCGCGGTCTATTCCGGTTTCCTCAAGGCGAAGGACAAGGATGAACTCGCGCCGGGCATCCGAATCCCAAGCGGGACACCCCCGATCTTTCTCGCCCACGGCGGGGACGACACCATCAGCCCGCCGCAGAACAGCGCGCTCATGTATCTCGCCTTGAAGCAAGCCGGAGTTCCTGCCGAGTTGCACATCTACGGCGGGACCGCGCATGATTTTGGGGTCCGCAGCAGCGATCGCGCCTATTCCACCTGGACGGCATCGTGCGCCCACTGGCTGCGCGATCTGGGCCTGCTCGGGTCGAATGTGAAGGAATAAAATGGTCCAGGGAATCGTTGCCTTCGAAATCCCGGTGAGCCGCATTGAGGGAAAGTTCAAATTTGGCCAGAACCGCTCGGACGCCGATGTCCAGGGGGTCATCGACGCTCTCTCCCACTCCGAGGACGCCGATCGCCATGCCCTCGCGCGAATGATGGCCGAGGAGCGTGGCGTCCAGCACAGCGACTCCCCGGAAACTGATCCGCCACTCACAAATCCCCTTGCCCCCGCCCGCCCGACGTGAATCCTCTGCGCCTCGCAACACCCCTATGAGCACACGCACAGGAATCCTCGCCGGCGGCAATTGGATCATCGATCACGTCAAAATCATCGATACGTGGCCCGTCCAGGACAGCCTCGCCAATATCCTTTCCAGCACCCATGGCACAGGCGGGTCGCCTTACAATATCCTCGTCGACCTCGCCAAAATGGGCGCCGGCTTCCCACTTTCCGCCGTCGGCCTGGTCGGGAAAGATGCCGATGGCCACATCATTTTGGACGACTGCGCCCGTTTCAAAATCGACGCCACGGCCCTCCAGCAGACCGACCAGGCCCCCACGTCCTACACCGACGTGATGACCGTGCAAGGAACCGGTCGGCGCACCTTTTTCCATGCGCGAGGGGCTAATGCCCTCCTCGAATCTTCTCACATTAATTTCGTAACAACGAACGCAAGGCTGTTCCACATCGGGTATTTACTACTGCTGGACAAACTCGACGGACCGAGCTCGACCCACGGCACCGTCGCCGCCGAGGTTCTCGCCCGCGCCCAGGCCGCCGGGCTCAAGACGAGCATCGATCTGGTCAGCGAGGACAGCGACCGCTTTGCCCGTGTGGTCCTCCCCGCGCTCAAGCATGTGGACCTCTGCATCATGAACGAGTTCGAAGCCGGGCGCGTCACCGGCCAGCGCATTCGCACCGACGACGGCCTTGACCGGGCCGCTTTGCTCGTGGCGATGAAGCAACTCCTCGCCGAAGGAGTCCGGGAGCGGATCATCGTCCATTTCCCCGAAGGGGGGGCAGCGCTCGGTCACGACGGCCAGTTCCATGAGCACGCCAGCGTGAAGCTTCCGGAGACCTACATCAGAGGCGCCGCTGGAGCTGGGGACGCCTTCACCGCCGGGGTGCTCCTCGGCTGGCATGAAGGGCTGCCCGTCACAGAGTGGCTCCGCTATGGCGTGTGCGCGGCGGCGGCGAATCTCGCCGACGAAACCTGCACCGGCGGCATGCTCTCCCTCGCCCACTGCCTGGAACTGGGCGAACGCTACGGCTTTCGCCCGTAGTCATCGCAAAGACTGATCTTCCGAATCATCACCGGGCTTCGGCTCACTCGGCGGCTGGTAACCATTGACCCGGAGCGGCCTCAAACGCTGTAATATCACCCTATGACACACGAGTCCCCCCTCATCGTGGCCAGCCTGTTCCTCGGCATTTTCGCCCACGCTGAGGAATTTCGCCCGGGAAGCCAGCCGAATCCAATACTTGCCCGGACCGCATCTTATCCCCGCGCTGCTGCCGCCTGCGCGGAAAGCACTGGAGAAAAGCCCGCCACACCCACACCTCCGGGCGCCACACCTTCAACTCCCGGCACGTCGCCTTCCGCCACAACTCCCTCCCCCAAGCCCGCTCCGGAGGATCCCGTGATCGCAAAAGCCACCACCCTCATGGAGGCGAACCAGCTTCTCAGCGCGGATGCCTTTGCGGCACAGAAGCAGGCGCCGCAGCCCACGCGAGTGGCCCTCGCCACTCCAGGCACGAGCCCGCTGCCGGGCCGCGAGATCGCCCGCCGTGCCGCCGCCGGGTATCTGCGGGCGGGTTGGCTTTTCCAGTGCACGAAGTGCGGACGCTGGCACCTGAACCTGGCCGGTGGTTATGCAGTGGCCACGGACACGGTCGTCACCGCCCATCATGTCATGCAGCCGCCAGAGAACATGAAGCCGGGCGTGGGACATCCGATCCTGGTGCGCGGCGACAGCGACGTCCTTCCCGTCACGGGCGTGCTGGCGGACGACGCCACCATGGATGCCATCGTCCTGCGGGCCGGCGTCAACGACCTGAAGCCACTGCCTCTCGGCAGCGACGTGCAGGTCGGCGACAGCGTGTGGTGCCTCAGCGACCCGCGCGGCGAGCGCGGTTACTTCAGCACCGGCATTGTGAATCGCTTCATCGCGCGCGCACCCCATGACGTGCGCCAGCAGCGCATCAATGTCAGCACGGATTGGGCGCCCGGGAGCAGCGGGGCAGCGGTCCTCGATGCCGCCGGCAACGTCGTGGGCCACGTCGCCACCATCCGCGCCCTCTTCAGCAAGCCGCCAGCGCATCCGCCGGAAGCGAAGCCCGGCGAACCTCCTACGGGCGCTCCCGCGACCGCGATGAATCTGCACGAAGCCATCCCGGCAAAGAGTGTGCTCACGCTCATCCCGCATTAGTCGGAAGGTGGACCAAATACGTAGGTAGTGTCCCTATCGACAATTACGCACTCCCGCTTCGCGCCCGCCGGCATATTTTCCGCTATGGGAATGTCTGCCCATGAATATGACTGTGTCCCTCTGTGTGATCGCCTGCGAGACAGTATGAACGCCGAATCAGGCCTCAAGCTTCCGCCAGGGACGTCGGTGTATTGCTGCCCCCGCGGGCTGGTCCTCGATCTTTCGTGGCAATCACGCTTGGGGACTCACATCGTCCGGGTGGAACTGCCGCTGACCCTTTGCCATCCCGAGCGCCGCGAGGCCCTCGAGACGGCCGCCCGGGAGTTCCGGCGGGCGGCGGCACGGGAAGGATTCCGCCCTTCGAGCGCTCGGCTGCGGTAGAGACGGGCTCCGCCCAACCTTGGGGGACGGCGTGAGAATTGATGCGGCCTCACCGCGCAGGAGACACGATTCAGCGGGACGTGCTAGTCAATCGAACCATGATGCGCATCGCGCGCCGCTGCCGCCGGGAGCATCGCTATCATCGCAGCCCTGCCGAACGCCGTGACCTGCGGGCCTATATGATCAAGAGTGCCCGCCGCTGGCGGCGGCTCCCGAAACTGGATTCTGCGAATGCTCCGACCTGAATCGCCGAGTTCGGCATTGATTGTGCTAAAGCGGTAGAGAGAACGGATTTTTCCCGGGTGCATCCGTTCGAATGCCGCCCAGTTTGCGGCCGATCGACCAGCGCAACCGGCAGTTTTTCTCCCAAATGACCAAGGTCTTAATCGTGGATGACGAAGTGGAGGTGCGACAGTTCCTGTCGCGCTCTCTCGCCGAGTGCGGATACGTCATTCGCGAAGCCCGCGACGGCAGCGAAGCGCTCGCGTGTCTCGCCACGGAGCATCCCGATGTCGTCATTACCGACCTGCTCATGCCGGTCATGGATGGTTTTGAGCTCGCCCTGCGCATCCGCGCCAATCCGGACCACGCCGCGACGGAAGTGATTTTTTTCACCGGTCGGGCCAGCCCCCGGCAGATCCAGGCCATGGCCGAGACAGCAGGCGTTGCGCAAATCGTCACCAAGCCGGCCACGATCCACGAAGTGCAGGAAGCCGTCGATGCTGCCGTTCACCGCAAGCACCCGGCGGCCGTGGCGGAGCCGCGTGCGCTGACCACTGAAGAGCATCGGGCTTTTATGGAACAAATCGCCGCGGGCGAGAGTGGACCACCCGCCGTCGAACCGCCGCACGGCGAAAGTGATCGCAAGTTCCGCGTCCTCTTCGCACGCTCCCTGGACGCCATCCTCCTGTTTACCACCGATGGCCAGTGTCTCGAAGCCAATCCCGCCGCCCTCGAACTGCTCGGGTATGACTGGGATGCATTGGTGAAATTGACTCTCTGGGACCTGACGCCACCGGAGAACGTCCCAGCCGCCCGGGAATTCTGGCGCCAGTTCCTCGACGCCGGGCGAATCCAGGGGAAATATCAGCTCCTGCACCGTGACGGCTCACGGCGGGATGTGGGAGTCAGCGCCGTGGCAAATCTCGACGATGCCGTGCACCTGACAATGTGGCGGGGTGGGAGTAGTTCCTAGTGCTCAGTGCTCAGTGCTCAGTGCTCAGTAATCCGATGTGCACCGTGAGACTAATTTCGGGTCAGTAGTGGCAACCGTGGACGCGCTTACTGAGCACTGAGAACTGACCACTGAGCACTTCCGCCAAGTGGCCCGCTTCTGGCTATGAGGGAACCCACTGCCGCTCATGTTCACTGACGCGATTTCTTTGCCCTTCATTCGCTTCTTCAGCCACCAGTCCCGGACTGGACTGGTGTGGGCGACCGCCGTGCTCATGGTGGCGCTCGTGGGAATCCTCGACTATCGGACAGGGTATGAAGTCAGTGTCGTGCTCCTTTATTCGGCGCCCATCGTCTTCATGGTATGGTTTGCCGATCGCATTTCGGCGATTTTCATTGCCCTTCTCTGCGCCATCGTTTGGTGGTGGGCCGATGAAGCGTCTGGCCACTCTTACACGCAGGAGTGGTTCCAGATTTGGGAGACCATCGTCCGCCTCGTTTACTTCCTGCTGTTCGTCTTCGGGGGAACCACCCTCAAATCCCGGCTGGAGTTGCTCGAGCATTCGCAGCACCTGGAACATGAACTCATCCGGATCAGCGAAAGGGAGCAGCAGCGCATTGGCCGCGATCTGCACGACGGCATCTGCCAGTATTTTGCCGCGCTCGGCTGCGCCGCAGGATCGCTCAAACGTAACCTGCACAAGCAGGGCCTGCCCCAGGCCACCCGCGCCGGCGAGATCGAAGATTTGATCATGAAAGGCGTGGCCCAGACGCGCGACCTCGCCCGCGGTCTTTTTCCTGTGGAGAACGATGCGACTGGGCTCCAGTCCGCCCTGGAGGAACTGGCCGCCAGTTCGACGCGCCTTCTCAATGTCAAATGCACCTTCGAATGTGACCGGCCGGCCCCCATCTTTGACAATACCAGCGCCTCGCATCTCTACCGTATCGCCCAGGAATCCGTGAGCAACGCCGCCCGCCACGGCAAGGCCCGCACCGTGGCCATCCGCCTCACGGCCACACCGAGCGAAGTGGCGCTTTCCATCACGGACGACGGCGTGGGCCTCCCGGCGGAACTGCCCCGCAGCAAAGGCCTGGGCCTTGGCATCATGAACTACCGCGCGCGGATCATCGACGCGCAATTGAAAATCGCCGCCGGCCCGGCCGGCGGCACGGTCGTTCGCTGCTTTTTCTCCTAGGCCCATGACCGCCACCGACCCGTCCACCGCCCGGCCCCCGCGCATCCTCCTCGTCGAAGACCATGCCATGTTCCGCGAGCAGCTCGCCCAACTCATTGCCCAGGAATTCGGCATGGAGATCTGCGGGCAGGCCGACAATATCCGCGATGCCCTCACGCTGGCCCGCACCACCCTTCCCGACGTCGCCATCATCGACATTACGCTCAAGGGCTCGAGTGGCCTGGAACTGCTCAAGGATTGGAAGGCCCAAGGCTTGAAGTTTCCCACCCTCGTGCTGTCGATGCACGAGGAATCCCTCTATGCGGAGCGCGTGCTGGCTGCGGGAGCCCGGGGCTATATTACCAAGCATGAAAGCTCCGAGACCCTGCTCAAGGCGATTCAACGCCTGCTGGATGGGAAGACGTATCTCAGCGAGCAAATGATGGAGAATCTCGTGGAAAAGATGTCGGGAAAGACACCCTCCGTCTCGCCCATGGAGCGTCTCGCCGACCGCGAACTCGAGGTGTTTCAACTCATCGGCGCTGGACGCACCACCCGTGAGATCGCCGAATCCCTCAATCTGGGAATGACGACGGTCGATACCTATCGGACGCGGATCAAGGACAAGCTGGGCCTCTCCAGCGGCACAGAACTGATGCAGGTCGCTTCGCGTTGGGTCCTGGAAGGGGCCTGAAGCGCAAGACGGCGTCCAGTGCAGCCGAGCCTTGGAGCGTGTTCGCAAATTCGCTCCGCAAGGTCGCATTTTCAAGATAGCGGGGTCTCATGCCACGTTTCAAACGCCTCCAACGCCGCTTTCGGACCGCCTGAGGGCGCTTCCAGTAGCCTTGCTTCTCCCGGCTCTGGGCATTTCCGCCAGTCCCACGGACAAGCGCCGGCCAAGCCGTCCTCCAGAGTAAGTGTTTAAACAATACGTGTATTTTCGCATACGGTTTACCCCAGATCCGGAACGGGTTCCGCGACAGCTGGACAAGCTGTAGTGCGGAACGCTACACGCCAAGTAAGGGGCCATTACAGAGGCGGGGCAGACCGATTGCTAAGTAAGAGCACGCACACTTATGAAATCCTCATTATCCCAATCCAAAGCCGCCTTCACTCTCGTTGAGATCATGGTCGTCGTCGCGATCATCGCCTTGCTCGCATCGATCGCCGTGCCAAACTTTCTCCGGGCGCGCAAGCGGTCCCAAGCCACCCGCATCCTCGAAGATCTCCGCATCATCGACTCTGCGATCGACCAGTACGCGATCGAGAACAACAAAGCCGGGGGCGCGAACGTCAACTGGACTGACATCCAGACCTACCTGAAGAAAGGCTCGGTCATCTATAATTCCGGTGGTGCCGATCTCCTTGGCAATTTCTACGTCGGCTATTCGGTCGATACGATTCCCAAGCTGCGCTCCACCAGCTTCTCCAAGTTGTCCGACGTGGCGCCGAGCGACTTCTGGTCACCCTTCTACCCCTGATTTTTCGGTCACGGCGACAGCGGGTTCTGGTTGAGTTTGCTCTCCCACCAGGAACGCAACATAGGATTTCAACCGGAAAGAGCGCGATAAACGATCTGCCGCGCTTCCCCAGCCAGTAGCCACCCCCGGCCCGCCCTCGCAGGGCGAAGCCGGGGTTTTCGCGTCCAGAACTCACGTTTTTGATCCTTTACCGACCTCACGGAAAAGCTCGCGCAAACGCCCCCGAACTTCCTTCAAGGCAGCAGCACCCTTCGGCGTAATTCGGTAGAGCCGTCGCCGTACGCCCCCCTTCTCATCGCGTCCCTTGATCCAGCCGTCTCGTTCCATCGTGCGGAGCATCGGGTAGAGCGTGCCTGCGCTGATTTTGTAGCCATGGTGCCGCAATTCCTCGATCATCCAGTGCCCGAAAAGGTCTCCCTCGGCGGCGTGATGGAGAACGTGCATTCGAATGAAACCGGCGAGCACGCGCTGGAGGGGCTTGTCGATGAGATCCATGGTGCAGTTTCGCGCGCGCGACCGGGGTGTTTCTTCAGTCGATCCCTTCGACTCCACACGACCGTTGCCTCACGGAGCGCAGCGCCACATTCGTAGCCGCGTCCACGCTTGCGAACGTGGGAGTGATCGATCCGGGGTGCTCATTCATCATCGATGAGCATGGAGCACCTCGGATACTTGTGCTTGCGGTGGCTTGCTATTTTATGCCGCGAGATTGCGATAATCGCCGCACCCGGAGCGTGATCCTTGCCCTATCGGCACCACCCTGCCGTCCGTTCGCAAACCCTTCAGGACACGCCTTGGAGGGGCGCTCGCCCGAAAGGTACCGGCAACCGCGAACACCTCGACCGCCATCTCGGCGGGACCCTGTACTGGCGCGTTCTGATCCCGCGACTGCGCGACCATGAATGGCCACCGGCCTTTCGCGCACGGCCTCGTCCCAAGCAAAGCGGAGCTTCGAAACGAGGGAACCTTGCGACCATAGCCCGTCAGGGTGAATCGCCGCGGAGCGATTCATCAACCTCCGAATCGGCACATATCGTTTTCCAGTTGGCACGCGGCGCGTGGCCGGCTCTGGTGTATGCTGTCTATTACCGCAGAACACTCCTTCACTCTCTATAAAATTCCCTAAGCGTACGCAAGACACGACCTTCCTTTATCCACACTTCGCAACGCCAATAATCCGTGTGAGCATCAACTTGCCAAGAGTATTTTAAGAGAAGCTTATAATGCGGTTCGTAGTCCCATTTATCCATATCACTGAGCGAAACGGGTTGAAACCACGCTTCGTTGTTAAATGGATATTCGCGCAGATCGTCACTATAGGCTTCCACGTTAAGCGGTTTCCCAATCGCTCTAAAAACATCGGCTACAGAATCTCCTACTCTCACCCGCTCGAACTGTTCGACCGAGAAATCGGGCGCGAAATGTGTTTTTGAGCACGACGCAATCCAAAAACAGAGAACAAGCGAGCATGGCTGAAGAAACTTGAGCACGGAAAGCTACATTAATTCGAAGGGCTTCGGATCTAGTGGCGGTAGTGGTTTTGCAGGCAGTTTTCCATTATAAGGGGGGATCGAACCAGGCCATTGTGGAGGAACCGTTGCAGAAGGTAAAGTCCAAGTTGAGGGCACCTTTTCAAACGGATCATGGAGATCGAGTTTAACAGACCAGACCTTGTCCTTCCAGACGCATTTAACCGTTGCGTTCGCTATATCACGTATTTTGACCGCCGTACCGTATAAATTACCTGATGCCTGCCCCCTTCCCTTTTTCACCGCTTATTGGCCCCGAAGGCGGATCATCGTCGATCGAAGACACCTACTTACCAAACAAATGGTTTGGAGTAGTAGCTATCTATCCGCGCACGCACGAGCATGCCCATTTTGAGGTAATCGAAAATAGGCAGCGCAAACATCGCCGTTTTTCCAGGAGGTAATAGAAACTCAAGACCCGCCATGTCATGACTATAACCAATTACCTCCCATTTACCCTTTTTGCTGATACTCAACGTAACCATCCGTTGGATCGAGCTTTTCAGTCCATCCTGAACCCAGTCGGATCGGCTGTCGCGTATTGTTCGTGATGCTAAATTTTACCGGGCTTCGACTGACAATCTTCACCTCGATATTGGCACCCTTCTTCTGCGTATTCGGCTGTGGGGCCTCGGCTTCAGCATATGCCGGATAAATGGCGCGGATGAACATCAATGCAATCGCCGACAATGACAGGAGTAAACGAATTTTCATAGTGGGCAGGTGGAAGGGACAACTCTTGACACTTGACGTCGTTTTGGCAAAGGCGTGTCGGTGACGAGCCATGCGAGTCGCCATTGCAGGTTCCGTTGCTGCGGCGCCTTCGAGTCGTTTGAGAAGTTGGGTGACGGCACTGCCATCCTTATATCCGCTGGTTCGGGCTACGTCGATCCTCCGTTCCGCCCAAGGACGCACCCACACCTACACGCTGCCATGGCTCGTTCGGCCTGTTCTTGTGCGAGGAACTGTTGTCATTTCAATTGCCTGATTTCTTCCAAACATTTACTAACGGTCTTATTATCTCGAAGCACATCGTCCGCCCAGTATCCAATCGAGTATCCATGCTCGTCACTTAATTCGATGAGCATAGAAGCGCCATCAATCACGCGCACGCCACTATCTCTTGGATGGTCAGCAGAGACGAACGCATGGTTACTGCGCATCATCTTGAGAGTCGCATACAATTTTGTCGTTTGCATTCGATCGAGACGCTTGAATTTTCGTACTTTCCGTCCAGAATCGTTCGTTATTGTCTCACGAATGCCGGGCAACTCCGAAGAACCGGGCAGGTCCAAGTGGAGAATCATTGCGGATTGCCCCCAACTCGACGCCTCGATAATTCGGAAGGCTTTGGCATGCGCTGCTGTCTGATCTAGTGTAGTGCGGCGCAAATAGCGTAACATCTTTCTTGTCTGGCGAGAGTTCCTCGGAGAGGTTATCGAGATGGTTATCGTCACCTCTGATGTTCCTTGTTCTGAAGACCTACAATGGCTGCGGAAGCAGGCCACCA
>JBBRPL010000128.1:0-22342 GCA_038228205.1 Chthoniobacterales bacterium
AGGAACCCCGGGTGTTCGCTCGCAAGGCTCGCTCGACCTGGGGCCAATGGCTTTGACCCCTCCGGGGTCTTTTTTGGCGATGCGGTTGGTACTGTGCTGTTGGCATGCTGGGACATCCACTGGGTTCATTGCGGAGCGATGGGATTTCGTGGAGGGGTAACGACTTCCGCAGGGCGTCAGAGTTCCATTCCCGGTTTTAGGTTGAACCCTTCGTGCCGATCGATTGGAACGCGCAACCGAAGTCAAAAAAACCTCTTGCGCGTTGACGTTTGCCTCCGCAAACGCCCTGCGGGCTCGCTGCGCGAGTCCTCTCGCTCCGCTCGGGTCTGCGCCTTTTTGCAGCCATTTTCTTCGTTTTTTTGGACGGGCTCCTTCCGTCCGATTTTCGCCATTATTTGCACTTCTTAGCAAAATATTGTCGCCAAACGCGGCTCGTACTGTCTAAGTTCTGCGCTTGGCTAAATTCTCCACCCCAAGCAACGGCATGAAAGAACTAGACGAACAGGAGCGCCTGATCGTGCGGCATCTCATCCGCGACCCCCGCGAATCGGACAACGGCATCGGCGAGGCGACGGGCGTCAATGTGCGCACCGTCGGGCGCAAGCGGCAACGACTCGAGCATGCGGGTATTCTTTCGTACTACACGCATCTCGACTTGTCATCGCGTGGCACGGGGCAATTCGGCGCCCGCCACCTCTACATTATCAAATTTCGCATCGGGATCACCTATCGGCAGGTGCTCGAGGACATCCAGCGGGAGCCGTTTGTCCGCTCGATTTTTACGGAGATCATCTTTGAGAGCCACATCGCGGAAATCGACGGGAAGCTGGCCATGCTCCTCTTTATCGATGGCGCGAACGAGACCGAAATCGTGCAGACCGTGCAGGAGCAACTGATCCCGAGCCTGCTCCGCAATCACGGGGAAAACTCGATCGAAGCCGTCAATACGATCCGCGTCCTCGCCCCCGTGCGGACGGTGCGCAACTACATCCAGCCCGTGAATATGAAGGACGGCTACATCAAGAAAGATTGGCCGGACGAGGCGATCTACGTCGGCCGGCCCGCGGCGGACGAGGCTTGATCGGAGAACCTCGGCATCCTCGGGATACGCGTGCCGCAGAGGGCCGTGGACCCTTGGGGAAAGACCCTCGCTGATCCAGACGGGCGTCCCCACGAAGTCCCGTGGCTGGGTCCTTCCATCGGTGGATGCCGGAATATTCTCGTGTAGCGTAGTAATCTCCCATGCCTGACGCGCCCGTCAATTTCGCCACCGTCCAGAAGCCTGATTCTCCCGGCAGCACGCGTGAAGAGCCCGAGCCGGATGCAATCTCCCGCACCTCCGTGTGGGCGGTCGCCGCTCGCGCCATCGCCGCCCGGATTCCCGATGCGCGCGTCCGCGATCCGGACTGGCTTGCGGAGAAGTTCCTCACGTCCGAGGAATTAGCCCTGCTCGGAGAAACATCCGCTGGCGGCGGCGCTTGAGGAACCGTTCGAGAGTGCCCTCACGAAAGTCCAAGCGGTGACGGCGGTTCGAAAGCTGATCGTGCGGACTCGTTTCATCGACGACCGGCTTGAGGCGGGAATTCGCGAAGGCATCGGGCAGGTGGTGATCATGGGTGCCGGTTTCGACAGTCGTGCCTATCGACGAAACTGCACCCCTACATGATCCTCGAAGCCGCCGTGCCGGGGTGACGCTCTGGCCGGGGTGGCCGGTTACGGGTAGACCTGGACTTCGTTCAGACCGCCACCCAAAGCCCACATAGACTTGACGGTCACCCGAACGGAACGGACTTCACCGGGGTAATCGATCTCGATGTTCTGCCATCCCGCGCCGAAGGGGATCTTCACCCCGGGCTCCAACAAGCCTGCGAACGTCGTTCCGTACGCTTTGAAGAATTCAGGTCTGGCGAAGGCGCTCTTGAACGCACCGTCCTGCGCCTGGCCGAAGCTGCCTTCTTTGCTCCATCCCACCGATCCGTCTTCGTTCAGCAGGTCCACTCGATAATCCATGGCCGCAAAGTCATTGAGCCCCGCGTTCGTCGTGTTCAGCAATCGCACCAGGCGCAGCCTGGCTGGCTCCTTCAGCTTCAGGGTCACCGCGCCGGGCTGCCGCGGGGGCAGCAACCAGTAAGTCGGCCGCACGTACATGGGCCACTCGGTCATATTATCCGTGTACGAGGTGCTGCCGCCGCCGTAGCCGCCGTTGCCCGTCGTCTCGATTCGACCCAGCGTGTAGTCCAGCACGCCGTCAATCGGCATTTCCCAGATCTCATTGTCGATGATGTGTTCGGGTCCGAACCGCGGGTCGCGCGCCCCCGTGGCCGAGACCGCGGCTTCCAGCGCAATGTTGCGCCAGCCTTGCTTCGTGAATTTGTCCCGCTCTGTCAGGATCGTTTCCGCAACGGGCGCAAGTCCCGCCTTCAGCGCCTTTTGGCTGGCCGCGGAATTCGTTCTGAGCGAGAGCGCTGCGTTGTCGAGCTGGAACCCGCCAGCGAACTGGTAAGCACCCGCATCCAAGGCCTGGCGCTTCCCAGCCACGGTGACATCGGTTTGCTGCTCCAGCACCAGATGACCGCTCAGCCCGCCGTCGCGCTCGAGGAACGCCGCGGAGCAGGGCGCCGTCGCTGAGAAGTTGCCGAGCGGCAGCCGCTGCGTCTTCCAGCCAAAGGCCGCTCGCGAGTGCTGGCCCGTGCGGTTGACTTCGACCGCGCCGCTCTCGCTCACCACGATGTGGTCACGCGTGCCGTCGGGGTGAACCACCTCGGCGTCAATCCTGCCATCGGTGCGCGTGCTCGTGATCCTGGGCCGCGGCGCATCGTTTTCCAATGGCATCGCCAGCGTGACCATCCATTCCTTCTCACGCCGTTGCGGCACGCCCACCGGTGTGATCGCGATGTCACCGAGCCACAATTCGGATTGGGCGGTGATCCCGGGGCCATTGTTCGAATACTGCGCAAAGTGCAGGGTCACGGTGGCGGACGCCACGCCCGCCGGCGCATCAAAGCACACGGCAGCCTCGCGCCAGTCCGTCACGCCCGGCGTGCCCGATGCCGGATCGGTCAGACGCTGCGAGTCAGGTTCACGATCCTTCGCGGTCAAATTGCGCAGCGGTTTTCCGCCGGCGTCGAGCAGGGTCACGTCCATCGTCCAGAGGATCGCCTCGTCGACCCAGGCGTCTTTCTTCTTCGCTGGGACGCTGAGACGATAGCGGACGCCGGGCGTCAGCGTGAGTGGCGCCGAGAGCGCAGGTTTGAGGGCCCGGAAGTTTGCAAAATGGCGCACGGTCTTGCCGTCCGCCTCGGCCTCGTCGCCTTCCGACCAGCGCGCTGTGGCCAGCGTGCGCGGCGCCTCCTGCACGGGATCGAACCCACCGGGAAACCACCGCAACAATTGCGCGTCGTGATCGAAGCTGTAACGCGTCGGCGGCTGCGACGGGATGCCGAACTGTTCGCCGCCCATCCGTGGATGCGACAGCGACGCGAGCAGCAACGACGCGTTCGGACGTCGCGCGAGAGCCGTGCGGTCGTCCAGAAATTCGTAGCAGCCTTCGTTCCCCTTCCGATTCCAGATGTGCCAGTTGAAGGCGTGCCACTTCGCCCCGTCGTGTTCGATCCGGTCGATGATGACGAAGTAGTCGTAGACCTGATCGCGCTGATCCGAACGCAGGTAGAGAATGTCGCGCGTGCGCTCCTTATACGCCCGGAAGGAGGCAGCCTGCCCGGGGCTGGGATAGTATTTCACGTCGCTGCTGGCGCTCTTTGTCGAAATCATGCTGGCCACGGGGCTGTCGAAGATCCCGGTGATTTGCATGCTCGGCGAATAGGGCTGACCCTCCGTTTCCACGGCGGACTCGGTGACGGCGAACTGGTGCCAGGGGAAGTGCCAGGCCAGGCCGCTCGTGCAGCACAATACTTCACTGCGCGCCGACAGGAACAGATCGCCGGAGAAGCTCAGGAACGTGTGCGGGGACCCGTATCCGGAGCGGAAGCACGCCTCACGATCGGTGGCCTTGAACAGCACGGTCGGGATCGGTGGCTGCTCGGGCCGGGTCATCGTCTGCACCCAGAGCAGATTCATCAGTTCGACATGCCCTTCCTGGTGCGGATTGCTCACGCGTCCGAACTGCCGGCCCACAAAGTAGCCCGCGGGCGAATCGGGGAACTTCGCCGCGTAATCATACCACCACGGCCCACCGTAGCCCTCCGAAGGAAGTTCGATCGGCTTGTGCTGCATGATTCCCGACAGGCCAGCCGTCCTGGGATAAGGCTTCTCGAACGGCGCCGGAGCCGGTGGCACCGTGGCCTCCTTCATCACGGGATACCAGGTCGCCTCGGCGAAACCGGGATGGACCCGGACATCGATTCCTTTGGCGTGATAGAGGCAGGCCGCCGCCGTGTAGAGGTTGCTCATCGACACATCCCAATAGCCCGGCAGACCCGACTCCAGATTGGTGCCCGCCCAGCCGATGTCGTGCGCGATGATCCAGCTATACGTCTGGAATAGGCTGCCAAACCAGAGCCCGGCATCGGGCACGCTGTCGCCCAGCACGATCGCACCGACCAGGGCTCCGCCGAGGGCGTTGTTCCCCTGGTTGCGCGAACGCAAATGGTGGAACGCCATGAACGGCGGAAGGCTGACGAGCCGCCAATAGGGCTCCACGACGTGTTCGGCCAGAATCTTCGCCGCCTTGTCCTGGCGCTCCTTGTCCCACCCGTTCCAGCAAAAATCCACGGAGAACGCGGCACTGCGCGCGAACATGCCGTAGTGAATCTGCGGCATGTTGGCGCCTTCCCAGTTGAACCATCCCCAGCGCGGCACGCGTCCGCTCATTTCGAGAATTTCGAACGCGGTATCCGCGTATTTCTGATCTCCAGTCAGGAAAAACATGAACCCCAGCTTGGCGGAGCAGCCTTTCAGCATGTGCGTGAGTTGCTTCGCGGCAGGCACCGCCTCTCGGGGAACGATGCTCTTCGGATTGCCCTCGAACAGCACGTCCAGGAGTTCGGTCACATGCTTTTCGATCTCGGGCTTTTCCTTCGGCCAATCGGCCACCGCTTTGTCGGCCTCCTCGCGAATGCCTTCCAAAACCTTGTTTCCGCGCAGCGCGAGGATCTGTGCACGGATCTCTGCCGCCTTGTTCTTTGGCACCAATACACCCTCCTTGGGCTCGGGAGGCTCCACGGCAACCAGCGGCAGCGCCGAAAACAGAATCGCGATCGTCCACGTGGGAAAGCGGGGGGAGAGCATGGTGAATTACCTGGTGTTTAATGGCAGACAGGATGAGCGGTCGCGCGGGGAGGGTTTACTCGGGCTCGTAGGTCACCGTGAGCAGCCACTTGGCACGATGGCCGTCGCTGATGGGCGAAAACAGGAGCGCGCCAGTGTCGAAGGTGATCAGCCAACCCCGGTTTGGCGCGGCGCCGTTGTACCACATCTCGATGTCCGGTGTGACATTGACGGTAAGCAGCTCGCCGTTGACGAATTGTCCCGTGGCGGTCGGATTCGTGGCGCGGTCGATCGACTTTCCCTTGGCCCCGGCGATGGACCACTCCGTCTTTTCCGGGTAGGTCTTGCGGTACTGATAACAGACGCCGAGCCCCCAGTCCGCCAGGACCCGCCAGACGTTGACGTTCGCCCCGCTCACGTTGTGCGCGATCGTCCACTCCGCATGCGTGATGCGCATGCCTTTCGGAATGCGGTCGAGCGAATACCGGAGCAGGTAGCTCGTCTGCGGGCCGCCCCCCAGCGCAACGCCGGTATAGCGGGTGTAATCGTAGTTGTAGCAGGCCCAGCCATTGATCGTGTTGGTTTCCGAGAGCGCGGCGAAAGCCTCCAGCGATTCGGAGCTGAGGGAGATCGTGCGGGCGTGCAGCGGCGCGGCCAGCAGGCCCCCGAGCAGGGAAAGGATGAGGAATCGTGTGAGCTTCATGGGGTGATACGCGCCGCTCAGTCCGCCTTGTCGACCGCCACGAAGAGGCGGTCGAATTTTTCCGAATAGGCCAGGCCCCTGGCGATGGCGCACGGCAGCGTCATTCGCTGGTCTCTGCCGTCGAGTTTCCCGTCGGCGCTGAGCCCGAGCAGGTGGAGCGACTTCGTATCGCCGATCGCCAGGATGGACCGCTTCGCCATCACTACCGGGGTGCCCGCCAGGTGCGCGCCCATCACCGTCGCCTCCTGCGGGAGGAGCGACACAAAGCCATTGACCTGCGCGACGGCAAAGAAATGGCTGTGGTCCTGCAGGCAAAGGTAGAGCACGGGGAGCGTCGGGTGGCCGGTGATGAAGCAAGGGCCCGAGAGGATGGGAATGCCGAACGACGTCTGCCGGAGGCTGCCGTCGTGGACATCGTACATCACGCATCCCGAATAGACGCCCATGATCAAGGCTTCGCTGCCCGGATACCAGCCGGTGCCGGAAGGGAAGTAATGGCCCGTCTGCATTTTCTTCGGCAGCACGAGCAGGCGCGGCGTCTTTTTGGCGCCCTTGGACACGGTCATGTTTTTCACCGGTTTCGTCGCGCCCTTTTCGGGAGCGCCTGCGTCCGGCGTCTCGCCCGGCAGTCCCTCTTCATCGAGCACGTACGAGGCGATGCCGGCCGAAGTCGGGGCGGCGGTCGTGGCGTTGGGGACATAGAGGGTCTTCGCGCCGTAATCGAGGCCCACGGTGCCCCCCTCGAGCCCGCAGTGGAACCCGGCGCCGTGCACGCCGGTCTGCACCTGCTCCAGCGCGCCGTCCTTGATGGCGAAGATGATCAGGTGATCGAACTCGAGGAAGGCGGTGAACTCTGGGCTCTGGTCCTGCTGGGCGGCCGGCGGGCCATTGACGTCCTGCCACACGTAGAGCAGCGGCAGCGTCGGGTGAAAAAGCAGCCCGAGCGGATAGTTGAAATTTGCGGCCAGCGACTCCGGCTTCGGCAGCGTGATCCACGTCGGCTCGGCGGCTGGCTGGCCGGCCGCATCGAGACGAAACACCGCGAGCTGCTTTTCATCCTTGCCGCGCCGGCCCACGACGAGCAGCGAGTCCTTTTCGCTCACCGCCGCACAATTGGCCTCCGGCACGATCACTCGCCTGATAAACTCCGGCGGCGCATCGAGCGCCTCCGGGGTGATCGTAAATTCGCGCGGCAGCGTCTCGCCCTGAGCGGCGCCCGCCGCGATCACCAGCACGAACGCGGCAAATCCGAGCCGGAGGACCGCCAGGCGCCACCTGGCCGCCTGCCGGATCGGGAGGCAAGTGAGCACCGCCGGAAACAAGGGCAGGATGGCTCGCAGGACGGTCATGGGAGCTTTTGCATTGGCTGGGGGGAGGGAGGGCCACAAATATACGCGACGGGTCAAGATGGGTCGCCGTTGCATTCCCCCCAAAAGAAAACGCGGAGGTTCGAGGAGGGTTCGCAGCCCTTCTCTTGCCCCCAATGACCGCTACAAGTCCTCTCGGCTACAATCCAAGGGGGATGAGGAGTCCTACAAATCCAGCGGGCTCTTCGCCTCCTTCATCTTCTGGCTTGGCACCGTCTGCACGTAGATCATCGTTGTTTTCACATCTCCATGTTCTTCCCCAACTGTCGGGGTAGAAACGTCCCGGCAAAGCCGGCCTCGATGTCCACCCGCAGCGTCTCCCGCACCATGTCCATCTGTTCGCGAATCTCCAGCATCACTCGCTCTGGCCACGGCACGGTCCGATCTTTCTGCCCCTTGCCGTCGTGCACGGTGAGGAGCCGGCTTTGGAGATTGAAACTGGATTTATGAGTCGCGTCGGGACCACCCTCCAAATCTTGCGCTTGGGGACAGGTCTCGGCAATCCGCTCGGGCACCGCCGCCGGGCGGGTCCCTCGCTGCAGAAGCAGGTGGACGGCTTGGGAGGCCCGCGAGCGCGCTGCCGCTGGCTGCTGTTTGGACGCCAGCTTTTCCAGAAATAGCGGGATGCTGCTCGCCTCACGAGGCGGATGGCCATACTTTTGGCAAAAATCCAGATAGAAGCGCACCCAGCGCAAATAACCAACCCGCTCACGAACAGGGACACCCGCCCGTTCCATCCGCCGTTCGTATGCCACGACTGTCTGTTCAGACAAGGCATTCATCTCATAGAGCTTGTGGCATATCCCCCCGAATTGGGAGGATATGCCAACAGAATCCGTCACTGCGCCGCTCGTCAACCGCAAAAGCCGACCACAAAAGCTTCCGGCTACAGAGGGAAACCGTTATTGGCACCCTTCCCGAAAACCGTGACAGAGGACCACACCCCTTCGACCCGACGATGTAGCGGGAAAATGCTTCTCAACCCCTCCGTCATTGCTACCCTCAGAGTAAATGAGCGTCCTTCCACCGCTTGGGATCCGCAGTCTGTTGGTATATCACGCCAAACGGCGTGATATGCAGACTGGTATAATCACTGGTTGTAAGGTTGCAAAGGGTGACGGAAATGAATTGCCACTTCGGGTGTTAGAAGTAGGATCGCAGTGCAAACGGAGTCGCTTAGCGTCCGCTGAAGCGAGCACCGTTTGCACTGCGATCCCAAGAGCAAACCCGAAGTTTGCCGCTTCGGCGAAATAACTTATTTTTGTGGATGGAACCCGTTTACAACCCGTCGATGCACCGAGCTCCGCTTCGCTACGTCGGTGATCTCCTTTGTTCGGCGATGCTCGCGCTCTCGTGAAATCTTGGTTTCTACTCGTCTCCGTTTGCGCGGCGCTTTCAGCAGCCGCAGCAGAACCACAGCCATTCGCTCCAGCACCATTCCAGTTGGCGTTACCACCTTCTGCGGCTTCTGTGCCTGGCCGCCCGTCTATCAACTACAGTTCCCTATCTGTCGATGACCGCCTTCGCTTGGAACAGTTGAAACCCGGAATCACACGGAAACAGGTTTCGCAGCATTTCACTGCGGACGGCGGGCTGATATTTCCCATGGCCGAGCGCTATTATCTTCGCGCCGCCCGCCTTGCCAACCCCAACAAGGTTGTCATGGTCGAGATCACTTTCAAACCCACAAAGATGGATGAAGCTATCTTTTCCGATCCCCAACGACGTTCCGCTTGGTTTCGCAGCCATACTTGGTATCCCGGCTCTCCGAACGATGTGGTGAGAGCAGTCAGCTTGCCTTATGAGTCCGGCATCGCAATCGACTGAGACCGCAACGCCGAACCATGCGCTGCAGCGCCTATGAAGGATTGTCAAGACGCTTGTTAGTCGCGGCAGCGTGAAGTGAGGATGGCGCGCGGGTGTGGAAGTTAGAAAGCGCCCTCTATGTTCCCCCCGAACCGAGACTACTCGATGGCGGTGTCGTCAGCGGAAGTGTTGGGAAGCGAGGTTAGAACATGGTCAATGGTAGCAGAGATGATGAGAGCGATGAACCTGGCCGACGGCCTTGGGTCGAGATGCGGAGTCCGAAGACTTCCAAGCTCCTATGCGAGCAGCAGGGTGGCACCCGCCGCGCGCGCACCGCTGGTGCGGTGTGGCGCGGCGGGGCTCTGCGCCCAGTCAGGGAATCCGAGGTCATCGGCCCTGGATGGACCCAAGCGGCAAGCACCGACCATTGCTTCGCGCTGCCGCGCTCACCCCTGCGGGGCTGCCTGCGGCAGGCCTCTCGCTCCGCTCGGGTCTAAACCGACGACGGGCCGCGGGGTCCGCCAGCTGCAGGGCTTCGATCAGGTGCTTCACCGTTGGAGAGGTTTTGGGCATCGCGGGCGGACTACAAAAACGAGGTTAGATGGAGGCTAAAGAGGAGTTGCTGGCCGTGGTGGTAGTGGTGGTGGCGGGGACGCCGTGGAAGCCGAGATCGGCGAGCTTGGCGCGTCCGGTGAAGAGCCGCCACAGGTCGATGAAAAGCAAGCGCACGCAAGCGATGACGGCCTTCTTCTTGCGCACGGAGCTGCCGGGGCTCTGGATGATCGGTCCCCACTTGGCGAAGGCGCGCCAGCGCGGTTCCCAGCGCAACAGCCGATAGACCGCCTCGGTGAGCAAGCTGCGCAAACGCCGGTTGCCTTGCCGATCGATGCCGCCGAGGAGTTGGCCGTCGGCGCCCGTGCTGCTTTCGCTGGGCGCACAGCCCAAGTAGCTGCCGACCTTCTTGCGATTGCTAAAGCGCTGCCAATCCATGACCTCCACGCAAGCGGTCAAGGCCGTCAATTGGCCGAGGCCGTGCGGCAATGGGATATCGACCGTGGCGGCGGCCACCGTCGTGATCCGGGCATCGAGTTCGAGGATCTGTGCATGGAGAGCCTGGGCGATGGCCCGTTGCGGCTCGAGGGCGGCGCGCAACCACTCTTCGCCGGCGGCGGTGAGTTGAGCGACCAGGCGCGGCCACATCTTTTTGCCCCACCAGCATTCCGGAAAGTCGAGCTGGCCGAAGTCGTAGAGCAGACCGCGCCCTTGGGCTTCGACCTTGCCGCGCAGGGCGATGAGTTGGGCGCGGTGGCGGCTCAGGAAGCGGCGTTGTTGTTCGGCGGGTGAGGGTTCGCGGACGGTCCGGCCCGCTGCGGAGTCGTGGTGGACCGTCCGTGCGGCGACCAGGCGGGCGAGGGCGGTGGCATCGCGGCGGTTGGTCTTGCGCCGACCCGTGAGAGCCTCGGTCGCGAAAGTGAGCGCCTCCGCACCGGCTTCCCGGATTTGGCCCTGGAAGCGCCACCCGAAGCCGCACGCTTCCATGCCGAGGGCACAGCGCCAGCCTTGCCCCACGAGTAGGCGCAGACCGCTCGCGCGAAGCGCTCATGACACAGCCGGAGGCTCCATCTGCGGGTCGAGGCGGAAACACGGCGACAATTTCGAGCACCGTCTCGCGAGACAGCGTCCCGAGGCTTAGCGGCGTGGAAAGTCCGACCTGCACGACGAGGCAGGCGCCCGCCTTCTCAAGGTCTGCGCCGAAGCACAGGATCCGCGGTCCCCCGGTCGCGCTCAGCTCTTTGGTCGCCCGCTCCAGATGCTTGCACAGCGCGGGAAAGCGGCTCAGAATATCGGCGGTCTTGGTGTCGAGTTGGTATTTTTTCATAGAAATTCAGTTTGCGCCAAGGCCACCCCCTCTTCACTCCTCGACTCCGCAAAAGATGGCGCGCTTTCCATCCTTCATCCCTCTTGAGGTCGTTAGGCGTCGCTCGCGTCACATGAAACTCACGGCTCTACTTCTCGTGTTCTCGACGCTCGCTCTGAATGCGAGCGCTGCGGACACCGCTGCCCCAGCCGTAACCATTAACAAGGTCGAAGCACCCCTCATCCTGAAAATTGTTTCGACCGAACAGCCGCTCGGACAGAAGGAGCGTTTCACTCACGAGATATTTCTTCAGGCCGCTCGCTTCGAGTCTCTCGACGCCCTCAAGCGCCATCTTCTAACGCTTCCGCGAGGCACACGCATTGACTATGACTTCTCTTGCCTCGGCATCTTGACACGACCGCTGGCGATTTACGACGACTTGGAGGCGTTCGAGAAGTTTTGTTCCGAGCACGGCATCGAACTCAAACTTGTTCACGGGATGCACAAGGACCGAATCAAATACCTTCCCAAATGACCGCAACGCCTAACCCTGAAGTTTCGTTCCGGCGAAGCCCGGAATGAAACTGCTGGTTGAGCAAGCCCGCTGTGGAGGAAAAGGCGCGTGGGACCGAAGCTATGTAATTTGCTTTGGCGCCGCGGGGAGGACGTTTGCGGGAAGTGGAAGGGTGTTAGTCACTGTTACGGTGGCCCGGGAGCCTCGCGATTGACCGGCGGAGCCGGTCGAACGCGAGCGGCGCGCGAAAAGGGAGTCGTTTACGATCGTGCAAGCGTGCGGGAGATCCTGCGGGACGGCCGGCGGGCGGGATGGAGACAACAGGAGAGCGTGCGCGCCACGTGCGGGACGTGCGCGGAGGCGGATACTGGCTGACATCGGTGGCCGGGACATCATGCGGCGCGAGGGAGCAGGTCACGGCTCAAGGGCGGGCCGCGCAACGGAGGCGCCTCGTGCTGGAAGGGCACCGGGCGACGTTTCCGGCACTTCCGTGCGCCGGACGAGGAAGTCCCGCAGACTTTGGCCGCCGCTCGGCGCGGCATTCGCAGTCGCGGCATGGGCGGGCGCGGCCGCGCCCGACTGAGAACTGAACACTTCCTGGCGCCCTCCCTTCTTCCGGCGCCGGCACGCTCGCCGGGTCCATGCCGTCCCAATTCCACGGGCGAGCGGGTGGAGCGGAATCGACGTTGCCCGGGGCGTCGGCCTGGCGCGGAGTATTCGCGGAGGGGTCGGCCAGCGGCAGCGTGCCATCCCCCGGCGGAACCATCGGGCGCGGATACCGGGTCGCGCCGGAGGCGATCCCGTCGCCCGGGTCGCGCTGCGTCAGCGCCTGCGAGGCTCGGTCATCCCGCCACGTCGCGTCATCATCGGGCGGACCCCACGGTCGCGGCGGGTTCCATCCGTGCGGCCACGCCGCTTCGGGATCGGTGTCGGGAAGCTCGAGAGCAGTGAAATCAAAGGCCATGCACCCGCCGCCCATGGGTAGGCTTTTGCGTAAGGATCAAGCCTATTTTTCCGGCCTCAAAGCGAACGCAGCCTACCGTGGAAAGGTGCGCGCAGTGCGGCGGGGGGCGCGGTGACTCTGGCCGCGATCGCCCGGCTCATGGCCTGGGACATCGCCCCAGGAGCCTCGACTCCTGCCGCCTCGTCCCACCCGCGAGCGATTTTCACAGACTGACCCCGGCCCCCGCATTAGAAGGCCACGAACGTGGCAATTTTACCGAAGATGATGTAGGCATCCGACGCAGTCACACCGTTTGCGATCTCGCCGAACATCCGCTGGAATCCCCCGGTGCTGTTGGTAGTCGGACCACCCGTGGTCATGCCAACGTAAGCGCCGTTGATGTATGCATAGACATTTCCAGCGCCGTCCGAAATGAACGATAGGAGCGTTTTTATCTGATTATTATTATTCGTAATCGTCGCGAGTGACGCGGTCGTCGTCAATGTGGTCCCGTCGTGGACCTGAAGTTTCACCGTCTGCGTGATGGAAGACGCATACTCGATCTTGAACGCGATTCCATACACCGAAAGGTCGCCCGTGGTTTGGGCCTGTTTCCCGATTCCCACTATGGCCACCGCCGTCGACGACACGAAGTAGATGTTGTCGATCTCAAACGAGGCGCCGAGCGGCTTGCTGAAAGATATGTCCTTCGAGTTGACCGACCCGGGGTAGGAAAAGAAGCTCTGATTAGTAAAGCCGATGAACGACGAACTGGCCGAGGTGGCGCCGCTATAGATGGAATAACCATATCCAGCGAACGCAGAGTACCCTCCCGATCCAACCAGGGTCGAAACAACCCCATACGCATTGGCAAACGGAATGAGCAGGCCGAAATTCCCTAAAGCCCAAAGCTGCCGCATCACGGCCGGCGTAAGCAGCGTCCCCGCCGGCACGGCCGTTGTCGGCACAAACTGATTCGGAGCGGTGTTCGCCGTTCCACTGAGGACCTGATTTGCCGAAAACGTGTTGGCGTCCCCTGTGCCCGCGGCAGCAAGCGCCGCACGGGCGGCGGCGGCAGTGGAGGATGCCGTTCCACCATTAGGGATGGAAACCGGCGTCGCAGACGATGCTGATGGGTTATTGATCGCCATTATGCCTCCTCGGCTGTGAAAGTTTTTCCCGTCGTTCCGCCGATGACGCTGATAAGCCCAGTCGGGCAGAAGTGCGGGGGATTTTCGTAAGACCCACCAGCCACAATCTTGATGCTCGGCTGGCTGGCCACCGCCGTGACCCCGAAGTTGATCCAGCAGTCTGTGTCGCTGTTGTTCTGGAACAAGAAATAGCGCCGACTCGCATTTGCGGCGGCCACTTGCTGCGCTGTTCCTCCGCTCGTGATCGCCCCGCTTCGGTCGGTGAGTGCCCCGGCGCCGGGATTGGACGGCGGGCTCTGGCTGCCATCCGTGCCGACAAGCACCGGCTGCGGCAACCCATTCCCATCGATCCCCAGCATCATCACCGGATGCGGTGCGATGTCTTTCTGCCCTCCAAAGAGCAGAACCGTATTCCCAGTAAGTGTGTTTCCCATGGTGTGCCGTGGGTTAGCCGAGCGTCACGTTGCGCGTGTCCTTCACGTAGGACAGGACCGCGGCCGAGGGCTGTTTGAGATTGGAGGTGATGCCCGCGAGGGCGAGGAAGGTCTTGGCGATGGTATCGAGGATCATAGGGAAGCGTGGGTTTGGGTGGGAGCGCCCGGTAACTTGCAATCTGGAAACCAGAAACTCCCGAATGTCTGTGACTGGGTTCCGTGGGGACGGAAATGCGTAAGAGTCAAGTTTGTATTGCGGACCGTGGCAGGTCGCGGAAGTGGGACCTTCTCCATGCGCGCCGTGAGTTTCTGCGTCGAATGCCAGTTTAGCCTAAAAACGGAGATGGAAATGACCACGGATGGCTCGGATGCAAAGAGATACCGGTATCCGGACGCACGAAGCCACTCACCCGATGGGAGAAGGTGAGCATCCTCGTTCGTGTCTCCTCATCCGTGCTATCCGTGAAATCCGTGGTTCCCATTTCCGGATTTAGGATAAACGAGCCGGCGTGTATGGCACTCCTCGCGTAGAGCCGTGGGGCGTTGCCCCCCAGGGAGTGTTTGGACATTCGGTTGCTATGCAGCCAGCGTCTGGAATTTGATCGACGGGCGGATGCAGAGCAGGTGGATCGCGTTCTCCGCAACGCGATGGGAAAAATGAATCGCGGCTTCGCCGCCCATCTTTTGCCATCGTCTTCGGACTGGAGCGGAGCGACAGGACTCGCGGAGCGAGCCCGACAGGGCGATCGCGGGGGCGATCGTCAAAAGCCGATCCACCCGCGCACTCTGTGGCCGCAAATTGTCAGAAACTCGCGCGTTCTCGCGCGATCAACAGGATCCGGAATATTCAAACACTCCCTACGGCGTGGGATCCGCGGGCGGCTCGTACGGAGTCGGTACGCCATTGACCATCGTGTATTGGCCGGGGCCGTAGGTGACACCGCCCATCGTGACGCTGTGGCCTTCGGTGATCGTGAGGAGCGATCCACCGGAGGGCACCACTAGGGAGCTACTCGACGCAAAGATTAACTCAGGCAACGAGTACGACCCGTCGTAAACCGTACCCACGCTTCCGCTTGTTGGGTAACTCCCGCTGATAGTCAGCGTACCTCCCGAGTAGCCACCTCCGGTCGGGTAGGTCGGGACGGCCGTGAACGTTGCTCCAGTGGGCGGCGCATAACTTCCTCCCAAGCTCACCGTTTCTGCCGAGCCGCCTCCCGTGGTCAATCCACCGCCTCCGCCGCCAATCGTGATGGTTCCACCGCTCCCACCGCTGATGGTGATGACTCCCCCGCCATAGCCAGGGCCGGTGTATCCGCCCGTGGAATCAGGCGGCACCATGACCCCATCCGTCGCCCTGTCCCCGGTGTCTCCGCCACCGTTGAGAATGTCGTTTCCGGCGCCACCGGTGAGGACGTCCACCCCGGTGAGGCCAAAGAGCGCGTCGTCTCCCGTCCCGCCATCGAGTTTGTCATTGCCGCCGGAGCCGTTCAGGTAATCGTTACCGGCGTCAGCAGTCAGCGTGTCGTTGCCTTCGCCTCCGACCAGACCATCCTGTCCGTTGCCCCCATCGAGTCTGTCGTTGCCATCGCCGCCGTAGATCGAGTCATCGCCCGAGCCCCCGACCAGACTGTCATTTCCGTGGCCGCCGTCGATCACATCGCCCTGCGCTCCTCCCACGATGGTGTCGTTGCCGTCTTCACCCTGCAGGAGGTTTCTGCCGTCCCCTCCGAAAATCCGATCGTTGCCGTCCCCTCCGATGAGGCTGTCATCGCCGGTTCCTCCCCAGAGCGAATCATTCCCCAAGCCGCCTTTCACCCAGTCATTCCCAGCGCCATCGGAAATCGTGTCGTTGCCGGCGTCGCCAAAGATGGTGTCGTTGCCGTCACCGCCGAAGATCTTGTCGTTCCCGTTCGACGTCCTGGCCATCGAGGGGATGTACTGGAAATGGGTGTCGCCATAGATGTGATCGTCGCCGCCGTCGCCACCCAGGCTGTCGTTGCCCGCATCTCCGTAGACCCAGTCGTTTCCGGCCCCGCCAAACACCGTATCGTTCCCGGCGTCGCCACTCAGCGTATCGGCTCCGTCGCCGCCCAGAATGCTATCGGCATCGTTGCCGCCATAGATCGAGTCGTCGCCCCCGCCGCCATCGATCGAGTCCTTGCCGGCCAACCCCAGGATGGAGTCATTCCCTTCGCCGCCCAGGATCTTGTCGTTGCCATCGTCCCCGCGGATGAAATCATTCCCATTCCCGCCGGAGAGCGAATCATTTCCGGCGCCGCCCAGGAGCGTGTCGTCACCGTCCGACCCGGCGAGCGTATCGTTGCCGTCGCCCCCATCGAGATAGTCATTTCCGGCCCCACCATCCAGGCTGTCGTTCCCCAGGCCACCGCTCAATGAATCCCGGCCCACCCCGCCCAGGATCGTATCATTGCCGGCTTCTCCGAGGATGGAATCATAGTCCCCTCCGCCATCGAGGCGATCATTCCCCGTCCCACCCAGAATCGTGTCGTTGCCACCGTTCCCGTAGATGCGATCGTTGCCCACGCCGCCGCTCAGGAAATCGGGATCGACGCTGCCGATGATCGTGTCGTCTCCATCGCCGCCCACGATGCTCACCCCATTGATCGATGTGGCCCCCTCCGCCGAAAGCCAATCGCGTCCGGTCCCCCCATCCACGGAGAACTGAGGATACTCCCCGTTGATGACGATGACATCGTTGCCCGCTCCGCCATTCAGGTAGAAATGGTTCTCGTGACCATAAGCTTGGTAGGGAGTCTTCAATTCGCCCTCGGCAAGGATCGAATCATTCCCGGCGCCGCTATTGATCGTCAGGCCGCGGAAATGAGAATCGGGCACGATTTCCACGGTGCCGTGAGACTTTCCGTCGTTGAAATCGACGAAAAACGTATCGTCGTGTTCGGTGATGGCGATGGTGTCATTGGCGCCATCGAAATTGAGCGTCCACATGCCATCGAGCACCGTGGCCGGACCGATCAGGGCCGGCGTCCGTCGGGATTCCAGCGACTCGATTTCGGCCAGACCGTCAAAAATTTTCGCTTCGAGATCTGCAAACTGGTCCTGGTTCATGCGTGAATTCCGTGGCGGGGGTAAAATTGGCGGCGAAGCTAGCGTTCAACTCGCTCGATACAAACCGTTTCAATGTAACAAATTCACTTGGACGACGATACCGCCCACACCCCTTCGCCATTCCGCAGTTGCTAGTATCTCCGATGTATTACAGACTGGGCCTCACAGGGCGATTTCTTGAGGAACGGCTTCGCGCGAAGACAGCCCATGCACCCATTCACTGGAGGCTTTCCACGCGGTCTTTTAAACATCATCCTCCGGTTTGATGTCCTCACCGGCTGCGCCCCATTCTTTTCAGACGACCCGCTGGTCGCTGGTGCGGCGGGCCGGGAGCACGGACGAAGCGGAAGCGCGCGCGGCGCTGGCGACCTTGTGCCAGGCGTATTGGTATCCGCTCTATGCGTTCATGCGGCGAAGCGGCCGGGCCCCGCACGATGCGGAGGACCTGACGCAGGGCCTCTTCGCCCGACTGCTGGAGAAGGCGACGCTCGCCAGCGCCGATCCGGCCAAAGGCCGGCTGCGCACCTTTCTCCTGACCTGCGCGCGCCATTACCTGTGCGATGAGCACGACCGCGCGCAGGCCCGGAAACGAGGCGCGGCCCTGCTCACGAGCTTCGACCGCGCGGACGCGGAGCAACGTTACGCGGCCGAACCGGCGGATGATTCGTCTCCCGACCGTCTCTACCAGCGCCGCTGGGCCCTGGCGGTCCTCGATCAGTCGCTGCGGCTCCTCGAAGAAGAATTTGCCGGGCAAGGCAAGGCGGAGTTGTTTTCGGCGCTGCGGCCGTTTCTGGGTTTTGGCCCCGACCCGGAAAAGCGGTACGAAGACCTCGCGCCAGGATTGGGCGTGCCCATCGGCACGCTGAAGAACCAGGTCTTCAGGCTCCGGCTCCGGTGGCGGGAGATCCTCTTCGAGCAGGTGGCCATGACGCTGGATGAACCGACCCCGGAGGAGATCAAAGGCGAACTGGCGGAATTGCTCGGATGCATGTGAACGGCCCAAGGATTTTGTCGCAGTTTGCAACCCCCGCTCCCAGATTCCTTTTGCACGGATAGAAACTCACCTGCCATGCCCGACCCGATCGATCCTCCCCGCCCCGGAACTCCCGCCCCGGAACTCCGCGGCCTCGATCCGGGCGAACTGCTCGAGAGGGGTCTGCAGACGGTGAAAGCGAGCGCCGGCGCCGGCGGCTGGGAGCCGCCCACGCCCGAGGAGCTCGCCAGGCTTCTCCCGCAATACCGCATCGAGAGCCTGCTCGGCCGGGGCGGGATGGGCGCGGTTTACAAGGGCGTGCAGGCGGCGCTCGATCGGCCGGTGGCGATCAAGCTCCTGCCGTCCGAACTCGCCGCCGATGCGGATTTCATAGCCCGTTTTCAACGCGAAGCGCGCACCCTCGCGCGGCTCCAGCACAGCGGCATCGTGGCCGTCCATGACTTCGGCCAGACGAGCGCCGGGCACCTGTATTTCGTCATGGAGTTCGTCGATGGCACCGACCTGCAGCGCATCCTGAAAGGGCCGGGGCTCAAGCCGGAGCAGGTCTTCGAGCTCATCGCACAGATCTGCGACGCCCTGCACTACGCGCACCGGCAGGGCGTGATCCATCGCGATATCAAGCCCGCCAATATCCTCCTCACCCAGGATGGTCGGGCCAAGGTCGCCGACTTCGGGCTCGCGCGCCCGCTGACGGAAGAGAGCGGCGGGCTGACCATGACTAACATGGTGATGGGCACGCCGGACTATATGGCGCCCGAGCAGCGCACCGGCGCGGGACATCCCGACCATCGGGCCGATATCTTCGCCCTCGGGGTGATGCTCTACGAGATGCTCACGGGGCAGCGCCCGCACGGGGCCTTTCAGCCGGCCTCGCAGCGGGTGCAGGTGGACGTGCGCATCGATCAAGTGGTGCTGAAGGCGCTCCAGCAGGAGCCCGACCGGCGCTACCAGCAGGCCAGCGAGATGAAGACGGATGTAGATCGCATCCGCACCACGCCGCCCGGCCCACCGGCCTCCACGCCTCATGCCGTGTTCACCCGCGTCGCCATGGCCCTGGGAGTGGTGGCCCTCTTCCTCATCGCCGGATTCGCGATTCCCGCCTATCTGCGTTCGACCGCGGGGAAGCCGATATCGTCTCTCCCCACGCCCGGCGTAGCCACGGGCGAAGGAGCGCCAGCCCTCCCGAATTGGCAGAAAGTGATGTGGAGCGATACGGAATTGCTCGGGCTTTCCGGCCAAAAAGCGAAGCGCCTCGACGGCGGGATTCTGATCCCAGCCGCGACCACTCTGCACCTCCCGAAGCGATTTCAAGTTCACAACTATGTCCTCAAGTGCCGCGCCCATGGTCCCGCATCGGACCCGGGCACGCTGGCCTCACCCAAGCTCTATTTCACCCTCCTGTCTGATACGAAAGTCGCCAACCATTGCCTGCTGAAACGAGATTCGGGAACCGTCGAGATCTACGCCTTGGGAAAGCCGGTGTTCGAGAAAGCGCTGCCTCCTTCCGTGCTCGGCGCGATCGAGTCCGAGCTGGAATTCGCGGTGCTGGATGAAACTCTCGCGGTCCGCTGCAACGGCGTTTACATGGGCCAGGTCTCCGCGCCGGGCATCTCGGATCACCACAATGCCGTGTTGATGGCGCTCTCCAACAAGGACACTTGGTTCAAGGACGTCCAATTGCTCGATCTCAGCGGCGTGGCCGATCCGCTGAAGGCGTTGGGCTGGGAGGCGTCTGCCGGCGAGGCATCCAAGGCGGTGGCGCAGACCCCGCCAGTCAGGAGGCTGACTTGGAAGAAAGCAGCGTGGTCGCCGGACGTCCGGGAGGAATTCATGAAGTCGGAGGGATGGCTCAGGAACGAAAGGAGGTTTATTACTTCAGAGGATTGGGATGAACCTGTTCTTCTCAAGGAATCGGCCATGCGCATGAAGCTTCGTTGGGAAGGAGACACCGGCTCTTTCGTCATGGGCCTCCGCAGGCAGAATGACGTCAGGATTGAAGCAGTCATCGACGAGTCCATGAATTTTAAGCTCCGTCGATTTGAACCGCCGAGTAAGGGAAAGACTGTCGATCTCGAGGTGGTCAAATTGTCCAGGGTATTCGTGCCTGGCGATGAAGCCATCCTGGAGGTGGCAGCCATCGGCGAGAAATTTTATGCGCGACTGAATGGACGAACGATTCAGGCCACCGATCCACTCGCACCCAAGAGCGGCGCCATGAGCTTTGGAGGAAAGAACGCCCTCTACGGGGAGGTCGAATACGTAAACCTCGACGGCGTTCCCGATCCGTTGAAGGCGTTGGGGTGGGAGGCCCCCGAGCCGAGTACTCCAGTCGCTGCGGGGGAACTCCAGGTGCCCATCCCCGCGTGGCTCCAGCAGGCACGCAAAGACGGTGGGCGGCTGGAATTTTACCGCACGCCCGAAGTGCCTGCGGAGTATGACGCCCTGTTCGATCCCGGCGGCGCAGCGCAGTTCGATGATTTCGTGGAACTTTTTCATGGGCCCTACTCCTGGGCGGCGCTGCGCCGGAATGGCGAGCTATGGGGCAAGACCTGGGGTGCCCATTACGAAAACATTGCCTCCTTTGGTCCCATCCAATCCAAGTCCATTGTCCGGGGCCACAGCTTCACCGTAGTAGATGTGAACAAAAACGTGCTGATGTTTCCCGGTAGCGTCGTCGCAAAGCCCGGCATGTCGGGATTGGCCCGGGCGATCGGTTTTGAGATGAGCGCGGGCCGAACGGAGGTCCTACTGAATGAGACCGGCCACACCCTGCAGGTCAGGAACAATCAGCCGAAGGTGAGCCCGCCACCTCCCGGCTTCTTCGAAAATGCCAACGCAATCGCGGTCACCACCCGCTCTTTTTTGGCGGCGGAGGCGGGCAAACCCACCCGCGTCTGGGACGGCGTAACCGGACAACTCGTCGAACTTGGCAAGGAGATGACAGATGTCGTGGAAGCCGATGGAAATGGGAGCGAATTCGTGCTGCTGCGCACTACGGGTGAGGTAGTGGTGCTGCATTCTGTGACAGGCGTCATCAACCCCAAAGATATCAGCCCGCCTGTGGATCTGGGACCGGCCGTCCGCGTGCGGGCTGGCGCGCGTTTTCTCGCGCAGCGCCCGGATGGAACGTGGGTGACCTGGGTGAATTCAACCCTGACGCGTCAGGGTAATGTGAATGAATTGAACTCCATTATCCAAAACATGGGCCCGGCTATCGACATGGAAACGGGGTCCATCGAATTGTCGGGCGGAATCTTTAAGGGCCGTTATGTCATTGCGATCAAGCCGGGAAATCTTTCCTCCAAGGCTAATCCAAGAGGCAGAGAGCAAGCCAGCCACACGGCGCCGGTGGGGGACACGGCGAAGACCTCCCACACTCCACAACCGCCGCCTTCCACCACGGAAAGGCCCGGGAGTTCCGGTAGCCTCCCAGCGACCAAAGACAAACCATTCGAGAACACCCTGGGGATGAGATTCGTACCTGTTCCTGGAACGAATGTGCTCTTCAGCATTTGGGAGACGCGAGTAAAGGATTACGCGGCCTATGCGGCGGTTAGGAATGTGAATAACACGTGGACGACTCAGGAGAAGAACGGCGTACCGATTAGCCGGGAGCCGGAGTATCCGGTGGTGGGAGTCAACTGGGATGACGCGCAGGCATTCTGCCAGTGGCTGACGGAAAAGGAGAGCGCCGCGGGCAAGCTGCCTAAAGGTGCAAAGTATCGCCTGCCGACGGATGGGGAATGGAGTGGTGCGGTGGGATTGCCACCTGAGTCGGGCGCGACGCCTGCAGAGAAGAGTCGAAAGAACGGGGTGGATTTCCCGTGGGGGCTGGATTTTCCTCCAAAGGCCAGGGCCGGCAATTATGCGGACACCTCATTTCACGAGAAATTTCCGAATGACACAGTCAAGTGGATGGAAGGCTATACAGACGGGTTCGCCACGACAGCGCCGGTGGGGAGCTTTGTGCCGAACAAATACGGGATCTACGATCTGAGTGGAAATGTGTGGGAGTGGTGTGAGGACTGGTTCGATGCCGCGCAGAAAGACCGTGTTTTGCGCGGCGACTCGTGGAATTTCAGCTTCGATCGGGGCTACCTTTTGTCATCGGATCGGCTTCCTCTCCCTCCGACGACCCGGACGTCCAGCTACGGTTTCCGTTGTGTGTTGGATGTGCCTGGGCGTTAGGGGGAACCGGGGTCAGTAGGGGGGAACCGGGGTCAGGGGGGGAACCGGGGTCAGGCATCATATCTTGA
>JBBRPL010000129.1:0-22209 GCA_038228205.1 Chthoniobacterales bacterium
TCGCGGAGCAGATCGGCCAGCGGCCGATTGAAGGCCATCCCCGACTGTTCGAGCCGCGCGAAGTCGATGCTTTCATCGACCGATCGGAAGGTGAAAAACGCCAGAATGCCCACGGGCAGCGCGAAGGAGGCGATGATCAGGGCGATCTTCTGCCAGAGGCTGAGTTTACCGAGGAGCTGGGACATGGGACGGGGTCGGGATCTACTTCAGGACGCCGGCCACAGCGCCGGCCAGTCTTGCGAGGGAGAAGGGCTTCTGGAGGTAGCCTTCCGGAAGCGGTTCACTGAAACGCTGCGCCGTGTCTCCCAGTTCAAATCCGCTGATCAGGATAACGGGAATTTTCGCGGGAAGGCTGCGGATCTGGCGGAAGGTCTCCTCGCCATCCATCACCGGCATAAGGATGTCGAGCAGGACGGTGCCGATCTGCGGATTCCGTTCCAGTTGCTGGAGGGCCTCCAAACCGTTGGCGGCCTCCAGGGTTTTATAGCCCAGGCATTCCAGCATCATTGCCGTCGTCTTGCGGAGGGCCATTTCGTCATCGACGACCAGAACCGTGGCCGGAGCGGAGGGCACTTCTTCGCCAGCGGGCGTGGCGCTGGCAAAAAAGGAGGGCTTCTGTGGGGAGGGCAAAGGCGAAATCGCATGCATATCTCCCCATTAAGCATGGGGCGGCGCTTCCGACTGCGGGGGACTACGCATTTCGCGTCAGGGAAACTACGGACACCCAGTTTTCGGGCGTGTCACAGTGGAGCAAGGGGGCCGTTGGGGAAGTGATCAGTGATCAGTGGACAACCGGTTGGACAGATTGCCCCGCTCCGGAAACGCGCCGGCGATTGACACTCCCCCACCCCGCCGCGATGCTTCGCGCCCCTTTTCAACCATTTTCCCCATGCCGCCCGCCGCCTCTTCTGTCGTCTGGATCAATTCCACTTCCTGGGAACTCGAGTTTTTTGGGCTGCCCGATCGCATCCCGTGGCCCGCGACGGTCGATCCGGCGGCCGCCAATCGCGACCCTTTCGAAATGGAGCATCTGCTCGACGCCATCGAGGCGCTGGGCCCGGACGCGGGCGACCCGTGGGTGCGCTTCCTGAATGCCTCCGCGCAGCTCGATGAATTCGGGGAAGCGATCCAGAACTCGGAGATCGTTCGGGCCTACGAGCTGCTGGAAAATTTCGACACGCAGTTTCCCGACACGGCGTTTGCCCTTTATCACCGCGGTTCGCTCGCCCGGCTCGAAGGCGACGACGAGGGGTCGGTGGAACTGCTCGCGGCGGCGGCGGAAAAGGCCCCGCGCGGCGTGGCGATCTGGAACAGTCTCGGCGTCGTGCACGCGATGCTCCAGCATCGTGACGAAGCGGTGGCGGCTTTTAAGAAAGCGCTGGCCCTCGCCCCGCAGGATCGCACGGCGCTGGAAGGGCTCACCCAGCTCCGCGAAGTCGTGAAACTGCTCCGCAAGGCCGACGATCCAAACTCGGCTATCTTCATGGATCTGCCGACCTTCGGGCAGATGGCCGCGCGGCAGATTCAGCAGATGGGCAGCGATCACGCCCAATTGCTCAACTACGGCGAACAATTGCTCAAGGAGGGGTTCGCTCCGGAAGCCGGGCTGGAGGCGCTGCGGCGGGCGCACACCCTGCAGCCGGAAGATCCCCGGAGCGTCTTCGCGCTGACCGCCGCTTACCGCGTGCAGGAGAAATTCGACGAGGCCCGGGCGACGATCACCAAATACACCGAGCAGCATCCGGAAGATCCGCGCGGCTTTTTCCACCTCGGGCAGATCTGCAATGCGGTCAAGGACCAGGAGGGCGAAACGGCCGCGCTGAATCGCGTGCTGGAGATCGATCCGAACGCGCAGGCCGCGCTCGGGATTCGCTTCGGACTGCGCGACACGGAGCACGATCCCGCCAAGGAGCAGGAGTTGGCGAATTTCGGCGAGCAGCGCAAATCGTGGATGGCTTACATCCTGGCAAGCAACGTCTCCCGGCAACGCGGCGACACGAAACGCGCGGTGAAATGGGCCGAGCAGGCCTACGCCCTGGCGCCGGAGACCGAGGAAGTGCTGCTGCATTACACCGCGGCGCTCGGCGAAGCCAAGGACTTCGAAAAGCTCGTGAGCGTGATCAAGCCACAGGTGGAGAGCGGCAAATTCACCAAGCGGATCAACTGGAACTACGCGCAGGTGCTGCAACAGGCGGGCCTGACGGATGACGCGATCCGCGTCCTGCGGGAAGCGGCGGCCGCGAACGATGTGCCACCGGAATTCAAGACCGCCGCGGCGACGACCATCGAGGCGTGGTCCAGCGAATTGACCGGCTGCGGGGTGCCGCTGGAGGTGCACCAGTCCGGATTCCTGCAACGGCCCATCCTGCTGACGATCGACGGGGAGGAGGGTGGCATCGTACTTGCGGCCGGCGCCAAACTGCCGGCGGCAGGCTCATTCCCATGGAAGGCCGCGGCGGCCGAGGCCCGGGTGTCTTTGCAACAGGGCGAGGGCGGCGGCAGCCTGGAGCCAAATCCGCTCGGGGCATTTATCGTGCGCGGCGTCGAGCTCGGAACGACGATCGATTGCCACCTCGCCGCCATGCCCGACGGCGCCCTCCATTTCCGCGCCACCCAGAATGGCCGGAAGCTCAAAGTCGGGTGGGCGCCACTGGGCCTGCAGCGCGGATAGTTCGCTCACGGCCGGCTCCCTTTTCACGATCCACTCTCTGAACCCGCCTCGGCGATTGACAACCCGCATCCACCCCGCCAACTTCCCAGCCCTTTTCCGATGAGCCTCATCGTCCAAAAATACGGCGGTACTTCCGTCGGCAACCCCGAGCGCATCCTGAATGTCGCGCGCCGCGTGATCGCCACCCAGGAAGCGGGGCACGACGTCGTGGTCGTCGTTTCCGCGATGAGCGGGGTGACGGACAATCTCATCAAGCTCTCGAAACAGGTCTCGCCCAATCCCGCCGAGCGCGAGATGGACGTGCTCCTCGCCACCGGCGAGCAGACGACCATCGCGCTCACCGCGATGGCCATTCACGGTCTCGGAAAGAAGGCGGTGTCGCTGACCGGAGCGCAAGCCGGCATCATCACCGACGGCGTGCACACGAAGGCGAAGATCGCGAACATCACACCCAAGCAAATTCACGCCCATCTGAAGAACGGAAACATCGTCATCGTCGCGGGTTTCCAGGGCGAGACCACAGACGGGCGCATTACCACCTTGGGTCGGGGCGGCAGCGATCTCACGGCCATTGCCATCGCAGCGGCCATCAAGGCCGATGTCTGCCAGATCTATACCGATGTGGACGGGGTCTATACCTGCGATCCGCGCATCGTGCCGAATGCGAAAAAGATCGATGAGATCAGTTACGACGAGATGCTGGAAATGGCGTCGAGCGGATCGAAGGTCATGCAATCGCGCTCCGTCGAGTTCGCGAAGAAATTCGGCGTGGTCTTCGAGGTCCGCAGCTCTTTCAACAACAACCCAGGAACCATCGTCAAAGAGGAGACCAAGAATATGGAAAATGTCGTAGTGCGTGGCGTCTCAATCGAAAAGAACCAGGCCAAAGTCACCATTCGCCAGGTGCCCGACCGCCCCGGCACCGCCGCCCGGATTTTCAGCGCCCTGGCGGGCGCCAACCTGAGCGTGGATATGATCGTGCAGAGCGATAGCGTGGGTGACACGAATGATATTTCCTTCACGCTCAACAAGGACGACTTGGGCAGGACGAAGAAAGCGCTCGAAGGCGCGATCAAGGAAATCGCCGCCAAGGAAATCGTGACCGAGGAAGGCATCGCCAAGCTGAGCATCGTCGGCATCGGCATGCGTTCGCACAGCGGCGTGGCGGCGAAGCTCTTCGAGGCGATGAGCGCTGGCGGCATCAATATCCAGATGATCTCGACGAGCGAGATCAAGACCGCGGTGATCATCGACGAGTCGAAGATCGATGAAGCCGCCATCCTGGCCCACGAGGCGTTCGGGCTGAGCGGGAAGACGTAGGATTGGTGGATAGTGGATGGTGGATAGCCCCGCGGAGTGGGCCGGACGCTCGCGATTGTGAAAGCAGATAGGTCCTATGGGACCCATACGACTCATGCAGCCCCCCGAAAGCCGATCGCGCTCCCGCCCACCCCACGCGGCTATCCACCAGCCACTCTCCACGATCACCCCCCCCCGAGGCTTGCCATCCCCCGGGACGGGACGAGATTGGAGCGTATGAAAACCCTCCCGATGTTTTTCAACGGCGCGTGGGTGGAAGCCTCCGAGGGACGCACGCGCGAAATCCTCAACCCTGCCAATAACGAACTCCTCGCCCTCGTCACCGATGGCGATACGCACGATGCCGAAACGGCCATCGCCCACGCGCGGCGCGCCTTTGACACCGGACCGTGGCCGCGCATGCGCGCCCAGGAGCGCGCGAGCTATCTTTTCAAGCTGGCCGATTTGATCGAGAGCCGGGCGGACGCCCTGGCCGAACTCGAGACCCGGAACAACGGCAAACCGCTGCGCGAGGCGAAATTCGATGTGGCGGATGCTGCGGCGTGCTTTCGCTACTACGCGGGTCTGATCACCAAGCCCCTCGGGCAAACCTACGAAGTGGCCGACCCGACGATCCAAAGCATGGTCGTGCGCGAACCGATCGGCGTCTGCGGGCAAATCATTCCGTGGAATTATCCATTGCTCATGGCGGCGTGGAAGCTCGCGCCCGGCCTCGCGGCGGGGAACTGCTGCATTCTCAAGCCCGCCGAAACGACACCGCTGACCGCCATCGAGCTCTTCAAGCTGATCGCCGAGGCGGGGTTCCCCACTGGCGCGGCGCAACTGCTGCTCGGCCCCGGTCCCACGGCCGGCCACGCGCTCGCGGCCCATGGGCACGTGGACAAAATCGCCTTCACCGGCGGAACCGTAACGGGCCGCGAGATCATGGCGGCCGCCACGGGGAATATCAAAAAAGTCACCCTGGAACTCGGAGGAAAATCACCGTGTATCGTCTTTGCCGATGCCGATTTCGATGTGGCGCTGGAATACGCGATGTTCGCCATCTTCGCAGGCCAGGGCGAGGTGTGCAGCGCCGGTTCCCGGCTCATCCTGGAGCGAAAGCTGGCCGACCGCTTCCTCCCTCGTCTTGCGGAAGCCAGCGCGAAGATCGTCGTCGGCGACGGGCTCGATCCCAAGACCGAGATGGGCCCCTTGATCACGCCCCACCACATGGAGCGCGTGCTGGGCTACATCGAAGCGGGCCGCGCCGAAGGCGCGCATCTGCTCTGCGGCGGTGGACGCCTGACCGATGGCCCCCTCGCCAAAGGCAACTTTGTCGCTCCGACGATCTTCGAGAATACGCGGCCGGACATGAAGATCGTGCGGGAGGAAATCTTTGGTCCAGTGCAGGTCGTGCAGCTCTTCGACACCGAGGAGGAAGCCCTGCACCTGGCCAACGACACGATCTACGGTCTCGCGGGTGGCGTCTTCACCGGCGATCAAGGCAAGGGCTTGCGGGTGCTGCGCGGACTGCGCGCCGGCATCACGTGGCTGAATACCTATCACCCCACCTTCAACGAAGCGCCCTGGGGCGGCTACAAGCAGAGCGGGATCGGGCGCGAGCTCGGTACCTTCGGCCTCGACGCCTACCTGGAGACGAAGCAGATCAACATCAACCTTGTTCCCCAACGACTGAATTGGTTCAGTGGCCTTTCGTAGCCACATGGACCACATGGTCGAACTCAAGAACGTCACGAAGCGCTTTGGCGGATTCGTCGCCACGCAGGACATCAATCTCGGGATCGTGGCGGGCGAGTTCCTGACCCTGCTCGGCCCGTCCGGTTGCGGCAAGACGACCATTCTCCGGATGATCTCCGGCTTCGAGACGCCCAGCGAAGGCACCGTGTGGATCAATGGCGACGAGGTGACGCATCTGCCGCCCTACCGGCGCAGCGTAAACCAGGTCTTCCAGAGCTACGCGCTCTTTCCCCACCTCACGGTCGAGGAAAATATCGGCTTCGGCCTGAAGATGCAGAAAGTGCCCAAAGCCGAAAGGAAGGAGCGCGTGCGGGAGGTCATCAATCTGGTTTCACTGGAGGGATTTGAAGCGCGCAAACCCAGCCAGCTTTCCGGGGGCCAGCGGCAGCGCGTGGCCCTGGCGCGGGCCATCGTGTGCCGGCCCAAGGTCCTCCTGCTGGATGAGCCGCTCTCCGCGCTCGACGCCAAGCTGCGCCACGCCATGCAGGTCGAACTCAAACGGCTGCAAAAAAAACTCGGCATCACTTTCGTCTTCGTGACCCACGACCAGGAAGAAGCGCTGACCATGTCCGACCGGATCGCCGTGGTGAACAAGGGCCGCATCGAGCAACTCGGCAATTCCGCGGATATCTACCATGCGCCGCGCACGACATTCGTCGCCAATTTCATCGGGAAGGCGAATATCTTCGCGGCAAAGGTCATCGCGGAAGAGGGTTCCCATACACGAATTCGCCTCAGCCCGGATGTGGAAGTGCTGATCCCGACGGACAGCCAACTCGCCGGCCGCAGCGACGTGCTCGTGTCCATCCGCCCCGAGAAAGTTTCCCTCCAAAAATCGGCGAAGCCCGCGGGAGAAAATGTCTTCGAAGTCGAGGTGGAAGACGAACTGTTCAAAGGCGCGATCGATGAACTAACCCTGAAAACCGCCGGCGGCCTGGAGCTCACCGCCATCGCCGCCAACGAATGCGCCACCGAGGAAACCTTTCACAAAGGTGACAAAGCCTGGTGCCTGCTGCATCCGAGCGATCTGTGTGTGGTGAGGGGGGAATGAAGAGGGGAAGAGGGGAAGAGGGAAAGTGCTCAGTGCTCAGTGCTCAGTGCTCAGTGCTCAGATTCACCAGCGACGTCGCTCCCGGAATACTGAGCACTGAGCACTTCGAACTGAGCACTTCCGGCCCCCCGCCTCACCACCGATCCGAATCGCTTTCAAAAAGACGCCGCTCCAAAACCGCCCTCACCCCCGCCCACTCATGATCGAGCATCGCCAGCCAATCGGTGTCCCGGTTTCGTCCCTTGATCACCATGTGCTGGCGGAAGGTGCCTTCATAGCGATAGCCAAGCCGCAACGCCGCTCGATGACTACGCTCATTGTCGGCGTGGCATTTCCACTCGACGCGCCGGTAGCGGAGGTCTTCGAAGCAATGGCGGAGCAGCAGGTAGTTGGCCTCCGTGTTGGCCTTGGTGCCCCGGGCCATGGGGCCATACCAGACGAAACCCACCTCGGCGACGCCATACTCCGGCCGGATGTTCATGAGAGACAGGCTGCCCACGCGGCGGCGCGTTTCGTTCTGGAAAACGGTGAAGGCGACCACGTCAGGCCTGGCCGTCCATTCGCGGTAGGTCTCGCGCAGGTCCGCGGGATTCTCGAATGGACCCCACGGCAGATAGCGCCAGAGTTCGCGCGCTTCCGCCGAAGCGTGCGAGACGGCAGAAAACTCTTCGATATCGTGTTCGAGATCCACCGGAGCGAGCCCGATGAAGCGGCCGGCAAACTCCCGGGGCTGCGGTTTCGGCCAGCCTTCCGTGGAAAGCATCAGCGACTTTTCGAAACCGGCAAACATTCCTTTGCGCATCCTGGCCGTTCCGGCCTTGGTGTAGCCGAGCTTTTCGTAGAGGGCCGTGGATGCCGGGTTTTGCACAAATGAATCGAGCCGGATGGCCCGGTATTCTTTTCGGTTCGCCTCGGCCTCGGCGAAAACCATGAGCCGGCGCGCAAGTCCGCGGCCCTGATGGGAAGGGGCGATCATCAACCGGTGCACCGCGGCGATGGGCTCGCTGACATGCTGCCAATTCATCCCGGCCCACAGCGGATCGAGCATCGCGTCGAGCGTCATGGCGCCGACGATCTCGTTTGCATCCCGCATGACCCAGAGTGTCCGCGCGGCGATGTCCCGTCGGAGATGGGAGTCCGCCGGGTAAACTTCGTCCCACTGCTCGAGGCCCTCGGCTCGCATCCGGGCGATGCAAGCCGCCGTGAGTTGGAGCAGTGCGGGGACATCGGCCTCGGTCGCGAGCGAAATGGGATGTGGACTCATCGGACCGGATGATGAAGGCCGAATGGATCGAAGGCCAGCGTGGCGGCTGGCGCGGTCCCGTGATCGCGGATCAGCGTGGAATCGGGGCTTTCGCGCCGTCTGGTCCGATGTGGACCATGATCGCCGTGGTGTTGAAGACCGTGACATGGGTGCGGGCATTGCGGCACCACACGGCGACTTTGCACGAGCTCGTGCCGACGGATTCCACGTGACTGTGGATCTTCACGATATCGCCGTTCTGCACCGGCGCAGTGAAGTCGAAGGCCTCGACGCGCCGCGTCACAAAGCAAGCGGCGGGGAAGGTCAACGAGGCCGCGCTGAAGGCCAGTTCGTCGGCCCACTGCATCATGTACCCGCCGAAGAGGGTGCCGCGCTGATTCAGATACTCCGGGCGGATGACGTCGGTCTTTTCATGCACCGGGAAACCGCCCGGCGTGCCCGCGGCCACACTGTTCTCCACGGCTGCGATGCCATTGACCCGGGCGACGTGACGACCGCCCTCGAATTCCGTCTCCAGCCAGGTTCTCACCATTTCCAAAGCCAGTTCCACCGGGACAGTGCGCTGGCCGATGGCCATGGCGTTGGCGTCGTTGTGCAACCGCGCCCAACGGGCCGTGTCGAGGCTGAAGCACAGCGCGCAGCGGATGCCGCGCACCTTGTTCGCCACGATCTGTTCGCCGTTGCCCGAGCCGCCGAGGACGATAGCTCGGTCGCATTCCCCGCGTGCGACGGCTTCCGCCGTGGGAGCGATATAGAGGGGATAATCGACCGGCGCATTCGAATGCGTGCCGAAGTCGCGCACTTCATGCCCAAGCGTCGTGAGCATCTCGATAATTCGACCCTTGTATTCAAAGCCCGCGTGATCCGAGCCGATGGCGATTTTCATGCTCCCACTGTGCCCACCGCGGCCCCCGGCGGCGAGCCAGAAAGGCAGGTCAAGCGCTCACCGTCGCGTTGGGCGGAAATGAAACCCTTCAACAGCCTTCTCAGGCGGCTGACCGTCCCGCCAGGTGTTGCTGCGAGAATTTTGTTACGAAGTCCGCGTCTCGTGGCAAATGGATGGTGAAGATGCTTACCCAGCTCCAGCAGGAACGTTTCACCCAGCTCTGGACGGCCGCGCAGCCAACCGTCACAGGTTACCTGCACGCGGTGGTGCGGGACTCCGCCGCGGCGCAAGATCTCGTGCAGGAGACCGCGCTCGTGGTTTTGCGACGCTTTGCGGAGTACGATGAAGCGCGCCCTTTTTTGCCGTGGGCGCTCGGCGTCGCGAAGTTTCAGGTGCTCAGCTTCCGGCGCGATGCGGCGCGCAGCCTGGTGACCTGCGACGCGGACCTGTTCGATCGCTTTACCAGGACCTGGGCCGAGGTGACGCCCGCGCTCTCCGCGGAGTCCTCCGCCTTGCAGGCCTGCCTCGATCGGCTGGCCCAGCGCGCACGGCAGGTCATCCAACTGCGATATTTTGAAGGGCTCGGTTCGGAAGGGATTGCGCAGCGGCTGGGCGCGCAGGCGGGGGCGATCCGCGTGCTGTTGCAACGGGTGCGCGAGCAATTGCGAGTCTGCGTGGAACGCGCGCTGCGCTTGGAGGGCGAGGCGCCGTGAATCCGCTGATCGATCGATTTCTCGACGATTCGCTCAGCGAATCCGAAAGCGCGGCACTGACCGCCTGGCTCAAGGCGGACCCCAATCATCTGCGCGCTTTCGTGGAGGCCAACGTGCGCGACCATCATCTGCGAGACGCCGTGAGGCATTCCGCGCAATTGCGCCTGGTCGAGAAGTCGCCGGCCGCGCAGGCCCCGCGCTTGAAAATACTGCGTCCGGCTTTTTGGTGGGCTGCCGCGGCCATGCTGGCGATCACCATCGGCGCCATGATGTGGCGACCGGGTGTGCTCGTGGAGGTGGTCTCGTCGGACCAGCCTGGATGGCAGGCCGGTGGACATGTGCGATTGCGCCAGGCGAAGCTGGCCGCCGGCTCTGTCCAACTCCGGCTCACGAACGGGGTGCTACTCAATCTGACGGGTCCAGTGAGCGGCGTTTTGGAAAGCGACATGCGCTTTCGCCTTTTCAGCGGGCGAATCAGCGCGGATGTCGGCGCGCGGGGCAAGAACTTCACGGTCCTGACGGACGCGGGTGAGGTGGTCGACCTCGGGACGCGCTTCGGCGTGGAGGCGGAACGCGGAGGCGAGTCGCGAGTCGCCGTGTTCTCGGGGCAGGTCAAGGTGCGCTCGAACGCGGCTGGCGACTTCACGACTTTGTCTGAGGGGGAGGCCGCGCGTTTCACCGCGCTCGCCGGATTGCGCCGCTGGCCGCAGGTGGCCATGGCCGTGGATGCAGCCGGCCTCGTCAGCGTGCCTGCAGATAGCGTGCTGGCCTCCGTCCACGACAATCTCGGCGATGAACAGCTCCATCCCTTCTATGGTGTGGTGCAGGGCGGTCTGCGATCCGGCGCATGGGCTTTTACTGATAAACCGAATCCCCGTTGGGCCCTCGGAGAGACGCTTCCCACATGGCTGGAGGGCGCGGACCTTGTCCGCACCTACCACCAGTTTCGCGTGCAAAAGAACTACGAATTGACGCTCACGCTGCGCGCGCCGGCCGCCGTCTTTGTTCTGATCGATCAACGCCAGCCACCACCGCCCTGGCTGGTGGAGCGGTTTCAACAAACCGGGACGCATCTGCGGGTGGGCCCCTGGATGCAGGGGATGGCCGGCGCTGAGGGAGCAGAAATCGACGGTGACGGGCGCCCCTTTCTCCGGTTTGCGGTCTGGCGCGCGGACGCGGCGGCGGGCGATTTTGTCCTCGGCCCCTCGCATGCCGGCAAAACACGATCCGTTCCGTTCCCGCTGATGTATGGCGTGGCGGTGAAAGCTCTCGACCAACCATGAAACGCTCCTGCTTTCTCCTGCTGTCGTGGATCGCGATTTACCGCGCCACCGCTGGCGCCGAGGAGCCGGATCTGCGCTCTTTCCTCAAGGAGCACTGCGTCTCCTGCCACGGCGCGGAAAAGCAAAAGGGTAAGGTCCGCCTCGACCAACTCGATCTCCTCCATCCCACCGCCCCCGACCGCGCGCTGCTGGAACGCGTGGGAGAACAACTCGCCTTGCAGGAAATGCCGCCCGAGGACAAGCCGCAGCCGAAGCGCGCGGCCGTCGAGGAGATGATCGCCGCGATCGAGAACCTGCTGGCCCTGCGGGGTGAGCGCATCTCCAGCGCGCATGAAAAGCTGCAACGCCCCGATTACGGCAATTACGTCGATCACGATACGCTCTTCACGGAGCCCCCCGTGCGCAAGGCGTCCACGCCGGGACGCATCTGGCGGCTCAATGTCGATTCCTGGATCGCGAAAACCCAGGACTGGACACACACGCCTGCGCTCTTTCGCGACAATCGGAACAACGCGAAGCCCGTTTCCTTCCCCTACCAGGGGCCGGACCATGCCTTCCTTGACTACGCGAACATTCATTGGTTCGACAAATCGACCACGGAGATGCTCCTCCTCGAGACTGAGCAGGTCGCCCGGGCCTTCATGCAGCGCCGCTGGGACCCATTGAAGAAGAATGCCGGCGGCGCCCAGGAGCGCACCATCGCGCTGTCGTTTAACGTCATCACCGGCCGCGCGGCCACTCCCGAGGAGCTGGCTTCCCTGATGCGGCTGCGCGATCGCGCGGCGAAGGAAAACCCGGCCGAAGAGGCCGATCAACTCGTGGTGCAGGCGATGCTGCTGCGACCCGAGGCGCTTTTTCGCAGCGAGTTCGGCGAGGGCGAACCCGACCGCTTTGGCCGCAAGCTCCTCTCGGCACACGATCTCGCCATCGCGCTCGGTTTTGCCGTGAACGTCGCCGGACCGGATGACGCGCTGCTGGCAGCCTTGCAAAAGGGCAATGCCCACGACGCCGCGTATCTGGCATCCGTGCTGCGGCCTTACCTGCGCACGCCGGCCATGCGCGATCGCCTCCTGCGGTTCGCGCAGGAATATTTCGAATACCCGCACGCGGCCGAGGTGTTCAAAGATGCGAAGATCCACGACTACCAGCCGGTGCGGTTGGTGGAGGACGCTGACGAATTTGTCCTCCGCATTCTGGACGAAGATCGCGACGTCCTTCGCCAATGGCTGACTTCCACGAACTACCATGTGCGCGGCATGTTCAATTACCACGGCACCAAGATCGCGCACATCCGCAGCGACAACGGATTCAAGGACTACCATGGCAATTACAATCTGACCGAAATCGAGGCGGGCAAGGAACCTCACTGGGTCGACATGCCGGCGGACGAGCGCGCCGGTCTGCTCACCCATCCGGCGTGGCTGCTGGCTTTCTCGGACAATCAAAAAAATCAGGCGATCCAGCGCGGTCGCTGGGTGACGACAAAGCTCCTGGGTGGCATCGTCCCCGATGCGCCGGTGGAGGTGGATGCGCGGCTGCCGGACGACCCTGCGCTCACTCTCCGCGAGAAGATGCAGGTCACCCGCGCGGAGGCGTGCGTCAGTTGTCACAAAAAGATGGATCCCACGGGCCTGCCGTTCGAGCAGTTTGATCTTTTTGGGAAATACCGGACTGAGGAAAACAACAGGCCGGTGGTGACCACCGGAATGCTTTGGGGCCGCGAGGTCGCCAACCCGATCGAATACGTGCGCACGCTGGCCGACTCGAAAAAAGTGCACCAGGTTTTCCTGCGTCACGTCTTTCGCTTCTTCCTTGGGCGCAACGAAAGCGCGGACGACGCGCCGACCCTCATCGACATGGAGAAGGCCTATTGGTCGAGCCAGGGGAGTCTCAAGGAAACCGTCCTCACGTTGCTGACCTCCGACTCCTTTCTCTACCGCACTCCATGAACATCCGCACCACCACCCGCCGCCATTTTCTCAAAGGCCTCACCCTCAGCCTGGGCGGCGCCACGTATCTTTCGCCGATGCTCCGCCGGATCGGCCAGGGGGCCGATGGCATCGAGCGCAAGGCCCCGCGCTTTCTTTTCGTGCTGGAGGGGAATGGATTGCCGCCTACCCAGGTGCATCCGCTGGACGTGCCCTTCGTCGCGCGACCGGAGCGCCAGCGACTCACCTCGCATCCACTCGACGGCCGGCATTTCCCGGCCTCGCTCAAGCCAGTCGCCGCCTACGCGAAGCGCATGCTGGTGCTGCAAGGGCTCAATGGCGAGGTCTGCGGCGGGGGACACTCGACCAGTCACGGAGCGCTCGGCGCATACAACACGCGCGACGGCAAGGTCATTCACGACGCCACGGTCGATTGCGTGCTCGGGCGCAAGGCCGGCACGGTCTTCGACAACGTGATCCTCGGCATCAGCGCGCAGGACCGCGACGTGGTCTTCAACTGCTCCGCCTACGGGCCCAACCAAAGCGCCGCCACCTTCTGCAATCCCACCGCGGCGTATCATCGCATCTTTGGCGCGCTGAGCGGCTCGAAAGTCACCCGGCAGCAGGGGCTGCTCATGGATTATTTGCAGGAGGACATTCAGCGAGCTCGAGGAAGCCTCGCCGGCGAGGAAAAGGCCAAGCTCGATGCCTACCTCGACGCCTACGACAGCATCCGCCAGCGCAATCAGCGCGCGCAGGCTTTCGCCGGGCGCGGCGCCCTCGACCTGCCGAAAATGGATGCGCGCTATACGGCCGAGGGCCCGGAGGAACGGCTTGATGCGCACTTCGAACTCGGCACCGCCGCGCTCGTGGCCGGGCTCACGGATGTCGTCACGATCGCTTCCGGGGTTGGCTTCCGGCATTTCAGCATCCAATTCTCGAAGCTCGCCTCCGACATCAAACACGTGATCGGTCATGCGGTGATCGCCGGCAGCCCGACCGCCATCGCTCAGGCCGAAGCCATCCGCGCCTATCATTTCGAGCTGATCGCGCGCACCATGCGAAAGCTGGAGTCGATGCCGGAAGGAAACGGCACCATGCTCGATAATACCGTGATCGTCTATCTGAGCGATGCCGCCAACAGCCACCACACGCAGTGCCAGGAATGGCCCTATGTCCTGCTCGGCGGTGCGCCGCGGCTGAAGCTCGATGGCCGCTGCCTGGTCTATCCCAATCGCGGCGCCGCCGGCTGGCGCACCGTCAATACCATTCACACCGCCCTGCTGCGCGCGGCGGGCGTGCCACAGGACGGATTTGGGCACTTCATGAAGGGTGTGGATGATGTCGTGCAAAAAGGCCCCCTCTCCGAAATCATCGCATGAAGCCGATCACGGCCCTGCTCGTTTGCGGTCTCGCGCTTCTCCGGGTGGCCCTGTCGGCGGAGCCCGGCGATGAGGAAAAGCTGGCCCACATTCTTGCGGGCAGAAATGACTTCACCCGCGCGCAACGCATGAAAGACTTTGCCTCCGAGGGCGCGATCGAAGCGGTGGGCCAGCTCGTGAACCTCCAGGGAAAAGTCTACTTCAAGACTTCCGACCAGGCGTACATCCCCGATGGCAAGCGCTTCCCCTATCCGGAACTTTTCTTCGAGGTCCACCTGACCGAAGATTATGCTTACCGTCCGCTGACAGCCGCGGGTTTGGTGAAGAATCGCGCCGCGATATACTCTGGCCCGATTCGCGTCAGGGGAAATTGGGCCTATGAACGGCCTTATCATCTCTTCGGCCTCGTGTGGGTGGATTCGGTGGAAAAAATCCAACCTTGAAGTAAGGAAGCGCCCATCCGGGCTCGTCGAATGCCAATGGTCGCGACCGTCGGATGAACGAAAACCCATGTTCGACTGACTAAGGCCCCTCGCATGCGCTTATCTCCCCGTCTCCTTCCCCTCCTGTTCGTCGGTCTTTTCGGTCTCCTGGCCGCGGCTGAGGAAAAACCTGCATCAGACGATCCGGCCAAAAAAGCCGAGGCCGAAAAGAAACCGGACGGCGAAAAGAAGGACGACGCCAAACCTGCGGACAAGAGCAAGGAAGAGAAGCCCAAGGAATCCAAAGGCTCGGTCACGATCGGTGGCACGGAAATCAAATACGTGGCGAAAACCGGCACCCTGCCCCTGCTCAAGGATGACGGCTCGGGCGAAAAGGCCCGCGTGTTTTTTGTCGCCTATTCGGCGGTGGCCGCGGACGGCAAACCGCTGGCCAGCGGCGACCCCGCGAAACGTCCGATCACCTTTTGTTTCAATGGCGGCCCCGGCTCGTCGGCCGTGTGGCTGCACTTTGGCGGTCTGGGTCCGAAAAAAGTCGAAATGGATCACGACGGCCTCCAGGCGCAAGTCCGCGGGCCCGTGGTGCCAAACCCGCTCTCGATCCTCGACGTCACGGACCTCGTTTTCATCGATCCCGTGGGCACCGGTGCGAGCCGGCCGAGCAAGGGGGAGAAGGCCGATCAGTTCTGGGGAGTGAATGGAGACATCGAGAGCGTGGGAGAATTCATCCGCAGCTTCACCACGCGCGAGCTGCGCTGGGCTTCGCCGAAATTTCTCTGCGGTGAAAGCTACGGCGGCGTGCGCGGCGCGGGCCTCTGCGATTTCCTGCAAAGCAGGCACGGCCTTTACATCGACGGATTCATGAGCGTCTCCGGGGTGATGAACTTCGCCACGCTGAGCCAGGACCTGCCGAGCCTGATCTGCTTTTTGCCAAGTTATACCGCGACCGCGCATTTCCACGGGAAACTGCCGCCGGATTTGCAAGCCGATCGCGCCAAGGCCATCTCCGAGGCCCGCACCTTTGCCCAGGGCGAATACGCCAATGCCCTCATCCGCGGCGCGAGCCTGCCCGCGGCGGACCGGACTCGCATCGCGGAAAAGCTGGCCCGACTGACCGGCCTCGACCGCGAGCTGATCGAGCGGGCCCATCTCGCCATCGCGCCCAAGCTCTTCTTTGCGAACCTGCTCCGCAAAGAGGGAAAAATCATCGGCCGGTTCGACGGGCGGGTCACGAGTGAGGATTACGATCAAATGCGCAACGCGCCCGAATTCGACCCGAGCTACACCAATGTTTACGGCTCCTTTGCCGCCGCCGCGAATGCCTCCATCCGCGGGGATCTGGGCTACGAGTTCGAACTGCCCTATCGCGTGCTCGGCGGGGTGAGTTGGAGCTGGCGGGATTTTGAGGGTGAGGAAGTAAACGTCGAGGACCGCCTGGGCCACGCGCTAAAAAACAATCCCCGCCTCCGGGTGCTTTTCTGCCTCGGCCTGAGGGATCTCGCGGTGCCGGCCGATTCCGCGCTCTACAGCATCGACCATCTGCACATCCCCGACAGCCTGCGCAAGAATCTCAGCATCGAGTACTACGAGAGCGGCCACATGATGTACCTGAACCAGCCCGATGCCGAGAAGCTCCGGCGCGACATGGTGCGGTTCATCACCGGCAAGTAATCACTTCAAGTCGACGACCTTCGTCAGTGTCGTCTTGATCGTCTGCTTCATCGGAACGCTGAGCAGCGCCCCCGCCGCATCGGCCGGATTTTTCATCGACATGGTCATTTCCTGAACGAGTTCCGAATCGCGCGCCGTGCCGAGTTGCACGTCGAACCAGACCGGCCCTTTGAGCGTCCCGTCGGTGATCTTCATGCCAAGCGCGGCGATGCCCGCAGCGGGTCCGGCCGCGGCGTCGCCAGCGGCGGCCAGATCCATGGCAATCACGCCGTCCGTTTGAATTTCCGCGCAGGACGCGCCTCCGTGATCGACCATCCCCTTAAATGTGTAGGTGCCCTTGACGCTCACCGTTCCAACCTGCGGCAGGGTGATTTGATTGGTGAAGGGCCAGCTTTCCCCGACCTCGACTGGGTGCCCCGGAAAAGCGTGCAGCGACCCCTGCTTGATCGATTCGACGAGTCCTTCGCGAGAGAACATCTTCGACATGTCCGCCGCCCCGGGTCCGCCTCCGGCGGTGAGTTCCTTGATGTAGGCGTCGTAGTTCTCCACCTCGGCAATCTCGTCCTTCGCATTGGTCAGAATCTTCAATTCCTTGCCGACCATCGCCCCGAGGGACTTGCCCAAGCCGAGCGGGTCGGTACCGGCATCCGGCTTGGCGGAATCGTAACCCAGCTTTTGCCCGTTCATGGTCATCTCCATGGCAATGCGATCGTACTTGATGAGCAACCGCTTGCGCTTGCCGTCTTCGTGCGGTCGCACTGCCACGTTCATCTCCATCGTCATGTTCACGGCTTGTTCCATCTTTTGCGGGCCAATCGCGATCGTGCTCTGCTGCGAGGTCTGGGCGCTGAAGAAGTATTGTTTCCCGGCGTCCCAGCGCTGCTTCAATTCCACGGGATCGGCGGCCGTCAGCGGTACGGCGGCGCCGGCGAGGCACAGAAAAATACAGGCGAAAGTTTTCATGGTGGGAGGCGGCTACGGTCTGGGCTAGGGACATACAGACGGAAAGTCGAGCGGCATCGCCGGGAGGGAAGTGCTCAGTTATCAGTGCTCAGCGCTCAGTGCTCAGAAGCTGCCGGCGACACCGCCCTTGAAATACTGAGTGCCGGGAAATCATGCCAACCTGGGCTCCGATCAGTCCAGATGCACGACGAGGCTCTGCAAAATCGAAGCCAGCGCGAGCGCCGTACCACTTGCTTGTCATCCTGAGGACCCAAACACGAGAACGTGATGATTAGTGCGGAGATGACGTGTCGCGGGCAGTGGAGCCCAAGGAGCGGCGGTTTCCCAACCGCCGACCGTACAATCGCGGCGGAGTCGCCAAGCTTCGTGGCCTTGATCTCCAACAACTTACACAACACGTCATTAGCAGCGGAGCGGGGATTCGAGGCTTTGCGAGAAGTCTGTGGTGCCGTGGAGACAATCATGGACGCAGTCGAAGCCTCCAATATCAGCGGGTTTTCGCGCGGAGCCCTGTGATGAATCTTCACGCTCATGGTGATGTCGCGCGTTGGGATAGTTGGTCGCTCGATCGAACCTTCGTCACGGCATTCAACGCGGCTCCGCACGAGAACCCAAGGAAGATGGAGTTCCTTCGACTCCGCCCGTGCTTCCCCGCTCCGCTCAGGATGACAAGCGTTTTTGGAACGGCGCTCGCGCTCGTTGCCAGACGGAATTCTTGCCAGGTTGCCCCGCATGCGCCGTCGCGGAAACAGACGAAACGCGAACGAAAATCAACTCATCCAAGCTTCCCAAGCATCCGCTCGACCCCGTCGAAAAGTTCGTCGATCTGGGGACGGGAAATAATCAGCGGCGGAGACATCGCGATCAGGTCGCGAATCCCACGCACGATCAACCCTTCCGCGCGCGCGATGCCCGCCGCCTTGCCACCCAGTCCGCCGGTCAATTTCGATTTGTCGCGATCCGGCGGAAGCAGTTCCAGCGCCCCGATGAGGCCGTGGCCGCGGGCCTCACCGACCCGCGGATGACCCGCGAAGCCGCGCAGCTTTTGCTGAAAGTACGGTCCCGTGTCATCGCGGACGCGTTCCACCAGCCCATCCCGCTCGATCACGGCGATATTGGCCAGCCCAGCCGCACAGGTCGTGGGGTGGCCGCTGTAGGTAAAGCCGTGCGCGAGATAGCCGCCATGGGAGAGCACTGCGGCGATCTCATCGCGCACCACCGTCGCGCCGAGCGGAAGATAGCCGCTGGTCAGGCCTTTTGCGAGGACGATGAAGTCAGGCTTCAGTTCCCACAGCTCGCTGGCAAACCACGCGCCCAGCCGTCCAAAGCCGGTGATGACTTCGTCGGCGACGAACAGGATGCCGTGCCGGCGCGCCAGCTCCCGTAACCCCTTCAAATACCCGGGCGGCGGCACCACGACCCCTCCCGCACCCTGCACGGGCTCGATGAAAATCGCCGCGATGGTCGCCGGATCTTCGCGCAGAATGATCCGCTCGGTTTCTTCGAGGCACCATTTCCCAAAGGCCTCCGGATCGCTCTCTTGATTCGCCGCGTAGGCGTTTGGGCCCGGGACCTGCACGAAGCCGGGCAACGGCAGATCGAACGGCACCGTGCAACTCGGCAGACCGGTCATGCTGGTCGTCGCGAGCGTCACCCCATGATAGGCGAAGTTCCGCGTGACGATCTTCGATTTCGAGGATTGCCCACGCAGCTTGAGGTATCCGCGGATGAGCTTGAGCGCGGTCTCATTCGCCTCGGAGCCGGAATTGGTGAACATCACATGTCCCAGCCCGCGCGGAGTCAGGGACGCGATTTTTTCGGCCAGCGCGATGGCGGGCTCGGTCGTCGTATTGAAAAAGGAACAATAGTACGGAAGTTGCCGCATCTGCGCGTTCACCGCTTCGACGATTTCGAGGCACTTGTAGCCAACGTTCACGCACCAAAGCCCGGCCAGCCCATCGAGCATCCTATGCCCACGCTCATCCCACAGGTACACGCCTTCGCCGCGCATCATCACGTGCGTGCCGGCGGCATGCATTTCGTCGTGATTGGTAAACGGATGCAGGTGGTGCCGCGCGTCGCGCGCCGCGAGGGAGGACGGGGTGCTCATGGCTAAGGACAATGAACCACCGGGCGAAACCTTTGCCAAGGGGCGCGAGCGTGCTCATCTTCATTTAAATGCTCTCCCCGATTTTCATCAGCGACCTCGCGCCCGGCGACAGCAAGTCCGTCGCCCTCGACCTTGCGCAGTTCGACATCACGCCCATCCGCTCGATCGACGATCCGCTCTTCGAGATGGCCTACGCGCGGCTCTGGGAGGAATTTGGCGCGAAGAACGAGATGGAACGGCGCGAAACGCTGGAGCGGCGTTTCCAGCTCGCCCCGCGCCTGCTCTACGAAATGGCGCTCGTCCGGCGGGCCGGCGAGTTCGTCGCGGTGCGCGATCATACCGCCATCCTCGCCCGGAATGAGATCCATGCCGTCGTCCACCTTTCCCACAACCTCGTGGCGCCCGCCACCCGGCGCACCGGGCTCACCGGGTGGCTGCGGGCCCTGCCCATCGCAACGGCCCGCGAATGCCTGGCGCACCACGGCGCCGGTCCCGACGCCAGGATCACGCTCGTCGCGGAAATGGAATATCCGCAGGACGACGACCCGGCGCGCATGATTCGCCTCCAGGCTTATGAGAGGGCCGGTTTCCGCAAGATCGATCCCACGCTCATTCGCTACCATCAACCCGATTTCCGCGCGCCCGAGATCATCGACGCGACGGGGGGGCCACAACCACTGCCGTTCCAACTCATCGTCCGCCGCGTCGGGCGCGAGCACGAACGCGTCATCTCGGGCGAGGAAACCCGCACCCTCGTGCAGGCGCTCTACGACATCTACAGTCCGCAGTTTCGCTCCAGCGATATTGCGCATCCCCTCCTTTCCCTCGACGCTTATCCTCCAGGCCGGACCCTGATTCCGCTGGTGCCACCCACCCAATGCTGACTGCCTTTTATCATCCCGGCTTTGCCGCCCCCATCGGCCAGCACATCATGCCGATCCGTAAGTTTGGACTGGTGGCTGATGGGCTGCGCGACGCAACCGACATCAAGCTCGTGCGCCCGGCGCCGGTGACGGAAGAGGATTTGCGGCGCGTGCACACCCTGGAATACCTGGAGGCCATCCAGACCGGCGAGCCGCGCGATCTCGCGCAATCGCAGAAATTTCCGTGGTCCCCGGAGCTGTACCCGTCGGTGTGCCTCACGACCGGCGGCTGTCTCGCCGCCGCCCGGCAGGCCCTGCGCGACGGTGTTTCCGCGGCGCTCGTCAGCGGCTTTCATCATGCGTGCGGGGATCATGGCGAAGGCTTCTGCACGTTCAACGGGCTCATCGTCACGATCGACGCCCTCGTCGCCGCTGGCGAGATCCGCCGCGCCGCCGTGCTCGACCTCGACCTGCACTACGGGAACGGCACCGCCCAACTCGCCGTGACGCGTCCGCACGTCGTGGCGGTCTCGGTCTATGGGAATGATTTCTGGGAAAATTTCTGCTATCGCGACGTGACCACACGCCATCATCGGGACGGCGACAATCACCACTCGTTCGCGTTGCCGGAAGGCTGCGATCGCCGGTCGATGCTGGACATCATGGACCAGGCGCTGCCGCTCCTGGCCGCGCAGAAACCCGACGTGCTGCTCTACCAGGCGGGCGCCGATCCGTACTACGAGGATCCCTATTCCCCGCTGGCGCTCGATCATGACGACCTGCGCGCCCGCGACCGGCGTGTCTTCGAGTTTACGAAAGAGCATGGGATTCCCGTCGCATGGGTGCTGGCCGGTGGCTACACGGAAGACGTGAGCAAGGTCGTGCGGGTCCACCTGAACACCTTCGAGGCGTGGAGGGAGGTTTATGGAGGATAGGTTTGTCGCCATCGAACGGGAGGGCGCCAACGCCAGCCAGACGGCACTCGTGCCATCGAGCGATTCCCCCTTTCCCGTCATCCTGAGCTGGCGAAGGACCTCTGATCTCCTCCGGTCATCGACAATTGCGCGGGTGAGGAAAGGCAGAAATCAGAGGTCCTTCGCGCCTCAGGATGACGGGTGGGGCGCTCGCGCTCGAAGCGACGTTGACCGTGGAATCGACGCTACGAAGGCAAATCGCATCCACGCATCCCTCGCCACCGCAAGATGAACTCCGCGACCACGTGGCAAAATCTCTCCCCCGGCGATCTGTCCATCGCCCTCCCGGAGATCACCGCGGGCGACGTCGCATCGGCTCTGGCACAAGCCCACGCCGCCGCCACAGTCTGGGCGCGAACTCCACTGGCAGAGCGGATCGAACGCCTGCGCGCGGTCCAGCAGTCAATCGCGGCGGCGAAGGACGAACTCGCGCACGGCATCGCCCTGGAGACCGGCAAGCCCATCACCGAAGCGCACGGCGAGATCGCGGCGGTCATCACCAAAATCGACCTGACCATCGGTGACGCGGGGCAGCATGTGATCGAGCGGACCATCCACGATGGCCCGCACCCGGCGCTCGTGCGACAGGCGCCGCGCGGACCGGCGGTCGTGATCGGGCCATTCAATTTTCCTCTGCACCTCGGCCATGGAGCGAACGTCGCGCACCTGCTCGCCGGCAATCCGGTGATCTACAAGCCTTCGCCATTGGCCGCCCATGTCGCCGCGCACTACGGCGGAATCATGGCCGCGGCTTTTCCTGCGGGCGTATTTCAGCTCGTGCAGGGCGGCGGCGCGGAAGGCGAGGCGCTGTGCGCCGACCCCCGCATTCGCGCGGTGTGCTTTACCGGCTCCGTGCCGGTCGGCCGGATGCTCGCGCGGAAACTGGCCGGCGACTTCTCCAAGGACCTCGCGCTGGAACTCGGTGGAAGCAACGCGCTCATCGTCTGCGCCGA
>JBBRPL010000130.1:0-21976 GCA_038228205.1 Chthoniobacterales bacterium
CCTGGCGCTGCTCGCGCTGGCGGCGATGCGACCATTTCTACGCCGCGAAGCGACCCGCGGCCAGCGGCTGCCGATTCTGATCGATGTCTCGGCGAGCATGGCGGGCCTGGATCGGGAGGGCGGCAAGTCGCGGCTCGATGAAGTCAAAAAACGCGCCCGGGAACTCATCGACGGCATTCTCCCGGACCAGGAATTCTGCCTGGTCGCCTTTGGAAAATCCGCGCGCCGGCTGACCGCCTTTACGAACAACCAACACGAGCTGCGGGAGGCTCTGGACGCGCTCGCGGTCGAGGATGTCCCGAGCGATCTGGAAGAGGCGCTGCGGCTGGCCCAGGCGCTGGGCCGGACCGCGCCCTTCGACAAGGTGCTGCTTTTTTCCGACGGTAACTTTCCGGCGCGGATCAATTTCGAGCTCCCTTTCGAAATCGACTTTCAAAAGACGGCTCCGGCGGGGCCAAACTTCGGCATCGTGGCCTGCAATGCGCGGCGGGGGCCCGGCGGACGCTGGCAGGTGTTCGTGCAGGTGGCGGGCTCGGAGAGCGCCGAGGCGACCACCGGCGTGCTGGAACTCGTCCAGCAAGGCACGGTCATCGCTCACCAGGAAATCGCGCTGGCGCGCGGGAGCAGCCCGCGGTTGGTCTTCGATCTCGCGGGCGGGCCGGCGGCGACGATCGAGGCGCGCCTGAAGTTAAATGGTTTCGATACGCTGGCCTCGGACAATACCGCGTGGCTCACCCTGCCGGAAGCGCGCCCGCTCACCGTCTTCGTCCCGGAATCGCTAGCGGGGTATCGTCACGCCCTGGAGGTGCTGGATCAATTGTCGCTCTTCCCGCGGCCCGATGCCTCGACTCCTTCCGCCCTGGATCTCGTTATCACGGATCGCGAGGTGGACCTCGCCATGCCGACACGCGTGCGGTGCACGGTGGGTTTACTGCCCGCCGATCTGCGACCGCTCGTCAGCATCGAGCCACACAATGGGCAGGCGATCGACTGGCGGCGCGATTCTCCCCTGCTCCAGCACGTGAGCCTGCGGGACGTGATCTTCATGGATCAACCGGTTCGCACGGGAGACACCAAGGAGGAGGCATTCGGACAACTCGGGTACGAAGTGATCGCACAAGGCGAGCACGGACCGCTCCTGCTGGAAAAACACACGGGAGAAACGCTGCAGGTCCATCTGCTGTTTCACTCCGATCGATCGACGCTCCCCTACCGTGTCGGTTTTCCGATCTTTGTCTCGAACCTGGTGCAGGCAGCCTGGCAGCAGGCCGGACTTGCCGAGGCCCAGGCGATCGCCACCGGCGTCCTGCCGCCCCTCGCCGCCGCGGCGGACCGTGGGTATCGCCTGGACGGCCCGGGACGCCAGCATCACACCACGCGCAGCGACGCTGACGGGAGATTGACCGGTCTGCCCGCGCCCCTCGCGGGAGAATATGTGCTGACCGGGGACGACGGCGCCACGCAGCACGTCGGCGCGAGCCTGCTCTCGATGGCCGAGACTTCGCTGGCGGCCGTGGACCGCATCGAATTCAACGACCAACTCAGCGTGAAGGTTGCCACGACCGCCACCAAGACCGATCGGACGTTCTGGTGGGCGCTGGCCCTGGCGGGGTTTCTCGTGTTGCTCCTCGAATGGTGGTGGTTTCAGCGGGGAAGCTTCTCGACGGCTTAGGAGTCGTGCCATGGGCCGAGTGAGCGCGATGACGTTCCTTAAACGGTGGCCGGCCGGTCCACACCGAACCTGTCGGCGCTTTCGGCGACTCGTTTTCTTCATGGGTTTGGGCATCGCGCTGGCGAACCCGGTGCGAGCCGCCGATCCGCTCCTGCGAGCCGACTTCCAGCCGCTCGCGTTGCGCCCGCGAACTGCGGCGCCCGCCTTCGTCGACGTCAAGCTGCAGTCACGGCAACAGGCGATCCTCGAAGGCACCCTCGAGCTGCAAGTCATGTCGGGGAACGAAGTGCTGTTTCGTCAGCAAACGCCCGAACTCGCTCTGGCACCCGGCGTCACCACCCGTCGCCTGCTCCTGCCGTCGGTCGTGGACAACCGGGGACTGGGCGTGAACGTCCAACTGTATTTTCTGATCCACCAGGCGCGCCACAACCTTGGTCAATTCCCGATCGCCGGCGAATTTGGCAACGGACGCCAATATCTTATCGGCGTTTGCGGCCTCGGTTCGTCTGTCCCGCAGAGTCAAGCGCGGCTCTGGCAGGCGTTGCGCCCGGAGTCGGTTTCCGGCGATCCGAATCGAGAGACTCGGCAGTTGAATTCCCTGCCCGCCTGGCTTTCCCCCGAGGATCTCCCATCCGCCATCGGCCTCTGCGCCTTCGATGTCATCGCGCTCGAAGGTGCTTCTTTCTCGGCCTTGGATGAGAAGCAACTCGCCGCCCTCGCGACCTGGGTCGAAGCCGGCGGGAGCCTGTGTGTGGCCCCCAAGGCTCCGCTCAGCCAGGAGCACCTTGCTTTCCTCAATCATCTCGCCGGCGGCCCAGCCGGTCTCGCGCCCGTGATCGGCGAACCTGGCGGACGAATCTCATTCCGGGATGGCCCGATGATCTTGCGCCGGCCGGGCATTGGACGGCTGGTCATCGCTCGCGATGCACCAGTCGACGCGGACGAGCTCATCTCGCCCGAGTGGCGTCGAGCCGCGTCATTCCTTGCGAAAGCCCACAGCGACTCCGAGGCAAATGATCGAGCGAAGCTTATCGCTTCGGCGGGCTCTCCCCGCTACGTGGCGGATCGAGTCTCGGTGATCCAACAAACTCTCTTCGCCCGTCTGCCTCAATCGTCACGCATGATCCCGTTGTCCGTGATCGCAGGCATCCTGGGAGCTTTTGTGCTGCTCGTGGGACCAGGCGAATGGATCGTCCTCGGCCGCTGGCGCCTCCGGCGCTGGACGTGGGTGACGTTCCCGATCTTCGCTGCGGGATTTGCTTTTCTCATGGTCCACACCGCCGAGAATTACCTCGGCAGAGGCAATCGGCAGTCGGCGCTGATCGTAACCGACGTGGGCCGGGACGGGCAGGTCGTCCGGGAAAATCGGTTGGAGTTGCGAATGACCGGGAGCAACACGACGGTCGTCACCGACCTGCGCCAAAGCCTGGGCAGCCCCTGCCGCGCCGGGATGTACGGCAGCGAGGCGCTCGGTTTCACCCCCCTTTACCAAGGCCTGGTCCCTGCTCACTATACGCTTCGCGAGGAGCTGCAGCAATGGAAGCCGCTGATGCAGCGCACCATGCGCTTCGCGCCCATCGTGGATACCCCGGATATTCGCTGGCCCGAGATCGACGCGCGTGGGCTCGGCGCCGGAAAGGATGCACGGCACTACATCGTGGACCCGCTCACCGCCCAGGGCTGGACCGTGGATGTTTTTCATCTCGGGACGGCCACGTCTACCTATCGGCGCGCGGACGCTGAGGAGACTCCGTTCGCTCCCCTTTCGATCTTTCGCGATTCGGATAGCGCCGTCGGGATGGCGGCCCTTTCACCGAGCGGACGCGCCGATCTTCGGGATCTGGCATTGCACGATCCTACCGATCCTGGCGAATGGCTCGTCGTCGCCACCAAATCCACCCCGGGCGCTCTTCACATCGTCCGCCGCCTCTATCACACAGATGACTAACCCGGCCCCCGCTTCACCTCTCGTCGAAGTGAATAACCTCCACGTCCACTATGGCTCCACCCACGCCGTCCGGGGGCTATCATTCACCATCGAACGTGGGGATATTTATGGTTTCATCGGCCCGAACGGAGCGGGCAAGACTTCCACGATTAAAGTGCTGGCGACCCTGCTCCGTCCCTCCTGCGGGCGCGTCGTGGTCGCCGGGTGTGACGTGGCGCGCCAAGCCGCGGAGGTGCGCCGCAAAATCGGCTATATGCCCGACTTCTTCGGCGTTTACGACGATCTCACCGCGGCGGAGTACCTCCATTTTTTTGCCGCCGCCTACCACATCCCCGCGGGAGATCGCGGGGGACTGATCCGCGACGTGCTCGCCTTGACGGACCTGACGGACAAGCACGACGCGCCGGTGGACGGCCTGTCGCGCGGAATGAAGCAGCGGCTGGGCCTCGCCCGCGTGTTGCTGCACGATCCCGATCTCCTGCTCCTCGACGAACCCGCCAGCGGCCTCGATCCCCGCGCCCGCATTGAAATGCGCGAATTGCTCAAAGAGCTGCAATCGCTCGGGAAAACGATTATCGTCTCCAGTCACATTCTCCACGAGCTCGCGCAATTGTGCTCGCACATCGGCATCATCGAAGCGGGGCGCATGGTGGCCAACGGCTCATTGCGCGATATTTACCGCGCGCTCGACCTTCGCCGAACGATCCATATCCAGCTCGCCAATCCTTCACCGGAACTCCATGAGGCCATTCGCGCCCTGCCACACGTCACCGGCGTCGAGGAACAACCGGACCGCCTTGCCGTCCAAATCCGCGAAGATCAATGCGCCCCGGAGGATCTGCTCGACGCACTGCACGGTCTCGGCGCCCGCATCCGCATGTTCCAACCGGATGCGATGGACATGGAAACGGCGTTCATGAAACTAACGGAAGGCAAACTCGCGTGAGCCGCGCCTGGCTGACCAGGCTGGTCCGAGGTGTGCGGGCGCGCGGTTCCCTGCCCTTGCTCGCCAAGGAATTGCTGGAAACCGCAGCCCGCCGCCGGACCTATGTCATGCGCGTCCTCTATGCCCTCGCGCTCTACGCGGTGTTCGTCCTGCTCATGCCGCGCAATACGTTGAGGGGACTGAACCGGACCACAATCGACATGCTCGGCAGCGGTCGACAGATGTTTGAAACGCTGGTCGCGCTGCAATACTTTGGGCTCGCACTTTTTTTACCGGCGCTGATGTGCGGGCGAATCACCCAGGAAAAGGAACGCGATTCACTGGTCCTGCTCTTTCTCACGGAACTGCGCCCGTGGAGTATCGTTCTGCAAAAATATCTCGGCGGGCTGGTGCTAATGCTCTCCTTTTTCCTTCTCGGCCTGCCTCTGGCGGGAGTCGCCTATGCTTTCGGCGGACTGGAGAGCCACCGCGCCATGGTGGAGTTGCTCGGGCTTTTCCTGATGTGCCTCCAGGTGGGCGCGCTCGCCCTTTTCTGCTCCGCGTGGTGCCGCTCGACCGTCGGATCGTTTATCATGACCTATCTGCTGGGCGTCGTGTTCTACGCGGGGCCGCCGCTCAGTTGGTTGCTCTTGACCGTATTTTGTCCCAGCCTGTCATCGTGGTCATCCGATCGGTTCGTCTTTCTGCTGGTTCCTCCCGCGGTCATCGAGATGAATTTGATCTACCGGCCCGTTTCCGCCGCCGACGGGATGCTGTGGCTTGCGCCTTCGGTCGCATCGATCTTTTTTTTCCTCATTCTCGCCCGGGGCTTCCTGGTCCGGCGTGCCCTGACGCCATCGGTCAATTTCCTCCGGCCCCTTTTCCAGCGGATCGACCGCACTATGAAGCGCCTCAACCGGGCAACCGGCGGGGTCGTCCTGTGGCGCGACTCGACAAATCTCCCGGGTGACGAGCCGATTTTCTGGCGCGAGACGCACCAGCGTGTACTCGGAAAGCCGCACTATCTCATGCGATTGCTTTTCGTCGTCGAGACACCACTCGTCCTGCTGTGCACGGGATGCGCTTTTTTTCAGACTTCCTACCGGGAAGAGTTGGTCGTGCTGTCCGTGATCATCGGGGTTCTGAGCGCGCTGGCGGCATTGTTAGTCAGTGTCCACGCCGCGAATACCATCGTCTCGGAACGTGTGGGGCAGACCCTCGAAGTGCTCCTGACGACTCCACTGAGCGCCCGCGAGATCGTCAGACAAAAGGAACGCGCCTTGCGCCGGTTGCAGTTCGTCGTAGCGATCCCGTTGCTCACGGTGTTTGCCATCGAGGCATACGCGGAAGCGGGATCGTCCGGCAGTATCCGGAACGGCGGCCCCATCGTCTATTTTCTATGCTCGGCCCTGATGGTGGTCATCTATCTGCCCATGATCACCTGGCTGTCGCTGTGGATCAGCCTCCGTGTCCGCACGCGCTTCCAGGCCATCATCGGCGCGGTGGGTCTCCTCACGCTTTGGACCGCGCTTTCGCCACTGCTCTTCTTCGTGGCGGACGAGAGCGGTTCCGATCATGCCGGGTGGTGGCGGAGCGTGGTCCTGCTCTCGCCGGTGAGCGTAGGATTCCTCAATGAGTTCTCCTCACTCCCGTGGTCGCTGGGTAATCCATGGCTGGCCGCCTCCGTGAACGCCGCCCTCTACGCGACCATCGCGTTGCTGATTCGCTGGCGGCTTTTCGCCGATGCCGAAAGCTTGCTCCGGCGGTAAGTTTCGCATTTGGTGACTGCCGATGCCTGCCGCCGCACCCTGCGCTCGATGATGATCCGGATCCCCCTGCCGTTGGTTCGCTGCCTCGTCGCGTGGCTCGCGCTCGCCACGCCGCTCGCTGCGCTGGAGGTGCGGCAGACGATTTGGGGGTTTGACGGGCACGTGGTCCCGGGCCGGTTCAATCCGGTCTCCGTGCTCGTGGACAACGCGCATCCCTCGGCCTTCGACGGCCAGATCATGCTCGTGCAGCTCGACGGAGCGGCGCGCGGCGGGGAGTACCTCCAGCCCATTTTCCTGGCGCCGCACACGTCGCGCTGGGTGCAATTCCACGTCTTCATTGGGAACCACGTCGGGCACTACGGTATTCGATGGGGCCGCGGGCCGAAGGAGCACGTCGATTTTTTCGATGATGTGATCTCCGGGCCGCCGGCTTGCGTGTGGCTGCGCGATGCGGACAATCCGTTTGCGGCGGCGGGAGCCTTGAAGTCGTTTCCGGAGGAGCTTTTCCCGACCACCGTGGCGGCGACGGACGCCCTGAGCGCGGTCGTGCTCGATCATGCGCCGCGCTGGGAGCCTTCCAGGCGCGAGGCCTTTCTCGATTGGCTGAAGCGCGGCGGCACGGTGCATCTGCTGCCGGCCGCAGACGGCCGGTATCCCGCCTTCGCGGAAGGCCTCGAGGCGCTCAATGCCGAGGGTGGCGAAACGCGGCTGGGAGCCGGGCGCATCGTGCGCCATCAGGTCGGCGCCCGTGAAATGAGTGAAAAATATCTGGCCGACCAAGGGAGCCAACCCCCCGTTTTGAAACCGGAGCAGAGCCCCTTCGTCTATGACCTGGAGGGACTTATTTCCCAGCGCCTCTCGTCCCTCACCCGCCCCACGGTGAGCTGGACGGCGATCCACCTGCTCGCACTCGCCTACGTGGCTGTCATCGGGCCGCTCCACTATCGCTTTCGGCGGAAGCTCGATTACCGGGTGTCGATCCTCGCATTCCTGGGAATGGTGACGCTGTTCGGCACCTTGTTTGCGGTGGTCGGGCGGCGCGGGTATGGGGAGAGCCAGACGGTCAACTCCCTCACAATCGCCCGCGCGCTCGGTGGCGGACGGTGCGATACCATGCAATGGATCAGCGCCTTTGCGACCATTGGGGACCTCTACACGCTGACCCACGACGCGCCGGCCAATCTCTACGGGACGGGTTGGAACGTCGACGCCGGGGGCGGCCGCATTCTCAACGGCAAGGATGGCAGCATCCAGTTGGACATTCCGCTCTACTCGTCCCGCACGTTCGTCCACCGCGCGGTGATGAAGGGCGCCGATACCACGGTGACGGTGGAGAAACGCGAGGGCGACAGCCAGGGTCTTCGCTACGTGCGCCTCCGGCCCGGGCCCGGATTTCCCAAGGATTTCGCGGAAATTCGTCTCCTCGCAGGCAATACTTTTTACGAACTCGTGATGCGCAACGGGTTGCTCGAAGTGAGCAACCAACCGGCGGTGACGATGAACGATTACTTTTCACGGCAGAAAATGTCCTCGCTCGCGAATTTCAATCATTTCGGTCAACAGGAAAGCCCGGACGGGCATCGGGACTTGATCCCGCTGCTCGCCGCCCGTGCCTTGGGAGCGCCCGAGGTGTTCCCGCAAACGGTCACGGAGACGCCGAGGGCCAACGAGCCGTGGCGCCTGTGCATCGTCGCTCCCGCGCCGGAAGGATTTCGCCTTCGCGGCCCGGGCTTCAACCACGAGCGAGGCTGGGTGCTCTACGTGCAGGATGTTTTTCAACCCTAACTCCTTTCTCCTTCTCATCCATGGATCCTGAAAACGTCATCGAAATTCGCGACCTGCGCCATCGCTACAAGACGCACCAGGCGGTCCGCGGCGTCACCTTCACCGTGCAGAGAAAATCCATCCACGGCTTCGTCGGACCGAACGGCGCCGGGAAGACGACGACGCTCAAAGTTCTTGCCACGCTGCTCAAGCCGCAAGCGGGAAACGTGGCAGTCTTCGGTCACGATATCGTCAAGGATTGCAAGTCCGTGCGGCGCAAGATCGGCTTCATGCCGGACCACTTCTCGATGTATCGGCAGATGACGGTGTTTGAGTATCTCGATTTCTTCGGCGCGGCCTACGGCCTCGGGATGACGCAACGGGACAAGATCATCGGCGATGTGCTGACGCTGACCGACATGGCCGGGCGCAAGGACGATCTCATCAATGGGCTCTCCCGCGGCATGCAACAGCGAGTCTCGCTGGCCCGGGTGCTGGTGCACGACCCGGACCTGCTGCTGCTCGACGAACCGGCCAGTGGGCTGGACCCGCGTGCCCGCATCGAGCTCATGGAAATTCTCGAGGAGTTGCGCCGGCTGGGAAAAACGATCTTCATCAGCTCTCACATCCTGAGCGAACTCGCGACCCTCTGCGACCACGTGACGATCCTGGACCGGGGCGAAGTGAAATACACCGGCACCATGCGCGGCCTGATCGCCACGAGCGACGGCGACACCGCCACCTACCAACTGACGCTCGCCGCGGAACACCCGGCGACGAGCGACGCCCTCGCCAGGCTCCCCGGCATGCAGCGCGTGACACCCCCGTTGCCGAATGAAGCGCGCTACGTGCTGACCTTCGACCGAACGCAGATTCCGCTGAATACCATCCTGCAAACGGCGATCACAGCGGGCGGGCAGGTCGTGAGTTTCGCGGAGGACGTGAAACACCTGAACCAGGCATTCATGGATTTGACCGAACCCGGGGTGCGCGACGCGGCTGGGTAGGACCTCGATCCGCGCGATGACCTCCCCGTTGCTGGCCCTGTTCGTCCGCTCGCTGCGTGAAGATACTCACGGCAAGGGCACGTATTGGACACGAGGCGCGTTGGGAGGCTTCATTCTCCTCGTGCTGGCTGGCTTTGCCTTGACCAATGTGTGGACGGGGGCGCCGGGGCGAAACTTTTTCATCGGCATTGTCATCCTGCAGATGATCTCGATCAGCTTTATCGGATTGAGCTACTTTTCCTCGGCGATCGCGGAGGAGAAAGAGGAGCAAACGCTCGGGCTGCTGCGGATGACGGATCTGAATCCGCTCTCGATCCTGCTGGGAAAATCCACGAGCCGGCTCTGTGGAGCGCTGCTCCTCCTCGCGGCACAATTTCCGTTCACCGTCTTTGCCGTCACGCTCGGCGGGGTATCGCTCGACCAGATCGTCGCGACCTATTGCACACTCGCTGCCTACACGTTTCTGCTGTGCAATGTCGCCCTGCTGGGCTCGGTGCTCGCCCGCCATACGCCGGGAGCAGCGGCTTTCTGCATGCTCGTGATCGGCCTGCTCTTCGGAGCCGGGCCGCTGCTCGGGCTGTTGCTGAATTTTCTGCCGCAAACACGTTGGTCAGCCGCATTCGGGTCCGCCGCTGGATCGCTCTGGGAAGCCACGCCCATCGCCCGTCTCATCGAGGTGTTTGGCACAGGCTTCGCCGGTCCGCCCGCCGGTTGGCAGGTGACGAGCAACCTAGTCGTCGGCGTGGGCTGCTTTCTCGTGGCATGGGCCGTCTTCGACCGATCGTGTGATCGGACTTCCGCCGAGGCGGTCGCCAGCGGACCCATTCCGAGGCCCGCCGTGGGGGTGCGATTGGGGCGCCCTCCACGACCGGCTATCGATGCGCTCGTGTGGAAGGACTATCACTTTCTCTGCGGGGGACGGTTGGGGACGATCGTGCGCGTCTTCGGGTACGGCGGGGCGCTCCTGGCCGCGATCATCGAGTCGAGGCAATCCTCCAATTCGGGCCCGGGCGGATTCATGATCGGATTTTATTACATTGTGCCTTTTGTGTTCTCCCTCGATGTGGCGGCGATGGCCTCGCGTCTCGTTCGCACAGAAATCCGCGACCAGACGCTCTCGGCCCTGGCCGCGCTGCCTTTGACCATGCGGCAACTCGTCCAGCGGAAGGTGCAAGCCTGCTTGATCGCGGGGGTGCCGGGCGCGTTGTCCATGGTCGCGGGAGTCCTCCTTTTCTTGCTCACCAACTCCGCCTCGTTCGGCATCGGCAGAAGCCTGACGATCGTCCAGGCGCTGAGTGGCTGGGTAAATGTGGTCTTGCTGGCTTACGTCGTCGCCTGGCTTTCGCTTTTCATGAAGCGCGGCGCATTGCCGGTCGGTTTCGTGGTCACGCAGGCAGGCCACACCCTCATTTCCATCGTTTGCATGGCCCTCACCGCCCTGATCGGATTTGGGTTTTCGGCCGGCTTCGCTCCCAACATGATGTCGGTAATGTCGCTCGGTCCGCTCGTCGGCTGCATCGCCAGCCTGGTGGTCGCGTACATCCTGCACCGGAAAATTCCGGGCCGGCTGGAACTCCTGGCGGGCGAAAACTAGGCGATCCTTTTCCGCATGACTTCCCCACTCCTGGCCCTCTTCATTCGCTCGTTGCGCGAGGACAGCCGGCAGAAGCTGACCTACTTCGCCCGCTCGGGGCTGGTGCTCGTCATCCTGCTGTTCATGTTCTCGACCCAAGGGAACATGGGCTGGGCCAACGCGCCGGGGTTGATGTTCTTTTCCACCGTCATCGTCATCGACCTGTGCTTCGTGATCCTCGCGGGGGTCAGCTATTTTTCATCCGCGATCAGCGAAGAAAAGGAAGAGATGACCCTCGGATTGCTGCGCATGACCAATCTCAATCCGCTGTCCATCCTGCTCGGGAAATCGACCAGCCGATTGTGCACCGCCATCCTGCTCTTCGCGGCGCAAATCCCCTTCACCTTGCTCGCCATCACCCTCGGTGGGATCTCGCTGCGCCAGGTGCTGGCGGCTTACGTGGCGGTGGCGGCATTCCTGGTGCTCGTTAGCAATCTCGCCCTGCTGGGCTCGGTCATCTGCCGGCGAACCGCGGGCGCGGCGATGTTCACCGGGGTCACCCTTTTCCTCTTCTTCGCCTTCGTCCCGATCGCGAGCGGGCTCGCGCGATTGCCCGTGCAAGCGGGCCTGCTCACATCGTCGAGCGGGTGGGTCGAGGCGCTCGATGCGGTCGCCAACCTCGCTGAGCGGGCGTCCCCGTTTTCCCGCTTCTCCGCCATCTTTTCCACCGGTTTCGCCGAGAGTGCATTCTCATTCCAGGCGTGGAGCAATGTGATCTTTGGCGCGGCCTTCTTCCTGCTGGCGTGGGGGGTGTTCGAGCGATTCTGTTCCGAGCAGAAGGAAGCGAGCCCGAGCCGGGGCGGCCTCGCGCGCGCCCGCGGGCGCTGGCGCTCCCTCAGCCCGGGCCGCACCTGGAGCCGCGCGCTGGCGTGGAAGGACTTCTATTTCCTCGGCGGTGGCAAGCTTTGGCTGGTCATCAAGCTGCTCGTTTACGGTGCGCCCCTCCTGGCCGCGCGCTGCTGGCCGCAGAAGCTCGGCGGGCCGCCGCCGTGGGAGGAATTCGGCGCGGGCATGTTCTGGCTCATGGCCGGATTCATCGCGGTGGAACTCGCGTTTGCCGCCGCCAGCGTTTTTCGTGTCGAGCGGCAGGGACAGACGCTCTCCAGCCTGGCGATGCTCCCGCAGGGGATCCGCCGCGTCGCCTACGAAAAGCTGCTCGGGATCATCCCTTCGCTTTCCGCCGCGGGAATCTACCTGCTCCTCAGCCTGCCGCTCATTTCCAAATTCATCCGCGAGGGCTTTTCCTCACTTTCGTTCGATAACCGGCGCCACTGGTTGGAACTGGCCGTCATGGTATTCGCTTTTGCGCAGGGCGTCTTTTTCCTGCATCTCGTGGCAAATCTTTCCTTGCGCGTGAAGTGGGGCGCGCTGCCGCTGGCGATCGGCATCCATATCCTTCTGATGATGTTCGTCCTCATCAGTTCGGTGGGCTTGGTGCGCAATGAATCTGGAATCGTCATTCCACTCATCCTGATGATTGGAGCCACTCTCTTTCTCCACCTCAATACGGGGAAACGCCTAGTGGAGGTCGCGGGCGAGGATTAAGCGAATCGCGCGCTTGCCGGATCGGGGCTGCTGGTCCCAATTACAGCCCGCCCATGCCCGATCCCATCGCCAGCGCCACCGAACTCACCGTCCGCTACGGTCCGCACACCGTGCTCGACCGCGCCACCATCGCGATCGGGGAAGGCGAACGCATCGGGCTCGTGGGGCGCAATGGCTGCGGAAAATCGACGTTCCTCCGGATCGCCGCGGGAGATCTCCACCCCGACGCCGGCCAGTTCACGCGCCGGCGCGAACTGATCACCGGTTACCTGCCGCAGGTCTTTGCCCTCGATGAGACCATGACGGTCCACGGGAACATCGAAGCCGGCGCAGCGCGCATTCTGGCCCTGCTCGAGGAATACGAAAACACGCCCGCCGACAGCCCGCGGAGCGCGGTCATCCTGGATCTCATCAACCATCACGACGGCTGGAACCTCGACCAGCGGATCGAGAGCCTGGCCACGCACCTCCACGCACCCGACCGCGACCGGATCGTCGGTACCCTCAGTGGCGGGGAAAAACGGCGCGTCGCCCTCTGCCGCGCGCTGCTGGCGCGGCCGGATTTTCTAATCCTCGACGAACCGACCAACCATCTCGACACCGAGAGCATCGAATGGCTGGAAGACTTCCTCGCCCGGTATCCGGGCGCGTGCCTGTTTGTGACGCACGACCGGTATTTTCTCGACCGCATCGCCACTCGCATTCTCGAACTGACCCGGGGCGGGTTTCTTTCGTATCAAGGCAGCTACAACGATTTTCTGCTGGCCAAGGCGGCGCGCGAAGCGACCGAGGAGGAAAACGAACGGAAGCGGCAGAAATTCCTCAAACACGAACTCGAATGGGTGCGCAAAGGGCCACGCGCCCGGCGCACAAAAAGCGTGGATCGCATCGAGCGCTATTTCGAGATGGCCGGCCAGGAAGGTCCGGAGCAGGAACTGGACGTCGAGCTGATCATTCCGCCCGCGCCGAAACTGGCCAACCGCGTCATCGAACTGCGCAATGTCGGCATGGAACTCGGCGGACGCGTGCTCTTCGACTATGTAAATCTCGATCTGGCCGCGGGCCAGCGCCTCGGCATCGTCGGGAGAAACGGCGTGGGAAAATCAACTCTCCTCAAGATCATCATGGGCCAGCTTCAGCCGACCCATGGCGAGGTCGAGACCGGCGCGCGCACGCAGATCAACTACGTCGACCAGAACCGATTACTGGTCGATGACGAAAAGACCGTCTGGGAAGAGGTGGGCGATGGCAGCGAACACGTCCGGCTCGGGGAGGAAACGATCACGCTGCGCAGTTACCTGCGACGGTTCCTCTTCACCGAGGACCGGATCAACACCAAGATCGCGCAGCTCAGCGGCGGCGAGCGCAGTCGGGTGATCCTCGCGAAGATCCTCAAGCGCGGCGGCAATGTTCTCATCCTCGACGAACCAACCAACGACCTCGACCTCGCCACGCTCCGCCTGCTCGAGGAGGCGCTCCTCTATTTCGACGGCAGCATCATCGTGGTCAGCCACGACCGGTATTTCCTCAACCGCGTCTGCACCGACACGCTGGCCTTCGAAGGCAACGGCGTGGTCACGCTCAACGCGGGCAACTACGACTATTACCTGGAAAAGCGCGCGGCCCGCTCGCTGGCGGGTTCAGTCACGGCCCCAGTCAAATCCGCCGAGACTCCCGTCCCGCGCCGGACGGAAAAGGTGCGCAAGCTCAGCTACAAGGAAACGCGCGAACTCGAAACCATCGAGGCCGATATCCACGCTGCAGAAGAGAACGCCACCCGCTTGGAAGCGGAGCTTGCCGCGCCCGATTTTTACATGAAGCACGGTAATGAATGGCAGGCCTACGAGGACAGGCTCAAGGCGGCGAAGGAGCGGGTGCCGAAGCTCTACGCGCGGTGGGAGGAGTTGGAGCGGATCAAGATCGGCGAGGGGTAGGAGGACCGGGGAGGATGGATTTCCCGGTTCGATTTCAGGTTTGTGGAGGCAATGAACCCCTGCAAATGCAGGTAGGCGAGCAACACGAATTGCGAGTGCCGCATCCGCCATTAGCGCATCCGATTATCTCGAGGGCTAGCCACGGTTTGTCCGGCAATCTTCTTCGAGAGGACGCGCTTTTGCAAATCCCGTGTCCACTCCGTCTCGTTGCCGCGCGCGTCGATGATTTTGTCTAGGGCACGCACTTCCTGTCAAGATATGATGCCTGACCCCTTTCCCCTGCGGGCGCGACCATTACCATTGTTTATTGTCTGTCCTGGGCTCGCAGTGGGCGCAGCTCGCGACGTGCTTCTATCTCATGGATTATTGGGAGAAGAAGCTCGGTTGCGGCCACGCCCGCGTCCGTCTCTTTGCGCCCGCGCTTGGCGGCGTGGCTTATACTTGCAAAGACCTGGCCGATAGTCTGGCCGGAAAGGATCGCTATGAGTTCGAAAAATTCTTCGCGCCCAGGACGGTGCTGACGCTCTCGGAGTCCGTTGCCCGCTTCATCGACACGCGGCAACGGACCCCCGTGTAGAGAGACGGCATCCCGCCACCCTCGGTCCCGGACATCTCCGGGCTTGGGAAAATTTCAAGGGTCCCGTGCGTGCCGCGCTTGCGCGGCAGGCATGGGTTGCTTGAAGACTTCTTATGTACTGATGCCGCGATACGAGGACATGTAGCGAAACCTAAGCTAATTCTGGATCTGCGCTTGTCCTGCTCCAGCAGTCATAGTCGCGACGTACAGCACTCGAACTCGAACTCCGCACCGTCGCAACGATCCCAACGTGGTTTTCATGATTTCAGAGTTTGGCAGCGGAAAACCGCGTTCCGAGTACTCTAGCCACGTCAAGCGTCCTATTCCTGCGTTTCGTAATACAATACACGCTTCACTGATATTCGTGCCACTCCAAATGATTTTAGGATGGTCAGGGTCCTTTACAATTTCTGCACCATCTACCAAAGCGTAGTGATACACATTTGCTCTTCTATATGATAACAATGCTATCTTCGAGACTGAAGGCTCCTTCGTTGTCGAAGTACACGCTACAGGCCCACCTGCGACGGACAGCAGTATTAAAACGCCCACCAATATCCATTTTTGACTAAATAGCGTCTTACCGAGAGTAAACACCGTACGAAAACCGCTCCAATTCCTTCTCATAAAATCTACTTCAGATAAGGAAGCACTTTGCCAATGGGAATGCTTTGGACCCAAGGTGTTTTGCCGGTGGGCCTGCCGTTGACGTCCACATCCGGCACGACACGATAAATGTTCCCGTCAGGACTTGCAATCCACATAGGGAGGCCCTTCTGCTGCACGGTGCTAGCATCTACCCAGCTTGGCTTTGGATCTAATTTGGGATCGGGCACATGACAGTGAGCGCTCCCAATCATTGGTCCGGGCAAAAACATTATAGAATTCACGCGTTGACCATCGTCCGTCCGATGCCCCGTGGTTGTCTCGTCGCTCATCCTTGGCGTCCCATTGTCGCTGTAAATTAATTTCTGTCTTTCAAGCAGATCGCCCGCATTGTTCATTATTTGCTGGGTGGCAAGCGCCGTCTTTATTCCGGTCACATCAAGTCTCTGGCTAATTTGCATCGGGTCTAGGCCCGATAGATCGATTGCGTTCGTTGGCGAGTTCCCAACGTATCCATAAAGGTTTATCCCGCCGCTTTCCTCGATGGGGTCTCTGGCTAGCCAGCGTCCAAACGCCGGCGAATATGCCCTAAACGGGGCCAAGACTAAGTCGCTTTGCGTGTGCACGTAGTGGCCGGTGAACCCGAAATCACTCTCGATCGAATTCACTGTAATCAAATTTGCGGACCGGCTACCCGACGGATTGTAGTCGTACCGTGCGCGAACAACGCCCGCTCCGTCTGTAACTTCCCGAACGCTCCCAAGGTGGTCGCGAGCGTAGAAGAGGGTCACTGCGCCTCGTTTCTCCCCCTGTGCGAAAAATTGCTTGGTCACCGCATTTGAAACATCGCGTTCCTCCGCCATGGAAAAGCCTTCCCACACGAAATTCTTCTCACTGGTCACTGTGGCGCCGTCTTTCTCCACGATCTTCACCCGACGGCTCAATCCGTCATACGTGAATTCGCTGCGAAGCGTCGTGCCGGTGTAGTTGATCGCCATCAGGCGGTTGGCGGCATCCCATTCGTAGGTCTGCGATGCACCATTGTCGGTCATGTTGCCGTTGGCGTCGTAAACGAAAGTCCGGTCGGCGTCCGCGGTCAGTGTCAATGCGACGTGCCGGGTTGTCGTTTGCGCGTTGAAGCCGGGCGCGACGTTGGTCTCCGTCGCCTGTAGGGTGAGACTGTTCGCCCCTGGCGCGACCGTGGCCCAGGCGCTCCAATTGAGCCCGCTCATCGTCACGGGCTGACCGGCAAGGGTGATCGTCGAGGGCTCGCTCACCGTCCCGCGGAATTGCATCAGGCCGCTTCCGCTCGCGGTCGTCAGTTCGTTCTGCGTGTTGGCGGGGTAGCTGGTGAATTTCCCGTCCTCCGTGGCCGCGGTCCGGTTGCCACTGGCATCGTAGGCGTAGCTGAATTGATGCAGCAGGGTATGCGCGAGTTCGGTCCGCTGCACGGCCTGTTCCAATTCATCACCCGCATTGTAGCCAAAGGTGTAGGTCGCGTCGCTGGCGGAGGTGGTGGTGCGCCAGTTCAGAATGGTCCCTTCCGCATCGTAACCGTAGCTGTGCGCCGATTGCACCCCGCCGGCAGTGTCGAGATGCGTGAGGCTGGCCAGGCGCTGGTCTTCGATGTTCGGCTTCCAGGCGAAGTTGGTGCGCTGGGAGTTTGGCCAGGTGACGTGGTCCGGCCGGCCGGTCTGATTGATGTAGGTCGGGGTAAACTGCCCCAGCGGATTGAGCACCCCGCTGATCCGCCCCAGCGCATCGTAACCCATCGTGGTCGCGTTCGCGATGCCGTTGATCGAACGGCCCACGGGCCGGCCCAGTTCATCGTAATCGTAGGTGATCGTGTCCGCGCCCAGCGGGCCATCCACCGCCGCCAGTTGGCCGTCGCCCAGGATTCCGTCCGCGGCATTGACCGGATAGTAGCTGTAGGCCGTCGTGCCGGTGCCGTCGGTCATCGTGGCCAGGCGGGGATAAGCCGGGTCGTAGGTCAGACCCACATTGGCGGTCGCATGCACTGCGTTACTGTAACTGATCCCGGCGAGCATGTCATCGAGGTAGTAGCTGCTCGTGGTGACCTGGCCAAGGGCGTCGGTCACGGTGGCAAGGCGTCCGGTGTCCGGTTCGTAGGTGTAGGTAGCCACGGTTTGTCCGGCAATCTTCTTCGAGAGGATGCGCTTTTGCAAATCCCGTGTCCACTCCGTCTCGTTGCCGCGAGCGTCGATGATTTTGTCCAGGGCTCCGCATGGGCAATGCACGAATTGCACGAGGCGGCCCTGCGGATCGGTGGCCTTCACCTGGTGCTGCACTGCGTCATACTCAAAGGCAGCCTCCCGGCCCCGACGATCGCGACTGTGGGCGACATTTAGCGGCCAGCGCGCGTCGTCGTAGCGGGCCTCCTGATAGGTGCTGTCGGGATAGGTCGTTCGGGTCAGGCGGTCCAGGCTCTTGAGGGGATCTCCGCCGATCGCGTCGTAGCCCAGGGTGAGCGTGTAGCCCTCGCTGTCGGTTGCTGATGCCACCCGGCCATAGGCGTCATATCCATAAGTGGTCGTTGCGGCAAGGGCCGTGCCAAAGGCCCGCGTCACCGTCAGCGGTCGGCCATACTCGGGATGCGCGGGTGTCTCATCGTAAACAAGCTTCGTTACCTCGCCTTTGGCATTGGTCACAGTCTGCGTCTGGCCCCGACCGTTATAGGCGATGGCCGTGGACTGGCCTGCGGCGTCCGTAATCGTTTGCGGAAGGTGGCCCACATAATTGCTCATCGCGATAAGCAGTTCATTCATCCCGCCGGTCGTTTGCCGAATTTCGTGCAAATCAATGGCGTTGGCCTGGTAGGAATACATGGTGGATCGTCCCAAAGGTTCAGTCTGACTCGTGAGATTGCCCAGGCCATTGTAGGTGAATTGGCTGAGTTGCGTCGTACCGCTATCCAGCATTCGGGCGACCTTGATCGGGTGACCGCTGTTCCCCGCGAGATTGCCTGCCGTTTGCCCGTCATAAGCATACCAGATGCGGCTTTCCAGAGCGGGCTTTTCGTTTTCGACGATCCCTGTGGTTGCCGTGCCATCAGCGGACACGAGCCAATGAGTAAGGTGTGCGCCGGCGTAATCGCCAGGCGCCGCCATAAAAGCCTTCTTGTCCCAGAAAAAAGTGTTCCGGCGTTGGAGATCCGAATTGAAGAAACCGGTTGGCGCTCGATCGGACCCGAAAATACCCGGAGCATTATCGCAAAACTCGATTCGCTCTTTGCTGCCCAGCGGATCGGTGATTTCCACCCACCGCTGTGTGGAATTCTCACCATGAGCAAACTGTGTGACTCCGTAAGGCGTCGTGAGCGTGCTCACAAAATTGCTGCCAACCTCGTAGGTGACAGCAGAGAAAAGACCAATGGCATCGGTGATCTTCGACAGACGGCCATCCCCGTAATATTGGAATATCGCGGTACGCCCAAAAGGATCCACAACCTTGGTGACACGATAATACCACGCTGGAGCAAGTTCGTATTGGAGCGTGGTCACTTTGCCTGTGGCGTCGGTGATCGTCTGCAAACGATTGGAACCATCGTAAGCCAGATTGGCCTCATTTCCGAGAGGGTCGATAATCTTCGTCAAGAATATTCTCCGCGGATATGCCACTGCGCCGTCCGATTGCGTAAACAAATAGCGAAACCCATCAGGGAATTGCTTCTCGTAGCTGCTGGCGGTTGAGCGAATCAGCATCGCCTGGCTCTGCGGATCGCGACTATAGGAGAGTGTGCCGGCATCGTAACCCGTATACGACTCGGTGCCCCCGCCGCGCGCGTACACCGACGCTTGAGACGGATTTCCCGGATCGTCGGTCACATAAGAAAGCCAGTTGAATGTCCACTGCGGGCCGAAATTGGTGAACCCAGTCGCCGAGGCCGTATCCGGCACCGAGGGCTGAACGTCACGATGATTGTACTCCACCGAGAAATTCACCGGCGTACCGAAGGCTGGAGTGTAGCTGAGCGGCGTATCCGTCAGATGAAGACTCACGGACTGCGAATGAACGCCGTAGCGCAACATTCCGCAACTCTGGCACGCCGGGAGATCATTTTCGGTCCGTTGCGGGCAAGCGTCCCCGCCAGCCAACAAATCCGTCAGTTTGGTGGCGCCGGGATCGCCCGGAGGCGATGCCGGACCTGGAGCCCCAAGGTAAACTTCCTCAATATGTTGCCATCCCCACTCATCCGGATTTGGCCCAGGTACAAACCTCTTCATCGTAAAACGAAACGGAATCCTTATCTCCAAGGCCGGAACGCCATTGGGCCGCATACCATACTCGTAGAGCACGGTATCATCCGTCGGTAAATCGGGTCTAAGGCCTTTTGACTTTGCGCTGGTAAACGGCTCTAGGACCGTCTCGTCTTCGCCGTGCGCCTTCTCGACGGTGGCGCCTCCGCCGGCATAGCTACCATTAATATACAAGACAAAGGTGACACTGGCCATCCCATCCGGACACTTGAAATGAAAGTGGGCACCTTCCTCGCGCCAGACGAAATTGCCCGACGCGGGATTCGTCTTTGCGGTCGTAACCGTCGTGTAGGTAGCCGCACCCACTCGCGCAGCGGCCATCGCGAAGAAGACCAAAACGAGTGGCACACGCAACCTGGACATCAATGGGGACACTGCCGATAAGAAATTCATATTAAGAAATAGATGACGAACGCCTTCGAAGCCGGCACAGCGGGCCGCGTAACGTCAGAAAAGACTTTAGGGAACTAAGGTCGCACCTGAAGGGGCGATCAACGTCAATACCGGCGCAGGATCATTGGGGGAGGTATTCGCGATGGACTCTTGTAAATTGGTAAGCCCGTCTCCGTCCAAATCGGCGTTTGGATCATTGACGACAAACGGATTGAACCCAGCACGCACTTCCCATGCGTCGGACATGTGGTTGCCATTGGCATCAACGTTGTCAGTGGAAAAACCCGTAAGCGAAAAACTGAAAACCCACTTGAGTTGCCCGAGATTTGCCGGGGCGTAGTTTTCGCCCACTGGAGTCGAAGGATTCCACGGATAGTCGTAGGCCCAACCGGTGGCTCCGTGATCAATCAGATTTTGTTTGGTGTTATAGCCTACTGCGATGAGTCGCTGATAGATCACCTTGGCCACTGCCTTCAGTTGACCTAAATTTGCGGGTGCATAGTTGGCTTCGATGGCCGCAGTCTGCTGTGCCGAACTCTGCGTCGCATTTGGCGTGAAGCCACCGACCAGTGCCGCGATCTGTGGTCCGGCGCCACCGACGGCGGCGAGTTGAAGGTCGAGGTGCTTCTTTCCCTGGCTGGCCACGAACTTCAGCTGCCCGAGATTGAGGGGGGCGTAGTTTTCCGAGGAAACTCCCGGCGCAATAATACGAGTATTATCATCCGTCCACCAAGCCGGCGGCGCGGCGATGGCAGGAGCCGAAAAAGCTGCGATCACGCAGACGACTGACAAAACGCGGTTCAGGCACATGACGTGACGCAGGCTTGAAAGGGTCACGGTTCCGGATCTCCAAATTCGCCCATCGGAATGTCTCCCTGGCGGTTGAGGATCACAACCTTGCCGCTTTCATACACCTCCAAGGCATTGGATGGTGTCACAGCGTCGACGCCATTCCCCACCACAAAGAGCGGGCCTGCATTGACTCCCGTATGATTGTATCGACCCAAAACGGTGCAGTAGTTCCAGGAATTAATGAGACCGATGCCGAAGGTCGCGGTTCCTTCCGCATTCTGCGCCACGCAATTATAACCGGCAATAATCGATGAATTCGCGTTATCGCCGTAATTGAGAGCGCCAACCAGTAAGGAAGCCGTCGTTCCCGCCGTCATTTCGTTGTTATATCCCACCAGCGCTGAGTCTCCGCCGCTCATTAAGTTGGAACCGCCAACGGTGAGCACACAGCCTGCGGACGCGGCATAAATGTTATTATACATACCCACGGCCAACGAGTCGGAGGCCGCGATGGCGTTATTGCGCCCGATCGCAAAGGACCGGTCAAGCGTGAGGAGGTTCGAAGTTCCGACGGCGCCTGAAACCAGGCTGCCAGACACCTGGTCGGAACCCACGGGGCCGATTTCCAGTTGGATGCCGATGACGGGACTGCTTTGCGCGCGTGCCATGACGGTCTGCAAGATAAGTGAAACAGTGGTGAGAAGAAGAAGACGGGCAATTTTCATGGGTTGGGGCCGCAAATGGCCGGGGGGGTGTGAGGAAATGGAGACCTGATTTAGCGACGAGGAAGAAGACATCAAGGTTGGCGGCCGTACGAACCCATCATGATATCGCCTTGCGCCAGGGGAATTCTCACAGCGCCGCTTTCATAGACTTCCAATGCATTGCTGAGGGGACCTCCCGTAGTTCCATTGCCGACGATAAACAGTGGATTTGCCAGCCCAGGAGAGGCGTTTTATTTTCCAACGATGGTGGAATAGTCAAAGGTGTTCGACCGTAAGCGTAAGGGGAACCCATCTTTCGGCGGGGTGGGATGGCTGGGAATATGGCGTGCATGTGCAGGACACGATCGACAAGGCAAACAGGCAAGCGCCGGCGGCGGACATTTGAGGAGCGGGCGGAGGTCATGGCGCG
>JBBRPL010000131.1:0-21754 GCA_038228205.1 Chthoniobacterales bacterium
AACCTCGTCGAGGTGGACGCCCCGTTTCAGCCCGGGAACAGCGGCAGCCCCATCATTCATCTCAAGACTGGCAAGGTCATCGGGGTCGCGACCTACCTCACGATCCGCAAATACGACAGCGCGACCAAACAGGCGGTGAAAGACCCCATCGTTCGCCGTTTCGGATACCGGCTCGACAGCGTCAGAACCTGGCAGCCCGTCAACTCGCAGACCTTTCACGCCCAGGCGTCCGAAATAGAGGCGATCGAAAAACTGACCAATGACCTCGTCGCTTTTCTCCGGGACCTCGGCAAGAACGGAGTCGTCTCGCGCGGCGTCCACACCAACCCCGTGATCAAGACCCGCATCGACCAGTGGCTCGACGCCAAGTCCAAGCGCCTGAGTCCGCGGGATGCAGCGACGGCGGACCAAAGCATGCTGTCCTTCTTGAGGGTCACCTGCCAATCCGACATCACGGCCGCCCAGCAACACCTGACCTACGACTATTTCCAGCGCCAGCTCACGGATCAGCAAAGGGAGCGCACGGAGATCGCCAGCGTCTTCGGGAAGATCATCGACAATCTCCGCCAATAATCCCCGGCAGAATGTCGCGGATGCGGGGGTTGGAATTACATTTGCCTGCACGTTACTTAACACTTATTCACGTCGACGTTCTCATGCCTTGGGAAGCTGCAATTTTTGCCGCGGCACGCGCCAGGACTCCGCCGTGTTCATGGCTGCTGCCGTAGATCATGCTCTGCAATTTTTGGGTCGTAACGCTTTGTCTCAGTGCCTCGTTGGTTTACGCCGACGCTCCACCGCAAAGTGAGTTCAAGTTTTCGCCCGTCAAAACCGGCAGACTCGACGACCTGGAATACAGCGCATGTCTCCTGCTGGATGCTCAAGGCGGAGTTCTCGGGATTCTCACCGAATTGCGAAACGCATCTTCCACTCGACCCCTTCTGCTCCAGCGGCGCGCAGAGCTTCCGGATTTAGCTGTATGGCTGTGGGCGACGCCGGGGTACCGCGTCATTGCGAGCATCACCCCTCCAGGGTTTACATTGACCTATGGAAAGCACGACAAATGGATCAGTTCTCGACTTCCCCCAAAGCGCACAATAACGCATTTTATCGCCATCGGCGCGCTTGTCCCTCCCGTCGCCCACGCTGCCGAACATCTTATGATCGGCGTCAAGCCGGATATTGCCAGGCCGCCGCAAGGTACGGAGGAACCCAAGGTTGGGAGTTACGATTTCGAGTCGCCGTTTAGCAATCTCAAATTTGACGATGTTGCCCTCGCGCCGGTCGTTCCCCCAGCGGAGGCTGAGGCGGCCCTACTGGCAGCATCCCTTGAGACAGAAGCTCCGTCGATCGCAAAGAACTATCTCGCAATGGTGGATCAGGAAAAGGCACTCAAAGACCTAAGGCGTCTATGGCTTAGGTATACGATCCCCGCTGGGATCTTATTGACCATTGCAGGGTGGTTCGCCGGACGAAAATATGAACAATTATTTAGGTTGGGTTAAGATGGCGCCTTGGGGACAAATGAGCGACATCTCCGCCGAGTAACATGAATTTCATGGTCTCTTCCCCCCTCCGATTTACGAAATTCCTTTCCTTCGCGCTTGTCTTCCTTGCGGCGGCGGCCGCCGCCTTTGCGCAGGTCCCCACCTTCACCCGAATGTGGAAAGGCCAGGAGCTTTGGTCCTTCGCCGGCGAGGCCGGCGGGAAATATGAGGGATCGAAGGATCCCAAGGACTGGCATTCCATGGCGGGCGCCGTCGTCAGTTTCCACTATTCCGGGAGCGGTCCCCTGCCCGCGCCCAGGGAATTCGTGGTCAAGCTCGACAAGCGGCTTCCTCTGGGACCGAGCTATCGCCTCTTCGTGAAGAACTTCTATCGCGGCAAGATGGAAGCGACCGTAGGTGATGTGACGAAGCCCCTGGAGATCCGGCGCTTCGACTGGACGCCCGGCGAGTTCTTCGAACCCAACCAGGTCGAGGGCTTCGACAAGATCGTGCTGCGCTTTTTCCCGAGCGCCATCGTCGCGGACACGGGAGTGGCGCAAAACCAGTTGTATATCATTCAAGGCGTATTTCTGACCACCGAAGTGAACAAGGTGCCGATCAAAGGGGGCGAGATTCTGGAGTCCATCGCCCAGGAGCCACCGGAGAGCCGCCCCGGCAATTACCTGCAAAATGGGAGTTTTGAGGTGGGGCTCTTTCCGTGGGGCAAACCGTTCGGTGTTTCCGGCGCGTACGGACCGGAAAATCTCGACCACACCGACGCGGTGGAGGGCCAGTGCAGCTTCAAGCGCGGGCTCACTTCGGCGACGGGCGGACGAAAGGACGGGACCGCGCAACCGCTGCTCGAGACGAGGAATTACCGGCTGCCGCCCGGCTCCTACGCGCTCTCCTTTCAAGCCAAGGCCGACAAGCCGGTGAAGCTGACCGCCCGACTGGCCGGCGTGACGGAGGATCTCAAGGCGGAGGCCGGCACGCCGCTTCAGCTCTCGGCCAATCTGACCGCGCAATGGAGCCCGTACTCCGTGAAAGCGGAGGTCCAGGGACTGCCGGGGTTTCTTTACAGCCTGAAATTCACCGTCGAGTCGAGCGAGCCGGCCACGGTCTGGATCGACGCCGTGCAGTTGCAAAACGGCGAGGTGACGACTTTCCGACCCACCACCGCTACCGAGGTGGGCTGCAGTTGCCTGATCCCCGGCAATATCTTCTACACCGGGCAGGACAGCAGCGTGGACTTGCTGGTGAGCGACACCTCCAGCCGGGCACAGGCGACCGTGGATTATCGGGTGATCGATTACTGGAGCCGGGAGATCGAGCGCGGCCAGAAACTGGTTCCGCTGGCCAGCGGGCACGGACGCCTTGCCGTCACCCTGCCGGCGCAGAAGCAGGGCATCTTTCGCGTGCTTTGGTCGGCGGGTGAGAGCACCTCGGAGATGGTCTATTCCGTCGTGCCGTCCAATCCCCATCTCGCCACGAAGTATCCCGAGGGCACGCTGGGAGTCGACACGGTGTTTGACGAAAAGCCGCTTTCGATTCTCAAGCGGGCCAACTTCAACTGGGTGATTTCCAAGTCGCTGGCGCGCTGGACCCGGAACGAGCGGGAACGGGGCACATTCGAGTTCGACGATGAGGCCATCGCCACCGCCGAACGCGCCCGGATGACGGTGCTGCTCCAGCCGTTGAATCTGGAATGGGACGTGAAAGGAAATCAGAAGTGGCTCGAGCCCTTCTTCCGCCCGCGAAAGACCACCGGCGCCGCGTGGGACAAGAAAGCCGACTACCTGCGCGCGTGGGGCGATTATATTTACGCGCTGGTCAGCCGGTTTAAGGGCACCGTGAAGGATTGGGAGATTGAGAACGAACCGAACGCCGGCTATCTGGCGTCGGAATATGCGGAGTTGCTGCAGGTCGCCATCGACAACGCGCGCCGCGCCGATCCTCAGGCCAGGATCATCGGCTTCTCGGGTGGCGGCTTTAATCCGGAGTTTTACGAAGCGGGCCTGCGTTTGGTCGACTCCCGGCAGATCGATGGACTGAGCCTGCATGTCTATGGCAACGACCCCGCGGGATTCACGCCGTTCGCCGCGCTGCTCAAGAAATACGACAAGCCCGGCTGGAACACCGAGACGGGTGCGACCTGCCCCACGTTCTTTACCACGCTGCCGGAACACGAAGCGCTGCGGACGAAGGGATACTGGGAGAATCTCCAGCGGGACGTGCGCTCGACCGCGTCCGGGAGCGTGCGCAACTATCTCAGTTCCCTGTCGATCGGCGGGATGGAGAAGTACTTTCATTATTTCGCCCGCTTCGTGAATGCCGGCCCCTCGCAACCCACGTCCCGGTATGGCGGAGGAAAGGAACTGGTGGAGTTTGACGGCAGCCTGCGGGCCGATGGCGTGGGCCTTTGCGTGGCCAGTCACTTTCTCGACGGCACAAAGTATCTCGGGCCCGTCCCCCTGGACGAGCGGATGCAAACGCACCTCTATCGGAAAAATGCGGGCGCGGTGGGATTTCTGTGGGGCCGGCCGGAACAGGTGTTAACCTTCACCCCGCCCGACGGGCTGATCCTTTACGACATCATGGGCAATCGGATGGAGGAGAAGTTGGTTCAAGTAACGGATAGCCCGATCTATTTTAGCTACTCGGGAGAGGCGCAGGAGTGCGAGCACCTGCTGCGGGCGGCGAAGGTTCAGACGGGCGTGGCGCCACCTCCGTAAACGCACGCGCAATGCCATTCGGGTCAGCCCGATTGCAGCCATTTTCGTGTAAACTACTCAGCCGACTCTGAGTTGCCGCCAATCGGTGCGAAGCGGTGATGGTGAGCGGCAGCCGGTCCGAGTGAAGGTTGATGGAGCCAGACACCCGCCGAACCCCGACTCAACAACTACAATGAAACTATTCATCATCGCCCTCGCAGGTCTCTTCGCGGTCACGCTCCGCGCAGGCCAAAGACAAGCATAAGAAGCACAACAATCACCACGACGACCACGGGAGGGACTACCGGTATCAATCGTCAGACCGGAACAACTATCACCGCTCCTACGGCCCCAACCCTACTACTACCACGGGGGCACTCGGTACTACTCGTATGATCGCGTCTCCGCAACGCGATGGGAAGAGGAAATCGATCCGGCGACAACCGCCAAGCGTGGTGCGGAGCATGTTCCGCAGTTCATGACCGATTCTTGCGTTTGAAGGGCTCGTTACGGACCTGCATCCCATGCCACCTGGTCCACCAGCTGGATATAAAGCTGATTGGTTCACGGTGGGCGGCGAACAATTCAAAGTCTCTGGCTACATCGTGTCTGCCGGATTTAATCAGACGCAATCTCACGGCGGTCCACTTCGCGAGGGAATACAAGTCTGTATTCACTGCGCACGCGACGAAATCGCGCGGTCGGAAATCCCGCGTTGATAGCGCCATGGGTTCGGGGTGCAGCGCAGCGGCCGAGGACCCACGGGAGACTTCCTCTTTCCTCTTGTCCTGCTTTTCGTATGTTGGTCGTCTCCTCGCGTCTCTTGAAAGCGATACTCCTGGCCCTCTTCTTCTTTGCGCTCGTCGCCTGCGGTCGCGCACCTGTCGCGGGAGTCGGCGGAGGCGTCATTAACGACTTCGGCACATTCCCTTCGCCGGACGCACGCCTTACGCTCACGATTTCCAAACAGGCCACGTCCATCGTGCACTTCGACCTGCTAGTCACCGCTGATGGTCGGTCCGTGCTTTCCGACAGCATCGGCTCGGACGCTCAGCGATGGTGTTTCTATTGGGACGAGCAGAGTCAGTTGTGGGCATACAGCAGTGACACCGGCTACTTTGCAAGCGTCACTGTTCAGCCGAACGGAATGGTAACAAAGTCCGATGTCGTCACTTCCGGACCACCCCAATGTCCCACACCAGTCTACGATTTTCTGCCTGGCTCCATGAAGCGCCGATGGGAGGGACCACGAGACTTCCGCTTTCCCCCCACGCCGGACCCGCGCCAGACTCCGCGCTGAGTTCTCGGTAGTCCTGGACGATACTCCGCAGCATACTGACGCCAAAAACGGGAGCATTCGGGAAAAAATGCTGTTGTTCCATCCGTCCCGGCCTCCTGGCCGCATCCTTCCCCTCTCCCTCGACGGAGATGCGGCTCGCGCCGGGACGGTTGGAGCTACGCTCTTAGGGGATAACCCCGGGTGTTCGCTCGTTACACTCGCTCGACCCGGGGCTAATCGCTGGGACACCTCCGGTGTCCGAAGTTTGGTGCGCCTCAGCTTTCCCGCCGTGCATCGGCCTCGCCGATATTGTCGAAGCGATAATTGAACATTTGGATGTCGTCTCGATAATGCTCCGCGACGAGATCGTGCGATTCTTCGTCGAAGAGTTCCGTGTAGTGGACGCTATCGCGTGAAGTATTGACCACGATGGGCAGCCTGGCTAGCGGCAGGCCGAGCCTTTTCGTCACGATGTTGAAATCCTGCTGGAGTGTTTCGAAGCGGCCCACAAAATCGGCCGCCATGTCACCGCTGAGGTTTCGCAGGTAGGTGTTTTGCGGGGCGAATTCATGACCCCACAGGGCGCCTTTGTATTCGACTAAAAGACGGACATTTTCGGCAAACGTCGGCTTCGTAAATGTCTGGCGTTCGTATTTCTGAAAATATCGGATCTCCGATGCGACCAACGCCCATGGGTTCCGCACAAAGGCGAACGTGAAAAAATCGGCACTCTGAACTTCCCATCGTTGCTCGTATTGGAACAATTTTGCGTGCTGTAATGACTTCCCTCGTTCCGGTAGAGCGTGTTTCCGTGCTTCGGCTGCGTCGAGTTGCGGCAGGTGCTTTCCTAACAACAGCCGCGACAACATTTCCTCGACGCTCGTGCCGCCGGTCCTGGGAATGTGAATGAAAATGAAGGGGACCTTTTCGCTGAAGATCATCGAGCGATGCGAAGTAGCGACGCTTATTCGTGGGCAATGGTGCCCTCCACGGCGGAGGCGCGTCAACTGTCTTTCAGCTGGCTGGCGGCGCAAAGGTATCTAATAAGTAACACATGCGATACGACGTCTCGCAGCTTCGCCTATCGTGACCTTATGACGGCCCACCAAGTCCTGGGACTCCGTAATTAGCCTGTCCGGCCCACTTCTCTCCGGCCCCCTGATTAAGACTTTCCCCGCGAACCGGTCCAATGGCACCCTACCTGCTAATCGGAAACGTAGAGATCTGCTCCATGAATATCCTGCCATCGCCGAACAATTCTACCGCGAAGATTCTTATTATCGACGATGAAGCCTCGAATATCGGGGGTTTGATGCATCTTCTGGAGCGCCAGGGGTATAAGTCGTGCGTGGGCTTCACCGATCCCGCGCTCGCCGTCAGCGAGTTCATCAATCTCAAGCCAGACCTGCTTCTGTTGGATTGGCACATGGATTCCATGAGCGGACTGGAAGTGCTCAAGGCGCTGCGGGAGATGTTTTCGGACATCTTCCTTCCCCCCATCATCGTCCTGACGGCTGATTGCTGTCCGGAAACCAAACAGGAAGCGCTGACGGCGGGTGTCTCAGACTTCATCTCGAAACCTTTTGACCATTCCGAAGTATTGCTCCGCATTCGAAACTTGCTGCGCCTGCGGCATCTCGTCGAACAGGTGGAATCGGAAAAGCTGCTCCTGGAAGAGATCGTCTTTGAGCGGACGGCGGAGTTGCGAGGGACGATCGAAGAATTGAAAGCGGTCCAGCAACAGGTCATCGAGCAGGATCGCATGCGTGCCCTCGCGGCCATGGCGGGCGGCGTGGCCCACGATTTCAACAATTCCCTCATGGTCATCCGCGGTTTCAGCGAAATGTATGGATCCCATCAGCCGAAGTCGCCCTCGACCGCCGAGATGCATGAGGCTTTCGACACCATCGCCCTGGCTTCCTACGACGCCGGCGAGATTGTGCGCCGTCTTCGCGAGTTTTACCGGCCGTTTAACGATCCCGAAGAGGTGCGGCAGAGCGTGTTCCTGAACAAATTGCTGGAAGAAAGCGTGGAGCTGACGCGGCCGAAATGGGAAACGCAAACACGCGCGGCAGGCATTTGCGTCTCCGTGCAGTTCGACCTCGAGAAGGAACCGAAAGTCTTCGCCGCTGCTTCGGAACTCCGCGAGGTGATGATCAATTTGATATTCAATGCGGTCGACGCGATGCCCCAAGGGGGGCAAATCTTCATCCGCACACGCACCGTGGGTGATCAAATCCTGATTGAAATCGAAGACACGGGCACCGGGATGACGGAAGTCACCCGTCAGCGCTGCCTGGAACCTTTTTACACCACCAAAGGAGATCGAGGCACCGGCCTCGGTCTGTCCATTATCTACGGCATTCTGCACCGGCACGAGGGAAGCATCCAGATCAAGACCGAACTGAATCACGGCACCTGCATGACGATTTCGCTGCCGACGAAGATGCACCAGCTTCCCATTCCTCGAACGCATTCCGACGTTCCCGTTCCCCGCCACTTGAGAATCCTGGTGGTGGATGACGACCCTGCGATCTGCTCGGTCGTGAGTCTCTTCCTGGAGGGTGACGAGCATACGGTGACCGTCGCGAGTAATGGATGTGACGCTCTGGAGAAATTCAACAGCGCGGAGTTTGATGTCGTCATCACCGACCGGGTGATGCCCAAAATGAGCGGAGATCAATTGGCGCTGGCCATCCGGAACATCAAGCCCCAGGTACCAATCATCCTCTTGACTGGCTTTGAGATCGGGAATGCGCCACAGGAAGTGAGCCTCCTCTTGAGCAAACCAGCCACGATGGATTCATTGCGAGGCGCGATCAATATCGCGGTGGGTGAAAACTATGCTGGGCGAGGCGCGGCACCGACGGATGGCCGGGGTGTCGTGGCGGAGCCAGTGGTCGTGGCTGAGCCAGTGGCGGTCGCTTGAAGGGGCCCACTGGAGAGCGACTCGGGATTGTTTGCGAAATCCCCAGGCCGCTGGCTAAATCTAAAGGGGTTGCGACTCCTGTTCCCCGGCAGGGCGCACCCGGCCGGCCTGGCGGGCGCGGATCATGGAGGCTTCCTCGTTGATATTGGCCAGCGAGAGGCGGGTGGCACGGAAGAGGTTGACGGTGCTCATGATCAAACCACCGACCCCGACCACGCCCAGCGCTATGCCGAGGAAAGTGAGCGGGCGGAACCACAAGGCGACGTGCGCCTGCTCGATGACCGCGGCGAGGAGGGTGACGAGCGTGGCGGCGGCGAAGGCGCCGAGGGCGACATAAATGGCGCGCAGACCGAGGAGGAGCAGGAGCGCCTGTTTCTCGACGCGATCGACCTGAACGACGAGGTGCGCGGATTCATGGCCGGTCAGGCCGCCGGTTTCGGATTTGGCATACAGTTCCGACATGCGGTCGCGGGTGCGCAGCATGCGGTTGGTGGTGCTCATGGCGAGCACGCTGGAGGCGTTGGTCAGCATCGCCGGCGCGACGATGAAGGTGACCACCGCGAAGGGGCTTTGACTCAGGAGATTGCCATCCACGACACGAGCGGCGGTGGATGAGCGGAGGCTCAGCGTTCCGAAGTGGACGACTTGGCCGTTTCGGAATCGCCGGCGTGGCTGCTGCCGTTATCGCGATTCGGGAGCGCCGCTTGAGTGCTCGTCCCGCCGCCGAAAAGCCGGGAGAAGATGCGCTTGGGAGCGGCTTTGCCGGCTTCCTCCTCGGAGAGTTCGCCATGGGCCTCGCTCTTGGCGGTTTCCCACGCGGGGGCAAAACCCGGGACGTTGAGGAGCATGCGCTTTTCCGCGCGGGCGTAAATTTCGAGGTCGCGCTGCACCTTGCGGTCGGGAGCCTCGTTGAGCGCGTTGACTTTCACTCGCAGGGTTTCGTTCTCCTTGCGCAGGAGCTCCTGCTCGGCCTTGGTCTTCTTCATCGACTCGGCTTCGATCTCCAACTTGTCGCTGAGGTGGCGACGGAACCGGCTCAGTTCTCCTTTCAGCCGCAGGTAATTGTAGCAGGCGATGACCAGGAAGATGCAGCCCAGGTAGAACCCGAGCGCAAAATCGCTGAGGAAGAGGTTGTGAGTGTCTTTGAACATAGAATGAATTCAGGCCACGACCTGAACCGATACGAACCTCGCGTGGGTCGCGCGTGTGTCCCTCAATCGGCAGAAAGTCGCATCCGTGTCAGAGGCACGTTGCGGGAAATCCGGGAAAATGCAAGGCCGCAAGGCGAAGAATGCCCTCAGGGCCGATAGAGGCGGCCTTTCCAGGTCACACCCTTGGTGGCCAGGCGGCGCCAACTATTGAGGGCGATAGCCAGGGCGAGCGCTTCGCCGATGGGGTGCAGCAGGCAGCCCAGCCAGGAGGTGCGGAAGCGCAGCGTCAGGACGACGCGGATGAGATAGATGATCCCGATTTGCGCCTCGATGAGCGGGAGGGCCGGCCCTCGGAAGAGGACGAAGACGAACGGGAGGAGAAAGCCGCAGACCTGGGTGGCGCCAATGAGGAGGTAGCTGGCCAGCGAGTCCTCAAACGCGGCGCGAATATTTTTGGTGAAACCCTCCCAGACCTCGGGAAAGGACCGGTACATCCGGCAGGTCGAGAAGCGAAGGGCCTCACAATTCAGGAGTCGCATCCCCTGCCCCATTTGCTCCGCGACGGCACGGCCGAGCGCGACATCCTCCACGAGATGATCGCGCAAGGCTGCGTGGCCGCCGATATGATCGTAGGCCGCGCGGGTAAAGAACATGAATTGCCCATTGGCGGCGCCGAGGGTCCGCCGCGCCCATGACGGAAGGCGTGCGGCGACCAGCGGGGATCTCTGCAGCAGCAGCACCAGCCAGTGCGGATACATGACCATGCCGAGGAGCAGGATCATGGGAATCACGAGCTTTTCGCCCCAGGTCTGGGTAATCAGCCGCGGCCATGCGGAAAGGAGATCGGCGTGATATTCGCGCACGGCGGCGACGGAGGCGGAGATCGTGCCGGGCGCGTGGGTGGTATCGGCGTCGGTGAAGAAGAGGTAGTGGCCGGAAGCAGCGAGGGAGAGCTGGTGGCAGGCCCAGCCTTTCCCTGTCCACGAGGCGGGGAGCGGCTCACCGCGCATGACCCGGCGGCGGCCCGCGTCCCCGAGGCCCAGGCGCCGGACGATCTCCCCGGTGCCGTCCTCGGAGTGATCGTCCAGCACGATCAATTCATAGTTGGGATAATCCTGCGCGAGCAGCGAGGCCACGCAGGGTTCGATATTGCGGGCCTCATTGCGCGCCGGGACCAGGACCGAGACGAGGGGCGCATCCTCGGGCGGCGGGGGCGCGGCTGGCCTCAGCCCGCCGAAGCTGGCCACATTCACGAGCACCCCAGCCAGCGCCAGCAGGAGGCCGGTGAGGACGAGGATGTGGTAGATTATGGCGAGGGCGGTCATGGGCGGCGCGGGAAGGTATGCGATCGCCGGGCGCCCCGTCATCTCCCGACTGGCCGCAGGGCTGGCATTCTCCCGATGAGAGGCGCGTTGCCAAATGGGGCGGGCTGCCGTTACATCGCCGGGATGCAAGACGAAATGATTTTGGTGGTGCGCCGCACCCTCTTCGACGAACTCGGCGCGTTCCAGGGGCTGAACTTTGACATCGGCCGCTACCTGCCGTCTTTGCTCGCCCGGGAAAACAATTTCTTCACGCCGCGCCCGCCCGCAGAGACCGACCCGTCACTCAAGCAGATCATCCCCTACGTGCTGCTCGTCCATGAGGGACGCGTTCTGCATTACGTCCGGGGCAAGAAGGCGGGAGAGCAGCGCCTGGTCGCCAAAGGTTCGATCGGCATCGGGGGGCACATGAATCCACAGGACGAAGATTTCTTCCGTCCGCTGGATCGCGATGCCTACGACGCGGCGGTGCAGCGGGAGGTGGGCGAAGAGCTGAAAGTGGGAAGCGGCTACACGAACCACGCCGTGGCGCTGCTCAATGACGACAGCAACGAAGTGGGGCGCGTGCACCTCGGCGTGGTCCATGTGTTCGAGCTCGAAACGCCCGATGTGCAGAAGGGCGAGGCCATGATCACCGAGTTGCAATTCCTCGACCGCGCGCAGCTCGCCGCGCGGCGGGACTCGCTCGAAAGCTGGTCACAGATCTGTTTCGACCGGCTGGATGAATTGCTGGCGGCGCGATAAAGAACCCGCACTGACCATGGAAATCCTCAACCGCATCCTCGAAGGAGCCATCGCCGCCGGCGCGTCGGACATTCACCTCAAACCGGACGCGCCCGTGATCTTTCGCATCCGCGGCGACCTGGTGCCGGTGGAGGCGCCCTTGCCCACGGCAGCGTGGCTGTCGGGGATCCTGGGGCAAATGGTGCCGGAGCATTTGCGGGAGCGGCTGGAGCGGGACCACGAGGTGGATTTCGCCTATGCCCCGCCGGGGATGGGGCGTTTTCGCGCGAATGTCTTCCAGCAACGGGGTGCCCTGGTGGTGGCGTTGCGGCTGGTGAAGGGGCTGGTGCGGACCTTTGAGGAACTGAACCTGCCGCCCATCGTGCGCCGGATCGCCGAGGCGCCGCACGGGATCGTGCTCGTCACAGGCGCCACCGGTTCGGGCAAATCGACGACCCTCGCCGCGATGGTGGAGCACATCAATGTGACCGCGCGAAAACACGTCATCACCCTCGAAGATCCGATCGAGTACCTCTTCGAAGACAAACAATCGGTCATCGAGCAGCGCGAGGTGGGGCTGGATACGGCCAGCTTTGCCTCCGGCCTGAAGAATGTGCTCCGGCAGGATCCAGACGTCATCGTCATCGGCGAAATGCGCGACTCGGCGAGCGTGACGGCGGCGATCAGCGCGGCGAATATCGGCCACCTCGTCGTCGCCACGCTGCACACCGTGGACGCCGCCAAGTCGGTGCAGCGCATCCTCGAATTCTTTCCCGGGGCGGATCGCGAGCCAGCCCGGCAGCAGCTCTCGAACACACTGCACTCCGTGATCTGTCAGCGGCTGGTGCATACGCCGGCGGGCGAGGTCCTGCCGGCGGTCGAGATCATGCTCAACACCGCGTCCGTCACGAAGTTGATCCACATCGGCCAACTCGACAAGCTCGGCGCGGCGATCGAACTGGGCGAGGGTGACGGGATGCAGACCTTTGACCAGGCGCTCTACAATCTGGTGCAAAATGGCACGATCTCCCAGGAAGAGGCCATGGCCAATTCCCCCACACCCGAAGCGCTGAAGATGCGCTTCCAAGGCGTGGTGCTGAACGAAACGCGCCGCATCCTCAGCGCGCGGACCTGAAGGACTCGATCAGGCGACGGCCCGCCCCTGAGGCGAAGCATCCTGGGCCGCAGCGGGCGCCCATTCCATGACGAGTTCCACGTCGATTCCGTGGGCGCGCAGGGCGGCGAGGCAAATTGCCACCGGGGCCGACCGGGAAATGGCCGTGGGATGCTCGCCGAAACCCGCGATCCACTGCCCCTGCTCCCGGCGCACGTGAAACGCATCGGCATCGGAACTGAGCTGCTCGACGACCTCCCAGGCGAAGTTCAAGTCGGACGAATACGCGCGAAATTCCTGAACCTCGGTCAGCGAGCTATGCGGGCGCGCGTCCTTGGGGATGAACTGCTGGAAATACGGATCGTGCATGGCCTCGAGGGCCTCCTCGATCGAATCGAAGCGCAGACACACCTGCTGCTCCTCCCAGAAAATCTGGGGGGTCTCCTTGGTCAGGTATTTGCCCACCAAAGCGTCCAATTCCTTGAGACTTGCGACACGGAGCCGCTCCGTCTTGGGTTCTTTCCTCATATGATGCATTCCTTTCATCCAAGTTGTAACCCGAATGTGACCTGATCGAAAGCAAAAAAGTGCGGGCGCCGTCACCGGCGGCTCATGCGGCGAAACAGCCACGCGCCGAAGGTGATACAGAGGATGTTGGGCACCCACATGAGGAGATGGGGGTGCCAGAACGGCTTCTCGCGCACGTTATTGGCCATGATAATGAAGAAAAAATAGACCGCTGCGACCACGAAGCTGAGCAGGATGCCCACCGAGGTTTCCTTGCGATGGGCCGTGATCGCAAGGGGCACTCCCATCAAGGCGAAGGCGAACGACGCCAGCGCAAACGAGAAACGCTTGCTCAACTCGGTTTTGGCGGCGGTATTTTCCTCGATGATTTCTTTTTCGGTCTTGTCCTGGCGGTCCTGATTGATGTGGTCCAGCAATTCGCCCGCCGTCATGCTACTGATGCCTTTGTTGCCTCTTTTCTGCAGGGCCTCGATCGAGATCGGCAGGGTGGTTTCCTGCATGGTGATCCCCTGTTTGATCTTCAGCAGATTGTCGATCTCGTCGTCATCGCGCTGCTCGTAGCGAGCGTCGTAGATGTGGAGCAGCAGTTCCTTATTGGCCTCGTCGGTCTCGAGTTCGCCGCGATGCGCAAAGGTGACTTTGACGGGCACGTTTTCGTCGTTCAGCTTGTAGATGAGCAGATTGTAAAGCTGCGTGCCCTCGCTGCGCTCCACGTAGATTTTATTCCCGGGGAAATCGCTGATGACCCTGTCGCTGCCGAACATGGCCATCGGGTTGCTGGTGACGATGTTGTAGAGCGCCAGCTTCATCTTGGCCTGCGCCCTGGGTGCGACGTCGATATTGATCCATAGACAGATGCCCACGCAGAGCAGGGCCAGCCCGAGCACCGTGAGACATAAGCGTGGAACGCTCACCCCATTGGCGCGAAAGCCGACCAACTCGTTCTCGGCCGACATCTTGCCAAAGACCAGCAGGACGGCGGTGAGAAAGCCCCATGGGATCGTGAAGGAAAGGGAGAACGGCAAAATGTAGGCCAGGAAGGTCAGAATGAGGTCGATCGGGGTGTCGTTCTTGACCAGCAACCCGAGCAACTGCTTGAAGATATTCCCCAGCACCAGGACCACGCTCAGCACGGAAACGGCCATCGTCACACTGATGAGCAACTGGCTGCCGACGTAACGATCGATTAATTTCACGGTCGGGGGATTCTTCGCGGCGCGAGCGACGGTAGCAAGCGGGAAGAGGGACGAGGGTGGGCTGGGAGCGGGTGGTGAGCTTTGGACACCGGAGGATTCGAGCGGAGCGAGAAGTCTCCCGAAGGGAGCCCGCCGAGGCGGCGGCTGAGGTGCTGGCGGCGGCCGGTGCCATTCGGGCGAGTCAAGGGGGATCGCGGCGGCGATCCACAATCGCGGAGACTAGCGCGGGATCGCTCGACCCGGGGCCAATCCAAAATCCGGAAATGGGAACCACGGATTTCACGGATAGCACGGATAAGGAGACACGAACGAGGACTCTCCCATCGAACCCGAAGGGTTCACAGCCATTAGCCGGGGGTTGAGCGAGGCACGAGCGATACCCCCGGATAGCGCCCCCTCCGCGGGCCGACCCTGGAAGGGTCGAAGCCGGTCGCGTTTTCTGACCTCTGAGCTCCCGCTCGTCGGGGTCAGAGATCCGAGGTCACCAACGGGGCGGCTGGCTTTTCCGGCCTCTGGTCTCTGATCTCTGACTTCTCGCTCGGCCGCGCGGCGGGCGCGAACCAGCTCCGCCAGCCTTCGCGCAATTCCAGCAGCAGCCAGCCCAAGGCGGCGGCACCGACCCGCGGAAGGTCCTTGGGGCTGATGGAAAAGCTTTGAAAAAGATACTGTTTGGCCGAGTTGCCGCTCCCCCACATTTTTCGTTGCCGGCGGGCCCGGGCGATGGCGGCGAAGCGGGAATTGTAGAAGCGCATGAGGCGATGCACCGGCGCGGAGACCTTGGGCGAAAAGGGCGGGATGGCCAGCGATTGGGCCCCGAACTTGAAGGGCTGCGAAACGATGCCGAGATAGTAAAGGCCGAGGTCCATCCGGAAAGCGAGGCGCATGAGATCGTATTCGCCGATGTATTCGTACTTGTCCTTGTAGATGGCTTCGAACCAACGCCGGTAACTTTGGCAGAAGGAGGCGTTGTGCCGCTCGATCAAGGGCGCCAGCGGTTCGCCGCGCTGCTGGGCGGCGATCAGGGCCGTCGTGGCCGTGGTCGTAAAGGAAATCCAATCCATCCCCGGGCTGTAGAGCGGGTCGAGGAAAGCCCCGGCGTCTCCGACGATGGAAAAGCCGTCGCCGGCAAAGGTGCGCGTGCAATACGGAAGGTTTTTTCGCCAGTGGGCGTCGCCCTCGATCCATTCCGCGTCGGCCAGCATCTCCCGGGCGACGGGATGGCGGTTCAGGAATTCGCGCAGGCGGTCGCCGATTTTGGCTTCGCCTTGCGGAAAGCTGGTCAGCCGCTGATCGAAGACCACGCCGACGCTGACGTCGCCGCCCTTGAGCGGAATCCACCAACTCCACCAGCCGTCGCCCACGATGTGATTCGTCGCCGTATTGCGCGAGCCGAGGCAACGGGCCGACCATTCGGGGAATTTTCCCGCCAGATCGCGTCCGTCCCAATCCTTGACGCCGCGCCAGCGCGCCCAGGCGGAGGCGGTCGGATGCTCGGTATTCGGCTCCAACCAGCCCTCCTGCCGCGCCAGCACCGCCGCGAACCCCGAGGCATCGATGACCCACCGGCAGGAAATCGTCTCACTCTCCGCCCCCGTCTTTACGTCCACCTGCTGTTCGCCGCCGGCCGTGAGCCGCACCGCCGTGACTTGCGCCGGACGCCGCAGTTCCGCGCCCGCCGCCACGGCGCGCCGCAGCGCCTCTTCATCCACCACGGCCCGGTCGAGCTGCCACGAGGGGAGGCGCACGTGGTATTTCGGCCCGATCTCGCTCGACTCGGCGAGCGTGCGGGTCTGCTCGTTGGCAAACCAGAACCGCATCCCCTGTTTCACCAGGTGGGCATCGTTTAAATGCTGGGTGAGACCGAGGACCCGGCCCAGAAAATAGCCGCTGATCTCGACCGTCGCCTCGCCAACCCGGCGCCCGAATTTGGCGGACCGCTCCACCACCAGGACGCGCAATCCCGGGCACTCCCGCAGGAGGAGCGTGGCGGACGCCGCGCCTGCGAGCGAACCGCCGATAATGACGACATCGTAAGACATGCGGCGCAAATCTGTGCGGGTCACCGGCTCACGCCAACTGAAATTATTTCGATTGCGCGGGCGCCGTCCCCCGTCTGAACCTGCGCCTCCACCCATGCGCCTTCTGCTTTTGCTGCTCCTCCCCGCCCTCGCCGGCGCGACCTACGCCGCCGAACCGCTGGACCTCGCGCCGGTCAAAAAGTGGATCGCACGGCAGGATGACTTTCACAGCGTCCAGGCGGATTTTACCCAGACCCGCGCCCTGCGCGCCTTGCGCAGCCCGGTGGTGACGCCGGGCCATCTCGCTTTCGCCACGCCGAATTCGCTGCGCTGGGAACTCGGGGACCCGGCCAGGACGATCGTGGTGCGCAAGGGGGACACTTATCTCCTGGTCCAGCCGGCGAAGAAAAAGGCCGAGCGTATTCCCGCGAACGCCATGGGGCCGGAAGGCGGTGCGAAAGGCTTTGCCATGATGGAGTTTCCGCTGGCGGCGGATTTCGCGGAATTTCAACGCAAATTCGAGGTGCTCGCGGTGAGCACCGAGGGGGATCGCTGCCACCTGGAGATCCTGCCACGCGACGCGCAGGCGCGGAAGTTTCTCAGCGCGCTGAAAATCGACTTCGACACGAAGACGAGCCACATGATCGCCTTTGAAATGGTCACCCGGGACGGCTCCTCGATGCGCAATGAATTCACCAATGTGCGGGTGAACCAGAAGATCGACCGCCGCACGTTTGAGTTTGATCTGACGGGTTACGACGTGACCGATGCCAAGAATTAGGCTCGGCTGGATCGCGCTCGCCCTGGCGGCGGCGGTCTTCGTGGCCGCGGGCCTGTCGCGGATCAGCTTTAACGTCGAGATCCTCAAGCTGCTGCCCACGCATCTGCCGCAGGTGGAAGGGCTCTCGCTTTTTCTCAAGCACTTCGCGCAGCCCACGGAGCTGATCATCACCGTCGAAGCAGCCGATCCCGATGTCGCCGAAGCCGCCGCCGATACGCTGGCCGCGCACCTCGCGCAGCAATCTTCCTTCATCCAGCGCACGGTCGCCCGGGCCCCGTGGGAGAAGAACCCTGCCGACCTGGCGGAATTGCTCGCCTTCCTCCTGATCAATCAGCCTCCGGAAAAAGTGCGCGAAATCGCCGGGCGCCTCGCTCCCGACAAGGCGGCGGCCACCTTGCAAGATACGCTGGAGAGGCTGACCAACTCCTTTTCGCAGCAGGAGGCCACGCTGCTCAGCTACGATCCCTACAATCTGGCGGGCGCGCTCGCGGAGTCCGGCCTGATGGCCGGCGCGAGGCAATCCGAATTTTCATCGGCTGACGGCACCTTTCGCGTCGTCTATGTGGAAGCGGCTCACGGCTTCGCCAACTACAAGGAGAACATCGCCTGGCTGAAAAAAGTGAAGCGCTTCGCGGCGGAGTCCGGATTGCCCGCGGGCGTCACGCTGGGCTTCACGGGCGAACCGGCCTTCGTGGCCGACATCTCGGGAAGCATGGAGTGGGACATGAAATCCTCCGGCATGGTCACCCTGCTCGTGATCGCCCTCATCTTCTGGCTCTGCTATCGCCGGCTCCGGCCCTTGCGGGATCTCCAGGCGATGCTGGTTCTGATCTTCCTCCTCACGCTCTCCACGGCGGGGCTGTTCCTCAGCCAGCTCACCGTGATCGGGGTGGGCTGCGCGGCGATCATGATCGGGCTGAGCGTGGACTATGGCTACTTCGTGTATCAGCGCTCGCTCGGACATCAGGGCAGCGTTCGCGAACTGCAGAAGCAGTGCGTGCAAAACATCGTGTGGACCGCGGGCAGCACGGCTTCGGTCTTCTTCGCGCTCAACCTCAGCAGCCTGCCCGGCTTGTCGCAACTGGGCAGCCTCGTCGGGATCGGCGTGCTCATCGGCGCGGTCGTCATGCTGGCCATCTTTGCGCCGCTGACCCTGCGCTTCCATCGGCCGGAAAGCGCGCGGCCGGCATCGTTCATCGAACGCGCCTTCGCGTCGCCGCGCTTCCTCCGGAATGGCGCGTGGGCCACCGCGGCGCTGGTGCTGGTGCTCCTCGGCACCCTGGCCGTCAAGGGGCCGCCGCAGGTCGATTTCTCGCCGCGCACCCTTCGCCCGCGCGTGAGCGAAGCCTACGCGGCGTTGGACCGGCTCCAATCCCGCCTCATCGACGATCGCGATCTCCTCAGCCTCGTGGTCGCCGGGAAGACGGTGGATGAAGTCCTGGCGCGGTTGCGCGCGACCGAAGCGAAACTCGCCGCCGCCAAAGACCGGGGTGAACTGCGGAGCTACCGGACCGCACTCCCCGTCTGGCCTGTGGCGCAAAACCAGGACACCAATCTCCCCACGCTGCAACCGCTCCTCGGCGAATTGCCGCGTCTCAAGCAGGCCGCGCTCGATGCGGGTTTCAAGGACGAGGCGTTCGCGCTCACGGAGGCGATCGTCAAGCACTGGGCCGCGTGGGCCAACGCCCCGGTCCCGATCTGGCCGAACAACGAAACCAGCCGCTGGATTTTCCGCCGCATCGCCAGCCGCGGCGACGGGCAATTCCTCGCCATGGGGATGGTGGCGCCGAACGCCGGACACGAGGATACCGTGGCCGCGGAGATCCAGGGAGACCGCACCTGGCTGGTGAGTTGGAATCAACTCGGTCATGAGCTGCGGCGGGTCATCCCCCATGAATTCCTGCGGGTCATCGTCGTCCTGGCCGCCCTCTTTCTCGTCATCGTCAGCCTCGCCTTCCGCAGCGTGCGGGCCGTCAGCCTTTTCGTGCTCACCACGGGGCTCGTTCTCGCGTGCCTGATCGGGGCCATGTCCCTGCTGGGCATGACCTGGAGCTTCTTCAATCTCGCCGCCCTCCTGCTGCTCCTCGGCACAGGCACGGATTACAGCATCCTCCTTCTCCTCGCCCTCCAGCGAAACGGCGGAGACGCCCCCGCCGCCCAGCGGGAACTCAGCCTGGTGATCTGCCTCTGCGTTTCCTCCGCTTCGGCGGGATTCGGGACGATCAGTTGGGCGAACCACGCGGGCCTGGCCCAACTCGGCGCGACCTGTGCGCTCGGGTTGGTGATCGACGGGCTGGTTTCGCTGTTCCTATTGCCCCCAGCCTGGACGCTCTTGCAGCGATGGAGCGGGAAGTCAGAAGCCGGAGGTCAGAGGTCAGGGTCCGATTCCACCCCGCGCCCCGGAGCGGTGTAAACAACACTGTGGCCCCAGGAAAGAGATCACCGCATCCCTCCAAAAAAATACTGCCCCCCGCAGCCGAATGGCTGCGAAGGGCAGTTGTTCCCCCCAGAACAATCTTCTAAAACTGCACGACCAATACCGCATGCTGGACAATGCGCAAGCGATTCGCACGATTGTCACAAATCATCCGGTCGCGCCCTTTTTGCCCCCGGCATTTCCTTCCATGAAAATTTCCCTCTCCTTTTTTGCGGCGGCTCTTCTTGCGCTCACGTCCGTCCAGGCCGCCGAACCGGCCAAGCCGCTCGAGCCCACCAACCCCGCGGAAGCAGCGGCGAAGAAAGCGGCGGAGGATGCGGCCGCCGACGCTCCCTATCAGGCGCTCGTCGCAACTCTTCCTCCCGCGCAACAGGCCTGGGAGCGCGTCCTCCAGCAAAACCTGGGCAACGGATTTTATTTGCCGATCCACAAGCGGTCCCGGGTGAAAGGCCAATCGACGTGCTGGGATTTCGTGCAGGACGATCCACAACTTCCACGGGTCCTGCTCATCGGCGATTCCGTCTCCGGCGGCTACACGCTGGCGGCGCGGAAGGCTCTGGCCGGGAAAGCGAATGTGCACAAGGCCCCGGAAAACTGCGGGCCGGCCGCCAATGGCCTGAAGAAGCTGGAGATCTGGCTCGCTTCCGCGCCGCCGGCCGGAGCGGCCGAGGGTTCTCCGGCGGCGTCGCACTGGGACGTCATCCATTTCAACTTCGGCATCCACGATCGAAGCACCGCGCCCGTCGACTATGAACAGCGCCTCGACGAGCTCGCCACGAAGTTGCAGGCCACGGGCGCCAGGATCATCTGGGCGAGCACGACCCCGATCCCGACGGACGAAGCGAAAAAGCAAACGGCCGAGTCCATCGTCGAGCGTAATGCCATCGCGGCCCGGGTGATGCAGAAGCACGGGATTCCGATCGATGACCTCTTTGCCTTCATCACGCCCCACCTCGCGAGCGCGCAGAATCCGAACGACGTGCACTTCAACGGGCCGGGTTACCAGATGCTGGGACAGCAAGTGGCGGCCTCGATCGAGGGAGCGTTGGCGAAAAAATAGGCCGAGAGCTATACGCCTCCTGCAACGCCGGCGTCTGCAAGCCCGCCCTTTGACCGACTCCGAGCCTGTGGCGCGGTTCACGGCGTCCACGATGGCCGTCTGAGCGTCGGGCTTGGGTTTCGTGTTGCCAGACAAAAGCATGAAGCAGTCTGGCTCGTTTGGCAACGCATCTTGCCATCCATTGACCCACGGCATGGGTCAGGCTTATATTCGCGACATGCCTCTGGAAATCGAGCTGAAGACGTTTGAGAAACTGAAGCCGCAACTGTTGGCCGATGAGGGCAAGTTTGCTGTCATTTCTGGGGAGGAATTGCTCGGAATTTATTCGAGCTATGATGATGCGTTAAAGATCGGCTACGAGAAGTGCAAATTGCAACCGTTCTTGGTGAAGAAAATTCTCGGAATGGAACCCGTGAATTTCTTTTCTAGAACGCTCACACCGTGCCCCACTTAACTATCGGCCTCGATGACATTCGGGGTCCCATTATTAAACTCTTCGTGGGCGTCAGCACGCCTCGTCGTACGGCATTGCAAACTGCGGGATTACCCGTCCCAACGCCTATTGTCGTGGACTTTTTGGTCGATACGGGCGCTTCCTGCACGGCAGTCGACGCAGCTACGATAGCCCCGCTGGGCATTTCGCCGACGGGCGACATTTTGGTTTCCACACCCACGACTGGCGGCCAACCGGAGACGAGGTTGCAGTACGATGTCGCGTTGATACTTTATCACGCCGACAATTCGCGCCTATTCGGAGTTCATCCAGTTATTGCTACAGATTTCGGCCAGCAGAACATTGGGGGTCTGCTGGGGCGTGATGTTCTTGAAAAATGCCTGTTGGTCTACGATGGATCGAACAAGCATTTTTGCTTGGCCTTCTAGTGTAGTGCGGCGCAATTAGCGTAACGTTTTGCGGTTCGCGAGCTTTTTGCGGGCGCGTGTGACCTTGGACAAGATGTCTTTGGCGGTGGCTGTCCAGATGAATGGCTTGGGCTCCTTGTTATGTTGACCAAGGTAT
>JBBRPL010000132.1:0-21225 GCA_038228205.1 Chthoniobacterales bacterium
GAAGGGACTGCAAGGGAGATTGGTGTCTGCGTCGATCGCCTCGGATAGCGAGCAGATATTGAGGGAATGGATCACTTTGGCGGACCGATCCACGGGAGACTTTCGATTGCTTATCTTGTGGGCGCTCGGATACTCACTTCGCGAAGAAGCCGTAACCTACCTGCTTGATCAACGTACGAAGGGACTAAGTGAGCGCGACAATCTCATTGTGGCATATGCCTTATGCTTCATTCAACAACGAACGTCGCAATTGCTCGAAACGTTACCAAAATATGCCGGAGGTAAGTTTGGCGTCCTTACGAATGCGGAGGTCGGAGTTTTAGCAACGCGCCTGACTAAGTCGGTTCCGCGGATCAAACAGCAACTGAAGAATGCGGGTATCTCGATCGACTCGCCTCTGCTCATGTATCGGGACTGACAACAACGGAAAGGGGTCAGGCATGAATGGCGCTTATTGACCATCGTGAAATAGAGTGACACTCATTCTCCTACAAACGCGTTGTCACCCTATTATGCGAGCCTCAATAGTAATGGACAGCAAACACCATAGCTGGCCACGTGCCGCGTGCCAGTCGAGAGGAAATATGTGCCGATTCGGAGCTTCTTGAGACAAGGCCGTGCGACAAAGGCCGGTGCTCATCCATGATATTCATCTAGGATAAGGGGTCAGGCATCATATATTGACAGCGCGCACGGGGAATACGCTCCAGGAAATTCGAGACGGATACTGCGGAGGCATGGTTCGTTTCTACTGTCCGGGTATTTTACTGTCAAGATATGATGCCTGACCCCTGTTCCCCGCGAGAACGCGCTCGTGAGCACGGCGGGGCGAGGCGAAGGCGCGGGACATGCGCGGGCGAAGGTGGTAAGCATGGCCCGTGACTGAGCCGGTCGAACTCGAAACCGCACCACCGCAACTGAACGCCAGGGTCGCGGTTCGCAGCGGGTTAGGCCCCTTCGCTTGTGCGTTTGATGTGGTTGAGAACTCGCTCATGTATCTGATGAATCATGTAATCGGAAATCGGACCCCAATACCACTGAGGCGATAAAGTGTGCGTATACCAAGTAGTGCCCTCAAGGACAACCTGCCCGTCGCGCTCGAATAGGCGAAACTGCCCTCGATGCGAAATCATGTGTCCGTGAAGATGAGGTGCCTCAACGTGCTCATATAGGGACAACTCGCGCATCGGTGGTGGTGACGAAGAAACGTCGAATGCGAGAAGTGAAGGCGACTCCCATCGGGTAATCGGCTCGACGAAGCTGCCGGTGGAGAAAACGCAATGGCGAATCGCGCCCACGCCGGAACCGTCAATGCGTGCCTCGATGGGATAAGCGATGCCGCAGCGGAAAATGCCCGTAGGCGGCTCGGAAATCTTGGGGAAGGCGATGACGGTCTGCCACACTCGTTCAATCGGCGCTCGCACGACGACACTCGTAGTAACGAGGCGGAGCGGTTCCTGTGGCTTGGTGGCGCGGTCGAATGCAACCAAGCCGGGGAACATACAAACCAGCAGCAGCGGGAGGACGGAGGGAAGGCCGCCCCTGCACGCGCTGCCAAGCCACAAGCCAAGGGCTGCGCCAACAGTGCCGAGAAGCATCGAGAGCGGAAAAGCCATGAGAAGGCAAATGGCACCGTCGAGGGCGAAGATAAGAATGAAGCCGCCGAGACACAAAAGACTGAGCACCGAAGTCCAGTAGGCGGATGAAAACGAAACCGTGCGCCTGAAAGATGTGCAGAACGCGGAGAGAAAACAGACGGCGACCGGCAAGCCAAGAAAGAGGCTCCAGCCGTAGGACTGAAAAACGCGGACACACAACGCCGCCAAGCCCAAACCCAGCAAAGCGGGAATAAGCGTCGCAAACCAACGGCTGTTAATGACGGTCAAAAAAGAAGACGTGTGTGTAGGGGCCTAACGTGATTATGCCAGTCTGCATATCACGCCGTTTGGGGTGATATGCCAACAGGCTATGGCGCGAAGGAATCCTCATTTTCTCTGAAAATGCAGGACTTTGGGGGATGAGATGCATTTGGGCCGCCGGATGTTCGGAAGGGGCGTGAACGGGAGGTAGGGTGAGCTGGGGCCGGCGCCATGTGAAGGTTTTTCTCCCAATTGCCGATGGATTCGCCAGCGCGGCGCGTGGTTCGACGGCCCATTTTGGTGGGTCGATCACCCCAAAAATGGCGGGATCACCCCCAAGGGCCAGATGAATGAAGGCGCTCCCTGACCGGGGCTGGGGCGGCCGGCGGGGCGGCGCATTGAAAGGAGAGGGCAGAAGAACTAACGTAATCTCTTCTCACCGGATTATTTATTACCCGACTGTCGCGCGGATTTCCTCCCATGAACAAATTGATCGCCATTCCACTGCTGGTCGGGGGACTTTCCTTGTCCGCGGCGGAACCGCCGATTCCCGCGAAGGTCGAGTTCAACCGCGACATCCGTCCGTTCCTGTCGGACACCTGCTTTCATTGCCACGGCCCGGACTCCCACGCGCGCAAGGCCGGCCTGCGACTCGATCTACGAGCGGAGGCCCTGAAGCCGGCGGAGTCCGGAGAGGTGCCCATCGTGCCGGGGAAGCCCGCGCTCAGCGAAGCGGCCCGGCGGGTGCTCACGGACGACAAGGACGACCTGATGCCCCCGCCCAAGGCGCGCAAGCCGCTAACCACCCGGCAGAAGGAACTCTTCAAGCGCTGGATCGAACAAGGCGCGGAGTATCAGGTGCACTGGTCGTACGCAGTGCCGGTGAAAGCAGTCATTCCGGCGGACGCGAACGCCGTGGATTTTCTGGTGCAACGGCGGCTCACGGACATCGGGCTGAAGCCATCTCCGGAAGCGGATCGCCGCTCGTTGATCCGCCGTCTCTACTCCGACCTGCTCGGCCTGCCGCCGAAGCCCGAGGAGGTCGCCGCGTTTGTGAATGACCGTTCGCCGGCGGCTTACGGTCAGCTCGTCGATCGCGTGCTCGCGAGTCCGCACTACGGCGAACGCATGGCCATCGGCTGGCTGGATGTGGTGCGCTTCGCCGATACCAGCGGCTACCACAGCGACAATCCCCGCAACGTGTGGCCCTATCGCGACTGGGTCGTTCAGGCGTTCAATGACAACAAGCGCTTCGACCGATTCACGCTGGAGCAGCTCGCGGGTGATCTGCTGCCGGATGCCACCGTGCAGACACGCGTCGCCTCTGCTTTCAACCGGCTGCTGCTCACCACCGAGGAGGGCGGAGCGCAGGCCAAGGATTATGAGTCGCGCATGCTCACCGACCGCGTGCGGGCGGTCGGCGCGGCCTGGATGGGCCAGACCACCGGCTGCTGCCAGTGCCACGATCACAAATTCGATCCACTCACCCAGCGCGATTTCTATTCGCTGGGCGCGTTCTTCGCCGACATCAAGGAGCCGATCATCGGCCGGCGCGAGGAAGGCATGCTGGTGGCCACCGCGGAACAGGAGCAGCAGTTGGCCAGGCTGGATGCCGCGCTCGCGGAAACGAAAAAGGCGCTGAACGCCGCGCTGCCCGAACTCGACGCGGCGCAAAAACAATGGGAGGCGGAAGTCGTCACGCCAGGGTTCATTCTGCCGGAGCTGCGGGAAGTCGGGGACGTTCCCGATGTGGAGGTGCAGCGCGCGAAGAAAGCCGCGGCCGCGCTGAAGAAGGCTGCGAAGGCCCGGAGCAAGAAGGACGCGGAGGCGATCCGCGATTACTTCGTGAATCGCGTCACCAAGCTCTTCGTGGAGGAACGGGCGGCTGTGGCCAAGGTCGAGAAGGAACGCAATGCGTTCAACGATTTGCTGCCCAAGTGCCTCGTCTCCGTGAGCATGCCCGAGCGGCGCACGGTCCGCATCCTACCGCGGGGCAACTGGATGGACGAAAGCGGCGAGGTGATGAAAGCCGCGCCGCCCGGTTTTCTGCCGCAACCCAGGATCGAAGGACGCGACCTCACGCGGCTCGATCTCGCCCAATGGCTCGTCTCGCGGGAAAACCCGCTCACCGCGCGCACGGTGATGAATCGCCTGTGGGCCCAGTTCTTCGGGATCGGGCTGAGCAAGGTGCTCTCCGATCTGGGCGCCCAGGGCGAGCCGCCGGTGAATGGCCCGCTGCTGGACTGGCTGGCCTCCGAGTTCATGGACAGCGGGTGGGACATGAAACACATGGTGCGCACGATCGTCACGAGCCATACCTACCGGCAGGTGTCCACGGCCGATAACGCGCTCCTCGCCGCCGATCCCGACAATCGCGAACTCGCGCGCCAGAGCCGTTTCCGCGTGGATGCGGAACTCGTGCGCGACAATGCCCTGGCCATCTCCGGCCTGCTCGTGCCGAAGATCGGCGGGCCGAGCGTGAAACCGTATCAGCCCGAGCGCTACTGGGAGAACCTGGCTTTTCCAGCCCGCGAGTATCAAAGCGACACGGGGACGAGCCAGTATCGCCGCGGCCTCTACACGTGGTGGCAGCGCTCGTTTCCACATCCCAGCCTGCTCGCCTTCGATGCGCCGAGCCGGGAGGAATGCACCGCGGAGCGCACCCGCTCGAATATCCCGCAGCAGGCGCTCGCCCTGTTGAACGATCCCACCTACATCGAGGCCTCGCGTTGTTTCGCCACCCGCATCCTCAGCGAATGCCACGGCACGACCGAACAACGCATCACGTGGGCCTGGCAGCAGGCGCTCCAGCGCGACCCGCGGGCGGACGAGCTGAAGACCATCACCGCGCTGCTCGACAAGCAGTTCGCGGAGTATCGCCAGAACGCAGCCGCCGCGGAGGAACTGCTGAAGACCGGTCTCACGCCCGCGACGGCCTCCCTGAACCGCCCCGAACTCGCCGCCTGGACGCACGTCGCGCGTGTGCTCCTGAACCTGCACGAAACCATCACCCGCTCATAGCCTCCTCATGCACCCCGATCCATCTTTGCTCACCCGCCGCGCTTTCCTCGGCAAGTCCTCGCTGGGCCTGGGAGCCGTCGCGCTGGCGTCGTTGTTGAAACCCGTCGGGCTCCACGCGGCTTCGAAAGGTGTGCTGCCGTCGCTGCCCTTGCCGCAGAAGGCGAAGCGCGTCATCTGGCTCACCATGGCGGGCGGACCGTCGCAGTTGGAGTTGTTCGATTACAAGGCAAAGCTGGCGGAGATGAACGGCCAGCCGATGCCCGAGAGCATGACCAGGGGCCAGCAGCTCGCGCAGTTGCAAGGCCAGAAACTCATCTGCCAGGGCGCGCAATTCCGCTTTCAGAAATTTGGCCGGAACCAGACGGAACTTTCCGAACTGCTGCCGCATCTCGGCTCCGTGATCGATGACATCTGCATCGTCAAGTCGATGACGACGGATGCGATCAATCACGATCCGGCGCACATGTTCATGAACAGCGGTTCGCAGATCGCCGGACGTCCGAGCATGGGGGCGTGGGTCACCTACGGCCTCGGGAGTGAGGCGGAAGACCTGCCGGGTTTTGTCGTCCTGGTCTCGACGGGCAAGGGCCGCACCCCGCAGCCCATCGCCGCGCGGCAGTGGAGCAGCGGCTTTCTACCGAGCAAGTATCAGGGGGTGCAGCTTCGGGCGAAGGGCGATCCCGTCCTCTATCTGAACAACCCCAACGGCATCACCCGCGCCAGCCAGGGCAACGATGTGGATGCGATCAATGCGCTCAACCAGCAGCACCAGGCGCTCGTCCATGATCCGGAGATCGCCACCCGCATCGCGCAGTATGAGATGGCGTTCCGCATGCAGGCCAGCGTGCCCGAGTTGATGGACGTGCACGATGAAAGCGCGAAGACGCTCGAACTGTATGGCTGTCAACCCGGCGATGGCACCTTCGCTTCCAACTGTCTGCTCGCGCGGCGCCTCGCCGAGCGCGGCACCCGTTTCATTCAGCTCTATCACCGCGACTGGGATCACCACAGCCTGCTGCGCGAGGAGCTGCCCTTGAGGGCCCGCGAGATCGACCAGGCCTGCGCGGCGCTCATCAAGGATCTCAAGCAGCGCGGCATGTTCGATGACACGCTCATCGTGTGGAGCGGCGAGTTTGGCCGCACGCCGATGGCGCAGGCCAACAAAGGCCCCGTGGGCCGGGATCATCACAACAAGGCCATGTCGATGTGGCTCGCCGGAGCGGGCATTCGGCGCGGCGTGGTCCATGGCGCCACCGATGAACTGGGCTATGCCGCGGCAGAGGATATCTGCACCGTTCACGATCTGCACGCGACCATGCTGCACCAGCTCGGCATCCAGCACGACGCGTTCACTTACAAGTTCCAGGGTCTCGATGCCAAACTCACCGGCGTGGAAGGCGGCAAGCCCATCCAGGGGATTCTCGGGTGAGACGCGGAGCTGGGCATGAGCCCCGAAGGAATTCCACCGCTCGACCAACCTTTATTCGGTTGCGATGCAGCCAGCGTCTGGAATTTGATCGATGCGCGGATACAGAGCAGGTGGATCGCGTTCTCCGCAACGCGATGGGAAAAAAGAATCGCGGCTTCGCCGCCCATCTTTTGCCATCGTCTTCGGACTGGAGCGGAGCGACAGAACTCGCGGAGCGAGCCCGCTAGGGCGATCGCGGAGGTGATCGTTAAAAGCCGATCCACCCGCGCACTCTGTGACCGAAAACTGTGAGAAACTCGCGCGTTCTCGCGCGATCATATAGGATCCGGAATTTTCAAACACTCCCTAACCGGTCTAAGGAACTGGTTCGCGGTGGATGATGCAAAAAGTCCCCGTGATACCGCCTCCATGACGCCCCGACTCCCCCCATCCTTTCTCCGGCTCGCCTCGCAGGCGCTTGTGTTGGCGCTGGCGCTCGCGTGGCAGGCGCGCGGCGCCGCAGCACCGACCTCGGACACAGCCGAGGCCATGCGGCTCCTGAAGACGAACTGCTTCTCCTGTCACAATAGCGAGAAGAAGAAGGGCGGACTCGTCATGACTTCCCGCGAGACGCTGCTGAAAGGCGGAGAGAATGGCGAGGTGCTCGATCTCAAGACGCCGGAAAAGAGCCTCCTGCTCGAATCTCTCGCGGCCGGCGCTGACCCGCACATGCCGCCCAAGAAACAACTGTCTCCGCCACAGATCGAAGCCATGAAGCGCTGGGTGAAAGCCGGCGCGGCGTGGGACGCCGCCTCACTCGTCAACCAGCCGTCCGCTCCCCGCACGGTTACCCCCGGAGCGCTGCCGGCGACGTATCGCCCTGTGCTGGCCATGGCGATTTCGCCGGACTCGACCCGGCTCGCGATTGGCTGCGGCAGTGATTTGGTGCTCTACGATATTTCCGGAACGAACCTCGCCGTCGTCGTGCGGGGCAGTGCGCATCTCGATCCCGTGCAATCGATCGCCTGGAGCCCGGATGGCAAGCAACTGGTCACCGGCGCTTTTCGCCGGGTCGTGATTTGGAATGCGGAAACGCTGGCGCCGGAGCGGCAGGTCACCGATGGCCTCACGGATCGCATCACCGCGGTGCGCTTCCTGCCGGAGGGGAAGCAGTTCGTGATCGCCGATGGGCGGGCCGCGGAGGATGGAACCGTGCGCCTCCTCGAGACCAGCAGCGGGACGATCACGGACTCCTGGCAGGCGCATGCCGACACCATCTTCGATCTCGCGGTGAGCGCCGACGGCAAGCTTCTCGCCACCGCCGGCGGGGACAAGCTGGTGAAGATCTGGGACCTGGCCACCCACCGGGAACTCGCGAAGCTGGAAGGCCACGTCGCGCAGGTGCTCTCGCTGGCGTTCAATGCGGACGCCACGCAACTCGTGAGCGGCGGTGCCGATCACCAGCTCAAAGTCTGGGACGTAAAGACCCGCGAGCGGATCAATACCCTCGGCGCTTACAACACGGCGATCAATGCCATGGTCTGGTCCCCGGCCGGCCCGACGGTCCTCGCGGCGAGCAGCGCGGGAACCGTCGCAGCCTATACGGGAATCTCCAACGATAACGGTGCGCAAATCAGCGCCGGACCCAAGGAGCGCAAGCTCGAATCCGTCGATGTCGCGCTCCATTGCGTGGCTGTCACCAGCAATGGCGAACGCGTTTTCGCCGGCGCACAGGACGGCCGCCTCTTCGCCTGGGGCAAGGACGCCAAACTCTCCGCCAAACTGTTTGTCAATGACGCGGGCACTCCCGCGCTCGCCGCCGCCAGCACGGGCCATGCATCCCCAAAGGCGCCCAGTTTCATGCGCGATGTTCTGCCCATTCTCAACAAGGCCGGCTGCAGCGCGGGGGCCTGCCACGCCAAACCCGACGGGCAAAATGGCTTCAAGTTCACGATCTTCTCCTTCGATCCGCAGTCCGATCTGCGCAACATCGTGCAGGAGGACCGCGGGCGCCGCGTCTTCCCCGCGGCGCCGGAGGAAAGCCTGCTCCTGCTCAAGGCGACCGACACGATTCCCCACGAGGGCGGTGAACGCTTCGCGAAGGACTCCGAGGCCTACCGCACGATCGCGGGATGGATCGCCGGCGGCATGAGTTTTCGCGCGGAAGGCGAGGCGACGCTCGATCGCATCAGCATGGAGCCGGCCGATCGTATCTACCAAAAAGGGGACACGCAGAAGTTGAAGGTCGAGGCGCACTATTCCGATGGCTCGACGCGCGATGTCACCGCGCTCTCGGACTTCGTTTCGAATGACAAGGAAATCGCGCGCGTCTCGGAAGACGGCGTGGTCACCACGGGCAAGGTGAGCGGACAGGCGGTGATCGTCGCCCGATTCCTTGGGATGGTCGGCGATTCACGGATCAGCGTCCCCGCCGATCACCTGCTCCCCGAAAGTCAGTATGCCCATCTCCCGGTGAAGAATTTCATCGATGAGCTGGCTTACGCGCAGTTCAAGCAACTCGGCCTTTTTCCATCGGAGCTGTGCAGCGATGCGGAGTTTCTCCGCCGCGCGTCGCTCGACACCATCGGCGCGCTGCCCAAACCGGACGACGCCCGCGCATTCCTCGCCGACACCGCGCCGGACAAACGCGCCAAGCTCATCGACCGCCTGCTGGACCATCCACTCTACGCGGATTACTGGGCGAATAAGTGGGCCGATCTGCTCCGCCCAAATCCCGACCGCGCGGGCGTCAAAAGCGTTTACGTGCTCGATCAATGGCTGCGCGAATGCTTCCGCGCGAACAAGCCCTACGACCAGTTCGTGCGCGAGATCGTGACGACCGAAGGCAACACGCACCGCTTCGGACCGGCCGTCATCTACCGCGACCGGCGCGAGCCCGCGGATATCACCACCATGTTCAGCCAGCTTTTCCTCGGGGTGCGGCTCGACTGTTCGAAGTGCCACCATCACCCGACCGAGAAATGGGGGCAGGACGACTTCTACCGCATGGCGGCTTTCTTCGGATCGGTCAAACAAAAGGGCGCCGGCATCTCCACGCCGATTTCCGCGGGCAACGAAACCTTTTACTTCACCCCTGGACGGACGGTGAAACACCCCGTCACTGGCGAGATGATGGAACCACGGCCGCCGGGCGCCGCGTCACTGGCGGTCGCGGAAGACGTCGACCCGCGGCGCGCGCTGGCCGACTGGATGATCGATCCCAAGAATCCGTATTTCGCCCGCGCCGCTTCCAATCGCGTCTGGGCCGGATTCTTCGGCAAGGGCATCGTGGACCCGGTCGATGATTTCCGGTTGTCGAATCCGCCTTCGAACCCCGCGCTGCTCGAAGCGCTCGCCCAGGAATTGATCCGCAAGAACTACAATCTCAAGGAACTGATGCGCACGATCCTGCGGTCCCATCTCTACCAGCTCAGCAGCGTGCCCAACGAATTCAACAAAGCCGACACGCGCAATTTTTCCCGCGCGTATCGCCGCCGTCTCCCGGCGGAAGTGCTCACCGACGCCGTCGCCGATATCACGGGTGTGCCCGACACCTTTCCCGGGATGCCGCCGGGCAGCCGCGCCATGCAGACGTGGACCTACAAGATCGACTCGCCGACGATGGACGCCTTCAGCCGGCCGAACTCGAGCAGCGACTGTCCCTGCGAACGCGACGCCCGGCCGAGCATCGTCCAGGCGCTCCACCTCATGAACTCGCGCCTGCTCCAGGAAAAGCTCGCGAAGAAGGACGCCGCCGCGCGGGTCCAGCGGTTGGCCGACAGCCAGTTCACCCCGGGAGAGATCGTCAGCGAACTCTACCTCGCCTGCTACACGCGCCCCCCGACCGACGAGGAACTGAGCATTGCGACCGCGGCCTACACCCGCGAAGAGGCGACCCGCCGGTCGGCGACCGAGGATGTCCTGTGGTCATTGCTCAATTCCGCGGAATTCGTCTTCAATCACTAGACAGCTTTTGCCAGCGAACAAAACCTGGCAGATACTGCGCCCGCTTAAAATCGGCACCATGCACACCATGACTCCCCATCTCCAATCCCGCCGCCAATTCCTCCGCACGAGTTCGGTGCTCCTCGCACTGCCGTGGCTGGAGAGTCTCGCCGGAGCCGCGGAAGCCGCCGCGCCACCGCGCCGCATGGTCACCGTCTGCACGAGCTTTGGTCTCTACGGGCCGTCGTTCTTCCCGGAGCAGCCCGGACGCGCCTATACCCCGAGCGAATATCTCGAAGTCCTCGGCGATCTCCGCGACCAGTTCACCGTTTTCTCGGGCATCTCGCATCCTGAGATCGGCGGGGACCATGCATCGGAGGCCTGCTTCCTCACGAGCGCGAAGCGCCCCTCGGTGGCCGGCTTTCGCAATACGGTGTCCCTGGATTATCTCGCGGCCCGGCACGTCGGCACCGCCACCCGGTTTCCGTTGCTCTCGCTCTCCACGCAGGACGGAGGCACCTCGCTGACCTACACGGCCACCGGCGCCGGCGTTCCCGCGCTCTACAAGCCGTCCGACATTTTTTCCCGCCTCTTTCTCTCCGGCACCGCGAAGGACGTCGAAAATGAAATGGCCCGGCTCAAGCGCGGCCAAAGCGTGCTCGACCGCATGGGTGACCGCTTCGCCTCGCTCAAGACCCGCCTCAGCGCGCGCGACCAGCAACAGGTCGCGGATTACACCGACGCGGTGCGCGACATGGAGAAGCAACTCCAGGCCAACGAAGCCTGGGTGACGCGCCCCAAGCCGGTGGTCGCCGAACCGCCCCCGCCCGACACGCTCGACCGGAGCGACAACGTAGGCCGCGCCCGCCTGCTCTTCAATCTCACGAAGCTCGCCTTGCAGACCGACTCGACTCGCGTGGTCACGATCTTCATTCGCGGCATGGATCTGAAACCCCCGATCGAAGGAGTGAACGAAGACCACCACGGCCTCTCCCATCATGGCCGCAATCCCGCGAAGATCGAGCAGTTGCGCCGCATCGAGCGCGCGGAGATGGGGGCGTTTCGCGATTTCCTCACGGCACTGCGCGACACGAAGGAGGGCTCGGGCCGGTTGCTGGACCAGACCCAGGTGCTGCTGGGCAGCAATCTCGGCGACGCCAGCGGACATGGCACGAGCAACCTGCCGATCCTCCTGGCCGGCGGCGGCCACAAACACGGGCAGCACATCGCCGGCGACCCGAAAAACAATACGCCGCTCGGCAAACTCTTCGTCAGCATGCTGCAACGCTTCGGAGTCGAGGCGGACCGGTTCGGCTCGGGCGTGGGAACCATCGACGGATTGGCCTGAGAAATTGTGAACCGTCCACCATCCCCTACCAACTTCCTCCTCGCCGCTGCCTTCGCGCTCGCCAGTCATTCCCTGGCCGAAGATCCCGCGACCTCGTTCCAGGCCCGCGTCCAGCCTCTCCTCAAGACCTATTGCACGGAGTGCCACGGCGGGGAAAAGCCCAAGGCCAAGATCGATCTGACCGGCGCGCGGAGCCTGGAGCAATTGACCTCGCAACGCGACCTCTGGTTCCGCGTGCTCGACCAGCTCGAAGCCGGCAACATGCCGCCGAAAGACGAGGATCAGCCGAAAAAAAGCGAGCGTGACACCATAACCGCGTGGGTGCGCGCCGACCTCACCGGCGTCCTCCTCGCGCAGCAGCGCGCGGAGGGTCGCAGCAAATTGCGCCGCCTGAGCCGCACCGAATATTCAAACACGATCCTGGATCTCCTCGGCGTCGTTCCGCCGGTCACTCTGCAATTGCCCTCCGATGGCCGGGTCGACGGTTACGACAAGGTCGGCGCCGCGCTTCCGCTCTCCGCCGAAGGGGCCGAAGGCTATCTCAAGCTGGCCGATGCCATCCTGAAATCGCTCTTGCAACCCCAACCCCCCAAGGCCCAAGCGCCGCGCAAGACCGATGGTCTCGACGTCTTGCTCGACCTGAAGACGGAGAAAGCCGCAGATCCCGGCGTCCGGCCCTTCGACCCCAAACGGACCACGCGCGCCGTGGCCCGGGCCAGCGAACAATCCGCGGGGCACATTCTCGAATTGCCCGACGGCATCACCAAAGTGTCCTTCAACACGGACAACAATTCCGGCCCGTTGAAGGGATTTAACGGCGCGCGGGTTTCCGGCATCTACCGGATGCGCATGTCCGTCTATGGCTACCAGACGGACAAGCCCCTGCCCTTCGGCATCTACGCCGGACACACCGGAGCGTACCCGCAAATCATCAGCCTGCGCGCCACTCTCGAAGCGCCACCCGGCGTCCCGACCATTCTCGAAACCGAAGTCTATCTCAGTTCGCGGGACCTCAATGACCTGGCGGCGGTCGGGGACAACTTCCGCCTCGTTCCCTTCGGCCTCGGCGTGCCGGTGCCGAAGAACTCGCAGGCCAGCCAGTGCCGCGGGCCGGGTCTGGCGATCCAGTGGGTGGACGTCGAAGAACCCGAGACGCCGCTGCCCGGCGACAAATTCCTGCGCGCCGATTTCCGGGCCGCATCCACCGAGGTGGTCAAGCCCGAACGCGGCACGCTCATCAAAGCGGCCGAAGCCACTTTCAAGCGCGTCGGCGCTCGCTTTTTCCGGCGCGATTTGACGCCCGACGAGATCACGCAATTCACAAAACGCTTTACCGCGGAACTCGACGCGTTCGCGTTTCCCGAAGAGCCGCTGCGCGATTGTTTCGTCGATTTCATGACGGCGCCAGATTTCCTCTGCCTCATCGAGGAGCCCGGCCGGCTCAATGATTTCGCCCTGGCCTCGCGCCTCTCCTATTTTCTGTGGAACTCCACTCCGGATGAAGCGCTGCTCGACATCGCACGGCAGGGAAAGCTCGGCGATGCCAAAGTCCTGGCGGCCCAGACCGATCGGATGTTGCAGGACGCCAAAGCCAGCCGCTTCGTGGACAGCTTCACCGACCAGTGGCTGGGCCTGCGCGCCATCGATGACACCACTCCCGACAGCAAGCTGTATCCCGAATACGCGCGCAACGACCAGCTCAAGCGCTCCAGCGTGCTGGAGACGCGCGCGTTCTTCTCGCGCATGCTGCACGAGAATCTCAGCGTCCGCGAATTCGTCGCGGCCGACTGGACGTTCGTCAATGAAGCGCTCGCCAAACACTACGGTGTGCCGGGTATTACCGGCCTCGGGTTGCAAAAGGTCAGTCTCCCCGCTGGCTCCCCATTCGGCGGTCTGTGGACGCAGCCGGCGGTGTTGAAGGTCACGGCCAACGGCACTTTCACCTCACCGGTGAAGCGCGGCGTGTGGGTCGCTGAGCGGCTCCTCGGCATTCCCATTCCTCCCCCGCCACCCGACATCCCTGCCGTCGAGCCCGACACTCGCGGCGCGAAGACGCTGCGCGAACAGCTCGCCCTGCATCGCAGCAAAGGCTCATGCACCGGTTGCCACGCCAAGTTCGACCCTTACGGCTTTGCCCTCGAAAGCTTCGACGTCACCGGCGCGAATCGGGCCAACTACCGCCTGCTCAACTCCGCGATCCCACCCGGCACCAAGGGGCCTTCGTGGATCGACGGGCTGCCCGTCGATTGCAGCGGCGAAACACCCGATGGCAAGCCTTTCGCGGATATCCGCGAGCTGCGCCGCATCCTCGCGGAAAATCCGGCGCAGCTCGCCCGTGGCGTCACCCGCCACCTCGTGACCTACGCGACCGGAGCGCCGGTCACGCGCCTGGATCAGCCTGCCGTCGAGGCCATCGCCCAGAGCGCGGCCAAAGACGGGTATGGGCTGCGCTCCCTGGTGCATGGCGTGGTGCAGAGCGAGTTGTTCCGCTGGAAGTAAGACATTGTCGAGGGGCGGTCCGCCTAGCGAGTATACTGGACTTTGGCCGACGGTGTGTCCCGGAGGGACTAGTGAAATTAGCCCCGGGTCGAGCGAGTGTAACGAGCGAATACCCGGGGTTCTATACCAAAACGGCGCTACTCCATCCGTCCCGGCCTCCTGGCCGCATCCTTCCCCTCCTCCCTCGGAGATGCGGCTTCGCCGGGACGGATGGAGCGTTCGCTGGGGGGTGGGTGGCCCCGGGTGTTCGCTCGCAGACTCGCTCGACCCGGGGCTAATCGCTGGGACACCTCCGGTGTCCAAAGATGCGGCTTCGCCGGGACGGATGGAGTGTTCGCTGGGGGGTGGATTCCCCGGGTGTTCGCTCGCAGATTGATGGTCGCCGCCATGACCACCCTGCGGGCTCGCTATTGCGAGTCCTCTCGCTCCGCTCGAGTCGCTCGACCCGGGGCTAATCGCTGGGATTGTGGATCGCCTCCGCGATCCCCCTTGCTCGCCCGAATGGCACCGGCCGCCGCCAGCACCTCAGCCCCCACCTCGGCGGGCTCCCTTCGGGAGACTTCTCGCTCCGCTCGAATCCTCCGGTGTCCAAAATTCAGAATCCGCTCTCGTTTCGTTGGAATTTTTGCCATCGCGCCAAAACTGACGGATACTGCGCGCGCGCACCCGCACCATGAACACCAGCACGCCCCATCTCCAGTCCCGTCGCCAGTTCATCCGCACGAGTTCGGTGCTCCTCGCGCTGCCGTGGCTGGAGAGCCTCGCCGGAACCGCGGAAGCCGCCGCGCCGCCGCGCCGGTTGGTCACCATCTGCACGAGCTTCGGGCTCTACGGTCCGTCGTTCTTCCCGGAGCAGGCCGGACGCGACTATACACCGAGTGAATACCTGCAAATCCTCGGCGACCTGCGCAACCAGTTCACGGTCTTCTCGGGCATCTCGCATCCGGAGATTGGCGGAGACCACGCATCCGAGGCGTGCTTCCTCACCAGCGCCAAGCGGCCCACGGTGGCCGGCTTTCGCAACTCCGTGTCCCTGGATTACCTGGCAGCCAGGCAGGTGGGCAGCGCCACCCGGTTTCCCTTGCTCTCGCTCTCCACGCAAGATGGCGGCACGGCCTTGACCTACACGGCCACCGGCGCCGGCATCCCGTCGCTCAATCGACCCTCCGAAGTTTTCTCCCGCCTCTTCCTCTCAGGAACTGCGAAGGACGTGGAGCATGAGATGACCCGGCTCAAGCGCGGCCAAAGCATCCTCGACCGGATGGGCGACCGCTTCGCCGCGCTCAAGCCCCGGCTCAGCGAACGCGATCAGCAACAGGTTGCGGACTACGCCGATGCGGTGCGCGATATGGAAAAACAGCTCCAGGCAGACGAGGCTTGGGTGAAGCGCCCCAAGCCGGTGGTTTCCGAAGCGCCACCGCCCGATAATCTCGACCGGAGCGACAACGTGGGTCGCGCGCGCCTGCTCTTCAATTTGACCAAGCTCGCCTTGCAGACCGACTCCACTCGCGTGATCACGATTTTCATCCGCGGCATGGATCTCAAACCCCCGATCGACGGAGTGAACGAGGACCATCACGGCCTCTCCCATCATGGCCGCAATCCCGCGAAGATCGAGCAGTTGCGCCGCATCGAGCGCGCGGAGATGACGGCGTTTCGCGATTTCCTCACCGCGCTCCGCGATACGAAAGAGAGCTCGGGCAGGCTGCTGGATCGGACCCAGGTCTTGCTCGGCAGCAACCTCGGCGACGCCAGCGGACACGGCACGAACAATCTCCCCATCCTCCTGGCCGGCGGCGGCTACAAGCACGGCCAGCACATCGCGGGCGACCCGAACAACAACACCCCGCTGGGCAAGCTCTTCGTCAGCATGCTGCAACGCTTCGGCGTCCAGGCGGACCGCTTCGGATCGGGCACCGGCACCATTGACGGACTGGCGTGAGAATCAACCATCCTATCAACCTCTTCCTCGGTGTCGCCCTCGCGCTCACCAGCGGCGCCCTGGCCGAAGACGCGGCGGCCGCTTTTCAGTCCCGCATCCAGCCGCTCCTCAAGACCTACTGCACCGAGTGCCACGGCGGCGAAAAACCCAAGGCCCGCATCGATCTGACTGGATCGCGGACCTTGGAAAAATTGAATGCCGAGCGCGATCTCTGGTTCCGCGTCCTCGATCAGATCGAGGCCGGCAACATGCCGCCCAAGGACGAGGACCAGCCGGCGAAAGCCGAGCGCGACGCGCTGGCGGCGTGGGTGCGCACCGACTTCACCGGTCTCCTGCTGGCCCGGCAGCGCGTGGAGGGCCGGAGCCGCTTGCGCCGGCTGAGCCGCACCGAATATTCCAACACGATCCAGGATCTCCTCGGCGTGCGGCCGCCGATCGCCATGCGATTGCCGCCCGACGGACGCGTGGACGGCTACGACAAGGTCGGCGCCGCCCTGCCGCTCTCCGCCGAAGGCGCGGCTGGGTATCTCAAGATGGCGGATGCCATTTTGGATGCGCTGTTGCATGCCCCGCCGAAGCCACAGCCCCCATCCGCGGGCGGCCCAAAGCCCCTTCCCCTCGACCCGAAGGGGCCGTTCGACCCCAAGCGCACCATCCGCGTGGTCGCCCAGGACAGCGAGCAATCCAAAGGACACATCCTCGAATTGCCCGACGGTATCACCAAGGTCTCGTTCAATTCCGACAACACGTCGGGGCCGCTCAAAGGGTTGGGCGAAGCGCGCAAGCCCGGCTTTTACCGGCTGCGCATGTCGGTTTACGGTTACCAGACAGACAAGCCGCTGCCGTTCGGCATCTATGCCGGAAACACCGCCGCCTATCCGCAGATCATCGAACTGCGGGCCGTGCTGGAAGCGCCACCCGGCAAGCCCGCGATCGTCGAAGCCGACGTGTATCTCAATACCGGCGAGTTGAATGACCTCGCGCCCTACGGCGACCGCTTCCGGCTCGTCCCATTCGGCCTCGGCGTCCCGGTGCCGAAGAACTCGCAAGCCAGCCAGTGCCGTGGACCGGGTCTGGCCGTACAATGGGTGGAGATCGAGGAACCCGCGACCCCACTGCCCGGCGACCGATTTCTGCGGGCCGACTTCCGGGAGATTGTCGCCACGGGAGCCAAATCGAACCACCCCGCCTTGATCAAAGCGGCCCAGGCGACGTTCCAACGCGTCGGCGCGCGTTTCTTCCGGCGGGATTTGACCTCCGACGAGGTGGCCCGGCTCACCCAGCGCTTCACCACGCAGTTGGACGCCCGCGTGTCTCCGAACGACGCCTTGCACGAATGCCTCGTCGACCTGATGACGGCGCCCGACTTCCTCTGCGTCATCGAGGAGCCGGGCCGGCTCAATGACTTCGCCCTCGCCTCGCGCCTCTCCTACTTCCTGTGGAACTCCACGCCCGACGAAACGCTCCTCGATCTCGCGCGACAGGGGAAACTCCGCGACTCCAAAGTGCTCGCCGCGCAGACCGATCGGCTGTTGAAGGACTTTCGGGTCACGCGCTTCGTGGAAGATTTCACCGACCAGTGGCTGAACCTGCGCGCGATCGACGATACCTCTCCCGACAGCAAGTTGTACCCTGAGTACGCGCGCAACGACCTGCTCAAACGCTCCAGCCTCTACGAGACCCGCGCCTTCTTTCAGCAGATGCTGCAGAAAAATCTCACCGTCCGCCAATTCGTCGACGCGGATTGGACGTTTGCCAACGAAGCGCTCGCCCGGCACTACGGCATACCTGGCATCTCCGGCATCCGCTTGCAGAAAGTGACCTTTCCCGGCGAGTCGCCGTACGGCGGCCTCTGGACGGAACCCGCCGTGTTGAAAGTCACCGCCAACGGCACTTTCACTTCGCCGGTCAAGCGCGGCGTATGGATCGCCGAGCGCCTCCTCGGCATTCCCATCCCACCCCCGCCACCCAATATCCCCGCCATCGAACCCGACACCCGCGGCGCAAAGACCCTCCGCGAACAACTGGCCTTGCATCGCAGCAAAGGCGCGTGCGCCAGTTGCCACGCGAAGTTCGATCCCTACGGTTTCGCCCTCGAAAGTTTTGACGTCACCGGCGCGAGCCGCGCCCGCTACCGCCTGCTGAACTCTGCGGCCTCACCCGACGGCAAAGGCCCGAACGCCGCCACCTGGATCGAGGGACTGCCCGTGGATGGCAGCGGCGAAACGCCCGACGGAAAACAATTCGCGGATATCCGCGAACTGCGCCGCATCCTCGCGGCAGACCCCGCCCAACTCGCCCGGGGCGTCACCCGCCACCTCGTGACCTACGCCACCGGGGCGCCCGTCACGCGCGTGGATCAACCGGCGATCGAGGCCATCGTCCACGATGCTGAAAAGGATGGCTATGGGCTGCGCTCCCTGGTGCAGGGCATCGTGCAGAGCGAGTTGTTTCGGTGGAAGTAGGGCGCATCATTCGTCTTTCAGTTCACCCATTCCGAAAAGGACCTGCCGGGCGAGTGCCTGGCGGAACGGATCTGGCGATTGAAGCCACTCGCGCATGCGAGGCGCGGTCTTCTTTCGCGTGCGGTCGATCGCGATGAGAGCATAGCCGATGGAATCCCTTACATCAGGGTTCGTATCGTCCGCCAACTCGAGGAGTTGCGGAACCGCAGGCGCGGCCCGCTCACCGAGACTCGTCAACCAATCGACAATTTCTTCACGTGAAGGCACGCTTGGATCGGAGAGAAATGCAATGGCCATGGACACAACCTGGGCCATGACAACTCCATTCTCATGGTCGTTGGCGCAAGCCATCACTCCGCCGAACGCCCGCCTTCGATTGGCAACATCAGGGTCCCGGCATGCGAGCATGAGATATTCGATTTCACCCATTCCGACAAGGACCTGCCGGGCGAGTTCCTGGCGGAACGGATCTGGCGACTGAAGCCACTCGCGCATGCGAGGCGCGGTCGTCTTTCGCGTGTGGTCGATCGCGATGAGAGCATGGCTGATGGAATTCCTTACATCAGGGTTCGTATCGTCCGCCCACTCAAGGAGTTGCGGAATCGCAGGCGCGGCCCGCTCACCGAGAGTTGTCAGCCAATCGATTAACTGAACGCGGAGCAACCCCTCCGAGGTCGGGAGAATTTCAATGACGATGGGAATGAGGGACTCGGTGCCAGCGTCATCGGACAAAATTCTCAGAACGCTACTCGCAGCCAGGCGGTCTTGGAAATCAGCGCTTCGCAACGCCAGTTTGAGATACTCGATGGTCGTGGCGGAGGGTGGCTCCACCCGCGACATTGCGAAGGCAATGTGGCCACGAACTTGCGAAGAGCCCTCCGCAAAGATACGGAGGATTGTGCTCCTGGCCGCAGGCCCAGTGGCAATCAATGCGGCGGCCGCCAGGGAGCACGTGCTGTCGTCTGCACTTTCATAAAAAACATCTTCGGTCTCTACGGTAGTTTCGCTATCCTCAACCCTCTTCGATTGCAGGATTCGAGCGAGGGCGGGAATCGCGGGCGCGGCATCCGGCCCAAGCTTCACCAGGCAATACAGCGCCTGGTGCCTTGCGTTAAAATGGACCTCCCAAAGATCGAATCGGAACCGCAGGTCATACTCCTTTTCATCGAGCCAAAGGCCCAACTTAGTCGTCGGAATACGCCTTTTCCGGGTAAACGTGCCATGCTCCGCCTGGTAGGTTAGCCATTGGACAGCCGGTGTGCCGATCGATCGAAGGTCTTCAGTTTCCAGTGAAGGTACATTTTCCTCTCCTTCATGGCGCAACCACCAGGAGAGGCGGTGTCCCCGATAGACCGGATCGGCTGGCGTGACGTAGAACCAACGAAGGAAGACCGCCGCCGTGCCCAGGAAAATGAGCACGAGAGCGATGCTTGTCTTGGAATGTCGACGAAGCCAGGCCGCCATGCAGGGAATCTCTACTTCAACGGCACTGTCGCAAGGTAGATATTTGTGCTGCCCTCGTGGGTGGAATAGTAGCTGACCAGCATATTCGGACCATCCTCCACCGCGTCGAGATAGGCGCAGTCGCCGCCCGCGGGGAGTTCGCAGTAGGGAGTCAGCTTACCGCCGGCAAAAATGTAGATCGCCGCGCCGGACGTCCTGTCCGCTTTCATCGACCGCGACAGCAGGTAGGTCACGCCGCGGAATGTGTGCACGCTGTGGCCGCTGAAATGGGGAATATCGGCCGGGCGCGCCGTCCACGAAGCGTAGGGCGGATCGGCCTCGAGGATCTGCGCCTGCGGCGCGCCATACTTTTGCCGCAGAAAGGCGGTGGCGTGATGTTTGTCGTCGATAAATAGGGTCGTCTCGCTCTCCCAATTCCCGCCGCGAATGGTCGAGACCTTATCCCACTGGATTCCATCGGCAGATTTCACGAGGTGCACCTCGCGCCCCTTGCCGGCGCTTGACTCGTCCTTCTTGTGCGCGGCGGCGTAGAAGACGCCCTCGTGCAGGCATGGCTTCCAGAGGATGTACTGCGGTTCGTAGACTTTCTGCGGCGGGCTCCAGGTCTTGCCATCGTCGGTGTAGGTCAGCCACGTGTCCAATTCCGCGCCCTTCATACCGGGACTATAGAGGAAGAGCCGCTTTTCGGTCGCGACCATCTGCGGGTCGCGATCGTCCGCCACCGCGTCGAGGGTGTAAGCCGGCTGCCAATCCTTGCCGTCCTTGGAGCGGAGCACGAGGACATCGGCAGTTGGGGAGTTGTGCGAATCCCCGCTCCGAAAGGCGAGCCACAGGTCGCCGTGGAAGCGCCGCATGGCGGTGAACGCGTTGTGCTTCCCGTTCGCGAAGACCGTGTGGACTTCGAGTGGCTTGACGAGGTCGTCGGCGCGCGACAATGAGGAAAGGGCCACGCACGCGGCGAGCATGGCAGTGGAGAGTCGGATGTTCATGGGGAGTGTGGGAGTATTGGAGTATTGGGATGTTTTCCTGGAGGAAAAGATTAGCTTTTTCCGGGGTCATTTTTGAGGCGTTATGTTCGCCTCGCCGGATTGTTTGTTCGAAGATGGCGTCGGACGTTGGGGTGCAGGCTTCCAGGCACTGTGCCTTTCTAACCCGGAGGGTTATGAGGAAATTAGCCCCGGGTCGAGGGAGTGAAACGAGCGAACACCCGGGGTATTCACCCCCCCAGCGAACGCTCCATCCGTCCCGGCGAAGCCGCATCTCCGAGGGAGAAA
>JBBRPL010000133.1:0-21200 GCA_038228205.1 Chthoniobacterales bacterium
GGGGTTTACGCGACTCTGCGTTTTAGTGGCACCATAATGGCACCGAATACTTTCCCGACTTTGGCAATTCTTCGTAAGTCCCTCTCGCAGAGGGAGCCGGCAATCGGGCTCGAACCGATGACCTGCTGATTACAAATCAGCGACCCCGCCTCTGCGGGAGCTGCTTTACTCTGATGATGACCACAGATACTTACACGAAAACACGCTACGGTGTCGATTATAGTGGCACTAAGTGGCACGGGGTCCGATGATCACATCGTGTTGCGGCAGGCCAACTTTACGCCCACCCGTATATCCGGTCGCAAGCTTCCATGGTGCGTGAGCCTACCTCCGGCCCTGAGCGAGACCGGAGCACGCGAGAGGCGCTTCTTCGCCACTAAGGCGCAGGCCCAGACATTTATCGATCAGACACGGACCCGAGTGCTGAACTTAGGGACGGCAACTCACGGCTTGACTGCTGGACAGCGCGAGGCGGCCGCGGCGGCGTTCCGGCTGCTCCACGGAGAAGAGCCCTCAGTGCTCATGGCCGTCGTCCGCGAATTTTCGAAGAAGAAAAGCGAGCGCGATCGGAGCGTTAATTTCACTCAGTTGCAGGACGCCTTTCTATCGGCAAAGGCTGGCCGCAGTCCCGCCTACAAACGCTAGGTCCGCGCCGCGTTCGCCAAATTTCCCGCGCTTGCGGATGTCAATCTCACCGCGATCGACCCGGCGGACATCGACAGTGAATTGCAGGACTCCCCAGCCGCGGCCAGAAACGCCCATCTCCGGGTCGTGAAGGCCGCATTCAATTTCGCCATCAAGAAGGGTTGGACCAACGAAAACCTGGCAAGCCGGGTCGACTTCGGCGAAACCCGCCGCGAGGAGGTCGAGGTATTGTCCAACGTCGAGGTGGCAGCGCTTCTGACGGTTTGCCGAGAACGTGATGCGGCCTTGCTTCCGTACCATCTTCTTGGCCTGTTCGCTGGGATCAGGCCCCAAGAACTCTTGCGGATGAAATGGGAGAATGTGCAATTGGATGAAGATCACATCCTGCTCCCGAGCGACGTAACCAAGACGGGGACGCGCCGCGTCATCGAGGTCGAGCCCCTGTTGGCGGGTTGGCTGCGCCGGTTCATGGCAGTGCATGGCCCCCAGTCCGGCCTGGTCACCCCGCCGACGAATCTCCGAAAGCGCCTGCGAGCGATTCGCACCGCGGCCGGGATCAACCGATGGATCCAGGATGTCATGCGCCATACCTACGCCTCGAACTGGCTCGCCACGCATGAGTCCGTGGACCGGCTCCGGGCGAACCTAGGCCACCGCTCCAATGATGTGCTGTGGCGTCACTATCATAAGGCAGTGTTGCGGAAGGAAGCTGAAGGCTATTGGAGCATCGAACCCGCCAGCACGCCGGTGAACGTGGTGCCGATGACGGTCGCAGGTTCGTAGGCTAGGCGTGGGATTCAGCCCTCCTCCTGTTCGAAGTCCTCCTCAATATCGTCCTGATCGGAATCAACGACCATCGAGCGTCTGGTCTCCTCATCAAATTGCTGTTTTAGTTTGAACCGCTCAATGGTTTGCGTCGTGAGGTAAACGCGCAAATAAGCCTTTCATAGGTTGATCAACTCGCTCCGCTTACGAACTACAATGGTTAATGGCTCCCGCCCGCTCAATAGAAGCCTTTGGGCATTTTCAACAGCGTTTCGCAATAAACGGCTGGTTTGCTTCGTTGATAGATCAACAGTGTCCAATGCCAAATCGCTCAATTCATCTTCCTTCCCTTTCCATGCGTCTCGGCATTGTGCGGCGAGTAAATTCCGCAGTATCTCAGGATGCTTATTGCTCTCAGATATCCACTCGCTATACGATTCCCGGTAAAGGCTTTCCCACTCATTGGCGGCAGCGGCCAGTGATGTCCAGTGGTGTTCGCTCACTTCCCTCAACAGGAAATCCGCATCCAATCCCACCAGGGTTTTTCTTAACGCATGGGATACGGAATAGCCCGGATAACGGTGTGTCGCTCTGTCCTGAACGATACCGTTGGCGCCTAGCGCCCGACGCCGGATTTTACAGTGGGATAACCTCGACTTAGTTAGCTTTGATAGACTCGTGCCAACGAGCTCTTCTTCTGCGAAATAGTACTGCGGTTCAAATCGTCGCTTACCGCCGGCCAGGAACTCACCACTCAGCTCAGCGCCTTTCCATTTGCGCAACAACTGCTTCTGCATGAGCCCCAAAAATGCGAGTCGATCTCCATAGGCATTCTTCCTGAACGCCATAATGATCGCGTAAAGAATAGGTTGGAAGTAGAAAGTCAGCAATTTTTCTCCATTCTCCTCGAACACGTTCGTGACTGCCTTGATTTTCGACATCTCACCCCCGAAATTGACAAGCTGATCAAGGGAAACCTTGGGAGGATGGATGGCGAAATGCATGGGCACCAAAATGATAGCGGCACTGCCGTAAGCAGCCTGCCCCAGTGGCCGATCTACCTCGAGGCCTGCCTTGTTCAGTACTTCGATAGGCGCGGTCATCGCCCGGCGCTGTTCGTTCGATGGGCGCACACAGTACTCGAGCCGAGCGCTACTCGGAGTCTGTTTCAGATGCTTGCGTATCGTGCTCTCGAGCTCCGGACAATTGCCTTTGTAATAAACGAAATGTTCCGAAACTGGGGTTTGGGGAATGGGACTGTAGGTGACGATGGCTCCCTCGATTCCGTCGAGTTCTGCCGGCGATACGTCAACTCCGGGCCGGAGAGTTAACGTGTCGACGGGAAACTTGTCCGAGAAGCGGAGTCTATCGCGACACTTGGAAGGAAGCCGAACGAGAAAACCAAAGGCAGCGTAAGCGTAATTCTCGGCGAGCCGTCGCCGGAGCACCCGGGATACGTTTTTCACATCCCACCTCCATTCGAATTCCGCCGACGTCAGATTCGTATTCCAGCTATGAACCAGCTCCAGAAACGCTATTTGGTCCATCGGCAGAAGTCCGACAATAGGGAGGTGATGTCGAAGGGACACCATCGCCCCCAACAGGCTGCGTACAAATTCCGCCGAGTTACATTTGATCACAGTGCATTTCCGTTGACCTACCACGCATTTCTTCAATCCGGAGAGCGCTTCGGCTTCACCAGCCTCAAGGCTCAGGAAGTGCCACCCCTTGGGTGGATCTTGACTCACGACTGCGGTAAGGTCGGTCTCGCATGGCGGAAGCGATGATGTAGTGCAGATGTGTCGGTGAAGCTTCAGCTTCTTCCCGAGGTAGAGAATCGCTTCCACCAGCGGACCGCAGAGTGGATCAAGGGTGTCTCGCGGAAAGTTCTCCTCCGTCGAAGTGAGGATTTTGTTCACCGAGCTAACCAACCGTTCTTGGCGGGTAAACTGAGCGAGGCTGGGGTCGTCTAAGTTCTTAGTCCCTACGGATGGAGCCTTCAATGGTGCTTTGTGAGCCTCTCCGGCGGTTTCGCCGGGAGGAATCCTCGTCCCGTCGAGTTCGGACGGGCTGATGGCTACGTGAACCTGACGGGTTTATGCCGCTCGTTCGGAAAAAAGCCGAATGATTTTATGCGCATGGCCTCCACTAAGCAGTTGCAAAGGGATGTCGCTGAGGACCGTGGGCGACTACGAGAGAATCTCGTAGTCGTCGACATGGAAAGCGCGAATGGCGCGCGTGCAACCTGGATCCACCCCGAACTCGCTGTCGCGGCGGCTCGATGGGTAAATGGTAAGCGCAAAGGCAAGACGAAGGCGGATTTCTTCCGCGGGGAGCAGCGTGCGTTGAAGCCGTTCCAGCCCGGGCTCTTCGACGACCTGCCGGAAAGCTGAGCCGTCACGGCTGACCGCAAACGCCCGCTGGCCTTGAGCCGGTGGGCGTTTCGCGTGTTGGGACAGCTTCCCTTCTATCCCCATTCCCGCGCCCGCTCGAAGCCCAAATTCGGCTGTTAAACGCAATTCGGAGCGATTCAAGGCAGCCTCCCCAATGCTGCTTTGAATTCACCGCAAGTTTGGAACCGTCCCTTTTCGTTCCTTTGCAGGGCTTTGGCTAAAACGGCTGCCAAGCGACGATCCCTGATTCCAATTCGCGCATCGGCCCCCCCGATGATTTCCTCCCGGCAAGAAAAGGGGCGGCGCCAATGTAGCAGCTCGCGCGCATCCAGTGGGACACCTATCTGGGGATGGCTTTTTCAAACCTCGTCGCGTTCTTCATCATTCTCACCGTCGCCGCCACGCTGCATCAGCAGGGCCAGACGGAGATCGCCACCGCGGAGCAGGCCGCGGAGGCATTGCGTCCCGTCGCGGGGCCGCTCGCGTTTTTCCTTTTCGCCGCCGGCATCGTCGGCACCGGGATGCTCGCGCTTCCCGTGCTCGCTGGCTCCGCGGCCTATGCCGTCGGCGAAGCGTTTCAGTGGCCGATTGGGCTGGAACGAAAGGCGCGTGACGCCAAAGGATTTTACGCCGTCGTCGCGATGGCGACGCTCCTTGGCGTCGTGCTGAATTTCACTCACCTCGATCCGATCAAGGCGCTCTTTTGGACCGCGGTCATCAACGGCGTCGTCGCCGCGCCGCTGATGATTGTGATGATGCTGATGGCCACGAGCCGCAAGGTCATGGGCAAGTTCACCCTCTCGCGTTACCTTCGCATCGTGGGCTGGATCGCCCCCGCGCTAATGATCGCCGCAAGCGCAGGCCTCTTTTTGACGTGGGGCAAATGATCGCATCCACATGCGGAACCTTGGTCCGGGAAGTGGCTTGATCTCGTCAACGTTTACATGCTGCGCGAGAGATCCTTCACGATCCGGAAGTTGCGGCCGATGCGAGACCACGCTGGTGTCCGGAACGGTGCGCTATCCCCAGAGGCCCCCGCCTGCTTCCTCACCGCGCCTCGAAGAAATCGCCGCCTGGCGCGCGGTTGGTGGAGATGCGGGATCACCGTGACAGTTACACGCGAGGCGCTACCGTTTGGTCATGAAAACTAAAGTTCCAAAGCCCTCCAAGAAACTCGGCCCCGACCGAAACGAAACCGCCACCAAAGCGCGCCCTCTCGACAAGAATTTCAAACAGTCCCGAGACATCCATGAAGATCGCGGCAAACGACAGATGAAAACGGGGACAGCCCCTCGTTCATCGCGCGGCGAGTAACGCTCTTGGTATCGCTGAATTGCGCCAGCATGACAGATTGCTCCGAAATTTCCTCCATCATCGACGGGACCGATCGGATCGTCTCCCTGAGACCGGAGTGGACCGGCTTCGCGGCACAAAACGATAGAGCCGAACTGACGCCAGAGAATGTCGTGGGTCGATTGTTGTGGGATTTTATCGAAGACGAAACCACGCGAGATCTCTACCGACATGTACTGGAGCGAGTGCGTTCCGGACGCGCGGAAGTGGTGCATTTCGCCCTGGTGTTCAAAGCGGGGAAGCAGTCGTCCACGCGACAGACGCCTTCAAACTGCGATTGCCGACATTCACGACAAAGGCAGCACGAACCTCACCTCCGGATGGATGCTCGGCCGAGACGAGGTGGCGAACGCACCGGCGGATGTTCCTCGCAAACTGTTGCTGCTCACCGACGACCCTTTGAATCAAGGCATCATCGAAACGCCGCGGGTCCGACAGATCGTCAGCAGCGGTCTGGAAAAGGAACTCATTCGCGCGAGCGGCCTAGGTTTTGCCAAGTGGGTTAACGTCTCCGTTGCATGGGAACAGAGGTGACGACCGCGGTGACCCAGGACCAGCGAGCCCGAGGACTGGTCGGTTTTTTCGAGAATCTCGTCGAGGCTTCGACGGTGTCGCGACTGCGAGTAGTAATCGTGCTGACCGTGGTGGGACTATGCGCTTTCCTGCCAGGGTTGACGTCGATCCCGCCGATCGATCGCGACGAGCCACGCTACGCGCAGGCGACTAAGCAGATGATGGAGACCGGAGACTACATTGACATCCGGTTTCAGAATGAGCCGCGCTATGTCCAACCGGCTGGCATCTATTGGTTGCATGTAGTCGCAGCACGATTGACGGGGACCGGCGCTGCCGCGTCGATTTGGGTGCATCGGATGCCTTCTGTGGCGGGCGCAATCCTGGCCGTTCTCCTGACTTATTGGGTCGCGCTGACTTTGGTCGGTGAGATCGCGGCGCTGGCTGCGGCTTTGTTCATGGTCGCGAGCGTCTTGCTCGGCTTCGAGGCGCGCGATGGCAAGATCGACGCCGTCCTGCTGGCCACGATCCTCGGCGCGATGGGTTTTCTGGCTCGTGCTTATCTCCGCCAACCGTTGACCCGGGCGCAGGCTGCGCTGTTCTGGGTGGCGCTGTCTGCCGGCATCATGCTCAAGGGTCCGCTCATCCTGCTCGTGCTCGGCCTCACCGCGTTGACTCTGAGCGTGCTGGATCGCTCGGCGGTATGGTTGCGGGCGCTGCGACCGTGGCTGGGATTCGCGTTCATGCTAATGCTGGTCCTGCCGTGGTTTGTGGCGATCACCCTGCGCAGCGGCGGGGAGTTTCTCCACATCGCACTTGGTCTTAACATGCTTGGGAAAGTCGCCTTCGGTCAACAAAGTCACGGCCTGCTGCCGGGAACTTACCTGCTCTACTATTGGCTGACGTTTTGGCCGGCGGCCGCGCTGGTGATTCCGGCGGCGCCCTGGATTTGGCGGAACCGGCATGATCGCGCGATTCGATTCTGTCTCGCGTGGCTGGTACCGACGTGGGTCGTGTTTGAATTGATCGTGACCAAGTTGCCGCACTACGTGCTGCCGGTCTATCCGGCGATCGCGATTCTCCTGGCGCTGGCGCTCGTAAATGGTAGGCGCCCGGATCGGCTCCTGGCCTGGCTGATGACAGCGGGCGGGGTGATCTATCTGGCGCTGGGCGCCGGCTTGCAGCTTGCGCTGGAGAGGAAGGTTTCGCTGCCTGCTCTTTTGGTGGCCGTAACCGGGGCGGCGCTCTTTGGATGGGCGCTGCACGCGGCTCGATTGACCGAGCGGGCCTTTTCAGCGGGCCTGGCGGCCGGAGCCATCCTGCTGCATGCGGCGACTTTCGGTATCGTGGTTCCTTCACTCGAGAGCGTTTGGGTGGTGCCGCGTCTGGTGGCCGCGATCGAGCGTCATGCGGGATGCCCGCATCCGCGGATCGCGGCAGCGGGATTCCACGAGCCTAGTCTGGTCTTTCTGGGGGGAACCTCGATTAACCTGGTCTTCGCTCCCGCTGCTGCGGATTTCCTCGACGCTAGTGGTTGCCGTGTCGCCATCGTCGAGAAACAAGTGGAGCCGGAATTTCTGGCCCGGATGACCGACCTTGGCCGACACGCAGTCTTGCACGAGCGTGTGACCGGCCTGCCAATTGGCCGGCTTCGCCGAGTCGATATCGGCATCTATACTGCGTCCCCTTAACCCATGGAGGGACGATCCTCGTCGGTTAGCTGCACCGGCCTGCCGGTCGTTGCCTTCGCACTGCTTGCAGGGATCTCGCTGGGGAGGCAACCCAGGATCACAAATAGGTAGAAGAAGATTCCGACAAAGGTCATCCATTCCCAGAAGGCAAAGCTCAGATAGAGCGGCACACCTAACTCCGCCCAGTGCGGCCCCACCCATCCCAGATCATTGGGAATGAAGTAGAGATATGCCTGGCTTAGGCCGGTGCCCACGAGCGGGCCAACCGAAACGACGGAAAGCGCGCCAAGCGTCCAGAACGACAACTGGTGTCGGTGAAGTAGCCATCGGGTGAGGCAAATCCCGAACCCCGAAAGGCCAAGTAACAACCCAAAGAACGTAATAATGCTGAGGTATTCGTGCAGCTTGTGGACGTGCCATGGGATGCTTTGAACAAGCAACCTTTCCAAGCCGACGGCGACACAACCGATGAAGCCAATCTTGAGCGCGCGGAACGAAAACCGTGCTGCTTTCGGTGCGACCGGCTCAAAACGCGCCCGGATGTATCCGCACAAGGGCAGGCCCATGCTGAAGGCGACGATCAGGCCGAGGCAGGAAAAGGCATAACCACGTGGATTGGTGGATGCGGAACTCATGCTGGAGAGAGTGCGATAGCGCCAGTCGAACGAGCCGTCGAGATAGTGCGCCGAGACAGCCGTTCCGACGACGAAACAGAGCGTCGCAAGTGGAAACCATACCCATAGGAAGAATCCCTTGCTCCATTCCGTTCCAGCCGGCGATCTCATCTCGCGGAGCGAATGGAGGAATGGAGATGCTGACGGACGATCGGGCCTGGTGAGATAGCGGGGGGAGATTTAAGCGTCACTTCGTGCTGCTGCGACTTGAACGTTTTCCTTTGCCGACCGACGCCGATGGTCGAGCGAGTTGTTCTTCGAGGGTGGCCACGCGTTGTTTTAGTTCCCGGACGAGTTGTCTTAGTTCAGGCAGGAGCAGAATCGCACTCTGGACCGTCACCGCGAGTGCATGAGGCATCACCGGGGAACCAAAATAGACCTGGTTCGATTCGAGGTTGCGATGCACACCCGCCTGGGCGCCGATCGTGACGTGCTCACCGACCTCGATATGATCGGTAAGTCCGGCCTGTCCTCCAATTACCGCGTGGTGACCGACAGTGGTGCTGCCGGCGATGCCCACCTGAGCAGTCACCACTGAATGTTCACCGATGGAGACGTTATGGGCAATCTGCACCAGGTTATCGATCTTGGTGCCTTGCTTGATCACCGTTTGACCGAACGTGGCCCGGTCGATGGTGACATTGGCGCCGAGCTCAACGTCGTCTTCAATAGTTACTCCTCCGAGTTGCGGAATCTTGTGCTGGCGGCCTTGATGCCGGAAATAGCCGAATCCGTCGGCACCGATCACCGTTCCGCTATGCACAATGACCCGTGAGCCGATGGAGCAACCTTCCCGGACGACGACATTGGGATACAGGACCGTGTCGTCCCCAATAATGGACTCCGATCCGACAAAGACACCGGGATAGAGAGTGACTCTCGATCCGATGATGACACGGTCGCCCAGGCTGACGAACGGCCAGATGGAGGGATCCGCGCCGATCTGCACGCCGGCGCCTTTCGTCAGGTTATCGGCGATGCCGCGGGGAGGAGCGGACTGAACGAAAAATCGCTCGGCTACCTGGGCGAATGCCAGCAGTGGATGGCCAACGACAATCTGGGGAATGGCAACCTCCTGGAGATGACGGCGGACAAGCAATGCACCTGCACGCAATTCCCGCTGCCCCTCGAGCGCTCGTTCGTTCGCCACGAATGACAACGCCTCGGGATTGGCTTCGGTCAGGCTGGCGAGAGCGGACAGACGTTTGCCGCCGTCTCCGTGCAATTCTCCTCCCACGAGTTCGTGAACTTGAGCCAGCGTGATCGAAATAGATGGGGGGGATAAAGCCATTGATCGGTTACCTTTTATTGCTGGTGGGTTTGTGCGGGGCCTCCGTCAGTTGAGTTACAGAGGATTGCTTTGAGCTACACGCTTTTGGACATAGGCCGCCACGGATCCCACGGTGGTGAGGGACGGTAGGTCGCTGTCGGGAATTCGGAGGTCGAACTCTTCCTCGATCTTGAAGAGTAACTCGATGACCGCCAGCGAATCCAGTCCCAGGTCTTTGCGCAAATGATGACTCTCCTGAATCTTCGATGCGTCTTTGTGCAGAAAGTCGGCGATTGCCTGGACGATCTTCGAGGTGATGGAGGAGTTGGTCATGGTTGACGTTTTTTGCAGGCGCGAAGTTCTACCAGTCGAATCCTTACGCTACAAACCTCTTGAGTACGACGACGGCGTTGTTGCTTCCGAAGCCAAAGGCATTCAAGAGCGCCACCCGAATCTTCCGCTCCTGGATCGATCGACTGATCCCGCCCAGGTGGCAGGCGGGGTCCGGATCGTCGTAGTTGGCCGTCGGATGGATCTGCCCCGTGTGAATGGCGAGGGCGGACGCCACGGCCCCGATCGCCGCAGACGCTCCCAAGGTGTGGCCAATGAGCGATTTGGTCGCATTCACCGCGATCGCGTCCGCGCGCTTCTCGAATACCAGCCGGATGGCCCTGGCTTCCACCGCATCGCCAATGGGGGTGGAAGTGCCGTGCGCACTGATGTGGTCCACCTGCGCGGGGGCAATACCGGCGGCCTTTAGGGCCAGGCGCATCGTCGTGGCGACCTCTTCGCCATCCTCGCGCGGAATCACCATGTGGTAGGCCTCACTGGTGGCCGCATAACCGGCGACCTCGGCGTAGATTTTTGCCTTCCGCTTCTTTGCATGAGCCAGCGATTCCACGATCAAGGCGCCGGCGCCTTCGCCCATCACGAATCCATCGCGGCCCCGATCGAAGGGGCGGGAGGCGCGTTCAGGGGCGTCGTTATATTGACTGGAGAGGGCACGTAACGAACAGAAACCCGCGAAGACCAGCGGAGTAATGCTGGCGTCGGCGCCGACCGTGATGACCACATCCGCCTGGCCGCTGCGAATACATTGCAGCGCCTGGCCGAGCGCATGAGCGCTGGAAGAACAAGCGGTCGAGATGGTGAGATTCGGTCCCTTGGCTCCGGAGGCCATGGCGATAATGCCGGAGGCGGAATTGAGGGTGATGACCGGGATGAAGTTGGGATGGACGCGATGGGGTTTATGCTCCTGGTAAAGCTTGGTGATTTCCCGCTCGCCCATGACCATGCCGCCCATGCCGGCACCCACCATCACGCCGACGCGATGGGGCTCCTCTTTGTCCATCGACAGGCCTGAATCGGCGAGCGCTTCGTTGGTGGCCACCAAGGCGAACTGGGCAAAGCGATCGACGCGGTCGCCTTGATTCGAAGGAAGGTGCTGCTCCGGGGTAAAATCGTGAATCTGACCGGCGACTCTTGAGCGGTATCCATCCATCGGGAAAGGGTCGAACGACTGGATGGCCGAAATGCCCGAACGACCGGCCAAGGCAGCCTTCCAAAATTCGCCTACCCCGATGCCAATGGGGGACACGACACCGAGACCGGTGATGACCACGCGAGCGGGCATGGTGGCTAGGAACTTTCTTTCCCGCGTGCCGGGCCCGAAACGGCCGGAGTGTCCAGCGGTGTTGCGAAGAGAGGACCGCTGACTACTCGCGGCGGCGACTCGTCGTGGTTGCCCGGCGCTGCGTCGGTTTGGCGGCGGGGGCGGACTGGCATCGGCACTCGCTCGATCGGATGCGGTAGTTCGTTGTGCGCGCCCAACGTGCTGAACACGTCGCCAGTCCGCATGTCGACCAGCTCGCGGCGGGACAGATGGATGCGGGGCGTGCGGTAGATCGTGAGCAAGGCCTGCCAGAGCGGCAGGTTGTGGTAACGCGGGCCGAACTGTTGTTGCAGCAGCGATTGCACCCGCGGAGCATGCCGCGGATTCATGGCGGGGAAGATATGGTGCTCGACGTGAAATCCGAAGTTGAGGTGCAGGTGACTCATCGGCCAGGGGACCTGAACCGACAGCGAATTGGCGAGCGGATCGTTCGTTTCCTCCGTTTCGTCGCAGAGCATGTGATTGGTCGAGATGTAAGTCATCTGCAGGGCGTTCGCGATGAACATGGGCAGGATGTACAGGTAGAGAAAATTTGAGAATCCTACCGCGCCTAGAATCGACGCCCAGAATGCGACCATCCCCGCGAACAGCCACAACTGGCGTCGGCGCTGGACCGGAGGCCAGTAATGGAACTGCCGACTGTGCGCAAACAACACCCACAGCGCCTGCGCCGAGAACCAGAAGCCGAGGAAGAAATAGCTCCGCAGATAGCCGGAACCGGGAGCGAACTTAGCGATCTCCCGCATCGCGGGTTGCGCCAGATACGTCCGCACATTGCCGAACGAGTCGGGGTCGGGGCCACTTTCGGTGTGGCAGTGATGAAACTTGTTGTGCCAGGTCCGCCAGTGGACCGGGCCTACACAGTAAGGCAGGAAACAAAGTCCGCCGAGCCAGTCTTGTAGCCCGCGTCCCTTGACCACCGATCCGTGCAAAATCTCGTGCCCCATGAAGCCCAGGACGCCGTAACTGTGTCCGATCACGAGCGCGAGTCCGAGTTTGCCAGCGAGAGGAAGGCCGGCATGGAGTAGCGCCGCTCCTGCGGCGAAGATCACCGCCAGGTGGATGGGAAGCCACCACAACCGGGCGGGACTCCGGGCGAACAGTTCGGCCGGGAGCTTCTGGCGAAGCTCTTTCGCGTAGCAGCTCAAAGGCTTCAATTCGTCGTCAGTTTGCATCGATTCTGTGGAGTTGATTTCGCCCGTTCGGGCCTGAAGCGCACAGTCTGGGATGGAGGTCTTGTGAGTTCAGACTGGAAAGGGTGAGGTAGCGCCGATCGGACGAGAGCGCAGAGTAAAGGACTCAACCAATAGTTCCAGCGACAAGGCAGAGCGTCGCAAGCGAAGCCAGAGCCACAGGAAGAATTCCTTGCTCCACTCTTTTCATCACGCGAAATCATCTCGGTGAGTCGATCGACGACCGGATATGCCGGAGGAAGATAGCCATTAGGTCTTGAGCCTGAGTTTTTTTCAAGGGACGCGGATCAAAATGAAGCGTGATCCACAATCGATCGGCGTAGGTGCCGACCATAAAACCCGCAGGCATGTGAGGCCGGATGGGAGGCAGCATTTCGACGGACTCCAGAGTCGCGCCGCCCGCAACGAGACGATTGGTGGCGTTTTTCAACGACGAGTTCTCAAACATTTTCCCCAGATTGCTCAGCACGCTGGAAGCGAGGCATTTGTTTGCCCACATGTGCTTCTTCAGTCCGCCGGGAAGCCGGCGACCGAGCGCCACTGCGAGGGACAACATGAGATTCATTTGCCGCCGCTTATTGCGGTTCATCTCGTGGCGCACACCCGCCAGCAAGGCGTCGGGGTCGTTGAAATTCAAGTCGCATCGATCGAGAAACACCATGCTAACCACATTCGAGGCCGGAAGGACTTGATCGTCGGCACCACGGAGATTCATCGGCACGGCCAGTCGGAGCCATTCCCCGGCGCGATGACTCCCCTGCAAGTTGCGCCATTCGTGACAGGCCAGGAAGGTATCGCGCAGCAGGAGATCGTTGAGGGTGACGGCGAGTTTCCGAGCCGCGCGCTGCAGACCTGCGGTTTCTTCCGGAGTCAATCGCGCTCGGATCGCCGCCGGGTAGCCATCGGGAGCCGGACTGTCGTGAGGTTCTGTCCGATACGGAAGCAGTGCCGATGGCAGCCTGCGCAGAAACTCCTGCGCCACCCACAGATTCAGGAGCTGCCGCGGAGCCATCGCAAGACGCTTTGCGATGGGGAACCCGCACATTTCGCGGCGCACCCGATGCCACCGATCGAAGTCGCGCACCGGTTGCTGATCCACGGGCGAGCCGACCGCCGTCGCGTATTCGATCAGGAGTTCATGGAGAAACTGGAAGATTCCGACACCGTCGCAAACAGCGTGATGAAACTGGATGAAAAGGGCGCACGCTGAACCGTCGAAAACCACCTGGAACCTGATCCCGGTTTCCGCGGTAAGATCGATCCGGGTGGCTGGCGGGAATTTGTCGTCAACCGGACCGGCCCGCCACTCGATCGCCGGCTGCGGATCCTCCACCGGCACCCAGGTCAATCGCCGTCCCCGACGCGCCACTCGTGCGGTGAGCAAAGGATGCTGCCGCAGGTTCGCACGGATGGCGGCTTCGAGCGCGGCCCTGTCGAAACAACCAGAAAATTCCGCCCGCACAAAACAGCAGCATGGGTAGGCAGGACGATCATCCACGAAAAGAAGCTCCTCGATCGGGGTCAGTGGAAGGGGCCAGTCCATCGAGAGAGATCGGGGTGACGGTCCTGTAGCGGGCGGATCAGGATACTGGATTGAGCAGACGTCGGACACGTTCGGTGACGGTCAGAAAAGGGCTGGTGCGCTCGTGATCGATTTCCGCGTCGCTCATCCGCAGGGTCCAGCGAGTTCCATCGGGACGGTGGCGCCACCGTGGATGCAGCCAGTTGTACTGCTCGGCGTATTCGAGAATCCAGGGCTCAAAGACCGCGTTGATCCGCCGCGTGAGCTGTTGGACTTGCTCGTCCGAGTTGTCATTGCTCGGAGGCAGGATCGCGGGCGCAAAGTGTGCGCTGATTCGGCCGATGCCAGACCGGATCGCGACCGCCGGGACGAGCGGGGCGTTTTGCAGCAGGGCCAGGCGGGCGGGGCCTGATGGGCAGGTGGCAGATACGCCGAGGAAGTCCGCCACGGTCCCGCCGGAAAGGGTATTGAGGTCGGTCATCAGCGCGACGATTTTCCCAGCGCGGAGGGCTTTGAAGATCGCCTCGACATCCTGGCTGACAATCCACTCGATCCGATACGCGGCGCGGATCTCCTGGAAGACCTGATCGCTGCGTGGATTGAAGGCGCGCCGATAGACGCCGACGATGGGCAGCCCGATCTGCGCACCGTAGTGGAGGACGGATTCCCAACTGCCCAGATGAATGCCGCAAAGGATGACGCCGCGGCCTTTGGCATGGCTCTCCAACAGTCTTTCTGAGTGATGGAACTCGACGTGCATCTCCGCATGGCGCAGCCCTTCCAGAAAGCTGCTCAGGTGATGCTCGAAGGCCAGCGTCGCCAAACTCTCGCGCTCGGCGTTGGTGAGGTTCGGCCCGAAGATGAGCTTCAGATTTTGCACCGCCCAACGCCAGTCATGGCGCAAGACCCGAGTCAGCAGCGGGGTAAGTTGATGCAGGCGCTTTCGCGCGCGGGGATAATCTCCGCCACGGAAGAACGCGAGCAGCCCTCGGAGCGCCATCCATTCAAAATAGAATCGCACTCGCAGCGCCTTGGAGACAGGAGGTCTTGGGGGCTGGGGTACCGCCGCGTCGGCGGGCGGCGGCTCGATCTGAGTCGTCGTTGGAAGATCTGCGGCGGCGTCCTCACGTCGAGTTGGCAGCGTCAATGCATGGTGCTCGGGAGCCGGCGCAGGGGCCACGGCGGCCCCGGTCAAAACGCCGAGCAAGGCGCCCGCGAGCTTCGAGACAGTGACTCCAGCCCCGATCGTGCCCGGCGGCAACGAAACCTGGCAGGCGGCTTCCAGTCGATTCACCAACTCGATGCCCATCAAGGAGTCGAGACCGAGTTCGTTGAGCGGGGCGTGCACATCGAGTCGGTCGGTGGAGGTGCGGAGGACGTGCGCGACTTGCTCGGCGATCTGCGTCGTGAATGCGGGCAGTCGCTCGTCGGGCGGGAGGGCGAAGATCGCGTCGATCGCGGTGCGGGCGCCGCCGTTTGGCGCGGATGTCGAGTGGGTGAAGAACTCGGCGAAGCGCGGTGAATTCGCGAGCCCGCCCAGGCTATCCGCTCCTTTTTCCCAGCGCACTCGGAAAGCGCCCACCTGCACGGCGGCGCTGCGCATCAGGCGTCCGAGGATGGCGGTCGCCTCGGGGGCGGTGAATCCCGAGAGGCCGTGATGGCGCAGCGCGGCCTCGAGCCCATCCGTCCGCGCGACATAACCCACGTCGCTGAGCATCCCCCAATTGACGACCAAAGCGGGCAGCCCGCAGTGGCGTCGGTGATGGGCGAGGGCGTCCAGAAAACAGTTCGCCGCGGCGTAGCTGCTCTGCCCGGCATTGCCGATCACCGCGCTGACGGAGGAGAAGAGGACGAAAAAATCCAGCTCCAGCTTCGCGGCGCGGGTGTGCAGGTTCCACGCACCGGTGACCTTGGGTGCCATCACGCGCCGGAATGATGCACCGCTTTGCTGGAGCAGCGTGCTGTCTTCCATGACCATCGCGGAATGAACGATCCCGCGCAGCGGCGGCAGTGGTTCGGCGATGGTGGCGAACACGCGCGCGACGTCCGCTGCGCTCGCCACGTCGGCCGCCAGTGCGACCACTTCTCCGCCCAGCGCGCGGAGCTGGCTCAGCGCTTCCTGCGCGCCTTCGCTCGACGCCCCCGTGCGGCTGACGAGCACCAGATGCCGCGCGCCGCTCCGGAGCATCCACTCCGCGACCGCGAGACCGAAGCCGCTCAGCCCCCCGGTGATCAGATAGCTCGCGTCGGCGCTGAATTGCATCGCGGCATCGACCGGCAGCGGCAGCGGCACGACGTGATCCGCTTCGCGGGAAAGCACGATCTTGCCGATGTGCAGAGCCTGCGACATCTGCCGAAACGCCTCCGGGGCGCGCGACATGGGAAACGTTCGCAAGGGCAAGGGCCGCAGCCGTCCCGCCGCGACGTGCGCCATCACTTCGCGCAGCATCGCCTGAATCATCGCCGGGTCGTCCCGCGCGATCTGCGCGAGGTCGATCGCGGAGAGCGACAGGTTGTTGCGGAACGGACGCAGGCCGAGCTTCGTGTTTTGGTAAATGTCGCGCTTGCCGATTTCCAGGAAACGTCCGCCCGGCGCGAGGCACGCGATGCCCTTCGCGATCGCCTCGCCGGCGAGCGAGTTGAGCACGACATCCACGCCGCGCCCGGCGGTGAACGTCCGCACTTCATCGGCGAAGGCCAGCGAGCGGGAGTCCATCACGTGGCGGATGCCGAGCGCGCGCAGATACTCCCGCTTTTCCTCGTTGCCCGCCGTCGCGAAGATCTCCGCGCCGAGATGCTGCGCGACCTGCACGGCGGCCAGACCGACTCCGCCCGTCGCGGCCTGGATCAGCACGCTCTCGCCCGCGCGCAGCCGCCCGAGATGATGCAGCGCGTACCAGGCGGTGAGGAACGCGACGGGGAGCGTAGCCGCTTCGGTGAAGCCGAGCCCGGCAGGTTTGCGGACGACCAGAATCGCCGGAAGCGTGATGTGCGAGCTGAACGTTCCGGGCGCCATCGCGAGCACTTCGTCGCCGACTTGGAAATCCGCGACGCCTTCCCCCACCCCCGTGATCCGCCCGGAGCACTCGTCGCCGAGGAGGCTGTCCGCATCGTCTTCCGATGGGTAAATGCCGAGCGCCTTCATCACGTCGCGGAAGTTCAAGCCGGCCGCCTCGATTTCGATCTGCACTTCACCCGCGTCCGGTGAGCGGCTGGGGCGCGCGTGGAAGGCGAGTTGATCGATGCTGGAGATCGACCCGAGTTCCAGGCGGTAGCTCGCCGGCGAGTCTTCGGGCGCGGAACGTCCGGGGAGTTGCGCGGCAGAAATTTTGACGAGGCGATGCACGTGCCGCGCTTCCTCGCGATACGCGACCTCTTCCTCTCCATCGTCGATGTTCAGCTCTTCGAGCAAGGTCGCGGCGGCGCTTTCAAATCCGGTCGGCGACAGGTCCACCAGGCGGCAGCGGAGCTTTGGATGTTCATTGAGCAGGACGCGACCGACGCCCCAGATGGGAGCTTGCGCGACCGCGATGGGATCGTCCGGCCGCACCGGTTGAGCGCCGCGAGTCACGCACCACAGACGCGGTGGCGCCTGCTCCTGAGTCAGCACCTGCACCAGCGGCACGATGCTGTAGCAGCCTTCCTCTTCCGCGCGAAGCAGCGCCGCCGCGTCCAGTGCGGCCGGCTCGCTGGCATCGAGATTCCAGAGATGGATGACGCCGGTGATTTCGGGAAAGGCGAGGCTCCGGAGTTCCGCGAAGAGGCGTTGCAGGTCGTCGCGAGACTCCGGTCGGATCTCATATTCGCCCGCGTTCCGACATCGGTAGCTCGTCCCGGAAAAAGCGGCGACGACACCCTCGCCGCGCGCGGCCAACTGCGCGGCGACAGCGCTCCCCACACCGCTCCGATCCGCGAGGAGCAGCCAGTTCGCCGCGCGCGCTTCGTGGCCTGAGTGAGTCATCGCTCCCGCCTGTGGCTCAGCAGATTTACGCTTCCATTGAAACTCGTAACACCAGTCATCCGCGTTCGCCGGATCTTCGCGATCCGCCAGCATGACCCGGCAGCGATAGCCTTCGATGGCGACGAGGAGGCGCCCTTGCTCATCGAGAATGTCGATGTTGCCGACGAAGCTCGTCCCACCGTGGCGAAGGAGCCGCGCCCGTCCCCAGACGACGGCGCCAGGACGGGCGATGAACCGCACTCGCTCCACCTGCACGGGGAGAGAGAGCCGGCACTGCCGGGCAAACTCGGTCGGCAAGGTGTGGGCGATGACTTGCAAACACGAGTCGAGCAGGCCGGGATGAATCTGGTAGCTGCTGGCCTCGAGCCCATCGGGAAGAACCACGCGGCCCAGCGCTTCGCCGTCGCGCCGATAGACGGTCTGCAGTCCGCTGAAGGTGGGTCCGAAGTCGAGCCCGGCCGCGGAGAATCCTTGCCGGCTCTCTTCACCGGAAACCTCCTCGGTGAAAGTGGCGCGGAGTTCCTCGATCGAGGTCACCGACTCCATTTCGGTCCCCGCACGGAGGCGGCCCACGACGTGCGTGGTCCACTCCGTTCCATCCCGAGTGCTGCTGATGGAAAATCCGGCGTCGCGCGGATCGTAACTCCACTGGAGGCACACCGCCTTCTCGGTTTCCGGCAGGACGAGCGCGGTGTGAAAATCGACGTCCTCGATCACGGCTGGCTTTCCCTGGAAGAGGATGGCCGCGGCGGCCAGCGACATGTCGAGATAACCTGCTGCAGGGAAAAGAATCTGCGCGCCCTGCACGCGATGATCTTTGAGCCAGGGGAGCGCCTCCAGATCGAGCGCCGTCTGCCAGGTCGGCAGCGCGGTCTTGATGGCGCGTGCGAGCAGCGGATGAGCCGGTCGGGCCAGACGCGAGGCGGCCCACTCGTCGGACTCGTGCCAATAGCGCTCAAGCTGCCAGGGGTAGGAAGGGAGCCGCACCGCGAGCGCCGCCGGATACAGCGTCTTCCAGTTCACTTCATTCCCCAAAACGTGAAGCGCTCCGAGCGAACCCAGCAAGGTCACGCGCTCCGACTCCAGGCGGCGCAGGGAAGGCAGGATCGTCGCGGAGCCACCGTGATGATGCACGCATTCCAGCATCGCGCTGGCCAAAACCGGGTGCGGCCCGATCTCGAGAAACACCCGATGCCCACGCGTGAGTAACGCGTCCATCGCCGCGGCAAAGCGCACGGGTTGCCGCACATTGAACCACCAATAACCGGGACCAAAGGCGTCGCCCGCCATCGCCATGCCGCTGACCGTCGAGAACACCGGCACGCTGGCCGGGTGGGTCGCAAACTTGCCCAGCGAGCGCAGGAGTTCCTCGCGGATCGGGTCCATCTGCGGGCTGTGAAAGGCGTAGTTGACCGCGAGGAATCGACAAAAGATCCCGCGCGCGGCGAGCGACTCGGCGAGCGGTTCCAGCACGTCACCCCGCCCGGAGAGGACCACCGAGCGCGGGCTGTTCACGGAGCCGATCGTCACGTCTTTTTCGTGGCCCTTCAGCCACTCTTCCGCTGCCGCGCGCGATAGCCCGACGGCCAGCATGCGACCCCCGGCCGCGGCGTGGCTCATGCAGCGGCCTCGCTGAAAGATCGTGTGCATGGCGTCGCGCAAGGTGAGCACTCCCGCCGTGCATGCCGCCGCAGCTTCGCCCACGCTGTGGCCGACGACCGCCGCCGGCCGGATCCCCCAACTCTCCCAGAGCGCGACCAGCGCCATCTGCAGCGCGAAGATGGCGGGCTGCGCGATCGCGGTGTCTTGCATCCGCGAGGTGGCTTCGTCGCGCTCGAGTTCCCCGCGCAGCGACCAGTCGCCCCACTCGCGGATGAGCCGGTCGCACTCCTCGATCTTCTCCCGGAAGATCGGCTCTTCCGCGAGCAACTCGCGCCCCATCGCCCACCATTGCGGTCCCTGACCGGAGAAGACGAAGACCGGTGCGGGTGAATCGCCCAGCACGTGACCGGCGGACAGTCCGGCGCGGCTTTCGCCGGAAACGAACGCCGCGAGCTTTTCCCGCAAATCCGCCGCATCCACGCCTGCCGCAGCGAGGCGGTAAGGGTGATGCGTCCGATGTGCTCCCGCCGTGAAGCAGACATCGCTCAATCGCCACGAGTTCGCCGCGAGGAAGGTCGCGTGTTTGGCCGCGAGTTCGCGCAACGCCGCCTCGCTCCGCGCTGAGAGCGTGAGCAAGCACGCCTTCTCCACCGCGCCAGCCGGTGTGGGTCCGGAACCCGGGCGCAGGGGTGGTGCTTCGAGGATCGCATGCGCGTTGGCGCCGCCGAAGCCGAACGAGTTCACCCCCGCGAGCGCCGGCTTTCCGAGCGACGGGAACGTCTCCAACTCGCGCGCAATCCGCAGATTCCCCGGCGCGAAATCAAGCTGTGGATTCGGAGTTTGGAAATGCAGGGTGGGCGGGATCTGACCGTGGAAAAGCGACAGCGCGGTCTTGATGAGGCCGGCGATTCCGGCGCCCGCTTCGAGGTGGCCGATGTTCGTTTTTACCGAGCCGATGACACACGCGTGCTGAGGATCGCGACCCGCACCGACCGTCGCGCCGAGGGCCGCAAACTCGATGGGATCGCCGACCGCGGTTCCCGTCCCGTGCGCCTCGACGTATTGCACCTCGCCGGGCGCCACACCGGCCTCGCGGCACGCCGCGCGCACCACGGCCTCCTGACCCGCGGCGCTGGGCAGGGCGAGTCCATTCGTCCGGCCATCCTCATTGATCGCGGTCCCACGGATGACCGCGTAGATCGGGTTGCCATCCGCGATGGCCGCCGACAGCGGCTTGAGCGCGACCACGCCGACGCCTTCGGCACGCACAAAGCCATTGGCCCGGGCATCGAACGCCTTGCAGCGACCATCGGGCGAAAGCATCCCGCTGCGGCTGAAGCTGACGAAGGGTCCCGGATAGAGAATGGCATTCACCCCGCCGACCAGCGCCACCGGGCACTCACCCTTGCGCAGGCTCGCGCAGGCTAGATGCACCGCGACGAGCGACGACGAACAGGCGGTGTCCACGACGAAGCTCGGGCCGTGCAAATTGAGGCTGTAGGAAATGTGATTCGCCGCGATGCTGGCTACGACCCCCGTCGCGGTCCAAGGGTTGATCGCCCGGAAATCGTGGGCCGTGAACTGGAGTTGCGCGTAGTCGTTGGTGGAGATGCCGACGAAGACTCCGGCTGGCATCCCGCCCGTGACCTTCACGCCGCCATCTTCCAGCGCTTCCCACGCCGCCTGGAGGAGCAGCCGATGCTGCGGGTCCATGCACTCCGCTTCCCGCGGCGAGATGCCGAAAAAACCCGCGTCGAAATGATCGATGGAGGCCACGAATCCGCCCCAGCGCGAGATGGATTTCCCGACGAGGCACGGCACGGGATCGTAGAATCCCTCGAGCTTCCAGCGATCCGACGGAATCTCGCTGATGGCATCGACGCCGTCCGCGAGCAGACGCCAAAAGCTCTCCGGGCCATTCGCACCGCCCGGAAATCGGCAGCCGA